>JBIKRT010000137.1:0-7697 GCA_044349005.1 Cyclobacteriaceae bacterium
CTGTTCGTTGAGTATCCCAATAATCTGGGCCTCGGTAAAGCGCATCTTTTTCATTTGACTGTTTTGTTAGGTTAAAATTAAAAAAACTCTACTTTTAACCTGTTCAAAAAAATCAGCCTAGTACCCAACCTTATCATCAACAACTGATAATCCGCGGAAGCTTGAATTTACTCCAGTTGTTATCGGTATGAAAGTAATTTGTTGGCTATTACACACCGTGGAAAAACACAAAAAGGCGATGGTGTAAAACTTCATGTTAATCAAATGAGATTTCTTTAGATATGCCCATCGCTGTAAAGCGAATTCCTAGTTTTAGTTTAGTTGAATCGGTAGAACAATCTGGGCCGGTAATCCAATAGTAATAGAATTTCTGATTGCGTTTGTAGAGTTCATTTTGATCGGGTCTACCCAACAGCTGGAGTATTTGCGTTTCACTCAACCCTTGAAGTTTTGTTTTTTGCTCCTCTAGCGCAGTGCTCATGGACTGACGGGCCCCATTACA
This sequence comes from Cyclobacteriaceae bacterium, assembly GCA_044349005.1. Classification (GTDB taxonomy): domain Bacteria; phylum Bacteroidota; class Bacteroidia; order Cytophagales; family Cyclobacteriaceae; genus ELB16-189. Next base: position 503 of record JBIKRT010000137.1, read on the forward strand.
GCCATTTTTATCATTTTTCCAATTAGTGCCATCCAAACCGCTGATGGTGGGCAGAGGGCGTTCGCACGAAACAACAAATGCAGTTAATAAAAGAAAATAATACCCACTCTTCATAGACAGAAATTTGGTGAAAGGTAGAAAGGAAAGTTCAATTCAATTCTAAAAACATCGTTTAGGTTGAAGTGTTTATTGGTTAGTTTTGCACCCATCAATGATGCGCGGACACGGAGATATTCTAATTTATGGTAAAAACTGTTTTTAAGGGAGTTTGGTTTTTTTCGCTGATTGGCTTGTTGGCCGTGTTCTTTTATGTTTATGCCTCTTTGCCGGAAAGCGTTGTGGTATATGGTGAGCTAGATGCCGTTAGGGTTTCAAAAGAACTGCTTTTCTACATTTCCATTGCTGTAATAGCTATCTGGAACGTGTTGGTTTACCTAGTTCCTAGCTTAATGAGGCCATCTTCCGAGTTTATGGTCTGGCTTTGCGGCTTAATTATCTGTTTCAACCTATTTTTCATAATCACACTCGGCTTCATTAACATTTTTAACAGCAATGAGCGGTATGACTACAGCAATATGGGTTTTGCTGTGTATGGAAGTTTGATATTGCTGGCTGTAAGTTCCTTAAGCTGGCCGTTTTATCTTTTTTTTCGAAAATTTAGCCGTAAACCACAAGTTTGATCAAGTTTCGCTGATTTGGTGAAAATCAATTTGTTACTGCCGGATTTGGCGATTTTTCCTCGTTTCAGGGTCGAAAACCAACAATGGAGATATCCGCTGATTTTATTTTATTAGCCGAAATTTTGTGGAATGATGCCTTACCTTTGGAGCAATTAGCCCGTGAGTTGCGAACCCATAGTTTCGGGAATAGACTCGCAAAATAAGGCTCAACGCGCTGAATTACTGGCAATTAAAAACGAACATGGCAAAAGAAAATTCTGAATACAACGAATCAAGTATCCGATCGCTCGATTGGCGGGAGCATATTCGGCTTCGACCTGGAATGTACATTGGTAAGCTCGGGGATGGCTCGGCCAAAGATGATGGCATTTATGTGCTTGTAAAAGAAGTTATTGACAATTCCATCGATGAGCACATGATGGGCCATGGCAAAACCATTGATGTAAAGATTACCGATCAAAAAGTTACTGTGCGAGACTATGGCCGCGGTATTCCACTTGGAAAAGTAGTCGATGTGGTGTCTAAAATTAATACCGGTGCCAAATACGATAGTGGAGCTTTTCAGAAGTCGGTAGGGTTAAATGGGGTGGGTACCAAAGCGGTGAATGCACTCTCCAATTATTTTAAGGTAGAGGCATATCGCGAAGGACAAGCCAAGTATGCGGAATTTAAGAAAGGTGTTCTTGTAGTTGATTCTAAGATTACTAAAAGTGATGAAAAGAATGGCACTTACGTGGAATTTGAACCCGATAACTCCATGTTCAGAAACTATCATTTCATTCCAGAATACCTGGATGATTTGATGTGGAACTATGCTTTCTTAAACGCTGGGTTAACCATTAATTATAACACCCGGAAGTTTTTTTCTAAAGATGGGTTGCTTGATCTGCTAAAACAGAAAGCAGATCCAGAAGAAATGCGTTACCCAATCATTCATTTCAAAGGGAATGACATAGAAGTTGCGTTAACGCATGGAAACCAATATGGTGAAGAATATTATTCTTTTGTAAATGGCCAGAACACTACCCAAGGCGGAACACATTTGGCGGCTTTCCGCGAAGGACTTATTCGCGGAGTTCGTGATTTTTACAAGAAAGATTTTGATGCTTCTGACATTCGCGCAAGCGTAATTGCGGCCATTGCCGTAAGAGTGCAAGAGCCTGTGTTCGAGTCGCAAACCAAAACAAAGTTGGGCTCTATCAACATGGCACCCGAGGGCCAATCGGTAAAAAGTTTTGTGGGCGATTATGTAGCAAAAGAACTGGAAATCTATTTACATAAAAATCCTGCCACTGCTGAGGCGATGCTCAAGCGTATTCTTCAGTCAGAGCGCGAGCGCAAAGAAATTGCGGGTATTAAAAAATTAGCAAATGAGCGTGCTAAAAAAGCCAATCTCCACAATAAAAAATTGCGCGATTGCCGTTTCCATTTTGACGATAATAAAGGTGAGAAGAGTAAAGACTCCGTTATCTTTATCACCGAGGGTGATTCAGCCAGTGGTTCCATCACCAAGTCGCGCGATGTGGAAACACAAGCGGTCTTCAGTTTGCGTGGTAAACCGCTAAACTGTTATGCGCTGACAAAGAAAGTGGTGTATGAGAACGAGGAGTTCAATTTGTTGCAACATGCCTTAAACATTGAGGATGGCATTGAAGGACTTCGCTATAATAAAGTGATTATTGCTACCGATGCCGATGTAGACGGAATGCACATTCGTTTGTTGTTAATGACATTCTTTTTACAATTCTTCCCGGACTTAGTGAAAGCCGGGCATGTATATATCTTAGAGACACCCCTCTTTCGCGTTAGAAACAAGAAAGAAACCATTTACTGTTACAGCGAAGAAGAAAAGCAAGCGGCTGTCAATAAATTAGGAAGTAAGCCGGAGATCACGCGTTTCAAAGGATTAGGTGAAATATCGCCTGACGAGTTTGGTGGATTTATTGGTGAAAACATCCGGCTGCAGCCCGTGATACTTGGCAAAGACAGCCACTTGCTTAAACTACTTGAGTTTTATATGGGCAAGAATACGCCCGACCGTCAAGATTTCATTATCGAAAACTTACGTGTAGAATTGGATATGGTAAAAGCAGAAGAACCCGTGGAGGAAGTAGAACAATGAAGGAAGTTGTAGCAGGAATTGAAGCAGCTATTGTGGATGTTCAAAAGTTATTTCTTGGTTTCAATGAACATCAGTTGACGTACAAAATTAATCCACAGAAGTGGAGCCGTAAAGAAATACTTGGCCATTTGATTGATTCCGCACAAAACAACATCCAGCGGTTTGTCAGAGGCCAGTATGAACAAAACCCTAGAATTGTGTATGCGCAAAATGAATGGGTGAAGTTTCAAAATTATCAGACGTACAATTCTGAGGCACTGCTTCAACTTTGGGTGTTGTTGAATAAGCATTTATGCAAAGTGTTGTTGGAACTAAATGCAGCTAGTTACGCCAACACTGTTGACACTGGAAAGACATCCGTGGAGTTACACACGCTCCAATTTTTAGCAGAAGATTATTTAAGTCACTTGCTTAATCACGTAAAGCAATTGAAGTCATAGAATTAGTTGTAAGATAGAATTATGAGTAAGAGACCTGACGTTATCAATACCAATCCGGAGCCCAATGACGATGGCGAAGTACACGCAATTGTCATCGATGGCATGTATCAGAATTGGTTTTTGGATTATGCTTCGTATGTAATTTTGGAGCGTGCCGTTCCGCGCATTGAAGATGGGTTGAAGCCCGTGCAGCGCAGAATCATGCACGCCATTAAAGAAATGGACGATGGTCGCTTCAACAAAGTGGCGAACGTGATAGGTAACACCATGCAATACCACCCCCATGGTGATGCGTCCATTGGCGAAGCCATCGTCAACATCGGGCAGAAAGATTTGTTACTTGACACCCAAGGTAACTGGGGTGATGTGCGCACCGGAGATAGCGCGGCCGCACCTCGTTATATTGAGGCGCGATTATCGAAGTTCGCATTAGACATCGCGTTTAACAATCAGACCACTGAATGGCAGTTGTCGTACGATGGCCGTAAAAAGGAACCCATTACGCTGCCCGTCAAGTTTCCTTTGTTATTGGCTCAAGGCGTAGAAGGCATTGCCGTTGGATTGTCAACAAAAGTATTGCCTCATAACTTTTGCGAGTTGATCAAGGCTTCCATAGATATTTTGAAAGGCAAAAATCCGAAGATATTTCCAGATTTCTTGACCGGTGGCATTGGCGATTTCTCTGAATACGATCAAGGCATTCGAGGGGGTAAAATCAAAGTGCGTGCTCGCATTGAGGTGGTGGATAAGAAAACACTCGTGATCAAAGAAATTCCGTTTGGCACTACTACTTCTTCGCTGATGGATTCCATTGTAAAGGCCAGCGAGAAAGGCAAAATCAAAGTAAAGCAAGTAATTGATAATACTGCAAAAGACGTAGAGATATTGGTATTGCTCCAACCAGGGCAATCTCCTGAAATTGCTATCGATGCACTGTATGCCTTTACTGACTGCCAGGTTTCTATATCACCGAATGCCTGCGTGATTGTTGAAGACAAGCCGATGTTCATGAAAGTGAACGAGATTTTGAGGTATAACACCGATCAGACTGTAGATCTTTTAAAACAAGAGCTTGAGATTCGCAAGAATGAGTTGATGGAAAAAATTCTCTTTTCATCGCTTGAAAAGATCTTCATTGAAAAACGTATTTATCGCGACATAGAGAACGTGGCCACATTTGAGGGCGTGATTGAAACCATTGACAAAGGGTTAAAGCCATATAAAAGTCAATTCTATAGGGAGATCACGCGAGACGATATTTTGCGATTGATGGAAATCCGCATTAAGCGTATTTCTAAATACGATTCGTTCAAAGCAGATGAGTTGTTGAAAGATCTTGAAAAGGAGCTGAAGCAAACGCTACATCACCTCAAGCATTTGGTGGACTATGCAATCGCCTACTATCAAAACTTGTGGGATAAATATGGCAAAGGCCGCGAACGCAAAACAGAGATCAAGAGCTTTGAATCGGTGGCGGCTTCTGAAGTGATTGCCAACAACCAAAAATTATATGTAAACCGCGAAGATGGTTTTATTGGCTGGGGCTTGAAGAAAGACGAATACATTGTGGATTGCTCTGAGTTGGATGATGTAATCGTAATCCGCAAAGACGGCAAAGCGTTGGTAAGTCGCATCAATGAAAAAGTGTTCATGGGCAAAGATATTTTGCATGTAGGCATTTGGAAAAAGGGTGATGAACGCATGGTTTATAACCTGATTTACAGCGATGGCAAAGGCGGCACTACGTATGCCAAACGCTTTGCTATGCCTGCCATTACGCGTGATAAAGAGTATGTGTTAGATCAAGGCAATCCTAACAGCAAAGTACATTATTTCAGTGCTAATCCTAATGGCGAGGCAGAAGTTGTGGAAGTGAAGCTAAGCCCCAACACAACGGCACGTATAAAGAATTTTGATTTTGATTTTTCCGAGCAAGAAATTAAAGCAAGAAACTCGAAGGGCAATATAGTTACCAAATACCCAGTGCGAAAAATTGATTTCAAAGAATCGAGAGGCTCCACATTGGGAGGTTTGGAACTTTGGTATGACAACGGATCGGGCAGGTTGAACAAAGAAATTCGCGGCAAGCGATTGGGTAAGTTCAACAGCGAGGATCAGATTTTAGCCATCACCAAAAATGGCGTTTATAAGATCACTTCATTTGATTTGACGAACCGCTATGAGCCTGAGAAAACGTTGTTGGTAGAAAAGTTTAACCCAAAGAAAATTATCACTGCAGTATATTGGGAAGGGGAGAGCAAACAATATTTTGTGAAGCGCTTCACCATCGAGACTACTACGCCTGATAAAGAATTCTTGTTTATTTCTGAACATTCCAGCAGTCGTCTGGAATATGTTTCCACTGCTGAATCGCCTGAGATAGAAATGGATATTTTAAAGGGCAAAGACAAAGGCAAGGAAACAGAATCTGTTTACTTAGAAGAGATTGTAGATGTGAAAGGTTGGAAGGCGTTGGGCAATCGGTTATCGCAATACAAAGTAACGAAGATCAAACCGGTGGAAGAGCCCGAAGAGGCTGCCAGTGCAGACGAGGCCGAAGAGGTGACTGAAACGGTTCAGTCGCCAAAAAAAAAATTAGAGGAGGATCTGGAGCAGCCACAACGAAAGGAGCCGTTGCCAAGCCTGTTCGAGGAAAGCCCCAATCCCGCAAGCCTGTCCAGCGAGCAAATCCAGCACCCCCTAAATCCGTTAAAAGTAAAGGTGGAGCAAGCAAGCCTGTTCGACAGCCCAAGCCAGCCAAAGGAATACTCAAGCCAGCGGCCAAGCTTGCCAAAGGAAAACCTAAGCCAGTCGCTAAACCAGCCAAGCGTGCCAAGCCAAAATCCAAGCCCGCAGCCAAGCGAAAGCCAGCCGCTAAAAAAAGAAAAAAAAGATAGCAACGAAATTACCAAGGGCTACACCCCTGGCGATACCATTGAGTTGGAGTTATGAGGAGGGTTGTGTTCGCTAATTATTAGGTTTGCATCTTACAATCACGATTGAACAAGTTTTCTATCTTTGTATAACACGTTTTGCAATGATGACGAAAGAAAAGTTAATCCAAACAATTCAGGAGCTGCCCGACTCATTCTCGGTTGAAGAGCTTTTTGATAAAATCATACTGCTGCAAAAAGTAGAGATAGGATTACAGCAATCCAACGCGGGCCAGGTTGTTACTACTGACGAAGCACGCGAGAAGCTTCAGAAATGGTTGTTGAAGTAAATAAGTATTTATTTTTGCTCCACGGCCGCATGGCCGGGTCCTTGCACCGAAGCTGAATTTTCCTCTCACCCACATGCCCCCGCTAGGACCGCGGGAAAATTAGGCTTCTAACGCAAGGACTGAAAGACAACGCTCGAGCGGAGATTCGCTCGGAACGAAGCTGTATCGTCCATCGCAAGCCACGAAGCGTCTATTAACAATCAGTTTAGTCTAATTTTGTTCGAAGTAATTAGCGCGCTGGGCAGGACGAAAAGCGGGGGTGTGTTGGATGCGAGCAGGGAAGCATTTTTCGTCCTTGATCTTTTTTCGTTCTTTTTTGCATCAAGGCAAAAAAGGACAAGAGAAATAGGTTGCGATAAGCGTTGATAACACACAGTCCTGAGTTCCTCGCTGGGACACCCGTCAACGGTTTTAGATGTTGAATAATTTTAACAGGTTTTGTTGTTCGGTGTTAGGCAGATATAATCTTGATTCCTTTAGCTTTGAATAAGGCGTGATGATGGTGATCTGGTAAATGGTTTTCAGGATATCGATGGCTTCTCTGGGCTTAGGCCCGCTTCCTTTTCCTTTAACTGTCTTTCCAGTTCTTTGTAAATCTTGTATGCGCAGAAAGCAATGCACAGGTGTGCTTCAATCCTTTTCCTTAAACGGTGATAGATAGGCCTGATGCGCAAATCTGTTTTTGAAATACGAAAAGCTTTTTCAATTTTCCAGAGATGCCCATAGTTTT
>JBIKRT010000067.1:0-24445 GCA_044349005.1 Cyclobacteriaceae bacterium
GCTTTTTTTGTCTTTTCCATAAACAAAAAAAGTTTAGTGAAACCACTTTCACTAAACTCCTTGTAACTATATGATTGTCAATGCCCCCAACGGGGTGTCACCAACTATTTTTCAGTAATATGCCTTAGAATTTCGTCAACATACTCTCTTGAATTACTTAGGCGGGGCACTTTGTTTTGTCCACCAAGTTTGCCTCGTTTTTTCATCCAATTATAAAATGTGCCTTCGGCAACGGAATGAATTTTAGGGAGCACTAACGCTAAATCTTGCGAACGTTTTGCATCGTAATCGGAATTTACTTTGCGCAATGTTTGATCTAGAAAAAGAGTGAAATCTTCGAGGCTATTGGGTTTTTTTCTAAATTCAACAAGCCATTCATGGCCTCCGCGTTTATCTTTTTCAAGATAAATCGGTGCAGCGGTATAGTTATCAATTTCCGCACCTGTTCGTTCACAAGCATTCATTATTGCCGCCTCTGCATTTTCGATGATAATTTCTTCGCCAAAAGCGTTAATAAAGTGCTTTGTTCTGCCCGTTATTCGTATTCGGTAGGGAGATTTACTTGTAAATTTTATCGTATCACCAATGTTGTATCGCCACAATCCCGAATTGGTAGAAATCACCATTGCATAGTTTTTGCCTAATTCTACTTCACTCAGCCCAACTGTAACGGGGAATTCTTTATCAAATTCTTCCATTGGTATGAATTCGTAAAAAATGCCATAGTCAAGCATTAAAAGTAAATCTTCCGAGTTTTTTTGATCTTGAATACCAAAAAACCCCTCACTTGCATTATACGTTTCCCAATAGTTCATCTGGTCGCCAGGGATAAGACTCTTAAAGAGATTTCGGTAAGGCGCAAATGCTACTGCGCCATGGAAAAAAACCTCCAAATTTGGCCAGATCTCTAAAATGCTTTTCTTTTTTTCTAATTCTAGAATGCGTTGCAGCAGTAGCACAGTCCACGTGGGCACACCAGAAATATGCGCCACATTTACTTTAGAAGTTTGAAGAGCAATTTTATCAATTTTTTCTTCCCAGTTGTCCATCAGAGCCACTTCCAGACTAGGTGTTCTTATAAATTCAGCCCAAGGTGGCAGGTTTTGCATGATTAAAGCCGATACATCGCCATAATGGGAGGAGGCGGTAGGATCAAATTCATTTACATGGAAGCTTCCTCCGATCCCAAGGCCTTTGCCGCTAAATATTCTTGTGGAGGGGTAATTATTGACATAAATGGAGAGTAAATCTTTACCCCCTTTGTAATGACATTCTTCGATTGCCTCCCAAGAAACAGGTATGAACTTGCTGCGTGCATTAGTAGTACCAGACGACTTGGCAAACCATTTAATCTCCGAGGGCCATAGAATATTTTGTTCGCCTCTTAATAGCCTTTCGATATAGGGGAAAAGCTGCTCATAGGTATGAACGGGAACGCGCCTTTTAAAGTCTTCAAAATTCACGATGTCTTCAAATGAATACCGCTGGCCAAATTCAGTGTAACGCGCTGTATTTAATAGTTTCCTCAGTGTTTCATCTTGCACATCGAAGGGGTATTTCATGAACAGCTCAATCTGATGGATCCGCTTTTTCATTACCCATGTGAGGATAGAATTTATTATCTGCATGTTGCCATAAACACAATAGGTAAAAGTAGCGTGTTAAAGCAGATAAGCCAAACTCCTTTATTTAGAAGTTATTCGTTTGATACAATTTGACTTTGCGCTCTTGATTTTTTGAGTTGGAAATTTTGACCTAAATAGACTTTGCGAACCATTGGATCATTCGCCAAATCTTCAGACGAACCTGACCTAAACAGCTTGCCGTCAACCATTAAATAGGCTCGATCAGTAATTGATAATGTTTCGTCCACATTATGGTCTGTAATCAATATGCCGATGTTCTTTTTTTTGAGCTTTGCTACAATGGACTGGATTTCTTCCACCGCAATAGGATCAACACCAGCAAAAGGTTCGTCCAACAAAACAAATTTAGGATCTACAGCTAACGCTCTCGCGATTTCCGTCCTCCGCCTCTCGCCACCAGAAAGAACAATTCCAAGGTTTTTTCGCACATGAGTGAGGCTGAACTCTTCAAGCAATTGTTCTACTTTTTCTTTCCGATCCTTCGAAGTCATATCGCGCATCTCTAAGGGTGCCAGAATATTTTCCTCTACTGTTAATTTCCTAAAAACCGATGCCTCTTGGGCCAGATATCCAATTCCTAATTTTGCTCTTTGGTACATTGGCAATTGCGTGATGTTTTCATTTTCGAGGAAAATATTGCCAGAGTTTGGTTTAATTAAACCCACAATCATGTAAAAACTGGTTGTTTTTCCTGCGCCATTTGGCCCAAGCAACCCCACTATTTCACCTTGTTCCACCTCAACGGTTACGTCATTTACAACGGTGCGCTTCTTGTATTTTTTTATTAGGTTTTCTGCTCTTAATTTCATGTTCTGTTTAATTCAAATAGAAAGGTCAAATTTAATGTCTTTTATTTTAAGCTGGATGGTGATGTTCCCGTTGTACACATTTTCTTCAATTGAATATACAATCCGGAACGGTGCTGCGCTTTTTAGCTGATCATGATGATGTATTAGGTCAAAGCCAATCGAGTTAAAAAAGGAAGTATTATTCTGTTGCCCGGCTACAAAACGAACATGCCTGTCTTTTAAACTCGATAATGAATTAAGGATTACAACGTTCCGAGATTCAAAAACAGGAGCAAGGTTTTGAGGGCCGAAAGGTGCCATTTGTTTTAACACATTGATAAATTTTGGTGTAATGGCATCAAAATCTAACTGTTGATCAATCAAAATTTTTGGAATGAGCATCTCATCTGAAATTGCTTGCGCAGCAATTTCTTCAAACCTGGCTTCAAACTCTCGGAGTTTACTTTTGTCCATTGTTAAACCAGCTGCATATTTATGCCCACCAAACTTCTCAAACAAGTCACTGCATTTTAGCAAAGCCGCATAGAGGTCGAAGCCTTCTATACTCCTTGCTGAGCCGGTTATTTTTCCATCTGATTCTGTTAAAATAACAGTCGGCCTGTAGTATTTTTCAATACACCTAGCAGCAACTATGCCAATTACTCCTTTATGCCAAGTCTCTTTAAATAAAACCGTTGTTTTTTTCGATTTTTGGTTGCTATCGCACTCAATCTGGGCTAATGCTTCTTCGGTGGTGGCCGAATCGAAGCTTCTCCTTAAATCATTTTTCAGGTTTAGTTTGTTGGCCAATTCTAGCGCTTCCGATTCTGTAGAAGCTGTTAATAAAGAGACGGCTGCGTTCGCATGGGCTACACGGCCTGCAGAATTTATTCGGGGGCCAAGTGTAAAAACAATGCCAGCAATGTCGAGCTCATTTCTGATGCCAGACACCTCTTTTAGTGCCTTTAACCCTGGGCACGGATTTTCATTGAGCTTTTTAAGTCCATGGAAGGCGAGAATTCGATTCTCGCCCGTAATAGGTACTATATCGGACGCAATACTAACGCAAACCAAGTCTAGGTATTGGTAAATATCCGCAGCGGGAAAATGCCTTTGAGAATAGGCTTGTATCAATTTAAAACCCAGGCCACACCCACTTAATTCGTCATATGGGTAGCAACAATCCTGCTGCTTCGGATCAAGCACTGAAACAGCCGAAGGAACCGAAGTGCCTGGAAGATGGTGGTCACAAATAATGAAATCAATACCCTTTTCATTTGCCAAACTGACCATCGCTGTTGCTTTTATGCCAAGGTCAAGTGTAATTACCAGTTTGAAGTTATTTTTTTCGGCAAATTGAATGCCTTCCACCGAGACACCATATCCCTCAGAGTATCGGTCTGGGACGTAATAGTCGATATTTTGGTAGAAGGTTTTAAAGAATCCAAATACCAATGCAACTGCCGTTGTACCATCCACATCGTAGTCTCCAAAAACCAAGATTTTTTCTGCTTTGTCAATTGCTGCTTTTATTCTATTTATGGCAACGTCCATCCCTTTCAAAAGAAAGGGATCGTGCAATTGATCTAATGAAGGCCGAAAGAAGCTTTTAGCGTCATCAAAGGTTGAAATGCCTCTCTGAATTAAAATTGCCGTTAAAAATGAATTGAGATTTAACTCCTTGCTAAGTTCTTCAATTTTCTCTTCCCGAACCTGGGATTTTCGAATCCACAATCGATTCATAGTATGTTTAAAACATCATCTCTAAAAAAGGTCATAACCTGATTTACCAACAAAGCCTTTTTTGCGGCCAAGTCCAATTACATAGTTCAAGAACAAAAAAAGCAGCCCTTGATGCTGCTTTTTAATGAACAAGAATTTATTACTATTTTGCTTTTGGTTTATCTGTTACTACTCCTTCCAGCACATCTTTGATATCCACCCTTTGAGCGTCTTTATAAGGCACTATCCAAGCATCACTTACCCCCATTTCGCGCAAATATTTCTTAAAAGTATCGGCCTCCCAATAATCTCTAAAAATCCCAATTGTTACTTTTTGAGGCTCACCTTCTTTTACTTCACCACCAAAGTTTGGATTGTTGTCAAAATATTTTGCGAGATTCTTGTTCTTGAACGCGCCTACCTGCACTTTAAACACTAGGCCTTTCGAAAAATCCATAGGGCTTGGCGCAGGTGGAACCTCTTTCAGTTGAGCCAACTCGGCCTTCGTAGTTGTCAATTCCGATCTTAACTTAGTCAACTGGTCTTCCAATTCAGCGATTTTAGAGTCTTTCTCTGAAAGAGAAGTTTGAAACTTAGCCACGTCACCTTTTAGCGTGGTTACCGTGTTTTCTGCGGTTTGCTTTTGATCGATTAACGCTTTTAGATTATCCGGATTTTTGGAAAACTCTTTTGCTTTTTTCTTCCACTCTTTCTTTTCCTTTTTGGACAACTGCCCATATGTGTTTAGTTGAGAGAAAACAAGAACGAGGCAGAGAAGGATGACGTTGTTTCGCATTTGCATGTTGGTTAATTCAACGTTAAAAGTAATAAAATTCTTTGATTCAATGTGTTAGAGAAGCAAATTTGAGCTAAACCATCTTTTCTGGCCTTACCCATTCATCAAATTGTTGCGAGGTAACTAAGCCAAGTTCAACAGCAGCTTCGCGCAATGTTTTATTTTCTTTGTGCGCCTTCTTGGCGATTTTTGCCGCGTTTTCATAACCAATGTGAGTATTTAAGGAGGTTACTAGCATTAATGAGTTTTCCATATGCTGTTTAATTACCGGAAGGTTAGGCTCAATACCCACGGCACATTTTTCAGTAAATGAAACACACGCATCGCCAATCAAACGGGCAGATTGAAGTACATTAGAAGCAATTACAGGCTTGAAAACGTTTAATTCAAAGTGACCAGTTGCGCCACCAAAAGAGACTGCCACATCGTTTCCAATAACCTGGGCGCAAACCATTGTCAGCGCTTCTGGTTGGGTTGGATTAACTTTGCCAGGCATAATGGATGATCCAGGTTCATTGTCTGGAATAACAATTTCTCCAATGCCGCTTCTGGGGCCTGAACTTAGCATCCTGATATCGTTTCCGATTTTCATTAGAGAAACAGCGCTTCGTTTCAAGGCTCCCGAAAGTTCTACCATTGCGTCATGCGCGGCTAGGGCTTCAAATTTATTTGGGGCAGTAACAAAAGGATAGCCAGTTAACTCAGCAATCTTTTTAGCCACAAGCACATCGTAGCCCTTTGGAGTATTTAAACCGGTACCCACTGCTGTGCCACCGAGTGCCAATTCTTTAATCATTTCTAGGGCATTGTTAATTGCGCGAATGCTGTTGGAAAGCTGCTGAACATATCCTGAGAACTCCTGACCCAATGTAAGCGGAGTGGCATCCATAAAATGGGTTCTGCCCGTTTTTACGATTGACTTAAATGTCTCCGCTTTCGCGGAAAGTGTATCGCGCAGCTTTGTAATCCCCGGAAGGGTAATTTCCACTACCTGCTTATAAGCCGCAATGTGCATGGCCGTGGGGAACGTATCATTTGATGATTGCGACTTGTTCACATCATCATTTGGGTGAAGAACTTTCTTTTCGTCAGTCAATTTCCCGCCAGATAAAACGTGTGCGCGATACGCAATTACCTCGTTTGCATTCATATTGCTTTGCGTGCCAGAGCCAGTTTGCCAGATGACCAACGGAAACTGGTCATCTAATTTTCCAGCAATTACCTCATCGCATACTGCACTTATTAAATCACGCTTTTCAGCAGAAAGCACACCTAGTTCGCAATTGGCCTGTGCGGCCGCCTTTTTTAAATAGCCGAACGCATAAATAATTTCCTTCGGCATGCTGGCCTCGGGCCCGATTTTAAAATTATTTCTTGAACGCTCCGTTTGTGCCCCCCAATACTTGTCTGCGGGAACTTGCACCTCTCCCATGGTGTCTTTCTCAATTCGATAACTCATACAATAGCTTAGTTTAATATGGTAGCCAAAATTAGGAACATAAGGTTAACATAGCAATTCGACATCTGTCATGCATTTAAGTTTTAGTAACTTTGTGGCCTTTTGTAAGGACTATGATTGATAAATTAGTTGAGATTAAGCTACGATTTGAAGAAGTTGGGCAATTGCTGGGTCAGCAATCGGTAATGAGTGATATGAAGAAATTCATGGAGCTAAGCAAAGAATACCGCGATTTAGAAAAGGTGGTAAAGAAATTCGATGAATATTCCCTGGTGTTGAATAACTTACAGCAAGCCAAGGAAGTATTAGAAACGGAAAAAGAAGCAGAACTTCGCGAAATGGCAAAAATGGAGTTAGAGGAGCTAACGCCAAAGAGAGACGCATTGGAAGCTGATATTAAAGAACTTTTAATGCCCAAAGACCCTACTGATTTTAAAAATTGTATCCTAGAGATAAGGGCTGGCACAGGTGGAGATGAGGCCGCGATTTTTGCCGGAGATTTATGGCGCATGTACCAACGTTATTGCGATCGGGTGGGTTTGAAAATGTCTGTTTTGGATGTAACAGAAGGCACTGCCGGTGGATATAAGGAGGTGATTAGCAGTGTAGAGGGAGATGGCGCATATGGAATTTTCAAATACGAATCGGGCGTGCATAGGGTGCAACGGGTGCCAGATACGGAAACACAAGGGCGAGTACATACATCTGCAGCCTCCGTAATTGTGTTGCCCGAAGCCGAAGACGTAGATGTAGAAATTAATCCGGCCGACATAGAAGTGATCACCTCACGCTCAGGAGGTGCTGGTGGACAGAACGTAAACAAAGTCGAGACAAAAGTACAGATGACACATAAGCCTTCGGGCATCGTAATTACCTGCCAGGTAGAGCGATCACAGCATGGTAACCGCGCCCGGGCAATGGTGATGTTGCGCGCCAAACTTTATGAACTTGAAGTGGAGAAGAAAAATGCCGCTGTTGGCGCATCACGCAAAAGTCAAGTGCGCAGTGGCGATCGTTCCGAAAAAATAAGAACGTATAATTATCCCCAAAGTCGTGTTACCGATCATCGCATAGGCTATACGCAACATAACCTTCCAGCGGTTATGAATGGCGAGGTGGAGGAGTTTATAAATCAATTAAAAATTGCTGAAACGGCCGAAAAGATGGCGAATAACAGTAATTGATTTGAAAATTTGAAGATTCGTTGATTGGCGGCTGTAAGTATCACCACCTACTTTTCATCGGCATCCGCTTTCTTTTCTTCTTCATCCAATATCTTTTGAAGGAGGGCAAGTTGCAGATTTGAAAATTTGAAGATTCGTTGATTAGAGGCTGCAGGGGCTATAAGTTTCACCAGCTACTTATCATCGGCATCCGCTTTCTTTTCCTCTTCATCCAATATTTTTTGAATGAGGGCAAGTTGTTTATCGTTTATGGTTTTATCGACAGCCGCTTGCTTTTTCATAAAACGGAACATTGCGTTTTTCTTTATTTCATAGGCAATGAAAACAGTGTATTTGTTGGCTTTCTTATCGAAATATTTTTCCTGACCAATTTTACGCACGTCTGCAATAGAAGTGTTCATCACTTGCCTAACCAAACTTTGAAATTTATCCGCAACATCGGCCGCTTTTTCATTTTCAGTTTGGCCAAGGTACTGGTCTGCAACTTGTTTCATGGTAGTGTTTACCTGGCCGGCTAATTGAGATTTTGCTTCCAGATCGGCTTTGCCCAACGCAACGTTGTCGGATGAACTCTCGCCTTTACCAGAAGCCCTAAAGAAGCGATTGTTAGATTGGTAACTAGCTCCACTAAACGGTTCTTTAACCTTGGTGCCAAAAATGCTACTACCGCACGAGCTCAAAGTAAAAACTAACGCGAAAAGACTGATTGATTTTCTCATACCATGTTTTTAGATCCTAAAAATAATAAAAATTGTGCCAAGTATGCCCGATGCCATCAACACTCAATAACTAACTGCCATCTAAAAGCCCATTTCCATTTTAATGAATATTTCTCAACACCTGCTTGAGCAAGCACTGAAATAAGCTCTCTCTTTTTGAAAGCCCGCAAAACTGACAAGGGCGCATCGTATTTCACCATGGCCGATTTTGAAAAGAACTTTGTAAGAAGTCTAATGGAATGATAAGCAAACCAATGACGATGAATATCATTGATCACAATACCAATGCTTGTTTGTGATTTTAATGTTTTAATTAGCTGCACCAGTTCTGCATCAGAAAAATGATGTGTAAATAAGGTGGCCACCACAATATCAAATGACAACGCTTTAAACGAATCTGAAAAAACGTTGATGGATTTGTATTCGATAGCCGGATATTCTTTGGAATTGGCTTTTGCAAACTCAATAATGTGCGGATTAGCATCAATTCCAATTAATTGAAATTCAAAGTCGTTGCGTTTTCCCCAGTTTGAAATAAGTTTAAGAATATCGCCACCGCCACAGCCCAAGTCGGCTATCGAAATTTCTTTCAGCGATTTATTTGCAAGCAACTTTTTGACCCCACTAACGGTAACGTAATTGCCACCAAGCAACCGATTGATTATTTCTAGTTCACGCAAGGTTTGATGAACAACCTCTCCGTCACAGAGAAGATCATCCATTATTTCAATTTGATTTGAACGTTTTTGAAATGAAAGCATTATTGATATTCTATTCTTAAAATCATACTCTCCATCGTTAGGCCAGGGCCAAATGCAAAACTCATAATTCGTTTGTTATCATCGTTCTGTTCAAGTGACCTACAAATCTCATTCAGCACAAAAAGAACAGTTGGCGAAGACATATTTCCAAAATTTTGTAAAACAGAATAAGCAAATTTGTTTTGTTCTTTGGTGAGCCCGAGTTCTGTTTCAATCACTTCCAAAATTCGCTTGCCTCCCGGATGAATGGCAAAAAATGAAATGTCATTTAGGGTGCCATTAATTTGGCCAAGCAATGAAGTGGTTAGCGTTCTTATACCAGATTGAATGATGTTGGGAACATAAGAAGAAAGCTTCATTTCGAAGCCTAGATCGCCAATTGTCCAAGCCATTTCTTTCTCGCCTTCACTTGCCATTTCGCAAAAGAAGCTTTCCATCTTTAAATTTATGCCAGTATGTTTTTTCGACTTGATTAAAAGAGCTGCACAACCATCGCCAAACAAAGCGTTGGCCAACATGTTATCATCCGTTGCTTGTCGTTGAAAATGAATGCTGCACAGCTCTAAACAGACCACCAATACAGTGGCTTTTTTATTGCTTTCGCAGATAGCGTTTGCCAGCTTCATTCCATTGAAAGCAGCGTAGCAGCCCATGAAATTTATTGATGTTCGCTCTATTGAATTAGAAAGATGTAGGGCTTTCACAATATCAATGTCCAAGCCGGGGGCATACATTCCCGTGCAGCTTACGGTTATCAAATGAGTAATTGCCATTGAATCGACTTCGGTTGCCCTTTGCAAACAATTTTCAATGGCTTTCAAGGCCAGGGGCAAAGCACATTCTTTGAACAGGCTCATTCTTGCCTTGGTAGATGGAAAGGGATTAAAATCGCTGGTATTAGGATAGAAGGTGAAGTCTTCGTGTTGATTGTAGTCCTCAATTACCGAATAGCGCGACTGAATGGTAGATGCTTTAAAAATCGTTCGAAGTTTTCGTGCATCATAGTCCGTGAGCCCCATAGCGTTCACCATAAACTCGGAAATTGCCGTCTGACTTACTTTTGTTTGCGGATTGGCCGTGCCGATGGATAAAATATAACTCATTGTCCAAGTATAACGAAAAATTAGTCCTATTAGCTCATTAAGTCTGGCATTTCATTAACTTGACCAGATAAAACCCAACTGATTCTTATGTTTTCACGATCCACCTGGTTGCACTTGCGAATTCCTTTTTCATTTTTTCTGATGCCCGTTTATCTTTTCGCTTTGGCAATTTCTCCCAACTTTGGTGAACACACTATTCTTTGGTCGTTTTTGATAATTCATTTACTTCTATACCCAGCAAGCAACGGTTACAACAGCTATTTCGATAAAGACGAGAAAAGTATTGGCGGATTGAAAAGCCCACCACCTGTTACAAAAGGGCTGTACTATGTTTCATTATTATTTGATCTAACTGCAGTTGCGCTTGGATGGCTAATGATCAGTCCGTTATTCTCTGTCATGTTATTTATTTATGGGCTTGTTTCAAAAGCGTATAGCCACCCATCTATCCGGTTAAAAAAGTATGCCATTGCCGGGTGGTTGGTAACGGGGCTTTTTCAGGGCTTTTTTACTTTTTTGATGTGCTATGTTGCAATTAACAATTTTGGGGTTGAGAATCTCTTGAAGGAAAAAGTACTAATACCAGCTGCACTTACAAGTATTATGCTGTGGGGCAATTACCCAATGACACAAATATATCAGCATGAGGAAGACACAAAGCATGGCGATAGAACATTAAGCATTATGCTTGGAATAAGAGGAACTTTTTTCTTTGTCCAAGCTGTGTTCGGAATGGCCGCCATAGGCTTTATCCTATATTTTAATTCATTCTATTCTTATCATTATTCCCTGGCTTTTTTAATTGCATTAGCTCCCGTGCTATTATTTTTTAGTACCTGGTTCTATACGGTTTGGAAAGATGAAACAAAAGCGAACTACTCAAATACAATGCGGCTTAACTTCATCTCAGCAATTTGTCTGAATGCATTTTTTATTTATTTCTTTTTTTCGATTAGCCATTTAGGTCAATACCTATAAACGACTAGAAAGGATTGCCGTGTGTTTGAGCCACTAAAAAACTCGCAACTGGTTTTGAGTACCTCGCCAAATTTACGGCCAAATTAGATGCCCATTCGCTGCCAAATAGTCTTTGTATCTGCCTGCCTGCCCACAATCGGTTTTTAAACAAACTTCTCCATTGTGTGGAGTATTCTGTCTCCAATAAATTCCTATCAAAATTACCTTGCTTAAAATGCTTGATTACCAGCTCGCTTGCAATTTTTGCGGAATGGATTGCTAGTGCCATCCCATTCCCGCAAAGGGGCGTTATCATGCCAGCTGCATCGCCCAGCATTAGAATATGATTTTCTACGGGCAGCTTCGTTTCGAACGAAATCTCATTGATCGTTTCTGGCCTGTCAAAAAGAAATTCAGAATTGTTGAATAAGTATTTTAGATAAGAATTCTTATATAAAACAGCGCGCTCAAGGTCAGGCAGATTTCCAAACTTCTTAACGTTTTCACGGTGGCTCAGGTAACATAGATTCGTTTTGCCATTCTCGACATTACTTACACCACAGTAACCGTCTTTAAAATTGTGTAATGAAATTCTGTTGGTGGGATGGTCTGTGCGAATGTGATACTTAACTCCGATGTAAGGCGACCTTTTCTTAATAAACGATCGGTTGAGCACAATGTCTAATTTTGACCGCTTTCCATAGCAGCCCATCACTAGGTCCGCAGTAAGCGTTCGTTTATTTGTCGTTATCGAAAAGTTATCACCTTCAAAAGATACTTTTACAGCTTCTTCCTCTAAGAGAAAGGTTACGCCCAAGCCGACCGCTTTTTCATAAAGGAATTGGTCAAACGAAAATCGGCTAATACCGAAACCTCCCAAATCAAGGCCTAGTATTGCCTCTTTTCCATTCACTGACGTAAGCTGAAGCTGGTTTACGTTGGGCGGATCAAATTTTTCAGGAAACAGTCCAAAAGTTTTTAAAAACGGCACTGTTTCGTTTGATATGTACTCTCCGCACACACGATGAAACGGATATTTCTTTTTTTCGATAACGGTAGATATAAATCCTTCAGAAGCAAGCCGAATTGACGCGATAAGGCCTGCAAGCCCACCTCCAATAATGATAATTTCCTTCATGTTTTGTTGAAAATTGATAGCTCAATCATAGTTTTAAACAATATCTTAATCAAACGCTAGATTTGGCTTTCTAAGCGAAAAACTTTTTTCACTTTAACGCCATCTCGTAGTATCTCCAGCGTTATTTTTCGGTTTGGCTTAGAGTTGAAATAGCCATTAATGTTGTTAAGGTCTAGCCCATTTGCGGGTAACCCATTTATGGAGATAAGTTGATCTCCCACTTTGACATCTGCCCTCGCACCAGGTGAGTCTTTTCGAACTTCACTTACTTCGTACCTACGCAAACTTGCTCCCTTCGCCTTTATATCTAAGCCACTCAGGTTGAAATAGAAGCTTTTTTTAAAGTCACTGTTCTTCTTTAGATATAGCTTTTCATTGGGGAAATCAAAAATTATAGTGAACCTACTTAACACTTCTCCGCCAATCGCACCGTTTCTAGATGCATCGTAGCCGCCAATCTTAAGGGTATCATTATAGCTGTTAACGTCAGGAAAGTTCGCAATCAGGTTGTGGATTTGGTATTTGCCTATTTTTAACGATTTAATCCGCGCCACCTTTCCGGTGATAATTCCGCCCAAGCCTCTCCCAATAATGCTTTCTAGCTGTTTTGCAGGGATTATTATTCTACTATCGGTTTCAGGTTCAAGTATTAGGCCGTGACTGGCGCCACTGTCAACCAACAGTTTCACTTTTACGTTAGTACTGTCGTTCATATCCACTTCCGTAGTTACGTAAGGTTTTGTGTCTTCCACTACCATTTTCATAGCCTGATATCTTCGGCTGGGCTTAAACTGATTTGAGTGAGTTAAAGTCAGCCATTTATTGACGTAGTCTATTTCAACAATAAAACGACTGAATATCTCGTACCCCAGCACACCATGAATGTCCGCTCCTAGAAAATTTCTAAGCTCTAGGTAGTCTGTTTCTAAAACGAGCATTGTATGACCTTCTCCATGAACTCCAGGCATGTCAATGGTTACATTATTAGTGATAAAGGCTTCAATCAACTTTTCTCCACCAGGGCCAGCAATCGTGTACTTTTTTGTGTACTCAAGCTGAAGAATATCTGAATAGGTTTTTTCAGCCAAAATGGTTGTTCTAACACCCGTGTCGAGTATGAATTTTAGGGGGAGTTGGTTGTTTAAAATAACAGGAACGATAACCAGGTTATTCTGAACCTCAATAGGTATTTTAATCTTATGACGGCCATCATTCAATGAAAAGCCAAGTTGCTGACCGGCAACAAAGATCGGAAGAACCCCCAAAAAAGCCAGCACGTAAAATCTACCCATAGTTCCTTTAAAAATAGGAATACTTTTCCACAAGGATCAACTGGTACTAACGCTTAATTTCTTAAGGAGGCGAAAAGTTCTTTAGGATTATCTGAAATTCGAAGTTCATCCAGGCTATTTTGGTTTAAAAAGCCTTCCGAAATCATCTTGTTTTAGTAGGGCGACAAAAGAGTCAAAATAATTCTTGACATTAAGAACTGCGACCGGTTTGTCAATTAGAGAAAGCTGTTTCCAAGTTAAAATTTCTACCAGCTCGTCAAGGGTGCCGAGCCCCCCCGGCAGAACGATGAAAGCATCCGCCAGATCTGCCATACGCATTTTACGCTCATGCATGCTGGCCACTATATAAAGTTCCGTCAATCCTTCATGAGCTACTTCCCTCTTGTGCAAAAAATCAGGGATAATGCCAATTACTTTACCACTATGGGCAAGAACGGAATCCGCAACAATGCCCATCAAACCAACTTTTCCACCTCCATAAACTAACGTGGAGTTAGAAGAACCAATTAAGGCACCAATTTCCTTTGCATAGGTTTGATAATCGGGCGCGTTGCCGAAGGAAGCCCCGCAGAACACACACACCTTCATCGATCAAGAAGATCAATGCTTGATGTCGTGCTCGTTGTTGCTTACTTTGCTGTTGGGGAATAACCAAATAGAAACAATTGCCAAAGCAAAAAGGGCGAGAACTACACCAAATACTACCATAGATTTGTAAATTGAAGTAGTAAAATTAAGGGTTGTCAGTAAATAATTTTCAAAAAGCCATTTAAAAATGTTAAACTCGAAACTTATCTTGCAAAAAGGCATTAAATATTAAGAATGAAGAGAATTTTACTTATATCAGCAGGTGCAATAGTAGCCATACTAGCGGTTTTGGTTTATGTTGGGTTTAACAGAATGAAAACAATTAGCCCAGAAAAAACATCTTTTTACGAAAAAGACGGATTGAAAATAAAAGTTACTTATAACAGCCCGTCAAAAAGGGGAAGAGAAATTTTTGGGGGTCTCGTCCCCTATGGAAAGGTTTGGCGAACGGGAGCAAATGAGCCAACTATTTTCGAGACGAATGAAGAAATTACGATTCAAGGCAAAAAGTTGCCGAAAGGCACCTATTCGCTTTGGACCATTCCCAATCAAAATGCGTGGACAGTAATATTTAATTCGGAAATACCCTTTTGGGGTGTCAACTTCAATCGCCAAACAACAAGAGAAACAAAAAACGATGTGTTGCTGGTGGATGTTCCAGCGCTAATACAAGAGAAGGAGTTTGAAGAGTTTACAATTTCAGTGGAACAAGGCGCAGAGGATGCGGAAATCATTTTTTTGTGGGATAAGACACTTGTTGCTGTACCTTTTTCTAAGTAATATTTTTTTAAGAATAGATAGATGATACAAATAATACCGTCCATAGCAGTAAGAAGTGGCAAAGTTGTAAAAATGCGAAAGGGCGACCCTTCTAGTGAGAAAGCATACGATGAAAACATACTTGACCTTGCTAAGCGGTTTGAGGATCATGGAATTGAAGTGGTTCACCTAGTCGACTTAGATGGCGCTGAAAAAGGTAGCCCGCAGAATTATTTTGCCTTGGAAACAATTGCTGGGCACACCAACCTAAAGGTGGATTTTACAGGTGGAATATGCACAGATGGTGATATACAAAACGCCTACGAATATGGAGCCGATTACATAACCGCCTCCAGTATTGCCGTTACTAACCCCGCGCTATTTGCGTCATGGATTATTTCTCACGGAAGAGAAAAAATGACGTTGGGTGCTGATGTTACGGACATAGTTTCAAAGAAAATTGCTTTCCGAGGATGGCAGGTAAAATCTGATCTTATGTTCTTTGATCACATCCAGTATTTTTATGATAGGGGACTAAAATATGTTAAATGCACCGATATCTCTCGAGATGGAGTGTTAGAAGGCCCGGCATTTTCTTTCTATCAAGAAGTCATCGACAAATTTCCAGAGTATAAGATATTGGCGAGCGGTGGCGTAAGAGGTATAGGCGATATAGACCAACTAAATGACATGGGGATTTTTGCTGTTATTTTCGGGAAGGCGTATTATGAGGGCGTTTTGAAACTGAAGGATCTCGAAAAATTCTTAGTCAAAAAATAAAAATCAATAAGGAGATCGCGCGCAAGGAATATTATAGAGCGTTCGGGTAACGGAAAATCCTAGAAAATAATAGTTATCGTTGTCAAAAGTATTTCCGTATTTATAGTTTTTCAAGACTACGTTTCCATCTGAAACATTATCGAGATAGTCAAAGAAAGTTTTCCGAATCGCAAACTCCAGCGAAACATACCAATTAGGATTTAAAACATATTTTGCGCCAATGCCAAAAGGAATAGCAGGTTGGACATTGCTATAAGGAGCGGTTTTAGAGCTATTGCCAGAAATAATAAACATGGCAGCACCCGCGAAAATGTACGGAGTAAATCGAAGGGGTCGTTTAGTGTCTCGCCAATCAAGAAAATGATATTCGAAGCCAGCAGAGGCTTCCAACAAAAAAATGTTAAAGGAACTCGCTCTTTTAGAAGCAAATACATCTATCGGATTTGAGTCGCTACCCGATAGCTTGCCACCCGTCAACGAGGTTCGCATGCTAATCACTTTACTAATATTGGTTCTATAGAAAACTGTTGCAGCGGGTTGCGAATTCGCGAAATCATATGACCTCACCAAATCGCCTGTATAATTGAGCGTACCTACGCCAAAGCCAATTTCCGATTTTAGCTCAACCTGACTGAATGCAACTGAGTTGCTGATGATAACGAAAAACGCAATATTTCCAACTAGTCGCATCATTTAGGCTTAATTTCTGACGTCAATACCCCAATTTAGTTTCTGCCTTAGCGTATTGAAGTAATGGTAGCAATTTGGCTGAATCAACTTCACTTTAAATTTTTCTTTTTTTAGTTTCAGTTTTACCGAATCGTCTATTGTTTCAAGTCGTGAATCCAGCGAAATTAAAAATTTTTTACTTCTCCCTTCAATTTGAAAGCTAATTTCAGAACTGTCTGATAAAACGATCGGTCTCGCGGTAAGATTGTGTGGACTTACCGGGGTGATAATAAAACTTTCGGATTTAGGATAAACCAAAGGGCCACCACAACTTAGCGAATAGCCTGTAGAGCCTGTGGGCGTAGCTACTATAACACCATCGGACCAATAGGAGTTAAGAAGTTCACCGTCCACATAAACATGCACCGTTATCATTGAAGAGGTGTCTTTCTTCATGATCGTAAAATCATTCAAAGCGAAATTCAAACCTTGAAACAGCGGGGGGTCAGAATTTAATCTTAAAACAGTACGGGCATCAATTTTGTAATTTCCTTTAAATATCGTTTCCAACGATTTTTCAACATCTTCGCGACTGATTGTTGCCAAAAAGCCTAGTCTTCCGGTGTTTATCCCCAGAATGGGAACTTCCGCCTTGCCAATGTAAGTTACTGACTCAAGCAATGTACCATCCCCGCCAAGGGAAATAAAAAAATCTAACCCTTTTAAAGAGTCACCTACATCGAATGATTTGAGATGATGCGTGCTTATGGTGGATGACTTGACGTGTTTTAAAAATTTTGATGAAGCTGAAATGGACGCATTGTATCCTACTAAAACATCGAGTAGTTTTTCAATAAATAGATTTGATTTTTGTTGAAAATCTCGCCCGTGTATGCCAACATTCATAGTATTTCTACTCCGTTAAATATTCAAATAGCGCATTAGCATGTCTATCCGTTCTTTTCCGGCATCTTCTGGTTGTTGGTCTTGATACCGGCCTATTACAGTATATCCAAAACGCTCCAATGTGGCCACTATTCGAGAGATTTCGAGCTGGTTGATTTTTATGGTTACTTTTATTTTTCCAGCATCGAGCGTGTCTTCAACAATGGTGCTGCTTATTATTTTGGCATTGTTTTCTTCTACGAAACGAGCAATTTCGGCTAGCGAATAATCAATCAAATCAACAGATAAAACAAGTATGCTTCCCGGCATTTGAACGGATGCGGTCTGGGCAAACGAGGTCATTATTTCCTGCACGGTAATCACTCCAATGTAGTTGCCATCGGCATCAATAGCGGCAACAATCTCCAATTTATTTTCTCCTGCAACTCTTAATATATCATAGAAGTGAGAATTCAA
The DNA here is from genome assembly GCA_044349005.1 of Cyclobacteriaceae bacterium. Taxonomy (GTDB): domain Bacteria; phylum Bacteroidota; class Bacteroidia; order Cytophagales; family Cyclobacteriaceae; genus ELB16-189. The sequence goes on from JBIKRT010000067.1 coordinate 17,724, forward strand.
TTCTACGGTAGCATCTTTCCCTACCAAATCAAATTCCACCACGCTTTTTTCAATGTCGTTCGATTCCAGTATAATTTCTTCCGAAATGAAACCAAGTAATTCTCTTTCCGCTACTACGGGCAAATGGTTACATCTAAATTCGTCCATCCAAACAATTGCCTTGTGTCCGTCATCAGATGGTTTGAGGGGAGGAATCATGTGATTAATCAGTTCTTCGGCTATCATGGCGTTGGGGTTAAAAAATCTTCCACCAATTCATTGAATTTTTCTGGATGTTCCATCATGGGCGCATGGCAACATTGATCGATGAAGTGCAACGTTGAGTGAGGAATGAGCCTGTTAAATTCATGGCCTACCATGGGCGGGGTAATGGTGTCGTTCAGACCCCAGATGAGCAATGTGGGAACTGCTATCTTACCCAACTCTAAAGCCAAGTTATTTCGTTGGGCAGATTTGGCGATCGCTACAATCCGCATGCATTTGGGAATGCTTTTGGTTGTTTCAAAAACCTCATCTACCAATTCTTTTGAGGCCACGGCTGGGTCATAAAAGGTATACGCAACGCGCTCTTTTATGTATTCATAGCTGCCTCTTCTTGGGTAAGAGCCGCCCATTGTATTTTCAAACAGGCCAGAGCTTCCGGTAAGTATTAGCTTATTCACTTTTTCAGGATTGCTAAGTGTGTAAAGTATACCCACATGGCCACCAAGGGAGTTCCCCATCACCACCATATCAGTGAGCCTTTTCAAGGCGACAAAATCTTCCACAAATTTTTGAAGCCCACCCAACCCTGCTTCTTTTATCGGCATTTCATAGATCGGCAGCATGGGTATAACAACCCTATAATGGCTGGAAAATCGATCGACCACGGCTTGCCAATTGCTTAGTGCCCCAAATAATCCATGCAAAAGCATTATTACTTGGCCACTGCCTTCATCTACATATCTAAAGCCACTTTCCTCTTTTATCTGCAGGCTCATAAACCCAAATTTCCTATAAGTAAGTAAAAAAAATTGAACTTAAAATTCTTTAAAAACACCTTTCAAAAAAGGAACGACTTTACTGACGGAATAATTCACTTGTTTGGCAAACTTAACCGTTTGGGGATAGAGGAAAGAATTCGCTGTCCAATTACTGGGAAAGCGGATTGATAATGACGAAAGCAGCCAAAACAACACGCTTAGGCAAAAGGCATATTTTGCAATTCCCAAAAGTGCACCAGCAATTGCATCTAACTTACCAAGAAAAGTTTTGTCCATTGAATTTTTGAAACGATTGCCAATGAACATTACGAAAATAATAACCACAATAAAAATAATGAAAAACGAAATATAAGGCAGGTAAACAAGGTCAGCATTCACGGTCTTATGCAGATAACTGACACCCACGCTCATCAATTTGAAACCGAGAAATACGCCCGCTATAATGGCAAATAAAAAAAATAGGCCGAGAAGGAAACCTCTTTTAAAACCAAAATAGCCACCTATTAAGAAAATGATGGCAATTACAATATCTATCTTACTCAAGAGGCCAACAATTTTTTCGCCATCTCTGAAATCTTTTTGCCATCGGCTTTTCCTGCTAATTGTTTGGTGGCAACCCCCATTACCTTACCAATATCTTGCAACCCAACGGCTCCTACTGTTGCGATGATAGTTTTTATTTCAGCTTCAATTTCAGTGTCAGAAAGTTGTTTTGGCAAATACCTACTTATTACCTCCAGCTCTAGCAATTCTTTATCAGCCAATTCTTGCCTACCTTCTTTTTGAAAGATTTCTGCCGATTCTTTGCGCTGCTTGGCTGCTTTCATTAAAATTTTTCCTTCAGCATCTCCACTTAACTCGGTCGAAGCCGATTTTTCAGTCTCCGCCAGTAAGATCAACGATTTAATACTTCTAAGTGCCATCAGCTCATCTTTACTTTTCGCAAGCATCGCTTTTTTTATATCGCCATCAATTTGTTCTTTTAAGCTCATAATAATTGTTGGTTAGTCTTAACTTCGAAACAAAATTATCAATAGAATTCTTAACTAAACAAATAATCTCATTTCTGTGACCAGGTTAAGTGTAAATATCAATAAAGTGGCAACGCTGCGAAATGCGCGCGGTGGAAATAACCCCAATCTTATTCAAGCTGCGTTGGATTGCGAACGATTTGGAGCAGAAGGAATAACGGTGCATCCAAGGCCAGATGAGCGGCATATTCGCTATTCCGATGTTGTCGATTTAAAGAAAGTACTCACAACCGAGTTCAATATTGAAGGCTATCCCGATGATAGGTACCTAAAACTAATAGAACAGACAAGGCCGGCTCAAGCCACGTTGGTTCCTGACGGCCCGCAAGCGATTACCTCAAATGCTGGTTGGGATACTATTAGCCATTTCGAATTCTTAAAAAAGACAACCGAGCGAATTAAGTTATTGGGCGTAAGAGTCTCTATTTTTGTTGATCCAGAGGAAAGCATGGTGGAAGCCGCGCACAAAATTGGAGCCGATCATATAGAGTTATACACCGAGCCATATGCAAGTTTTTTCAGGGTGGATAAACTGACAGCAATAAAACCTTATATCATGGCCGCAACCTTGGCAACAAAATTAGGGTTGGGTATAAATGCCGGTCATGACCTAGACCTAAATAATCTTCACTATCTAAAGCAATCAATTTCTCATTTACACGAAGTTTCGATAGGGCATGCTTTGATATGCGATGCGTTGTACTTAGGGCTTGAAAATGCCATTCAACTTTACTTGAGGCAGTTGAGGTAAACTTATTTTAGGTTTAGTAAGAGTTTAATTTCCGGCACATCCTTAATAAAACGCATTTGCTGCATTACAGCGGGGTATCGCTTGCTTATGTAGTTGGACAGTGGCTTGACGATCAATTTTTTTGGATTAGGCAAACAAGAAGCAATCATTGCGGCCTCCGCTTGGGTTAGTTTTTTAGCAGACTTTTTGAAGTATTGCTGGGATGCCGCTTCTATACCAAATACGCCTTTGCCCATTTCAATTACGTTAAGATAGACATCCAAAATCCTTTCTTTACCCCACACGAGTTCTATCATGAACGTAAAATACACCTCTAATCCTTTTCGAAACCAACTTCGCCCTTGCCACAAAAAAACATTTTTTGCCACCTGTTGGCTTATGGTAGATGCACCCCTTGCCTTCTTCTTTTTCTTTTTGTTATACTCCATTGCTTCCTCAATCCGCTTCCAATCAAACCCATTGTGCATATAAAAAAGCTGGTCTTCGGAAGCCATTACTGCGAGGCCCGCATTAGGCGATATTTCTTTCCAAGAAACGTAGTTCCTTTTAAGGCCATATCCGCTAGCAATACTTGAAATTTGCGTTATTGTAATGGGTGGGTAAACCCATTTCAGAACCAGAATATAAAGAAACTGAACGATAACTAAGCCAATGAAAAACTTCTTTAAGATTCGCCACAGCTTAAAAAGGGTTTTGTTTTTGGCAATTTTCATAAATTTATGGTGGGGCTAAAAGTAATGCTATTAAAATCTAAATTAAACTGAAAGTTAAATTCACCTTTTTTTATCCCTAATAAATTAGTCAAAACTTATTCGTTGGCTACCTGAAAATTTTAGAACCTTAGTATATTGCAATTGAAAAGAATTGTACCCATGAATATTTTTTTGATAGAAGATGACGGAATTTACGCTGAGTTCATTAAAAAGTCTCTCACTCAAAATTCCTCCTATAAAGTGAATGTTTTTTCCGCTGGCGAAGACGCTGTAAAGGCACTTTCGCCAAACTTACCTGATGTTATGATTGTTGATTATAAACTTCCAGGTATGACTGGGATAGAATTTTATGAATCAATCAAAGCAAAATTGAAAGACGAACACAAGGTAATCATGTTAAGTGCTATTGATGATGGCAACATGGTTTTAAGCTTCATTCAAAAAGGAGTTCGTGACTATGTGATAAAAGACGAAAACGTGATTGATTCGCTGAATGCAATTTTAGAAGGAAAGGAAGAAGACTATTATCTATTCGGTTAATTGGGAAATATTCTTTAGTGATATCTTAAACTGCGATCCTCGCCCTAAGTTCCCTTCATAGCTAACGTGTCCATTTATTTTTTCTGCCATATTTTTTACTAAGTAAAGTCCAAGGCCTGTCGAGCTTTCGCCACCTGTAGGTCTTGCACTCAAGCGTTGATATTTAACAAACAGTTTTTGTTGATCTTCAAGGCTTATCCCAGGGCCCTCATCAATTACCGTCAACTCGAAATTTTCTCCGTTTTGGACAAGATTAACAAAAATATTTTTTTCAGGTGGAGTAAATTTTAGAGCATTCGACAAGAGGTTTTCAACGATCCTGTTAAGTGTAATTTTATCAGAGTTTATCACTAAACCCGATTGTTTCTCAAAATGAACTTGAATCCTCTTCTTTTCAGCTAATGTTGTGTAATTCTTTACCAAGTTTGAAACTAGAAGAGTAAGGTTTACTTTCTCTATAAATAGGTCTATCCCTTTATCTTCAAGCCTTCTGTTGTCTAAAAGGTTTCTTAACATGGCTAGCCCATCACTAGAAATTTGGTGAATTTTGCCAATATAATCCTGTTGTTCATTTGTGAGGTTAGGTGAGGACATAGATAACAGTTGTACGATAGCGTATATCCTGTTAAAAGGACCTTTTAAGTCGTGAGAAACTAAGCTTATTAATTGTTCTTTTTCAGTGATTAAACCCTGTAGCAACTTTTTTTGCCTTTCTTGCTCTTGGTTCTGGACAACAAGTAGCTTAGTCTGGCTTTTGAGCTTTTGATACACCCTAACCTGGAGAGTAACCATTAATGCCAGCAAAGCACAAACAAAAATTACGATTGTTGCCATAGGATTAGCATAAAGCGAAATTACGCTAATTCCTATCGGCAACCACACTAAAGCTAGATATTTAGCTTTAAGTCGCTTTTGTAGTCGACAGGTATCTTAACCACAATGCCATGAACTTTCACACGGACAAAACCTAAAAATCGAACTTCGTGTTTTTTGCCTGTTAAAAAACCAAAAAGTGTATTAAGACCAATCTCTTGAAGATTTAGTTTTACCTCTAAGGGAACCGTAAAATCATTCCTGGCGGGAACGTCAGCGTCAAGTTTCTGATCCGAATGAGCTGCCTTTTTTCCGTCAACAAATATCTCTATATTGATCTGCCGCAACATCATTTTTGTTTTATTGGGATTATGGAAAATCGCGTTTCCGGTAAGCAATGGGTCGCCATTTGCAGCCGTTTTCATTTCAATATTTTGTATGTCCTTAAGAACGATCTCCTCCTTTGGGAGACATGAGATCATGATCATGAAAACACAAAATAAACTAATATTTTTCATAGTATTAAAATCATTGATTAAGTGCAATCTTTAAGCCAAACCATTGGCGGGTGTAAATTTAAAAGAGATTGAATACTAAAATCAATAATTAAATTTGAGTGTGATTTCGCGCGAAAGTATTGTATTTGAACAAATTGTTGGTGATTTAGCTGAAAAAGGATTTTCGGTAACAGATAGTTTTTTAGACGATAGCGAAATAGAAGCGATTTTGAGTGTTGACGAGTTTAAAAATAAAATGTTACACTTTAAAAAGGCAGGCATTGGCAATTCTGCCAGTTTGAAAATTAACGAAAGTGTGAGAGGAGATTATATTTCTTGGGTAGACACCAAAAAGGCGCATTTAAGTATTTCAGTTTACGTCAATAGACTCAAAGCCTTACAGGTCTATTTGAACAAAACACTTTTTTTAAGCTTAAAAGACATAGAGTTGCACTTAACTTCCTATCCAGTTGGAAGTTACTATAGGCGCCACGTTGATCAGTTTAAACAACAAGACCATCGAAAAATTTCAGTAATCTTATATTTAAATCGTGACTGGAGATCTGAACAGGGAGGTCAACTTCGTGTTTACTCACAAAGCAATGAAATAGACATTTTTCCAGTCGCTGGCAGGCTAGTCTGTATGAGAAGTGATTTAATTGAACACGAAGTTTTGCCCGCTTCGCGTGAAAGATTAAGTGTTACCGGATGGATGTTAGATCAACTAATTGATGTAAAATGAACAGGTGCTTAACATTTGGATTGATAATCTTATTTGGCTGCGGAGGAACTCTTACTGACGAACAGCGAAAAAAGGCAAAAAAAGATATGGCCGATCATGCCTTAAAGAAAGTAACTGAAGCTCAGATAACTGAATCTGCATTTTTGTTGGGAAGAACAATTACTAAAATTTTAGAACAGAAATCTGTCAGTTCTTCTGTGGTATTGGACTCTTTGCAAAGTAAGTATCAGTCAAGAATAACGATGCTTAGCACAACGAGCAAATTTAAAAGCGAAACGGAGACTAAACTCCTTGACGCTTATGTTAATGCACCCGCCAATACCGAATTAACTGACAATGTTCAGCGGGCCGAGAAAGACTCAATCCTTTATACTAAACCAATAACCAAAACGCTTCCTGATGGATCAATACGATTCAACTACGCCATTGGAGTTACAATACCTAAGAGAATTGTTGTATTATCGGTAAAGGAATAACAAATAAAAAAACCCCAGATGCTGGGGTTTAAATACAGTAAACTATTAAAATTGGTAATGTACTGAAAAATAGTTGGTGACTTTGATGCGATAATTTGTTAAAATTAGCGCGTCAGCCTGAAGAGGAATCAAGCTCTGCTGGAGAGCAACTTGTCAGCAATAAGGTTGATGCTTAT
>JBIKRT010000138.1:0-7558 GCA_044349005.1 Cyclobacteriaceae bacterium
CCTGTTGAAATATGGAAAACTCCACCACCCGTTGAGCGGGGTGGAGTTTTCCACATTCCAACAGGATGCCAAGTTCACCTGGAAATCTTTAATTTTGGATGCTACTAAGTAAGGGGAGCTTTCATAACTACTTCAATACTCGCATTGATTTTTATTTTATTCTACAGACTAAAAATAGTTATTGATGACAAAGCAATTAGAATATGCTACGGCATTGGCCTGATTAAAACCCAATTTTCTTTAGACAAAATAGATACTGTTAAAGTAGTAAACAACTCCTCATTATTAGGGTTTGGGATAAGGTACACGAAAGGGTTCACCCTTTATAATATTGATGGCACTTCGGGCATTGAACTTACTTTTAAAGATGGGTCTCAAAAAGTCAGGATTGGCACGAACCTCCCCAACCAATTAATTGATTATATAAACAGGCGTATCTGAGTGATCTCCTGAAAGACGGTTGACAATATCAATGTATTTGAAAAAGTCGTCTACGCTTACTATTGTCAATTATAGTTTTGCCACCTGTTGATTTATGGCAAACCAGCACTTTTTAACTCAATTCGAAAGGTAGTACCCGCGTTTTCCTCAGAAGATTTTACGTAGATTTTTCCCTCATGATACATTTCTATAATCCGTTTGGCCAGTGCTAGCCCCAGGCCCCAACCTCTTTTTTTGGTTGTAAAACCGGGTTTAAAAACACTTGTAATGTTAGATTTTGGAATCCCTTTTCCGGTGTCTGAAATATCGATAAAGACTCGGTCATTGTTTCCACGAAGTATTTTAATGGCAATAGTGCCTGAACTTCCCATCGAGTCAACTGCATTTTTGCATAAATTTTCAATTACCCATTCAAAAAGGGGTGCATGCACCTGAGCCAAAATTGTTTCAGAAAGAGTGTAGACTTCAAAACTTATTTTGGAGGATACGCGCGGCTGCAGATAACTAACTACGTTTGAAATTAAGTAATACACATTTTCTGGCTTTAGAACAGGTTTTGATCCGATGCTCGAGAATCGCTCAGTAACAACGCGAAGTTTTTTAATGTCTTTATCCAGTTCTTCTACTATCCCTTTATTTTTAATCTCGGGGTCATCGCGCAGTACTTCTATCCAGGCCATAAGCGATGAGAGCGGAGTGCCAAGCTGATGAGCAGTCTCTTTCGCCAAACCTACCCAAACCCTATTTTGTTCTGACGTTTTGGAATAATTAAACGCCAAAAAAGAGATAAAAACAAAAATGGTTATTACCGAAAGTTGAATGTAGGGGTAGGCTATTAGTTGCCGGAGAAGGCCGGAGTTTTTATAGTAAACAAAGTTTTTTCCATACACCACGCCCTGATCTTTAAAAATGATTTCAATTGGAGGATAAGAGCGTTTCATGATTGCAAGCTCTGTTTTCAACAAACTATTTATTTTATCTTTTGAAAGTGCAGGGTCGAAATCAATATTGTTCGAACTCATGATGTTCCCCTTTTCGTCCGTCAAAATAACCGGTATTGATTTATTCTTGTTAATGATTTCGGTGGTTATGAAAAGAAACTCGTTTTGATTTTCGGTGGAAGCATACTCCAGTGCTTTCGCCAATAGATTAACCTGATTACGTTCCCGTTCTTTCAGCTGATTGACTAAAATATTGGTGTAATAAATTGATCCGATGCTGATAATAGCTGACACTACCAAAATGATCCATTTAAGGTTGGTGTTGTCTTGGTAGAACTCCATTGATGGAAGTGGTTTCATTCACTATTCTTGATTAGACATTAATGTAAACAAAAAAAAACCGGATCACTAAATCCGGTCTTTTAAGTCATCTCAAAAGAAGTTTACCCTTTTTGCATAAACCACTTGGCAAGCACTTTATAGTTTACTTTCGTTCCGCTCATTAAAATTCCTACTCGGTAAATTCTTGCCGCCACCCAAGTTGTAAGGACGAATCCGCCTACTAATAAAATCATGGAAAGCGCAAGCTGCCACATTGGAACGCCAAAGCCAATTCTGCCCATCATAGCAATTGGAGACGTGAAAGGAATAATCGACAACCAAATGCTTATGGTACTGTCATGGTCTCTTAAAATGAACATGAATAATCCCATGTACGAAATAAGTAGCGGTATGGTAATAGGGAACATAAATTGCTGTGCCTCTGCCGGACTGTCAACAGCCGAGCCAACCGCAGCAAACAAAGCAGCATAAATCAAATAACCACCTAAGAAGTAAAATAGGAACACCGATAAGATGTAGCCCCACGGCATGTTTACAACTTCATTGATTGTTTTCACCGTAGCTGAATTGCCAGCAGCTTTTTGCAGTTGTTCTTTCGCTTCGGGGTTACTTTTTTGCATTTGTTCCATGGCTTGCTTTTGAGGCGGATCGATGCCAAAGTACCCAAGCACACCAAATGTGAGGGTACTCATTAAGATCATCCATATCAAAAACTGCAGTAAACCAACGGACGCCAGCCCGATGATTTTACCCATCATTAACTGAAATGGCCTTACCGATGAAACGATTACTTCTACCACCTTGCTGGTTTTTTCCTCGATGATGCCTTGCATAATTTGGGCGCCATAAATGAAAATGAACATATACATAAGAATGCCACCCGCCATTCCAATACCTGAAAGCAAGCCAGTATTGCTCGATTTTTCTTTACCATCATCAGTTAAGTTTACGGTGCTCACTGAGACATCGGTTTTAAGGCTATCGAGTATTTTTTGATCGATGTTAAGTTTTACCATCTTCCGCTCTTTTATTTGCGATTCAAAAATTCGCTCAAGCCCACTTACATCTTCAAGGCTTGGATTTACTTTGGTGTAAAGCGTAATGCCGGCAGGTTTTGACAGTTCGTATTTAGGGACATAAAGCAGACCGAAGTCATCAGACGCATCGTATGCTTTTTTCGCATCATCCAATGAGCCAGAAAAATTCTTAAATAAGAATTTAGCGGTATCGGGTGTGAAGGTGCCGCTTTCGTCAACATAGTGAATAATTTCTTTTTTTGAATTTTTTTCTGATTGCTTCTCGATATAAACAAGCAGTCCAATGATTGCAGGAAAAATCAAAGGAACCACGATGGTGGCGATCAAAAATGATTTCTTCATTACGCGGTTCATGAACTCGCGCTGTATAATTAGCCAAATCTTATTCATGGTTGGTTCCTCCTTTCACTAAACTGATAAATATTTCGCTCATAGACGGTACTTTTTCTTGAAAGCTGTGAACCTCCGTAAGCTGGATCAACTCTTGGATTAGCTCATTGGGTCTTTTTACGTCTTTCATTTTTATGGTTGACTGGAAAAACGAATCTTCAATTGGTTGTTGATTCAATAATTCATACGAGCCGTTTAAACTGAAACTTCCTTTGTGCTCTACAACAAACGTATTGGTTTTAAACTGCTCTTTCACTTGCTTTTTAGAGCCTTCTAGTATTTTTTTAGAACGATTGATTAAAGCAATGTGATCGCACAAATCTTCCACTGTCTCCATCCTGTGGGTAGAGAAAATAATAGTGCACCCTTTCTTTTTGAGGTCAAGAATTTCTTCGGTAATCAATTGGGCATTTACCGGATCGAATCCAGAAAAAGGTTCATCCAATATTATTAGTTTAGGTTCGTGCAGAACGGTGCTGATAAACTGCACCTTTTGCGCCATTCCTTTTGAAAGATCCTCTACCTTTTTATCCCACCAATCTTTTATTTCAAATTTCTCTAACCATACCTTTATTCGTGCAAGCGCATCAGGTCTAGATAAACCTTTTAGTTGAGCCAGATACAAAAGTTGCTCTCCTACTTTTAATTTTTTATAGAGGCCTCGTTCTTCTGGCAGATAGCCAATTATTTCGATATGGCTCGGTTTGAGTTTCTCACCGAAAATCAAAATCTCACCGTCATCTTTATTAATGATTTGATTGATAATTCGGATCAAGGTTGTTTTGCCTGCACCGTTCGGGCCGAGCAGTCCGAAAATGGTATGCTCCGGAATGTTGAGGCTTACATCATCTAGCGCGGTGTGGTTTGTATACCGCTTGCTTACGTGTTGGGCTTGTAGTGCATCCACAATAGTTTTATTAAAGTTTGGGTGTTAGTAACAAATGTACTGAGAGAATTACACCTAACTATAAAAAGACTCCGGTTTTTTGCCGCAGATTATTCTTGCATTCGTGAATGGGAATTGAAAATTAGTGAGTTCTCTCTTTGAAAACCACTTTGCCTACCGATACATCCAAGTTAAATGTAAGCACATTTTTAGAGTCGTTAGAATAGGATGAATTGCAATATGTATTCTGGCCGATTTTCTTTAGCCCTTTTGACAGGTGCACACTACACAACCAAGAATCAGACATTTTTACCAATACTGGAGTAGCTTCTGTGGGCAAGTAAATAATTAGATTTCCTGCGCCAACACTGCCTTTCACTTCGTGGGTTGCAAATGGTTTGTCCGAGAAAAAGTCAAGTGTCATGTTTCCAAAGCCAACATCTGCCATCACCACTTTGCTTCGCGACAGGTTCAATTGTTTAGCACTGAGAGAGCCCATGTCTACCTTTACAAAGAAAGTATCCATTTCTACTTTGTTCTCTGTCGCATTGCCATAAAAAATATTTACATCGGCACTGCCAGTATTAATTTTCATTTTGGAAATCGACAATCCCGATAAATCTATATTAGCGTTGCCCAGCCCGTAATCTAAGAACAAATCGTACGGCTTGGATTCGGTCAGATACACTTTCCAGAACTTATTATCAGGTTCATCGTTGCCACCAAACACTTTGTAAGAGATTTTTTTTCCTACACCTTTTGAATGCTCTTGTTCAAGACCTAGTTTTAAAACACAAGTTTTACCTTTTGCCTCGTTGCTGAAGGAGTGGTTGTAATCCTCTAAGTTTTGGTTGCTATAAATATCAAGTAGATCTGTGCTTTCTGAGGGTTTTACAAAGCAGTTGCCTGTTTTCGCCTTCAGATGAAGCTGTATTTTATCGCAGGTAGATACATTTTCAACGGAAAACTGTTTGGACACTTGACCCAATACAACTATCGAAAGGCTTAAATGGAACAAAACAGGTAAAAAAATCGCGCGCATTGTCTCTTACATACGCAAAGGTGGCCGTTGGGTTACAAAGAAAGCGACCAAAATGCGGAAAAGTTGGGCAGTTTGACCTTTTGGGCAACTAATATTTTGCTTTCGCTATTGAAAGTATTCTTTCATTCGTTCGAAAAAACCTTTGTCGTTTGCATCGGGCTGCGGAATGAAATTTGGAGACGTTTTTAGGCTTTCTAGCTTGGCTTTCTCATCGGCACTAAGTTTTTTGGGGGTCCAAACGTTTATATAAATTAATTGATCGCCAGTATTATACCCATTTACATCTTTTAGTCCTTTTCCGCGTAAGCGAAGGATTTTTCCACTTTGAGTTCCAGGCTCTATTTTGATTCGAACCTTTCCGCCAATGGAAGGAACTTCCACACTAGTACCTAAAGCCGCATCAATAAAGCTGATATGCAAATCAAATATTAGATTCGAGCCATCGCGCTTAAGTTCTTTATCTTCTGTTTCTTCGATTAGAATCAACAGATCGCCAGGTACTCCACCACCGGGAGCTTCGTTACCTTTTCCAGCCATCGAAAGTTGCATGCCATCGCTAACTCCTGCGGGTACTCTAATAGATATAAAATCTTCTTTAGAAACTAGGCCAGAGCTATCTACGCCTGAGGGGCGTTTGTCAAGTATTTCGCCCGCACCGTTGCATGTTGGACACGTAGTAGTTGACACCATTTGCCCCAACATAGTATTTACCACCTTTCTTACCTGGCCATTTCCGCCACACGTGTTGCACTTCTTAAACGTGACGCCTTCCGCGCGAATAAGTCGATTTACTTTTATCTTTTTCTCAACGCCATTCGCAATTTCCTCTAGTGTAAGCTTAAGTTTTATTCTAAGGTTTGAGCCTTTGCGTTGCCGTCCGCCTCGGCTGCTACCTCCAAAAAAGCTGTCGAATGGACTTCCTCCACCGCCACCAAAAATATCTCCAAATTGGCTGAAGATGTCTTCCATGTTCATGTCATGGCCGCCTCCGCCTCCACCCCCAGATCGCGCGTGGCCGAAGCGATCGTACTGAGCCCGTTTTTCTGCGTTGCTTAATATTTCGTAGGCTTCGGCAGCTTCTTTGAATTTTTCTTCCGCTTCTTTATTATCGGGGTTTTTATCCGGATGGAATTGGATGGCCACCTTTCGATAAGCTTTTTTTATTTCATCAGGAGAAGCTCCTTTGGCAACGCCTAAAATTTCGTAGTAATCTCTTTTGGCCATGCTAACAATTCAAGATTCAATAGTTAAAATTCAAAAATTATGCTTAGTTGACGGGCTGGCTACCAAGTACACTTAGCTTCCTACCACTACTTTGGCAAACCGGATAACCTTATCGTTAAGCAAATATCCTTTTTCAACGGTATCTACAATTTTGCCTTTCAATTCTTCGGTTGGTGCTGGTATTTGAGTAATCGCTTCGTGCAGATCGGGATTAAAGTCTGAGCCATTGCCTGTTTCCATCAGTTTAACGCCCGCTTGTTCAAAAATCTTCTTGAATTTGTTGTGAATCAAGAAAAAACCTTCTGCTTCTTTGTCATTTTTGTCTTTGAATGTTTTTTCTGCCCGGTCAAAATCATCAACGACTGGTAACAACGACTTAAGCAATTGTTCGTTTGCGGAAGAGATCATTTCGATTTTTTCCTTGGAAGTTCTGCGCCTATGGTTGTCAAATTCGGCATAAAGGCGCACGTACTTCTCCTTTGCTTCTGCCAATTCGTCTTGAAGCTTTTTCAATTGAGCTTGCTGTTCGTCTTTCTGAGGTTCACCGTCTCGCTGTTCAGCGGCACTCCCTTCGGTTTCCACTGCGACTTGGTCGCTATTGTTAGTTTCTTGTTCTGGCATTGTGGTATTTTCTACGGTGTAAAAGCCTTAAAATTACCTGCACGTGACAAGAATTTTGCCAACAAAATAAAGGTGACATTACGGCAGGGGGATTAATTGAACAGGGTTGTCGATTTCCAGCGCTATTTCCCTAATGGTCTATTTTTGAAACGATAAAGCTTCTTCCACCGAAAACCGTTTCTTGAACGTGAATGCAAAGGGTGTGTCGCCATTTGCTCGCAGGTAGTCCAATCTTTCTTCTGCTTCTATTGTTGTTGGCTTATGATTTTCTTCCACGTACCACAAAGCCATGTGCATCTCCTTCATTTGCTCAAACCATTCGTTGCGCCTCTTAAAAATTTCAAAGTGTTGTGTTTGGTAAGCAAACCTGAAGAGTCTGTCAATATCTTTCCAAACTGACATGTTCACAATCAGAAAATCGTCATTGTATATTTTGATGGACGTTGCATTATTAGCATCGTCTTTCAATCGCCAAATAAAGCCTTCGCTTGATTCGGCTAATGCATTAACCCAGATTACGCAATAGGTTTTTCTAATGCGTAGCAATAGCTATTTTAGTGTTATGGAGTTTGAAATTGGGTATATAGACAAGGAAGTAACCCCGTGGGGAGGGATGGTTTTCATGCGTCAGATG
>JBIKRT010000139.1:0-7537 GCA_044349005.1 Cyclobacteriaceae bacterium
AGGTTTCATGAAATGAAAAAAGTTTAGTGAAACACGTTTCACTAAACTCCTAAAAATTCCTTTCAACTTATTGGTTATCAGAACAAATCTTCAACATCCACCAACCATTTTTCAGTAATATGCCAAATTTCACGATTAAAATAAATGGGAGGATTAACGTGGAAATACTTACTGTTCGGTCTATCCACTTAAAGTTCGGTCTCGGTTCTGCCGCACACTTCGGGTTTTTCGTTTCTTTCCCATTCAGATACCGAGCTCCTTAACATCACACTCACCTCTATCTAAAATTCCTCCCCTCCGACCATATCTTGGTTTGTTCAAAGACGGGAGCGGGTTTTTTGTTACGCGGGTCGTGCACCGCTGTTTTTTCATCTGCGCGAGATGGCGCAACGGATAGTTCTTCGCCCAATGAAGCCGTTAAGGTGCGAAGCAAAGAAGATAAATCGAAGCAGCGCCTTACAATCACGTGTATCACCTCTCCTTCGCGCTGTAGCTTACCTTCTACCATCAGCAGGCGCGACTGGATAACTTCCTTGCGGTAGTGATCAAATTGCCTTTTGAAAAGCACCAGGTTGGCAACACCGGTCTCGTCTTCGAGTGTGACGAAGCAAACACCCTTAGCCGTGCCGGGTCGCTGCCGCACAAGTATCAATCCGGCTACTTTAACAAGCGCTCCTTCTTTTGCACTTGCCAATTCAGCAGTAGAAATCGCATGTAACTGCCGAAGCTGTTCGCGCACAAAACTTACCGGATGCGCCTTGAGTGACAACGCAGTTGATGCATAGTCGTGCACGACATGTTCTGAGGCAGTCATCGAAGGAAGCTCTATCGGTGTTTCCTCTACCACTTGACTTCCAAAAATAGCAGTGGGTTTCTCTCGCGTGGAAACTTCCCACAGGGCTTCTCGCCTATTGTACTGCAACGAACGAAAGGCATCTGCATCAGCTAGTTTCTCCAGGGTTGATTCGCCTAAACCTAACTCGCGCAATTGGTGCATAGATGTAAATCCTCCGCCTCTTCCATCGATCAATAGTTTCATTTCTTCTTCTCGCAATCCTTTCACTTGGCGGAAGCCCAATCGCACCGCACAATATTTGCCTGATTTTTCTTCCAATTGATAATCCCAGTTAGAAAAATTTACATCCACAGGTCGAACATCTACTCCGTGGTTGCGCGCATCGATCACCACTTGCGCAGGTTGATAAAAACCCATCGGCAGGCTATTGAGCAATGCGCCTGTGAACACATCGGGATAATAGCACTTGAGCCACGAAGAGACATAGACGAGCAATGCAAAACTCACCGCATGACTTTCCGGAAATCCATAACTACCAAAACCTTCCAACTGTTTGAAAACCCGTTGAGCATACTCAGGCGCGTAGCCTTTCGCTACCATGCCATTCACTAGCTTATCGCGGAAATAAGAAACTTTTCCTTTCGCTTTGAAAGTGGCCATGCTTCTGCGCAATTCATCGGCTTCTGTTGGTGTGAACCCAGCAGCTACAATGGCAATCTTCATAGCTTGCTCTTGAAACAAAGGAACACCTAATGTGCGACCCAAAATTTCTTTCAGCTCTGGTGATGGATACTCGATCGGCTCTTCGCCATTGCGCCTGCGCAAATACGGGTGCACCATATCACCTTGAATAGGCCCCGGCCGCACAATGGCCACTTCAATGACGAGATCATAAAAGCAATTTGGGCGCAAGCGCGGTAACATGGATTGTTGTGCACGGCTTTCAATTTGAAATACACCAATCGTATCGGCATGACTTACCATCTCATACACGGCAGGATCATCTTGCGGAATATTGGCTAATGTCAAATCCAGGTTATAGTGTTTCTTCGCCAGATCAAATGCTTTTCGAATGCAGGTGAGCATACCCAACGCCAGTATATCTATCTTTAAAAATTTCAGCGCTTCAATATCATCTTTGTTCCATTCTATGTTGGTGCGGTTTTCCATACGCGCATTGATGATCGGGCATAAATCAGATAACTTACCTTGCGTAATTACAAAACCTCCTGTATGTTGCCCTAACTGACGAGGGAATCCCATGAACTGAGCTGTGAGTTCCAATACCTTTCGAATCGTAGGCTCATCGGGGTTGATGCCTTGCGAAAGAATTCGTTCACGATCAAAGCCATCTTCTGAAAAACTCCAGATCAATCCTGACAATCGGGTGATAACATCTACCGATAAGCCCATGGCCTTGCCTACATCGCGGATGGCACCCTTGTGGTGTAACTCTGTTACCGTGGCAACAATCGCTGCGCGGTCACGACCATACTTGTTATAAATGTATTGCATCACTTCTTCACGCCTCTCGTGTTCGAAGTCTACATCAATATCTGGTGGTTCATTGCGGGCTGCGGAGATGAATCGCTCAAAAAGTAAATCGAACTTGGCGGGATCTACAGAAGTAATACCCAAACAATAACACACGGTAGAGTTAGCAGCAGAGCCTCTTCCCTGGCAAAGAATTTTTTGCTGACGAGCGTACCGCACAATGTCGTAGACCGTAAGAAAATATTCGGCATAGTTCATCTGCTCGATAAAGTTTAGCTCGTAGTGAATCGTTCCTTTTACTTTTTCGGGTATCGCTTCACCAAAGCGCTCGTGTGCTCCTTGCCAGGTGAGGTACACTAATTCAGCTTGAGGCGTACGTCCATCGCTGGTAATCTCCTTCGGATATTGATACTTCAATTCATCCAACGAAAAAGTGCAGGCCTCACCTATCAACTGTGCTTGTGCAATAGCTTCTGGATAAGGCTTGAACAGACGATGCATTTCTTCCTTCGTCTTCAGGTATCGTTCGGCATTGGGGTGAAGCCGAAAGCCGGCCGTCTGAATCGTGCACTTCTCACGCACACAGGTAACAACGTCTTGCAATTCTCTTCGTTCTGCAACATGGTAGTGTACATCATTAGTGGCTACCATGGGTATGCTTAGTTGCAAGCTAAGTTGGTGAATGCGGTGCAATAGTTTAGCATCTGCTCCGTGGTACACGCGAGTAGCCGCGATGGATAATGATGTGCCCAATGCTTTACGGTATTCTTTTACCGTTTCAATGAATGATCGGTCAAACTGAAAATCATCGTTAAGTTCATTGGGTGAAACTACTATCCATTTTATTTCTTCAGCATGTTGATATACATCTGCTTTGTACAATTCGCACTTTCCTTTTTCTGTACGGAGATTTCCTACCGTGAGCAAGTGCGATAAGCGCGAATAGCCGTTTTTGTTAGTAGGATATGCCAGTAAACTCGGTCCGTCTTGAAGATCAACCCGGCAGGCAGGTATAAATCGGATGCCTTCTTTCTTGGCGGCTACATGTGCACGAACAATCCCCGCCAGCGTGTTTCGATCAGTGATGGCAATGGCATCGTAGCCGAGCGCAGCCGCGTGCTTCACCAATTCTTCCGGGTGCGAAGTGCCACGCAAAAAGCTGAAGTTGGATGTGACTTGAAGTTCGGTGTAGGCCATTTAGATTTAAGACATAAGATTTAAGACATAAGATTTAAGACATAAGATTTAAGACGTTAGACTTAAGTATTGAGTATTGAAAGTATTTCACGTTTAATGTTTATGTATCATTTCTTACATCTTATGTCTTATGTCTAGTGTCTTATGTCTAGTGTCTTATGTCTAGTGTCTTATGTCTAGTGTCTTATGTCTAGCGTCTAGCGTCTAGTGTCTTATGTCTCCTGTCTAAGCAAAATACCCATGCAAAAACCACGTATACGTTTCCTCATGATAATGGCCTAACCGAAACAGCCAATACCGATGCCCCTCTTCGTCTTCTACTCGGTAGTAGTCGCGGTGCTGGCCTTGTTGTAGCCACCACTCTTGTTCGATGCGCTCGGGGCCATCTGCTTTTACAATGGAATGTACTTTACCATTGTAGCGAAATAATAAAGGTGGATAATCTGGAATAGGTGCTGTTACTTCAATTCGTAGCGGTGACGGAAGCAACTGCAAAGGCCGGATTACATCCGTACGCCAATCTGCCTCGGGTTCTTTTTGAAGCGAGTCTGTAGATTGATACGAACGCTCTGGCCAATGATGCTCGGCTGGCAAGTAGCGATGAATACGGTCTGCACCAATCTTATTGGTCAACCGATCTACCAATTCTGACAAACGCAGGTCATGCAGTCCACCTGCAGTTTCCCACATCTTTTCTTGTTGAGACAAGTGATCTTCTACTTTTGTAGCTTCCAACACAAACAGCTCAATACCAAGGGCCGGCTCTATAGAAGATATTTTAACTTCAAACAACTTGAACAAGTGTGGTACATGATGCGAAGGGCGACTAGTAGCGATTGAAATCTGTTCCAGCTTTCCATCTACCCGATAGCCTTTCAGTATAGCGGTGCGCAATCCTTTTTGTTCTTGCTGTAAGCGCAGACATAGTTTCTCTAATAATTGCCTCAACGCCATCTCAATGCCCACCGCGGTAACGATCGGTTCTAAACAAGGTAATCTCTCCTGATACGGTTCCACAGGTTGAATGGGCTCCAGTATTTCCATCTCCGGCCCTATGGCTTTATCTAACTGCCGCAGAAATGGCGGACCGAAACGCTTGCGCATAGCGGTGCGTGGCAAGCGAATAAATTGGTTGATCTGATGAAGCCCTAATTTATGCAATCGCTCTACGGTTTCTTGCTCTAGCCGCAACGCTTGGGGCGGCAGCGGCAATAAAGCATCGATGTGTTTGCTTGGCGGAATGACTCCGCCCTTTTTTTCATAGCGCGCTATGGCCCAAGCAGCACCGGGCGTATCGGCCATAGCGGCCCTTACGGAATAACCACGAGCCATTATTTTTTGAATGATGCCGTTGAGGTACTTCTCCTCACTGCCCCACAAGTGTGCACAACCGGTGGCATCGAAGAAAAGACCATCAGTAGAATCTAGTGCTACAAAGGGCGTAAAGCGAATACACCACTCACCCAATTTAGTGAGCACACGACTGATTTTGTCAGGCTCATCATCGCGTACTTCTAATGCTGGAACGAGCGCGCGGGCATCGGCCAACACCATACCGCGCGTCAGGCCATTGCGTTCAGCCTCTGCATTTATTGCGGTGACAATCATGCGTCCGTGCGAAGACATTCGCAGCACCAGCGGCCGTTTTTTTAATTCAGGCTGGCGGAGGCTGAACCAGTCGGTAGCAAAATACCGAAACCATATCGACACGAAGCGCTTGTCCATGGATTCATCCTGCTTGTTTGGCCGGGTATGCAATAGTTGATGCTGGGTCATAACCACTGATGTGAACAAAGCATTTCTTTCTCCATTGTAAATGCCACACACCAGGCTGGCCATTGCGTACGCGCAGTAGTTCAACACGCCACTGTGGGAAGCCGATGCCGGGCAGTCCATCTATTGCTTTGCTTGGGAGGGAGCTCACTTTCCACCGCGATACACAAGCCGTTGTTCCTAAGCGAGCTGCATTGTTGCGAAGGATGAACCCCGTCACTTTACTTTGCTCCACAGCCAATTGCAGACGTCTTGAAGCAGTAAAACTAATTTCACGCATCTCTCCTATTACGGTAGTCAATGCTGCACATTTCAGAGCTTCTTCCATCGCCCAAAGCACATCTCTTTCTTTGGATAGATCGAGAAATAGAAACCGATCAGGCGACAGGCCAAAGCTCTTCAGGGCAGGAGGAAAAATGGTTCGCTGCGAGCTGATCCAGATGGCTGTTCCATCATTCCTCATGAGTGAGCTTAGCAACCCAGCTAAAAAACCCCTCGTTGCTGCAATGTCTTCTGACTCTTGAGATATGAATTCATGAATAGCTCCAAGCGGAAAAGTGGCATTTGGAAATGCCTTTTCAATGATTCCCAACCCCGCGCCCAACGCCATCTGATTGGCTGGCTTAAACCCCTGCAGCTTTAAAATCTCCGATTGGAGTTGATTAAATATGTCAATCTTTTTTAGGGGAATCATTGTCTATCTGATCCCCAAATGTAGTTTAATTACTAAATTATTTAGTAATTAGGCTAATAAATATTAATAATAGCCTAAAGTTAAGAGTTTTTACTCATTTTTTTAGTAAAACTGTTGCCTTTGCTTGGCGTAGATTCTGACTACGCCATGGCGTCATCAAATCTTTGATTTGAATAAATTATCATAACCCCGCTTGGTGTAGCCCCCGACTACGTCACGGTGTGATCAAATCTCTGATTTGAGTAGGTTATCTTTACCGATTTAATTTTTGAGATTTTGTATTGGGCAAATCATAGATTTGCAGACGCTTTGAAGTAGTCGGGAGACTACGCCAAGCAGGGGAATTTACCGCCAAATACTTAAACAAAAAGTAACTGTCTATGCGCAAGAGAGTTGTTTTGGGAATATTTTTAGTTGGAATTTCGTTTTCGTTTACAAATAATAAACCGAAAGTAAAAGAAGGTTATTATTTTTGGACACTTAGGAATGCCTCAACCCTTTTTAAAATCAAGGGGAGAAAAATTGAATGCTACAGTGACAATGTAATGAAAGCTTGGAGACGTGGGAAGTACACACTCAATGAAGCTGACTCGATAATGAAAATCACTTATGATGAGATTTGGGAATCTAGGAAGCCAAATCAAAAAACAGAATTTACATCAAGTCTCAAGGTAAAATGGAATGAAGCTGAAGGTGTGTTTGAGCTGAGTGATTATGGCTATCGAGAGAAGTCGGAAGCCATTAAAAACTTAATAAAGAGAGTAAAATCAAGTTGCAAGATAAAAGTGACCAACTGAGATGATCTCCCCATGAGTCATCAAATCTTTGATTTATCATTCCTTTTAGATTATGGAGTTGAAAAACATAGATTTGCTATTGGTCATTCCCTTGTATTCTTAAAGCATTTAGAAGCCGGTAGTTTTAAAAATAATTCCGAGGCAATTAATAAGTTTTACACCTTTTTTGAAAAAAGGTACTGCAAGGATAATACTAATCGTTTTAAGGCATCGGTAAAAGAAGCGTATCCTAAAATTATAAAAATAGATAATGGAAAGATTCCGAGTTTTTGTTATAGCAGCATTAATTCAAATATTGTTGTTTTTTGTTTTGCTAATCGTTCACTATTACGCTTTTTACGGAAGGATTGAGAGGGAGTTTCTAAGATTAGACCCGTATTTGGTTGAATACATTACTGTCTATTGTTTTTCGATTTTATTTGTATGTTTTATTTCTATAATTAAGAGGCATTCAACATCCAAGCTTCCATTTTATCAGGTTTTCCAACCATTTCAATCAGCTTTAATTCCTATTTTGTTTTTGATCTTATCAACGGTTTTTGTTTCTCCAATGTCATTTATTTTACTCTTTTCGGATTTAAGAAGGAATATAATTCTGCATTTGTTCGCAGTGTCTTTGATTCCCCACTTATATTTTTTATTGAAAAGAAAGCTTAGCGAGCATAATTAGTCGTCCCTTAAAAACTCAATTTTAGGATTAGAAGATTTTGGATTTGTGATTTTGTGGTTTTAACGAGCGAAAAAAGGCAATTAAAAAGTTGGGCTAAAAAGACAAGTGGATTTACT
>JBIKRT010000140.1:0-7491 GCA_044349005.1 Cyclobacteriaceae bacterium
GTATAAGCATCAACCTTATTGCTGACAAGTTGCTCTCCAGCAGAGCTTGATTCCTCTTCAGGCTGACGCGCTAATTTTAACAAATTATCGCATCAAAGTCACCAACTATTTTTCAGTACATTACCCATAATGATTAATACACCGCGTTGGTCAAGTTCAAAACGGGCGTAGCGTTGCTATTTCGATGACCTTTTTACCTTTTCTGGGTACTGGCTTGTATGAAAAATATCGGTGATGATAACAGTATCCTGAACGGGGAGGTATTCATAAATGATCTTGTAGCTTGCAATTACCAAATAACGGCTGTCTCTACCTATTTCTGCTAACAATGGCTCAGCTTGCCCTGATTCTGGAAAGTCAATTAGCTGATCTACTCGCTCAAAAATTTCATTGACAAACTTGAAAGCAGGGGCGTCTGATTTTTCTCTAAAGGCGATGTAGTCATGGATTTGATCCAAACAACTTAAAGCAAAGGGTGTCCACTTTAAGGTTAATTTTTTATTTGGCATACTTCCTAGCAAAATAGTCCTTGGCTTCCTGCTGGCTTATTAGGTTATCTTCTTCTATCGCTTTTCTTGATTTCTCATTTCTTTCGAAAAATGCTTCTTTGGTCATTGGGCGCATACTTTGTTCGTAGGCTTTGTTCTTACCAAAGGCCAATAAATTTTTTATTGCCTCCACCAAGTGGATGTCTTCCACTTTATCCAGTTCTAACTTGATGTATTCTTTTTCGGCTTTTATATCCATGGCGCAAAAGTTAATATCCTAAAATTAACAATTTTCTTTTTGAGGAAATAGAAATGCCAATATGTGTCGATTTAAACCGGTTGTATTCTCAGCCCACCTCCTAGTA
This sequence comes from Cyclobacteriaceae bacterium, assembly GCA_044349005.1. Classification (GTDB taxonomy): domain Bacteria; phylum Bacteroidota; class Bacteroidia; order Cytophagales; family Cyclobacteriaceae; genus ELB16-189. The sequence continues at coordinate 854 of JBIKRT010000140.1, forward strand.
TTATCTACTGTGCTAACTAAAAACAGCAATTTCTATGAAGAGAAAATAAAGCTGCAACGGAGCAAAAACCGGACTTTAACGATGTGCGTTGTTTAGAAGACCCAAAGGGGCGGAACTGATGTAAAACCCGCGGTTTTGGTGTGAACTGGTTTCAATTCTTTATAAAAACCTGCGGTTTTAGGGCAAATGGATTACTTGTTACGCCAGATACCGAATATCTAGGGGAAATTGAATTGAAAAGAGCCTAGATACTGAGTTTCTAAGGCAAAATGAATGCAAAAAACGCTAGATACTAGGTATCTAAGCAATAAAGAGTTCAAAAGAGGTTAGATACTGGGTATCTGGGGCAAAAGGAATTAAAAAGAGCCTAGATATCGAGTATTTTAGGTGGCGGCTTTGAAAATTGAACCGACTTTATCTTTTCTTTTATTGATGATACTTTCTTGTGGCACTTACGAAATAGAAGATGAAGTAACTGGCTAAAATTCTGTCTAGAAAATCCCATAGACCACCAATTGAAATTTCTTTGCCAAACATATCTTTCACAGCAGTCCCATGGATAGGAAGCAAGGTTTGAAAATATAAATTTATAGCCTTAAAAGTGCTCGAATAATCAAGCTCATTTAATACGAAAGTCGGATTGAATCCTAACTGGAAATCGTGAAAGATCAAATTGGCAAAGATCAAGTGTGACAAAAGTAAAAATATCAGGGGCTTCCAAATATTCTGTCCAAAATCACTAAACCATTTGTTAGTCTTAACGATGAGATAATTACCAAGATTACGCCAACTATGGAATCGTTTCTGGCTAAGTATTTTCAGATATATTTCCATTTCTCGCCTCTGGAATTCCAAAGCCTCAATCTTGTTACCGTTTTTTAAATAATTGGCTTTTAGTTGCCTGTATGACTCCCTAAGGCTGTGCAAGAAACTATTCGGAGTATCGTATCTTACAAGAATATAAGGGTCGAAAATTTCAAAAAGTTTATATGATTTATTCCATCTAAAACTATTAAAATGCACGTCAATAATGCCAGAATCCAAAAGGTCTATTCGACACGATTCATCTACTTTTACATTGGAAAACTGGAACTTACCGAGATTGGATTGGTAAAACCTTAACACATTACTGACTTCACAGTTGAGAAATAAAATTAAAGCATCATTTTGTAAACCCTCAAATGACAATTCTTTTATTTTAGCTTTCTCGACTTTTAATGTTCTATCCTTTTTGGGTTTTGCTCCCTGAAATATCAACTTGTTTATTGTTAGTTGCTCTAAAATATGGCTTGCTAAGAAATTGAAATTACAATCGTGATAAAACCTGATTGTTTCATATGACCCCTCGTTGAGGCCAAAGTGATCAGCAGTAAGATATGTCGTTTCGATTGACGTAGATGTACACCTGTTGAAGTTGATATACTTGACGTCAACGACTTCGAATTTTATATCTAGACTCACTGAATCTGAAATCTCTATCCGCTCGGATTTCATGTCTCGAATGACTACAAAACTCATATCTCGACAATTTTTAAAGTCAATTTGCTTTTTGACTTCACCAAAAATTACAAAGTATTCGATACCCTGTGTATTGTGAACGTCTATAGTTTTGCAATTCAATTGCATGGTAGTTTTTCTTAGTCCAGTTATCCCATCCAAGATAATTTTACCACAAAAAAATTCTCCATTGATTTCAAACTGTTCTATTTTGGTTTCATTACCAGTCACCTCTATTTTGTACAAAGAAGTGTCCTGACCGCCAAGTAATTCGACCTTTTTCGCAGAACAATTGTTTAAAATTACCCTCCTTGCTGTATTAGTTAAAGTGATTTGAAGTGTATTAAACGTACACTGATTGAATTGCAACGAACTGGCACGATTTTCAAAAATCCAATCTTTAAATTCACAATTATTGAAAACCTTTTCGTGGTCATCGATTCGCCAACCGATATCAACTAGAACTTCAATGTCCTCTAAAACAATAGCTTGTTGAATTACCGAAAAGAATTCTTCGTTGTTAAGCTTTTTTTTAAGCGTGTTCATCGCTCAAAGATAGGTTTTCTAATTTACCAGAGGAAAGCCCATAGCTCGAGAGCTTGAGACTTGCCGCGGATAAGGAGGTAGCCGTGCTCCCCCTCTTCACAAAAACTTCTCCTTGCCACATCAGCCCGAATCCGTATTTTCGCACCAAATTTTAACCACATGAGCAACCGCCCTATCTCCGCTTTCATTGAAAAAAACTACTTGCATTTTAATGCTGCCGCCCTGGTAGATGCGGCCAAAGGCTATAAAAAACACATTGCCGAAGGCAAAAAAATGCTGGTGAGCCTGGCAGGTGCCATGAGCACGGGCGAGCTGGGCATTAGCTTTGCCGAAATGATCCGTCAGGATAAAGTGCATATTATTTCTTGTACTGGTGCCAATTTGGAGGAGGACATCATGAACTTAGTAGCACATTCTCATTATAAACGTATTCCAAACTACAGAGATTTAACACCCGAGCAAGAATGGGGCTTACTTGAACAGCATCTAAATCGTGTTACCGACACGTGTATTCCAGAGGAGGAAGCGTTCCGCAGGTTGCAGGCGCACTTGTTTAAAGTTTGGAAGGATGCCGAAGACAAGGGCGAACGCTTGTTTCCGCACGAGTTCATGTTCCGCATGATCAACAGTGGCGTGTTAAAACAATATTATGAGATAGACCCGAAAAACAGCTGGATGATCGCTGCCGCAGAACGTAACATGCCGATGGTAGTTCCGGGTTGGGAAGATAGCACCATGGGAAATATTTTCGCGAGCTATGTGCTTACTGGAGAATTGAAAGCCAGCACCATGAAGAGCGGCATTGAGTACATGGTGTGGTTGGCCGATTGGTATACAAACAACGCAGGTGAGCATGGTATCGGATTCTTCCAAATTGGTGGTGGTATTGCCGGTGACTTCCCGATCTGTGTTGTACCTATGTTGCACCAAGATTTGGAACGCGATGGCGTGCCTTTCTGGAGTTACTTCTGCCAGATTTCAGATTCAACAACCAGTTATGGTTCGTATTCTGGAGCCGTGCCTAACGAAAAAATCACGTGGGGTAAATTGAGCATCGACACACCAAAGTTTATAGTGGAAAGCGATGCGACCATCGTTGCCCCGTTGATGTTTGCGTATATACTGGATATGTGAGACGTTAGTATCAAGACATAAGTAGCAAGATGCTCGTGTCTTAGTCTAACGTCTTATGTCTTACTACTTAAGTCCGTTTAATGAACTTAGACCTATCCCTCCGCACCGAAATACAATCCGCAGTTGCTGCGCTATTCAACCAGTCGTTAGAGCAAATTCAAATACAGCCTACGAATGCTGAGTTTGAAGGCTCGCATACCGTTGTTTGTTTTCCGATCACCAAAATCTCCAAGAAAAGCCCAGAGGAAACCGCTAAATCGCTGGGTGAATACCTTCAAGCTCATTCTCTTTTAGTAGATCGGTATAACGTAGTGAAGGGCTTTCTAAACCTTACCATAAAAGATACTATCTGGGCAAGTGTTTTTGAATCTATTTATTCCAACCCAACTTTTGACCAACTGCCGCCCAATGGCAAAGAGATGATGGTGGAGTACTCCTCCCCCAATACCAACAAGCCGTTGCACTTGGGCCACTTACGCAATAACTTTTTAGGCTATTCGGTAGCAGAGATTTATAAAGCGAATGGCTATCAGGTTCACAAAGTACAAATCATTAACGACCGCGGCATACACATCTGCAAAAGCATGGCCGCGTGGTTAGAATTTGGCAATGGCGAAACACCTGAAAGTTCAGGTTTGAAAGGCGACAAGCTGGTTGGTAAATACTATGTGGAGTTTGACAAACACTTTAAAGCACAAGTAAAAGATTTAGAGGAAAAGGGAATCACCAAAGAAGAAGCAGAGAAGCAAGCGCCTATTATGCAGGCTGCAGTCAATTTGTTGCAGCAATGGGAAGCCAACGACACTAAAACAGTAACGCTCTGGAAAACCATGAATGGCTGGGTGTATGCTGGATTCGATTCCACGTACAAGCGCATGGGCGTTGACTTTGAAAAACTGTATTATGAATCGAACACCTACTTGCTTGGTAAAGAAGAAGTAGTGCGTGGGGTAGAGTCGGGCGTGTTCTTCAAAAAAGAAGATGGTTCGGTATGGGTAGACTTAACTTCGGATGGATTGGATCAAAAGGTATTGTTGCGTTCGGATGGAACTTCAGTTTACATGACACAAGACATCGGCACGGCTATTCTGCGTTTCCGCGATTTCCCAAAAATAGAAGGTCAGATTTACACCGTAGGAAATGAACAAGAATATCACTTCAAAGTGTTGTTTCTGATCTTGAAAAAACTGGGTTACGCTTTCGCGGAAAAATGCTACCACCTCAGCTACGGCATGGTAGATCTTCCTTCCGGGAAAATGAAAAGCCGCGAAGGCACGGTGGTGGATGCCGATGATTTGATGGAGGAGATGGCCACCGAAGCAGAAAAGCAAACGCGCGAACTCGGTAAGGTAGATGAGATGACTGAAACGGAGATTAAGCAGCTTTCAGAACTAGTTGGAATAGGAGCACTTAAATATTTCCTTTTGAAAGTTGACCCTAAAAAAAGAATGCTCTTTGATCCCAACGAATCTATTCAATTGCAAGGACACACAGGGCCGTTTATTCAATACACCCATGCTCGTATAAAAGCCATTTTGCGCAAAGCAGAATCAATCAGGCTAACTGCCAATGCCGAAGAATTAAAAAACGTAACGCAACTAGAGGCCGTTGAACGCGATCTGATTTTTAGATTGAACAATTATCATTCAAAACTTCAAGAAGCGGCAAGAGAATATTCACCAGCAGTTATGTCAAATTTCGCTTACGAATTGGCGAAAGAATACAATCAGTTTTATCAATCGATACCCATCTTCAATGAAGCCGATCCCACAAAACTAAAATTCAGAATTGCGCTTTCTAAAACAGTAGCTGATCTGTTAAAGAAATCTATGAGCGTGTTGGGAATTAGTGTGCCTGAGAAGATGTAATATATTTAGCAGAGTAGGATAAATAGATTTCGCCAGCTAAATTGATCATCTATTTTAGTTGCTATGTCTGGTTGGGGTAAACACTTTTTGATTTCAATTTTTGTTTTGACGGCAGCTCATGTTGGTGTGTCACAAGACTATACAATTCAATCTGTCAGCGAGAGTATGCGCGTATATACCTATCTCACGTATCAGATTGATTCAACCGATAAAAACCTATCAGCCATTTTAACAGGGGAATTCACAAACCAGGCTCCTTCGCAGTATTACGCCAACAAAAAAGTGGTTTTTTGGACAAAGCTCTCCGTAATTAACAAAACAAGCGCTGACCAATTTGTTATTACTATTGATCAATGGAACGAAGCCTCGTTATTTGTTGAAAGCGACAACCATTGGACGGAAGTTATTTCCGGCACCAACCTACCTGTGGCCTCACGGCCGCTCTCATTGCACCGACTGCTCAGTTTTCCGGTGGTCATACAACCAGGAGAAACAAAGACTTTTTTGTTTAAGACGCGCATTACGAAACCCATTATGAGGTACTATGCCAACCTGTTTTCGTTTTTATCAAAAGTGGAGTTGGACGAATCAGCACATGCCTATCGAAAGTATATAAGCAATCAATTGTGGGTAATGTTAATTTTGGGGGTTACCAGCATTTTATTTTTCTACAACCTCGTTCTCTTTTTCTTCGATCGTCAGAAGACGTCCATCATATTGTCCATTTACTTTATAGTGGTTTCATTGCTGGTGGCCAATATCCATGGCATCGCAACTAATTACTTATTCGTCCATTGGCAGGCGTTTGAATTAACACTGGGGCTTCACCTGGCGCACCTTACACCGCTGATAGTAGCCGCTTTTTTAGTGGCCTTTTTCAAACTGAATTGGCGCCATTGGGAATTTTATTTGTTGGCGGCCTTTTCGTTTTTCATTTTGTTCTCTTGGATTTTTTCTTTAGCCACAGATCAATCGCTATTCTATTTTGCGCGTAGGTATTTTGAATACATAGCATTCATTGGTGTACTGGTAAGTTCAGTCTGGAAAAGAAAGCCGGGCGCAATCATTTTGATGACAGCCTTGCTCGTTATCCTCATTACCAGTTTCTATGCTGAACTTCGAGCTGTTTTTTTTTAAAGAAATTAGTTTTGTTGGCCCAGATAAACCCTACCTAATCGGACTACTCATTCAGGTAATAATATTCTCAATAGCGGCAACTTATCGTGTACGTGTTCTACAACAAGGGGTTAACAGCATGAAAGAAGAACAACGCCAATTAATTGAGCAACAAAATGAAACTTTAAAAGTGCAAGTGGCAGAGAAAACCGACCAATTGCAAAACGCGTTAAAAATTTTACAACAAAAAAAGACCGAACTTGAAGAGGTTAATCATGAACTATCGCAACAGTCGATGTCTGTAAATGAGCTTAACAGTCAGCTGGAGTCGTTGGTGATTATACGAACAGAGGGTACTAGGCTGATTTTTTTGAACAGGTTAAAAGTAGAGTTTTTTTAATTTTAACCTAACAAAACAGTCAAATGAAAAAGATGCGCTTTACCGAGGCCCAGATTATTGGGATACTCAACGAACAG
>JBIKRT010000179.1:0-7404 GCA_044349005.1 Cyclobacteriaceae bacterium
AGTCGGTTGAACGTAACCCTGGCAGGTTGCTCCTCAGCAGAGCCCGCTTCCGTTTCAGTTCAACTATGCAAAATTCAAAACAGTCATCTATATTTACAACCTGTCAAAATTCTCAGCCATTTACCGTACCTTTTTGGGCACGATGCTGCCACGGGCCTGATAACCTGGGCAGGTGCCAATAGTGCCGCTGGTTTTTACGATGCCGGTCAACTCTACGCCAACAAGACCACCGATGAACAAGGGCATGAGGTGATTGAGTATGTAGACAAAGAAGGGCGAACCGTATGCAAAAAGGTGGAGGCAAGTGGCAGTGGCAGTAGTAAAGTATATGCCAGCACCTATTACATTTATGATGACTTCGGCAACTTGGTGATAGTTCTTCCGCCCGAGGCGGTGAGGGAGATATCCGATAATCGATAACTGCCCTATAGGATAAAGATTGAATAATGATAAGTTAGAACTATAAACTAGAAACTGAATGAAACGGACACTTATTATCCCACTGCTGCTCACTACGGCCACGGCCCTTCACGGGCAAGGGGTTACCACACGCACCATTGCTTGGTCGTGTAGCAAGGTCTTCGAGGCAAGCACGAGTAGGCTGGAGGTGGTGGCGAATAAGTTGACCACCTACAAGGTTGACAGCATTGTGTGGCGGAACGCGAAGGGCTTGAAGAAGACGCTAACTATCAAAAAAGTGGTTGGAAGTTGGTTAGACACAAATACCATTGGCGAGGTACTTTACCAAGTGGAGCGTGGGCAGCAGCGCGGCACGGTGCTGATTAAGAAGTCCGCTGGCGGCACGATGATCCGTATCGTGCTGACGGAAGCATCGGGGTCAACAGCCCCGGCCACACCAGCCATCACTGAACTGACGGTGTCGGGAATTTTAGATTTATGATATGAGCATTAAAAGAGCTTTGGGTCATTGCATAACAAATAAGATTATGATCTTGGATTTTGGTGAATTGAAAATGAAGGTTCTTTTTCTGATATTCACTCTGCTACTTTTTGGGCGTATGGCTCATGCACAGTGCACGGGCACGATCACCTCCACGGGGGCGGTCACTATTTGTGCAAGCGCCACTGGCCCGACCATAACTGTCGCAACGCCCACAGCGGGGGTGAGCTACCAATTGAAACGAACGGTGGGCGGCACCACTTCCAATGTGGGCGCTGCAAAGAGCGGGACAAGTGCCCTTAATTGGACGAACAACAACACGGCTGGCACCTACACAGTGGTAGCCACAAAGAGCACGGCACCGACTTGTAGTGCAACGTTGACGGGTAGTGTAGTAGTGACAGTAAACCCGAAGCCAAGCACCCCCACTATTGCAGGTGTCTCCATCTGCAGGGGCAGCTCGGCAACCTTGACTGGCACAGCTGGGGCCAATGGCACTACCCTGAAGTGGTACGATGTAACCTCTGGCGGCACGGCACTTGCCACAGCCCTCAACTATACCACAGTGGCTCTGACAGCTAATAAAAACTATTACGTGAGCAGCTACAATGCTACTACCCTTTGCGAAGGATCAAGAACTACTGTGACTGTAACTGTTAACCCAGGTGCCCCTTCCGTTGCGGGCGTTTCCATCTGCTCAGGCGGCACTGCTACCTTGAGCGGCACTGCCGGTGTCAATGCTACCACCTTGAGATGGTATGCAGCCTCCTCTGGCGGAACGCCACTTGCAACCGCACTTACTTATACAACAGTGGCTCTAACATCCAACAGGAACTATTACGTGAGTAGTTACAACGCCACTACCCTATGTGAGAGCGCACGCGCGACCGTGGCCGTCACCGTGAACCCTGTCCCAAGTACACCCACTGTTAGCGGCATAGCCGTTTGTTCAGGCAATACGGCCACCCTAAGTGGAACGGTCGGGGCAAATGGCACAACCTTGAAATGGTACAACTCCACGGGGGTCACCTTGCTGGCCACGGCCACATCATTCACTACCACGGCACTGACGGCCAACACCAGCTACAGAGTGAGTTCTTTCAATGCCACCACTTTATGCGAAAGCGCCAAGTCAACGGTGACGGTAACCATAAACTCACTGCCTGCCGCACCGACCTTGAGTTTGGTGGGCAGCGGCAGCCTCTCACAGCAGTCCATTGCGATGGGCAGCACAACAACGGGTGTCAATTATACCTTGTACCTGAATGACCAGACGACTGGGAGAACCACTGCCGGCAATGGACAGCCATACTCTTGGACTTCTTTGACGGCCGATGGCGCTTATTATGTCTTGGCCGCCAACGCCCAAACTTGTACGCGCCAGTCGAACATTATCAACATCGTCAACGGGTTGGTATCAGACCAGGTGGAGTACCAAGCGCTCAAAGATATCTTCATCAGCACTAATGGTGCCAACTGGACGAACAAAACCAATTGGCCCACTACGTGGCCTGCAACTGCTACAGCAACGGAGTTCCAATACTGGTTTGGATGCTCAATGGTAAATGGTGATATCAACTCCTTGGATTTTTCTAGCAATAATTTGAGTGGCCCATTGCCAAGTTCAATTGGGGATTTGCGAGCGCTCGTCTTTTTGAATTTTTACAATAACAAGCTAACAAGTATGCCCTCAACTTTGAATCAATTGACTGAGTTGGACCAACTTTGGCTGTCGAATAATAATCTTACGGGCGATATCCCTAATCTATCTAATCTTACGAAGTTGAGTCAGTTTGATGCCTCTGAAAATGTTAGCTTGAACGCAGCCCCAGTGCCCGCATGGTTGAATGCACCCAACATTACTAATTTTGGCCTTCGCAGCACCAACCGCGTAGGTTCTTTCCCCAACTTCGACAATGCGGCCAATCTATTTTACATTGACCTGACTGGCAATGCACTAACAGGCCCGCTGCCAGCATTTGCCCCTGGTACTTTGGCTAACCTCAAGTACTTGTTTTTACAAAGTAACCAGATTTCTAGTATCCCTGCCGAAATTGGCAACTTAACTAAGCTTGAGTCTTTAAGGTTGGACAATAACCTATTGTCAGGACCTATACCTGCACGTATTGGCGATTTGATTAATTTGAACGAGCTGATCCTTTCTACCAACCAGTTGAGTGGTACTATCCCTTCCACGATTGGTAACTTGACCAACCTCTACTACCTTGGGCTATTTGATAATGCCCTTACAGGCACCATCCCTTCAGAGATTGGGGGGCTGGCAAATATTCGGTATTTATACTTATACAATAATCAACTTTCTGGAGAAATACCTTCATCAGTCGGTAATCTAACGACACTTGCTTATTTTAGGGTAGAAAACAATAAACTAACGGGCCCCCTACCAGATTTGTCAAGACTTCCATTGCTAGCTCAGATCATTGCATACAACAACCAATTGAGCGGTTCCGTATTAACCTCTCACTTCAGTAATGCCATGATTGATTTTCAGATTGCTGGCAATCAGTTTTCAGGAACTTTGCCAGATATAAACCATTGGCCTAACATCAGTGCTTATCTTGTTGGGGGCAACCAGTTCACTGGACCGTTCCCTTCCTTTGACCCTGCACTTTTCCCCAATCTGTTTTACATCAATGCCAATAGCAATAAGCTGACGAGTATTCCTGTAGACGTTTTAAATACCCGATCGTATTATTATGGCTTTGCGGATAACCTGATCACCGAAATCAGAGGTCTGGCATCGGCTATTTCTGCCAATAGCCTTCACCCAGATATTACCAACGTCATTCCACTCGAAAACAACCTTCTCGATTTTTCTCAACTAGAGGCTTTGAAGGGATTGGGTGTGCCGGGGCTCACTTATAACCCCCAAAAGCCCATCAGCGATCTTGCTCCTATTACCTTCAATACCAATACCCCTAGCCTGATCATACCTTCCCGCGCCACTGGCCAATACTCAACCGTGGTTTGGGAAAAACAACAAAACGATGGCACTTGGCTAGACATTAATGCGCTGAATCAAGATGCCACACAAAGCACGTTCACCAAAAGCAACCCAACCGCGGCCGATGAGGGTATCTATAGGTGGACCATGACCAACAGTTTGGTGACGGGCATGACCCTTAGCTCTGGCTCGATTATAGTAAACACACAGACAAGGCAATCTGTTGACACCTGGGCCTTCCAATACAAATACGATGGACGCAAGCGCATGACCCACAAAAAAGTGCCTGGGGCAGAGTGGGTGTACATGGTGTATGACGACCGCGACAGGCTGGTGCTTACCCAAGACGGCAACCAGCGCAAAACAAACCAGTGGATGTTTACAAAGTACGATGCGCTGAACAGGCCTGTGATGACGGGGCTGTATACAGACAACACCTACATTGGGCAAGAGGCTATGCAAAACATTCTCAATACCATTTATACAACACCAGAAGCATATGGTGTTGGCTGGTACGAAACATTTGTGGGTAATACCCCCGGCAATGTACACGGGTATGATAATCACTCGTGCCCAAATGCCAATTATGAAACCCTCACCGTTACCTATTATGACGATTACGGCTTCAAATCATTGCTTAACGACCCAGAAAATGAGTACAAGCCAAACCAGGTTTCCCCTGTTACGTCATTAACTGGCACGTATAGCCAGGCGGCCAATGAAAACCTACTTGTAAAAGGGCAGGTAACGGGCAGCAAAGTAAAAGTGTTGGGGCAAGGCAACTATTTGTTAAATGTAACCTATTACGATGATAAGTACCGGGCAATACAAACCGTGAGCGACAACAACCTTGGCGGGAAGGACAGGACCACCAACGTGGTTGATTTTGTGGGAAAGGTGCTGGCAACAAAAACGGATCATTCAATCTCTAAGCTGGATTGGATCGGTCCTGCCTATTATACTTATTTGGGATCGTCCGTCATAACAGGTGACATTGGTGGCATGGGAGAAACCGCTCATTCTGTTCAAAAGCTTTCAGGTGGAGGTGACGGGTGGATCCAGTTTACTCAAAAGGATTTGGAGAACCAGAAGATAATTGAGATCAGCCCTGGTAATGGATTTATCATAACCAATAATGTATATTCTGTAAATAGTGCTGGTAGTAGCGTCAATTCAGGGTATGGTGCTTTCGGGAATGCATATCGAATTGCGCGAACTGGGGGGCTACTTTCGTTCTATGTGAATGGTAAGAATGTATATACGGCAACAAGCCCTTCAACCGAAGAACTTTCAGTTAACGTCACGTTTAATAAGTATGCTTCAATACCCGCATCTGTAGACGATATAGCGACTTCATTTTCTCAACAACAAACCTCCACCACCCGCACCTTCGAGTACGACCACGCAGGGCGCTTGTTGAAAACATGGCACCAGGTAGGCAACCCCGATGCAACCATCCATTGGAAAGACTTGGTGAACGTTACTGCAACGGGCAATACCCTTACAAAAACGGGGGGTATTGGTGAATGGGACGCAGGCGCAGCCTCAGTAGAAACCTTGCCTGCCAATGCCGATGGTTGGGCAGAGTTCACAGTTACCTCCGCTCCTTACCAGATGCTGGGTTTTTCGGCAGCTAACGCAGATGCAAGCTATGTGAACATAAATTACGCCCTTTACCAATCTGGTTGGCAATTTGCCATCTATGAAAATGGTAGTAATGTAGGCCCTGTCGTTGATTTGACGGTAGGTAGCGTAATGCGGGTGGAACGCAAAGGCACCGCCATAAACTACTATTTAGATGGCAGTTTGATGTACACCTCACTTACGCCTTCTACCTCAAGCCTCTTGCTGGATATCTCCATGGGCACTCCTGGTGGCACGATGCAAAACATACGCACTTCCTTTGTTTCTCCTAGCTCAAAAATTCTCCTCGCCAAAAACGATTACAACGAGCTGGGACAACTGGTAACCAAAAACCTATACAATCCCGACCCCGCCACAGCCGATGACGACACCAAGTTTAAGCAGAACGTAGACTACCGCTACAACATACGCGGGTGGCTTACCAACGTAAACGATGCGGCAGCCCCCACCACCAACGACTTGTTTGGCATGGAGCTAAAATACAATGACCCATCCGGCAACGGTGGCCTAGCCCAATTTAATGGCAACATAAGCGAGAGCGTGTGGCGCGGCATAGACGGAGCCATAAACAGCTACGGTTACAACTACGATGCCATGAACCGCCTCACCACCGCCAACTACTTCAACCAGGCCAACACCACCAAAAACGGCAGGTTCAACGAAAGCATTGGCGAGTACGACCTGAACGGCAATATAAAAGCGCTTACGCGGAATGGTAAAACAGGTGCCAACGCGATGGGCAGCTTTACTTATGGCACCATGGACCAACTGGCCTATTCTAACTACAAAGGCAACCAATTGTATAAAGTGGACGACAGCGAAGCCAAAGCCGAGGGCTTTAGGGACGGTGCCAACACGGCCGATGACTATGCCTACGATGCCAACGGCAATATGACCACAGACCTCAATAAAGAGATTGCCATTTCCTCCCCCCCCGCGGGAGGTCAGGTGGGGGCGATCACCTATAACCACCTTAACCTTCCCGCCAAAGTAAGCAAAGCCAATGGCGATTACGTGGCCTACACCTACGATGCCACCGGCCGCAAACTGCGCCAACAAGTATACAAAGCAGGGCAGACAGCCCCACAAAAGACCACTGACTATGCAGGCGAATTTTATTATGAAAACGATACCCTCAAATTCATAAACCACGAAGAGGGCAGGGTTATAAAGAAAGGAAGTGAGGCAAGTATGGCCAAAAACTGGAGCTTTGATACAGATACAGAAAATTGGGTGAATAATGGTCATATCGCTAATTATACTTGGGCAAATGGCACTGTACAAGGCGATATAACAGGAAATGATTCCCACGTTACCGCCTCCTTTGCCGGCATCCCAATTGACAGTAAAATACTGGTTAAGATCAGGATGAAGGTGAGCAGGTCAGTCGCCACCACTGCGTTAGCGTAACTGTTTTTTGGCACCACCAACATTCCGTACGCAAATGAACCCATGTCGGTAAGTTTTGAATTAGCACCTGACAACGGGGAGTTTTTTGAATATACACTTGATTTGTCTGGCAACCCCGAGTGGAAAGACCAGCTTACCTATCTTCGCTTGGATCCCTACAGTGGGGATGGAGGAATTAACTTCGCGATCGATTATATAAAGTTGGAAATCCCCGAAGTACCCACCTCGTTGGAATACCAATACCACCTGAAAGACCACCTGGGCAACGTGCGCGTAACCTTTACCACCAAAGACGAAGAAGAGAAAACCACCGCCACCTATGAAGTGGCCACCCGCGCCACCGAAAACAGCCAGTACATAGTCACTCCTTAAAAAGCCCAATGGGATTAGTTTTTGAATAAAATCGATCGAATTGAGTTGAAACAATCTGCAAGAAAGTCGGGTTTTATCTTTAAAACCTTGCAGATTTTTTATGCTTACAAAA
>JBIKRT010000068.1:0-23652 GCA_044349005.1 Cyclobacteriaceae bacterium
TATAAGCATCAACCTTATTGCTGACAAGTTGCTCTCCAGCAGAGCTTGATTCCTCTTCAGGCTGACGCGCTAATTTTAACAAATTATCGCATCAAAGTCACCAACTATTTTTCAGTACATTACCCTTGAATAAAGCAACAATCTTACTTCCTTAGGATGCACTGAACCATCTACTTGAGCGGTTCTCGATAGCAAAATAAAGGCCCTTCGTTTGAGCGGGGTAATGCATTGGTTTATCAGATCAATGCCGTCCTGAAAAATGTCCTGTTCTTCCTTATGGTTCAGCGAGGATCGAAATTCATTAAATAAATCGTCATCTATTTCTTCTCGGTTTTTTATCTCATCTAAAAAAGATAGTTCCTTTTCCGAAATATCTCCATCGCTGTTGATTAGAAGATAAATTAGATTAAGAAGACCGAGTTTATAATTTCGAGGTAAAGCCATAAAATAAAGTTAGGTTAACTTTTTGAATGGCAAAAACCTTTGCGATTAATTAAACGGGAATTTATCGCTTCAATCTCATCTGAAAGACCAACGATCCCAATAAAAACGAGTTATTATGCCTTTAATCGGGCTAGTTCCAAAGTTAATAATTCCTCTCTTTTCTTCAAACTCAATACTTCTTCTTCTAATTGTTTTGACTTACGATCCCGATCTTCTTGAATGGCGTGTAACTCTTCAAGGTTTTGCTTAAGCTCTTCCTCCCTTAACTTTAAATCTTCCGTGTTGAGCCTTGACTGTTCCAGAAGTTGTGATGTTTTTTGTGCAAGGTTGGTTATACTTATTGTAATTGACATTCGCTCCGCCAAAAGTTGTATAAATTGCACATGCAAGGGCGAAACTTCCTTGAAAGACGCTAGTTCTAAGACTCCAATCCTAGTTTCTTCGGTCTTTAATGGAATGATATACAACGACTTTGGATGACTAGATCCGAACCCTGAAGCAATCTTTGAATAGGTTTCTGGGACTGAATCTACAACAACGATATCACCTTTTTCAAAACACATACCTACCAGACCTTCACCAATCGAAATTGTCTTTTTCACATTTGAAAAGCCATAAGAAGCACATAGTTTAATTGAGTCCTCGGTTTCGTTCAAAATATAAATAGCGCCACCCACCAAATTCAAATGCCTGATAAGTTCAGATAAAATTTTACTGGACAATCCAGCTACGTCTTTTCTTGTCACACTTAGAATCTCACCAA
Source organism: Cyclobacteriaceae bacterium (assembly GCA_044349005.1). GTDB lineage: Bacteria > Bacteroidota > Bacteroidia > Cytophagales > Cyclobacteriaceae > ELB16-189. The sequence continues at coordinate 1,208 of JBIKRT010000068.1, forward strand.
ACTTGGCCAACGATTGATCCAACCAATTTCTATCTCTATTCTTTTCTTCCTCCTCACGCGCGGTTTGTTGCTGTTTGAGTAAAGATTCCTTGGCTTCACCTAATGATTTAGTAAACGAATTCTCCATTGCATTCTTCTCTTCCCTTATTACTTTTTCCCTCCGTTTGATAAAAGCATAGACAGATGAGATAAATACTAGTGTCGTTAAAATATAAAACCACCAAGTCCTCCAAAATGGTGGGGTTATTACTATTCGCAATTCCGTTCCTGTCTCATTCCAAACGTTGTCATTGTTTGAACCCCTTACTTTAAATATGTATTCGCCAGGATCTAGGTTTGTATAGGTCGCACTTCTCTTGTCGGTATTTATCCAACCCTTATCAAAATTTTCGAGCATATAGGAGTAGTGATTTTTGTCGGGATTCACAAAATTTAATGCCGAAAACTGCACCGTGAATATGGCTTCATCGTATCCCAACTTTAATAGTTTTGTTTCATTTATATTTTCCTTAAGCTTTGAGCTTTGGCCAATGACTACCGATTTGTTAAAAAGCTGAAAATCACTAATCACTATTGGCGGAGGTGATGCATTATCTTTTATTTCTGAGGGGTTAAAAATTGTAAGTCCATTAACGCCACCAAACATTAATGACCCATCTTTATTTCTATGAGCAGCTCCCCAATAAAATTCGTTTCCTTGGAGCCCCTCACTCACGTCATAATTTCTAAATTGCTGCGTCTTAGGATTGAATTTCGACAATCCATTATTTGTGCTTAACCATAAATTATGTTCTCCATCTTCTTTTATTCCAAAAATAGTATTGTTTGGCAACCCTTCTTGGTCTGTGTAAATAGTAACTCTGTTTGTTTTAAGTTCCATTTGATTTAGTCCTCCCCCAAATGTCCCAATCCAAAGGTTTCCGGTCATATCCAGCGCTAGGCTAATTACATGATCACTACTCAGCTTGTTCTTAGTAGTAAAACGTGAAATTGTTTTTCTGTCGGGAGATAGTCTATTTAGGCCACTCCATGTGCCTATCCAGAGAGTGCCGTCTTCTTGTTCGATAAAGGCTTGGCCCTGAATGGTGTTTCCGATCATCGAATTTGAATCTGACGGATTGTTCACAAAGCTTTGCCATTTGCCTGTCGCTGGATCAAATTGGCTTAACCCATTTTCAGTTCCGATCCAGTAAAGTCCAAATTTATCTTCATAAACCTTCTGTATTCTGTCATCCAAAGGAGTATTGGTATTTGAAGCATCGTGTTTAATTACTTCAAGCTTGTCGTTTTTGAAGTCAATCTTATTTATTCCCCCTCCCCAAGTACCAATCCAATAAATCCCTTTACTGTCTTCAAAAATTGTCGAAATTTCTAAGCTGCTTAAAGAACTCTTGCCTACCTTATCTAACTTGCTAAAGGCATTATCAACCCGATCTAACTTGTTTAATCCACCGCCTTGAGTTCCCACCCATATCACTCCTTGTGAGTCATCGTATAAAGAACGAATCAAGTTATGACTCACAGACTCTTTCACATTGTCATCGTGCCGAAAAGTTCTAAAAGCTTTTTGCTCTACTAACTGGTTAATGCCTCCTCCTTCATTACCTATCCAGACCGTTCCCTGCGTATCTTGCGCTATCACTCGCACAGCATTGTTACTAAGGCTAAACGGGTCTAAATCACTATGAACAGAATAGACTCTCTTACCGCTCGCAGGGTCATAAACTAATAGACCAGCATTCCCCCCCCATCCACATTGCACCATTCGTATCTTTATGCAAACTGTGGTAGGCCAATTCTTTGTTTCCTGTATCAAATTTTTCAAAGCTAGAATTAGCGGGGTGAAACATAACGACCCCAGCGAGGTCGGTGGCGAGCCAAATCGTTCCGTTTGAGTCTTCAAGTAGTGCCCGAATTCCACCCAGCGCAAAATCAGAAGGCAAATAGTTTTTGGTTTTCCCTGCCTTGTCGACCGAATTCAAGCCATTCGATCCAAACCAAAGTAGGCCCGATGACGATTCCAAAATTGCCAGCACTGGATCTTGGGAAGATCCTTGTCCATAGCGAATCCAAGTATTTTTATTTGGATCAAAAGAATTAAGCCCGTTTGACCAAGTTCCACACCATATGCTCCCTTTACTATCAACAATTGTAGACCATACAGCATTGCCGGAAATAGATTGTTCGGTTTTCGGATCGTTAATAAAGCGGGAGAATTGCTCATGAACAAGATCAAATCTGTTTAGTCCGCCACCTTGAGTAGCTATCCATAGATTGCCCTGCTTATCTTTTGTGATTGCTCGGATATTGTTATCGGAAAGAGAATTCGGATCGTCTAGTCTATTCTTGAAAACTCTTAGCTCGTATCCATCAAAACGGAGCAATCCATCTTGGGTGCCAAACCAAATGAAACCATAATTATCTTGGCAAATCGAAGTGATCGATCGCTTACCAAGTCCTTTAATATTAGACAAATGATCAAAAAGTAGTTTTTCGGATTGAGCTAATACAGCATCATTGGATATTAGCGACAATAAAAGAAAAAATAAACGGACTGTTAACTTCATGCAACCTTACTACTTGGTTTTTAAATTGGCATAATTGCCTGTTTCAAACGTTTGAATATAAGGAATTAAATTAATCCAATCTACAGCGTGAGAGAATATGAAAACGCCTTTTCACATTCGATGTAATGTTTTTTGGTTTTTTCCGCCAGAATGATTTAACTCTGCCCGAAAGCACAAGAAACGAGAGAGTTCAGAAACCAAAATCTATTTCTTTTTACCCAAGGAAACCAGGTTAGAAAAAAGTCTATACGCGCCAGGCACGGCAGCGGGCAGTTCTCTAAAGAATGACAGCCCTGTGTATACATAATGACCTTTGCCAAACTTAGCCACTAGAAGTCCGCCTTGTTTGGGCTTCTCTCCTTTATCGTTCATTGAAAGCAGCGGCTCGAAAGCAGCGTCCCATTTATCGGGAAAATACAGTCCGCGCTCTTGCACCCAACCCTCAAAGTCTTTTCCGGTTATTTTGTTAGGAAAGTTCAACACAGGGTGTTTAGGATTCAAAAACGTAACCTCGGCATTTTCGTCCGTCACTCTGTCCCTCGATAAAGTAATTGGGTAGGGCGAATACTTACTTGCATCTGCTTCGGAGTTATTATACTGAGCTACAACAACACCACCATTTTTTACATAGTCCAAAACAAGCGGCATTTGATGGATGAGTCGCTCATTGGTGTTGTACGCGCGAATACCGATAACCACTGCGTCTACTTTTGCAAGATTGGCGGCCGTCACTTCATCTTCTTTAAACTCAATTACTGTGTAGCCTAGATTTCTCAGGGCTGACGGAACCTCATCGCCAGAGCCTTTGATATATCCGACTATCGAACCTCTCTTTTCAACATTTAAGCGAACTACTTTTATTTCGGCCTCACTCAACAACGTCTGTGTTGGTATGTGATCATACTCTATGACTTTCACAGCTTCATCATAGCTCGTTCCGTCCACTTCCATTTTTGCTTTAATATTTCCTTGACTTTCTTCTTGTGGCGGATACACCATAAAATCCGCTATTTGCTCCTGTCCTTTTCGCACTAGCTCGATCGGAACGCGCGCTGGCTGACATTTCCATCCGCTTGGCAACTCCAGACTAGCCGAACCTGTTATTTTAGCTTCGTTGGAGGATGTTACTTTAATACTAATTGCCTTACTCTTTCCATCATTAAAAATAACAATAGGGGTAACCGGATTCACGAAAGCAACGGGCACAATTTCCACCGGCCTTGTTAACTCGCCCTTCACGGGGTCAGTTTCTCTAAACTGCAATGGCCTTGAAATAAGTAGCTTTTCGCCTTGCATTGAAAAAGTAAATTCAAATAAAATGGCAGGATCATTTTCGGGTTTACTTACCATTGTCTCATCGCTGATTACATAGCTTCCGATGGAATGCTTTTCTTTTAGCCAATATGGGCTTGAATAAACGGCGTCTTTTAAAACTTGCTTGCGCGATTTAAACGCAACCAACTTGTTATCAGTCAACGACAAACTCAAAGCCGAATCCATCGTTAGCAAGCGCGATGAAATTTTTTCTAAGCCGATCGAAACCCCACTCCGATTGACGATTTCAAAACTAACTTGAATGTCTCGCGCTGGATTTGCCCAAAAACGATCTGAACTTACGCTTACATAAAGGCCTGTGCAGTCTAACAGTAGTTCATCGATTTCCTTTAGCTTGCGCACTTTCCATACTGTGTTTTCAAGTAACCCAATTGCCTTTCTTATCTCCAAAAGTTTAGCTGTACTTTTTGACGGATCATTTTCATCGAACTCATTTAACACCTGGTCTACCAGTGGCTGGATTTTATCCCCGCCTTTCACTCTCGACCAACTTGTGTTAATGTTATCAAAAACATCTTTTGTAGCCTTACTCCCTTTTACAAACTCTAGAAACTCCGGTTGGTAACCTCTTGTTCCTCGAGAACCAAAGCCCTGGCTTTTATGCTGCGAGCGACTTTTCGCGGCAATTTCGGAATACGATTCACCTAACAACCTGCTATAGCCACCTACATCGAATACCAATATGCCTGGGGTATTCTCATTAATTGTATTGTTCCACCAACGGCCAGTATTGGTATAAATAGCGTTTGGCTTCCAAATTCCAGATTCCTTTACTTGAGTAGGGAAAATCGATTCATTTGAAGCGAGGTCGAAAGCTTCTTGTGCCAGCATGGCTGAGGCGGTGTGATGCCCATGCCCCGCGCGCTCATCGGGTGGAAACCGTGTGATGATAACGTCAGGTTTAAACATACGATATACTTTAATTACATCCGACAGAATTTGCTCTTTCCCCCAAAAACGAAGTGCTTCCTCTGCGGACTTCGAAAACCCAAAATCATTGGCATGGGTAAAATATTGCGAACCCCCATCTATTCGTCTTGCCGCCAATAGTTCTTGCGTTCTAATTAGTCCAAGCAATTCACTCGTTTCTTGACCAATCAGATTCTGCCCTCCGTCACCCCGCGTCATCGACAAATAGGCAGTTTCTGCCAATCTCCCTTTTGACATGGCGGCAATAATGCGCGTATTCTCATCGTCTGGATGAGCTGCAACGTAGAGCACCGAGCCTAGAAAATTAAGTTTATTGAGCTTCTGCTTAATAACAGAGGAGGGAGTCTGGGAAAAAGCAGAGACAGAAAAGAATAGGATAACTGGTAATACGCTTAGTTTAGTTGGCAGACGCATGGTAACTATTTTCAATTTAGCGCAAAAATAGGTCAAATAATCCAACTGCTGGAAAGCCAGATTAACCATTTGCGTTTCGTTAACAAATTTAAAAAAAAGACAACGGGTATCTATTTTTCTAAAACTGAAGCAGTGGTGAGAGAGGGTGACGAATCTTGTGATGAAAGCAGGAATGAGATAAGCGTAGAGATGCAGAAATAAAATACAATCAGATAGGTTGAGAAGGGGATAAGTTGACTTAGGCCGAACCAATCACCCAGATAATAAATTATAAAACCACCAAATGCATTTTTAGCCAACTCCCACAACCAAGCGTTCTTATTTTTGTCCAGCAATTCAGTGTAGGCATATACGCTTAGAAACACAAACGCACCATACAAAAACATGTTGGGGAAACCGATGGTTGCAATGTTGGCAAAAAGATAGCACAAAATGGAAAGCAGCACTAACATCTGCACCCATGACCAAGCAATAATTTGCTTAGATACAATAGGGTTATACTTTTCGAAATGATAAACATCATCAATTTTATCCACCGGATATCGAGCAGCCACATCTTCCGGCCGCCATCCTAGCGGCATAAACCAAATTCGAAGTTTATCCCATAATGCATTGGCTCGCCACGCGTCCTTTATTAACAACAGCAAGTGCATGAAATTGATCTTGATTGGATTCCACGTCCTCACCGGGCGAGTAACGCCATAGACTGGCGGCACCTCTTTTAGCTCGGCTTGAAACGTTCCGAACAAGAAATCCCAAACAATAAATATCTGCGAGTAATTTTTATCGAGGTAAATTGGATTGATAGCATGGTGAACGCGATGATGTGAGGGAGTAACAATGACGTACTCTAGAAACCCCATTTTACCAATGTGCTGCGTGTGGTACCAAAACTGAGCAAACAAATGCAGCGGACCTACCACCGCTATTACGTTTGCCGGCACACCGAGCAACGCAGCAGGTAATAAAAATAACGCGAAGATTCTTACGATAGATGATATGCTCTGCCTTAACGCGCACGCAAGATTAAACTCTTCACTGCTGTGGTGGATGATGTGGTTGTTCCAAAAGAAATTATACTCGTGTGAAATTCGGTGCACCCAATAACCCGCAAAATCCAACGCTATGAAGGCAACTAAATAAGTCTGCCAACCTTCGCTTATATGAACAACAGCGACTTTGTTGACTAACCAACTGTAGGAGATTATTGCTATGCTAAGTCCTAAAACGTCCTTAGTGATATTGGTCATTCCAGAACTTAAGCTGGAGATCATGTCGCTGGCAGGAACTGTATCATTGCCTTTCAGCACGCCCCAGAGCTTCTCGAGCAATACCAATGCAAGAAACGCGGGTATTGCAATCAATAAAACGCGGGCGTATGTTTCCATACTACACGATAAGTTTCAATATTTCCAACTCGTTACGTCAGCCCCTTTTGGAGCGCTCTCTGAAATTCGTTTCAAAATTCTAGGTAGATAAAGCGTGTTATACCGCAGGCGTGAAATATAATTAGGATTGTTATGATCTCCGTTCCAGCAGTGTTCGGCACGATCGCCATAGTCTACCTCACCTTTATAAAACGGAGTGTTTGTTTTCTTTAAGAAATCTTCGATCAGATAGACGGCATTATTCAAATAGTAATTATCCATATCGCCACAGAAGATATGAATTTTTCCTTCCAACTTTGGCCCCAAGGTTTTCCAATCACGTTCTAGTATGTATCGCAGATCATAATTTTCTTTCCAATATTCCGCTACGCTTCTATCAATTTCACCTGTCAATTTATCAAATATCGGTTTGGGATAACCATCTTCGCCTTGCGGGGAATATACTGCTTGCCAAATATCAAATTGATCACCTGAACGCGAATGGGTTCCGAGTACGTATTCATAATGATTTGTTTCTTCCATAGTTGCACTTACCTGCCCAAGGTAATTTCTGAACGCGGGTTTTGGAAGTTTTTTGAATTCACTTTCATACCAATACGCATTTTTGTCTTTGTAAATGTCAACTAAGCAAAACGACCGGAAGTCAACCGGATCGGGGCATGCTGCAAAGCATCCATTGAATTGATCTGGATAGAACATTTGCACTGCCAACGCTTCCCATCCTCCTGTAGACCCCCCATACGTAAAACGAGCCCAGCCTTCGCCAATACCTCTGTACTTCTTTTCTATCTCAGGTATTAGCTCATTCATAATTGCATCGCCATATGGGCCGAGGTTGGCCGAGTTTACCGCATAAGAATCATCATAGTAAGGATTGGCATGTTGAATTTCAATAACCATAAAACGCGGGAAGTCTTTCGCAGTCCATTGTTTGTAAAAATTGTACGCCTCTTGCTTTTCAATCTTTTTGTAACCGTAAATATTAAACCGAGACGAATAATCTGATGTATCCATTTTAGGATCGGGTGCTTCAGTGCTAAAGCCTCCGAAGTCGGATGGAAAGTGACCGTGGTACACCATCAATGGATAATGTGCATTGGGATGTTCATCAAAACCCTCTGGTAACAATACGTGCGCACCAATGTACATGGGTTTTCCCCAAAACTCGGTCAGTAATTTGCTTTGAATTTTAATATGCTTCACATACTTAGTCTCTTTAGGATCTTCGATGGGAGGAATTTTCTGATTCATCACCGCTTTAAAACTTTCACTTTTTCCAGATTCAATTTTTATCTTGAATGGTTTGCTATAAAAGTTTCCTGGCTTTGTATTCCAATGTTGACCTTCGCCTTGATCTGGAGGAAGCTTAACTGCTTTTCCGCCCTTTAGATTAAAAGTTTCGTATCGGTTGATTAATGCCTGCACGAAATATTCGCCAGAGGGGACATCCTTTATACTTCTAATCGGAAAACCAAATGTGGTTTGATCTACAATAATTTCATCGCCAGGCTTTAGTCCTTCCACATCAATGCCAAAAGCCAATTGTGTGTTTAATCCAAAATTGATTTGGTTTCGAGGCTCCGACTTATCATTGGTAGCAAGCATGAGAACGATATGCCCATCCTGCACTGCGTCACTCATTTCTTTGGTAAACGAAATGGAAAATTTCGCCCCTTCATTGGCGGGTGTGGAGCAGCTAGCACCCATCAATAAAAGCATCGACAGAAATAGGAAGGGTATTATTTGTTTCATCACGCTTATTATTTGGTGTTTCAATTCTACATATCCTTTTTTACCATTGGCGGTATCACTCCCATGTTATACCAAGTAAAAGCAAATTGATCCGCCATCATATCCAACCCTTTCGCGAGGTTAGAAGAACCGTGTCCGGATTTTGTATCTATTCGAATGAGCGTTGGGTTATCACCAGCATTGGCTTCCTGCAGAGTGGCCGCAAATTTAAACGAGTGCGCAGGCACCACCCGGTCATCATGATCGGCCGTTGTGATCAAGGTTGCCGGATAAGAAGTACCCGCTTTAAGCGCATGAACAGGGGAGTATTTTTTTAGGTATTCAAACATTTCTTTCGAATCATCGGCAGTGCCATAATCATAAGCCCAAGCTGCACCAATGGTAAATTTATGATAACGAAGCATGTCCATCACTCCTACCGCAGGCAAGGCTACTTTTGCTAAGTCTGGTCGTTGAGCCATCGTTGCACCTACAAGCAAACCTCCGTTCGATCCACCAACTAAAGCAAGCCTGTCACTGGAAGTATATTTTTCTTTGATCAAATATTCCGCAGCAGCGATAAAATCATCGAATACATTTTGTTTGTTCATCAAGCGGCCTGCATCGTGCCATTTCTCCCCGTACTCACCTCCGCCTCTTAAATTGGCCAACACGTAAATACCTCCATTCTCCAACCAAACTACTCTGCTAGGACTAAAGCTGGGGGTATAACTAATCGCGAATCCACCATAACCATAGAGCCATGTTGGGTTCGCCCCATTCAACTCCAATCCTTTTTTATTGACTATGAACATGGGGATTTTTGTATTGTCCTTGCTTGTATAGAATACTTGTTTTGTTTCATACGCTGACGGATCAAAATCAACTTTGGGTTGCGCGTACAGCGATGACTTTCCTGTGGCAATATCAAATTTATAAATGGAGGTAGGGGCGGTAAACGAGTTATAAGAATAATAGACTTCCTTTTCATCGGTGCGCCCGTCAAAGCCACCGGCAGAGCCAATACCTGGCAATTGAATATCGCGCTCAAACTTTCCTTCGTAATCATATTGCTTGACAAAAGTGCTAGCATCTTTCAAATAGTTTACAAACAGTTTCTTATTCGCAGTCGAAACTCCCTGCATCGCATTTTCGGTTTCGGGAACGATGTCTTTCCAATGTTCAGGCGTAGGGTTAGAAAAATCAACAGTCACAATTTTGCTGTTGGGGGCATTTAAATTAGTTTGGATGATAAGTGTGCTTCCTTCATTGGCTACGATTCTATGCTCGTTCTCAAAATTTCCAACTACTGTCAAAATTTTTCCGTGGGGATTTGTCAGGTCTTGGAGGTAAAGCTCATTGCCTGACGTGCTTTTAGCGGTGGTAATAACTAAAAAATGCTCATCCTCCGTCAAATACCCATCTATTAGCCTTTTAGGATTTTTCTCACCACCAAACACCAGTTGATCAGATGCAAACGAGCTACCCAGCTGGTGATAATAAAATTTCTGTGACTCTGTTTTAGCGGAAAGTTGGGAGCCTTTCGGTTTATCAAAGCTGCTATAGTAAAAACCCTCATTTCCCTTCCAGGAAATAGCGGTTGACTTAAGATTTGTTAAGGTGTCTCCGATCACAGCCTTTTCGCTCGTTTTCATTACCACTGCCTTCCGCCAATCAGAGCCACCTTCTTGAATCAAGATGGCAACGAGCGAACCATCTTTGCTGAAAAACATACCTCCAAGAGCTGTGGTACCATCGGCAGAAAATGTATTTGGATCAAGAAAAACTTCTTCCGTTCCATTCTCGACCTTCTTTCTGTATTGCACATTATGATTTTGCAACCCACTGTTTTTTGAATAATAGAAGTATTCACCTTCGCGATGGGGCGCGGACAGACGTTCGTAGTTTTGAACTTCATCCAATCGTTTTCTTATTGCATCACGAAACGAAATATTTTTGAGGTAGCCGAAGGTAACGTCATTCTGAGCTTTCACCCAATCGGCAGTTTCTTTGGTGGTGTCGTTTTCCAGCCAGCGGTAAGGATCCGCCACTGCAGTGCCGAAAAGTGTATCGACTACTTCTCCTTTGTTGGTGATAGGATATTTTGACACGGTCTTCTTTTCGGGTTTAGAACAAGCAACAGCTAATGAGATGATCGCTATAAAAAGGGTACGCTTTGTCATGCATTTTTACGTTTTGGTTTACTGTATTTATCAAAATTTGAATTGTGGTTTGATTCATTGGTCACCAAGTATTTTTTGCCTTACTTTCTCCATACCAATACTGGCAATATCAGCAATAAATTCTAAGTTGTTAAACCCCGAAACTGCGGGGATGTTTGGATCGACAATAAATTTTGGAACTTTTTTGGGCACATAGTTAATCAGGCCCGCGGCTGGATAAACCACCATCGAGGTACCCACAACTACAAATATATCGGCATTAGCTGCCAGATCAGTAGCAATTTCCATCAGCGGCACGGCCTCGCCAAACCAAACTATGTTGGGCCTTAGTTGCGAACCTTTCTCACAGGTATCGCCCCACTTTAACTCCCACCCTTTTATGGGATAAACGAGCGATTCATCTTTGGTGCTTCTGGACTCAAACAGACTCCCATGTAAATGGATCACTTTTTTGGAACCAGCTCGTTCATGCAAATTATCAACATTTTGAGTCACTACAGAAACCTCAAATTCTTTTTGGAGTTCGGCTATAATTTCATGACCACGGTTGGGTTTAACTTCGATGGCCTTCTTTCTCCGCTGATTGTAAAAATCCAACACGAGTAACGGATCCTTTCGCCAGCCTTCTGGGGTGGCAACATCCTCCACGCGATGGCCTTCCCATAAACCGCCACTATCTCGAAAGGTAGCAATACCACTTTCAGCACTAATGCCGGCTCCACTTAAAACAACCAACTTTTTCTTTTTTGTCCTCACTGCAACGGCTATTTGTGTTTGATTTTATCCAACCACTGCTGTGCTTCTTTTTCCAATTTCAGTCTTCCATTCGACTGACATTCAGCTAATCTTGGATTTATTGGTCCTTTCGAAGTAAGATGATAATACCCGCAGTCTTCACACTGGTAGACACCCACAGGGCCAGATTGATTTCCGTATTCGAATCGCGTTCTTGCTCCAATCAATGCCTCCTCAGCGATCTCCACTGTCAGATAAACTTTTTTATGGCTTAAACACTTAATCATTATCTTGCGCCCTCATTAAATCAAAATTAACTAAAGAAAATGAAGGTTGCAGAAATACACACCAAAAAGGGCGTAATGAAAATTAAGTTTTTTGAGAAAGACGCCCCAAAAACGGTAAAGAATTTTACTGACTTAGCCGAAAAGGGTTTTTATAACGGACTGATCTTTCATCGTGTAATACCCAATTTCATGATTCAAGGGGGATGCCCGAACGGCATTGGCAATGGTGGCCCCGGATATAAAATTGATTGTGAATTAACGGGTGAAAATCAATACCATGATAAAGGGGTTGTTTCCATGGCTCATGCGGGAAGAAATACCGGTGGCTCTCAATTCTTCATTTGCCACAGCCGCCAGAACACCGCGCACTTAGACCGCAATCATACTGTATTTGGGAAAGTATTCGAAGGGCTGGAAGTGATTGACCAAATAAAGCAAGGCGATGTGATGGAGAAAGTGGTTATTGTTGATGCAGAGTAGATGTTCGTTGATGGTTATTCGTTGTTCGAACGAGAAATTCAAATAACGATTAACGATCTACTTCACTTTGAAAAGATAAGCTGTTCTTAGTCCAATTTGATCCATTTTTAAGCCTTGCTGCCCCACGGTGCCAAGGCTTTTTTCATAAAAGACCGAAGCTTCAAATACATTTTTCTTCTTGATCAATCGGCTTAGACCAATTGAACCGGTGATGGATCCACCATAATAGCCTTGAATAGACGATTGTTCTACTGTATTGATTCGAGGTTTCTTGTAGGCGGCATCATCCGGATCCCAAGGTTTATCGGGTTTTGTTGGCGGATACCCATACACGTAGGTACTGCTGAATGAATAATAGGGCGTATAACCGATTCTCACTATTGATTGAGTTTTCTCCCCCACCCATTGTCTGTACTTTAGGCTGACAGGCGAAGAGAGGAGTCTATTATCAATTTGAGCAGTTTGAAGAGGCCCGAACTGATCCGTCTGTCTAGGAAGAAAAATATCTTGAAAATTCTTTTCAAAGGAGACCGAATTAGCGAAGTAGTCGATACCAGTTTCAACACTTAATCGCGGAGATACAACCCAATCTGCGAGAACTCCGATACGAGGATTAACTGACCCATTGCCCGATGAAAAACTGCTTTGCAGAAGATCTAGATGACCACCTATATTGATTCCGATACCCGAGAAGTAATGTTTTTCTAAGTCGTTTCGTTGTTTTAAACTCATCAACTTCTTTGTGCCTTTCACCAAAGTAGTAGGGGTTTGAATTTTCAGTTTGTCAAAATCAGGTTCTGCGATTTCACTGATAGAAAGCAATTGAATGGGCGAAAGCGAAAGTGAAAACTGGCTTTGGCGAAGCACATGGTTTAATCGATGGGAAGTGAATAGCAGCACTTGATCACTTTTATCATCTACCAAGATAAGTTCTTCTTGGCTCAGCACTCTCAGCAAACTCGCGGGTATCTCTGACGCCTTACCCAAAGAGACAAACGAAGACTGTTCGTGATCTATCGTTTGCTTCGTTGCTTTTTTGAGTTGATCTTTGGCAAGGATCAAATTATCTTTCAGAGTTTCATTTTCTTTAGCCGCAGCAGCCAATAGATTTTTCTTATCATTAAGATTTTTAGAAACTACGTTTTGTCGGGCGGATAATCGAGAAATTACGGAATTCAGTGAATCAATCTTTTCGATTTTTGTCTTTGTTTCTTTTAAAAGTACAGTTACTTCATTCGTTGAATTATAGCGTGTTAAAATATATATATTGAGCAGTGTAATAAGCACCGCTGAAGCGGCCATCCCTAGCCGAGAAAGATTCTGATCATACCAAGGAATTGGCTGCGAAGCAACTAGCTTCTCTTGAAAACTCTCGAAAGCCCCAGGATCAATCGTGGGGTCTTCATAGTTTTCGAGCTTACCCTTTATGAGGTCATCAAAGCTGCTCTCATCCATTTTGTTCAGCGTTAGTGTCCGTTTCCAAATTGAGTATCTTCATTAATTTAGTGCGGGCTATATTCAAATTTGATTTGGATGTGCCCTCGCTAATATTTAATTTCTGAGCAATCTCAGAGTGCTTGTAACCTTCAATTACGTAAAGGTTAAAAACCATTCTGTAAGAAGGTGGCAGTCCCTGAACTGCGTTCATAATTACCTCTTCTCCTAAAAAGCTAATCACATCAGGCGAAAGATTATTGCTTTTCGCATAAGAGATATCAACATTCTCATAGTGCTTCTCGTTTCTTCTATAATGATCGATAGACGCATTGATCATAATTCGCCTTAGCCAACCTTTAAAAGATAACCCGGGCGTATATTTGTCAAGGTTATTCATAATTTTTAAGAACCCATCATTTAATACTTCAACAGCCTCATCCCGCGATCGGGTATATCGCAAACAAATTCCCATAGCAAATCCATAAAACTGTTTATACAGCTTCTCTTGGCTCTTTCTGTCTTTCCGTTGACAAGCCTTTAGCAATTCGTACAGATGCTTATCGTCCTCTGTTACCAAAATCGGTTTAGTAATCGGTTCAATGGCTATGACGCGCAAAAATTTTAAATGGTTGGTTTAATTAATTTTTTATTCTTGAACCAACCATTTTAAGAACGCTACCGTCAATGTAGCCACAGACGCAAAGATGAGAATGATTTTTGAGTCTTAATTATAAAACGAACAACAAATTGAATTAATAAAAACCGCGCATGCATAAACCTTTACGTGATTACTATAATCAATTTTCACTAAACAAAAACAAACAAAACAAATTATGAAAAAGTTAAAATTTTTAATGTTCGCGTTAGCCATCGCAGCCATCCTATCCTCTTGCACCGAGAACGTCATCTCCCCTGCAACTGATCAAACACTTTCTGCGAGTCAAGTTCCATCAGCAGTCCAGGCGACATTAGTCAGCAGTTTCCCCACTGCCACAGCTACCACTTGGTCAAAGGCCTCTCCTACTGTCTATCAAGCCTCCTTTCAAGCAAATACAAAGTTGATGCTGGCGAGTATCAATTCGGGTGGCAAGATGCTGTATTCGCATACGCAGATTGATCCTGCAACATTGCCTAGTTCTATCACCACCTATTTAGATACTAATTATGCTGGCTACGCGATAAAGAAAGCAGGAAGTAAAACTGATTCAGCAGGAGCAGTGCAGGGCTTCCTCGTTGTTTTCTCGCTGAATAACCTTACTTACGAAATTCGCTTTGATGCAACGGGGGCATTTTTAAGTCTTGAGGTGGGTGATGGTTCCAAACAATGCTCCGAAATAACCAAGGCAGAATTACCCGCTGCCATTATCATTTATCTCGACTCAGCATACACTGGCTATTCATTCAACCATGCAAGGGTCAACAAAACAAACGGAACAATTTCAGGATATGGAGTCGAGATCACCTACAACTCAGCTAAAGTTCGTTTGTTGTTTGATGCGTCTGGAAAATTCCTAAGTTTAGACGACAAAGAGCATAAGAAAGGCGCTGAGAAAGGCAAGGGCAAAGGTGATCGTGGTAAAGGTGGATCAGATAAAGGAACACCAACACCTGTAGATCAAGTGAATTTACTTAGCGCGATAACCACTTATCTAAATTCGAACTATTCGGGCTATACGTTTGTCAGTGCGGTTTCCTTTTCTAATGGAACTTCGGTGAAAGGATATGAAGTGAGAATTAGCTACCAAAACAAAACCTACGAGGTGGAATTTGATTCAGCCGGAAACTTCGTAAAGGTTCATTAACAGATATAGTTGGTTTGTGAGGCAAAGCCGGCTCCATTTTTTGGAGTCGGCTTTTTTGTTAACCAGTTGGCAGTGAATGAAAAAGGAAAGTAATTATAGAATAGAGGTAAAAAAGGCCCAAAACTTTTGGTTTCAACGAATCGAAAGTTATCTTTGCACCCTCGTTTTAGGTCTGGTAGTTCAGCTGGTTAGAATGCCTGCCTGTCACGCAGGAGGTCGCGGGTTCGAGTCCCGTCCAGACCGCAAGTGTAAAGCGATAAAATCCTGACTGTTAACCACTTTCAGGTTTTTTTATTTGAAAAGCTTTTTCTGGTTACGCGATAGGTTGAGTCGCTTTAATGCCTGGGAGATAACACCCTTCCGCAAATGCACGAAGTAATACCACAGATATTACTATTTAGTTTTCGGCTTTTAGCAATGCGCATTAATCTATTCACTGAACTGGCACATAGCCCGTGATGAGAAGCCGTTGCACCGGGTTTTGCGGATCGGTTGAATAGATAGTTACCGATTTATTTTGCTGCCCTGCCCTGCCCGCTGGGTTGAACGTAACTAGTAACTTCGCCCCTTCCCCAGGTTTAATGGTACTTTTGGTAACAGAAGCCGCTACACAACTACAATTAGGCTGAAGTGACCTGATCACCAACTCTTTTTTTCCTATGTTTTTCACACTTACCTCTCGTTTTTGCTCCATGTCGGTGGTAATTCTGCCCATTGAAATAGTCAATGGATTAATTTGAAGAATAGGCGATTTTAGCTTATCCGCTTCCAGCAAAGGAGGAAAGTACTCTTCAATAGTAGCGTATACCGGAAACGATTTTGTGGGTTGTAGTTCATCATCACTTTGCCATTCCAGCACATCTGAATAGAAACCATATTGATTGCGTTTACGAGCATCGTACTTTATCTTTATAATGGCCTTTTGATTCGGTTGGATTACGTCTGGAAGCGTTACCGCGAGATAGTCGGGGTTGTTGGACTTACTAAAAAAGTGAATGGGTTTAGCGCCCGCATTCAAAACGGCAAACTCCATTTCCATAGGTTCACGATTGATGAATACTTTCTTGAAACTAAACGAGTTGTGCTTCAATCGCAGATTGCCATTTTTGGCTGTTAATTCAGCTATTGGATCATTTTCGCCCGACTTCACTTGCCCTTTTATCTGCAAAACAACTGGCTCACCATTGTAGTCGGTTGCAACGGTAATCGTTTTATTAAAATATCCGGGTCTCCCAATGGGGTCGAAACTCACCTTCACAAAACCATTTTTGCCCTGCTTGATTTCCTCTTTACTGTAGCCCGTTGAGGTGCAACCACAAGATGTTTCAACCGAAAGAATTCTGATCGACCGAGCGGTATTATTCGCAAAGTCAAATTCGTACTCCACTTTTCCTCCGTTTTCGGGTATCTCCCCAAAGTCATGAACTTTTTCTGAAAAAAGAAGCGGTTCAACTCGCTGGCCTATGGCCACAGTTGCAATCAAACAAAAAAGAAACCTTCCCATTTATAATTTATTCGCACAAAATTAACAGCAAATTCCAATAAGCGTGTTTCTTTGCACCGCAATGGCAAGAATATTAACAGGGATACAAAGTAGCGGTCGTCCACATTTGGGTAATTTGCTGGGGGCAATTATACCCGCAATTAAGTTATCGCAGCAAGCGGGAAATGAGTCTTTTTTCTTTATTGCCGATCTACACTCGCTTACCACTATTAAAGATGCGAAAGTGCGGCAAGAAAATACCAGGGCAGTAGCCGCTGCATGGCTTGCGTTCGGCTTTGATATTGAAAAGAATGTGCTCTATCGCCAAAGTCAAATACCCGAAGTGTGCGAGTTAACTTGGTATTTGAATTGCCTCACCCCTTTCCCAATGCTAGCCAATGCGCATTCGTTTAAGGATAAATCGGAAAAGCTTTCCGATGTGAATGCTGGTTTATTTACGTATCCGGTTTTAATGACTGCCGACATTATTTTGTACGATGCCAACTTTGTGCCCGTGGGCAAAGACCAACGGCAACACTTAGAAATGGCGCGCGATATTGCCACCTCTTTTAATACTCAATTTGGCGAAACATTTGTAGTTCCCGAAGCAAAAATAGAGGAACAAGTGATGACTATTCCGGGTACCGATGGCCAAAAAATGAGTAAATCATACAACAACTTCATCGACATCTTTTTGCCCGACAAAGAATTGCGTAAACAAATCATGACAATCGTAACGGATAGCACGCCAATAGAGCAGCCAAAAAATCCGGATACAGCTAATGTATTTGCCATCTACAAACTTATTGCCTCCGCTGGGCAAACAGAAAGCCTTCGGTCAAAGTACCTTGCGGGGAATTATGGCTATGGCCACGCCAAACAAGAGTTGTTTGAATTGATAACTACTACTTACTCAAAAGAACGCGAGCTGTTTAACTTCTTTATGAGTAACCCAGAAGAGTTGGAGCGAAAACTCAGGGCAGGCGAAGAACGAGCAAGACAAGTTGCTCTTTCTGTTCTCCAACGAGTGCGTCAAAAACTTGGCTTTTAGTGAGTTAACAAGGATCAGTTCGATCTAACTTCACTGTTATTTAGCGCTCCAAACAACTAATTGGTTGTCCTTATCCACATTGAGAACCACTCTTAAAGGACTAGGAACTAGCGCCAGCTTAGTGTCTTTTCCTGGGTATTTATCCGCTTCCACATAAACGCCCTCAGAGGTAGAAACAGAATACTCGTTTTCAGAGGAAACAGTATAGTTTTTCGCGATGTACGCGATCGGGTGAAGCACGTCTGTATCTGGGCAAATTTCATCGTGTATATCTTGAAATTGCTCTTCCAGATAATCACCGTACTCATCCTGAAAAGAATCTTCGGCATCGTGCAACTCCTCCTCTATTTCGTCATACTTGGGATTGTTGTAGTCAATTTTTTGAAGTGCTACTCTTTTTTTCACTATCTCCTGCAAGCTTGCATCCAATGCCTTTAAATTCATAGTAACAATTTTCAGCAAGATTATGGATTTGACAACGATTTTAAAAATAAAACCTAAAGAATGAGTAATTTTATCATTTCAATCGATAGCAACTATGGAACAAGACTTCTTACCTATCAATGGCACTGATTATATTGAGTTTTATGTGGGTAATGCCAAGCAATCGTGTCTTTTTTATCAACATTGCTTTGGCTTCGAGTTAATTGCCTATGCGGGCCCGGAAACGGGCGTAAGAGACCGTGTATCATACGTAGTAAAGCAGAATAAAATACGGTTTGTTTTTACCACATCCCTGATTAGCGAAAGCGAAATTGCCAACCATGTAAAAATGCATGGTGACGGTGTAAAAGTACTAGCCCTTTGGGTAGATGACGCTGCTAGCGCATTTCACGAAACAACCTTGAGGGGGGCCGAGTCGGTACAATCGCCAATTTCACGACAAGATGAATTCGGTAGCGTAGTTACCGCGTCCATTAAAACCTATGGAGAAACCATTCACACGTTTGTGGAGAGAAAAAATTATTCAGGCGTATTCCTTCCGGGATTTAAAGCCTCCAAAAGTGGTTTTCAATCATCCCAAATCGGGCTAAAGCATGTAGATCATTGTGTTGGTAATGTGGAGCTCGGCCAAATGAACCGCTGGGTTGATTTTTATGAAAAAGTAATGGGTTTCAAGCTGTTAATCACTTTTGATGACAGTGATATTTCTACCGAGTACAGCGCTCTAATGAGCAAAGTGGTATCTAATGGAAACGGATACATTAAATTCCCGATAAATGAACCCGCTCATGGGAAAAAGAAATCGCAAATCGAAGAGTACCTTGAATTTTACAACGGCCCTGGCGTTCAGCACATTGCCATCGCTACTGATGACATCGTTGAAACGGTGGCTGAACTAAGAAAACGAGGGATTGAGTTTTTGAGGGTGCCCGATACCTATTATGAAAACATTCTGGACCGCGTAGGTACTATAAACGAAGACCTGCAAGACCTTAAAAAACAAAACATTTTAATAGATCGTGACGAAGAAGGGTATCTTCTTCAAATATTCACCAAACCAATTCAAGATAGGCCAACATTATTCTTCGAGATCATTGAACGCAATGGCGCAAAATCCTTTGGGAAGGGAAATTTCAAAGCACTATTTGAATCCATTGAACGGGAGCAAGCATTAAGAGGGAATTTGTAATTCCCTCTTAGCCAATTATCTAAACTACTTTTTGAAAAATAACCGCGTGATAAAAATACCTTCCCGATCTTTATCACCAGCATCACTTTCTACTCCACTTGTGACAAAAGTGAGCTGCCAGCCTTCTTTTATCATATCATTAATTTTGGACGAAATGACAGCGTCATTGGATGCTATGTTTTGAAAGTTAATCCCTACGAAGCTGAAGAAGTTAAGTAGTTTGGTTTCATCAAAGTTTTCTATTTTTGCTTCCGATCTTTTGACATCCCCTTGTTCACTTTTTGTTCCATTAGTTCGTGTGGTCGTCAGCGGTTTATAATCATTCACTTCTTTGGCTTCCATAATACGAGAACGACCCAGGCCACCCGGCACAATTGATTCTACAATAGTTACAATTTTAAACTCTTGAGCAAAAGAAGAAAGAGAGAAAAAGCAGAGCACGGCAACGAACACATTTCTAGTTTTCATGATAGTTGGATTAAATGATTTTTGATTTTGTAAATTTGCGTAAACAAGGCAAACAACGTGCCATGCACCAAATAGGTTACCAAAAATACTCATGGAAAAAGATCTTTTAACAAATTCAAAAACCACAGCTAATAATTGGTTGGCAAGCCAAGTGATTGATGAAACATCAAAGGCGAAAATAAGGCAACTTCTTGATCAGGAAAATCCGAAAGAATTAATCGATAGCTTTTATAAGAATTTGGAATTTGGTACGGGCGGCTTGAGAGGCATAATGGGTGTCGGCCCTAATTGTATTAACAGATATACCATCGGTCTGGCAACTCAGGGCCTTGCTAACTACCTCAATAAAGCAATTAAAGGGCAAGAAATAAAAGTTGCCATTGCGTATGATTCAAGAAACAACAGCAAGGCATTTGCTCAAACTACTGCTGATGTTTTCTCAGCCAACGGAATAACAGTTTTCTTGTTCCCTGAGCTTCGCCCGACTCCCCTTCTTTCTTTTGCTATCCGTCATTTAAAATGTCATTCCGGTGTTGTCATCACCGCTTCGCACAACCCGAAAGAATATAATGGTTACAAAGCCTATTGGTCTGATGGTGCTCAGTTGGTACCTCCGCACGATAAAAATGTAATTAATGAGGTGAATGCGTTGAAGGGGTTTGAGGATGTGAAATTCACTCCCGATAAAGGCAAAATCAAAACGATCGCTAAAGAAGTGGAAGATGCCTATTATGCGGAAGTAAAAAAACTAATCCCCAAACAAGATGCCATTGTAAGGCAAAAGAACATATCGCTGGTTTATTCAAGTCTTCATGGAGCAGGTATAACAATGGTGCCCGAATGCCTTAGGGGTTTAGGCTTTGAAAACCTTACCATTATTAAGGAACAAGAAACACCGGACGGTAATTTTCCAACGGTTGAATCACCTAATCCAGAAGAAAAAACTACGATGCGATTAGCGCTGGAAAAGGCGCAAGCCATTAATGCTGAATTGGTCATGGCTACAGACCCTGATACGGATCGCGTGGGGTTTGGGATTAAAGATGCAACTGGGAACTTTTTCCTGTTAAATGGAAATCAGGCTTTTAGTTTAATGATGTGGTTTATCTTAACAAATAGTAAAGAGCCTAATAATTCCTACATCGCTAAAACGATTGTGACCACAGAACTTGTAGACGAAATGGCAAGTACGTTTGGTCTCGAATGTTACAACACGTTAACGGGATTCAAATACATTGCTGAACTGATGGGCGAGTTAGAGGGTAAGAAAAAGTTTATCGCTGCAGGTGAAGAAAGTTATGGCTACATGGTGGGTGATTTTGTGAGAGACAAAGATGCTGTATCGGCTTGTGCTTTCTTTGCAGCAATGGCAGCCGCAGCAAAAGACGAAGGCAAAACCCTATATGACTGGCTGCTTACTATGTACACTGAATACTCCTTTTACAAAGAAGGGCTGGTTAACCTTGTTCGCAAAGGCGCAGAAGGTGAGCAACAAATAAAAGCTTTGATGGAGAAATTTAGAAATACCCCTCCTAGCAAAATTATTGGGGAAAAAGTAATTAGAACGCTGGATTATAAACTTGGCGAAGAAACCAACCTCATCACGGGAACAAAAACAAAACTCGCCTTGGCAAAATCAGATGTGCTTCAATTCTATTTGGAAGATGGAAGTAAAATTTCAGTTCGGCCATCAGGCACCGAACCGAAAATCAAGTTTTACATTAGCGTAAAGTCAAAGTTAAAAAGTAAGTCTGATTTTGATACCGCGAATCGCGCATTAGATGAAAAAATAGCTTCCATTGAAAAGGAAATAATACAATGACCACCCGCGAAACGTTGGTAAAACTATTTTCGAGGGACTTGGCTCGGTTAGAAAAGGAAATTAAGGAATATACCTCTCACGAATCGCCATGGCTCACCAATAAAGGTGTCAACAATTCAAGCGGAAACTTATGCCTTCATCTGTGTGGCAATCTCCAACATTATATCGGGGCCGTGCTGGGCAACTCTGGATATAAGCGAAACAGAGAAGGTGAATTTTCAACCAAAGGATTAAGCAAAGAATACTTACTGCTGGAAATAGAAAAGACAAAAGAATCGGTTATTTCAACGTTGAATAAATTATCAGAAGAAATAATAGTTGACACTGTTTATCCTGAAGAAGTATTTAACGAGCCCATGAAGACCGGATATTTCCTCATTCACCTTCAAGGACATTTAAATTATCACTTAGGCCAAATCAACTATAACAGGCGTTTATGTCAGTTTGACTGAGAAAAAAGCAGAAAACTCCGGACGTTCGATAAGCTAGCAGAGCGATTGTCGAACCTCAGATAAAATCGATTTCTAATCGACATGGATAGGCAGGATTTGAAATCCCTTTTATCTGGGTTCGGCATATTACTGAAAAATAGTTGGTGACACCCCGTTGGGGGCATTGACAATCATATAGTTACAAGGAGTTTAGTGAAAGTGGTTTCACTAAACTTTTTTTGTTTATGGAAAAGACAAAAAAAGCGAT
>JBIKRT010000141.1:0-7301 GCA_044349005.1 Cyclobacteriaceae bacterium
GTTCTTGCTGTTTGAGGATGCCCACGATTTGGCTCTCATTGAATTTTGTTGTTTTCATTTCTTCCCAATTTTAACGATTAAACTCTATTTATAATCGCTACTGTTTTTGGGGAAGCTTTCAACAGCATTCAATTTTATAATATTTTGACAAGTAATGTTTTTAAAAATAATGGCCACTTCTATGAGTTGCATACAACAAATGATGGAGTCGAGCTAAAAAAATTGTTCAAGGATAAAAAACTGACAGAGTATATGACTTCTTTAAGACGATTACTGAACTTCACGAAAGGCTCATTAGATGAAAATATTGCAAATGATATGCGTAAGGTGATGGAAACAATTTGCAATTTCTTTGCCTATGAGTTAAGCCAAGACAGTTTGCAATCAATTTTTGGACAAGAAATTAGTGCCAATTTAAAGCTAATTGCAGATGATTATATTCATACTGACTTCAACAATTTTGAAGATCCATTTGATAGTAATTCACTCAAACTTGCTGCAAGTGAATTGATTAAATTGATTGAGATAAAACTTCCTAAGCAATTGAAATCACTTGAATAAATTTCAGCCTATCAAATCAAAAAAAGTGATGTGGAAGATTTCAACTTCGATCTTGGCGCCAACTTGTGCCACGCATTTGTCTGCTTACTATGCTATCACATCACAGCCCCAATAAAACAGGGCTTTTGTGGAGACATCTGGTAACGCTCCAGATCCTTCCCGGCTTCAACGGGACGCTTCTACTTAGTTAGCTTCATCTCCCAGTCGAGGTGGTTGGAGTCGAACCAACGTGTAACCATCTACGGTTTCAACACGGTATAAGCGTGAGCCGATACACCTCGTTTTACACAATACAATTCCTAGCGACTGATTTTTTTCAGTCGCTATGCGCACAATGCGCCAAAACAAAAAACCCTGAGCTTATGGTCCAGGGTTTTTATGATCTATTTAATCAGCTAGATTATTTCATAGTTATGTCCGGGCAATAATATCCTGTTCCAAATCTCAGACTCGGATTGAGATAACTAAGTGATATGTGCTTGCCCGTTTTCATTTGTTATATACAAAGGTAATGCAACTTTTAAGGAAGTCACAAATGCAAAATTGAAAATCTTCTAAATATTTTTTGCACAGCCTATTACGCAAATAGGCTGCGCTATTAAGCAGTATGCGGTTTGGAGCTATGATTAATGATCTATTCCAATTGATTAATGGCTGCGTGAAAATGCATTAAAATGTTTAGCACCCAATTGACAAGTGCAATAGCCGGAAGCGATTTCATGTGGCAACTTAAATAAATTGTTAACACATAGATTCGCTTACTAAAAAATAAAAATGGACGGAGTGCTTGTGAATTTAAAAACTCACAATACATTTGTACCACAATCAAAATTCTCTCGTTCGATTTTAAACAGAGGAAATCATGTTGGTCTTATTCTCACATATCCCCAAATAACAGCTACGGTAAGCAACCTTACCCGATACACTAAAGCTGTTTTCTTTTTCAAAACTTTTAAATTTTAATAACTTAAGTCAGCCATAGGCTTTGAATTTTCTGTTTTGTCCTAGCACAAAACGGTATTTCTAAACTTGATTTTGCTTTACTCAATTGTGAAGTATGAATCGAGCAGGCGCATAATTATGGGCAAACATAAAATAACAAATAGGGAACTTCATGGCATTGAATTTCCATCGGATGTAGCAAAGAGCTTGGCATTGAATATTATGAACAGACACTTCAAGCATACACCCACCGAAGAGAAAATAACCATCATCAAAGAATTATTAGCAGCCCCTACGCAGTATGTGGATCATCACGTGTTGAGTGGGTTGGCGAAAAAACTGATGGGTAAAAAAGAAGATGAGCAATGCACCTCGCATGAACTGGAAAACAAACCAAAAGCTTTCAATGTGGTGGGAATTAAGCACATTGAAGATGCGGCCATCAAACAGATGGAAATCGCAATGCGTCTTCCTGTTTCGGTAAGCGGGGCGTTAATGCCAGATGCACATCCAGGTTATGGATTACCCATCGGTGGCGTTTTGGCAACACGCAACGAAGTGATCCCCTATGCGGTAGGCGTGGACATTGGTTGCAGAATGGCACTTAGCATACTTGATCTTCCTGCAAGCTACATTGACCATAATGGCCATAAATTAAAAAATGTGCTTCGCGCGCTGACTCATTTTGGCAACGATGGAGGTCTTGAGATAAGACAAGTGCATGAGGTTTTGGATCATTCATTATTTCGTGAAAGTGATTTGTTGAGAAAGTTGCACGGAAAAGCCATAAGGCAATTGGGCAGCTCTGGGTCGGGTAATCACTTTGTGGAATTTGGAATAGTGGAGTTAGTGGATGGCAACTCATTTGGACTATTGCAAGGAAGCTATTCTGCGATTCTCTCCCACTCAGGTTCAAGAAGTTTAGGAGCAACTATTGCGCAATACTTTACTGCTATTGCCATGGATAAATGCAAACTGCCAAAAGAGGCAAAGCAACTGGCATGGCTCGATGTAGAAAGTGATGCGGGCAGTGAGTACTGGCTTTCTATGAACTTGGCGGCCGAGTATGCAAAAGCATGCCACGACCGTATCCATGAAAATTTATGCAATGCACTTGGCATTACAGTGTTGATGAAGGTGGAAAATCATCATAACCTTGCATGGAAGGAATTGCAAGAAGATGGCCGGGAGTGCATTGTGCATCGCAAAGGAGCCACCCCAGCGGGCCTCGGAGTGGTAGGGATAATTCCGGGGAGCATGACAATGCCCGGTTTCATTGTTAGCGGACTAGGTAATGAACGTTCGCTATTTTCAGCATCGCATGGCGCGGGTAGAGCAATGTCCAGGCAAAAGGCAAAGGCATCGATCACAGCAAGCAACATGCGCAAGATGGTGGAAGCGGCAAGAGTAACGCTGATAGGAGGGAGCACAGAAGAAGCCCCGACAGCTTACAAGAACATAGACTCGGTAATGAAAAGCCAAGAGGACTTGGTAACTATTGAAGGTAAATTTTATCCTCGTATTGTGAGAATGGCCAAGACTTTCTCAGGATTTTTGAAGGCTTCTATTTTGATGAGCGTGACCGATACAATGAAGCCATAAGCAAACGCTACTTTCTCTCAATGAACTTTACAGAAGGATTGGTGGGGTTATTGCTAAATGGCGATACTCAAAAGGATGAAATAAAGAAGCGGGTTACAAATTCATCGTTACAAGAACTAAGCCTGTTTATGTTGGATGCGATGCACGCGCGGGCTGCAACACGTCAGCTTGATTTGTCTCGGTCATTAATTTTTATTCTCGGCAATTTGGATGAAGCTTATAACATGAGTCACAACATGAACCCAGATATTAGTGCCGATGACTTTTATGAGGAAACTTCCAAAATTAATATAGCCAATATTAAAAGAGCGTTGCGCAAGCGGTTCAGACCTGAGCAAATAGCCAGACTTGGAAATAATCATGTCATCTACCGCTCGTTTAGCAACGCCCAATTTAGAAACCTGATCGAACGGGAGTTGGACAGGATAGCTGATTTTGTGAAACAACAGTTTGGTTGGAAAGTATCATTCAGTAGTTCAGTGCTTGAAGTTGTTTATGCCGAAGGTGTATTTCCCGCGCAAGGAACGCGCCCCGTGTTTACAACGATAAAGAACCTGATCGAATCAAGGATCAGTAAAATGGCGGTGTTGGTTTTAGAAGAAGAACTTTGTGTTGAACACATCACTTGGTACTTCAGGGAAAGTCATTTTCACTATGAGTTAATAAACCAAGAAGGACATATAATTAAAACGGTCACCGATGAGGTCAATTTGAAATTGGAAAATTTAAGAAAGAGTCATGAGCCAGAGATTCAAGCTCACACTGCCGTGCATGAAGCCGGTCATGCAGTGTTAGCAGCGTTAACGCTTCGAATCATTCCAGCACTTGTCGTGTCTCGAACAGCTTCCGATTCGGCAGAAGGTTTTTGTCAAATCAATTTCCCAAAAGGTCCCGTTACGCGTGATTCATTGAAGAAAGACATCATTATAACATTAGGCGGATTTGTTGCGGAGAAACTGATTTTTGGCGAAGAATACACTTGTACTGGCGTTTATGCTGATATTGAAGAGGCATCTTCGCTGGCAAACAAAGCCGTGCGCAATTACGCGATGGGTAATGATGCAATTCACTTGGCGGTGGAAGCAACAGCCAACGAAGATGCTTTTTTTGTAAATAGAAAGTATCAGAATGAAGCCATTAAACTTGTAAAAGAATGTGAAGGAGAAGCTTTACGACTAATGGCAAACAATAAATTACTCCTATTGAAAATGGCTGAATTTCTTACCAATAATTCAAAAATGGACGCCAAGGCAATGGAGGAGTTCGTTTATAAGTATGGCAATGAAGATTGGATAGCAAAGACTGGTTTTATCAAAAAAGATGAATATTATAAATTCAACAGCATCATTCAAACTCAGTTAAAAGAATTGAAATTTAATTCAGTCAACATATTATTAGATGATTTGGTCGAACTTCCTAATTAATAGAACTCTGTATACGTGCTGGGCGATTTAAACAGTATCCGAGCGTATATCCAAGAATCAAAAAATTCAAATTATACTTTCAATAATATTTGAAAGTATATTTTTACATTAATTTCATTAAATCAAGTAAGGCTCAAATATGATCACATTAAACATCGTGACTTATTTAACATAATATAAATTATATAACTCTTTCCTCGCTAAGTTCCTGACGCACAGTTCTATAATTATGTTTGGGTTCCACTAATTTCCGTATAGAAGTTCCGGGAATTTTCGGAATTGATTTCACCAAGCCGGAACCCAGAACACCGATTTCTGGAATGTAAATATCGACTAGTTTCGGCAATGATCTGTACCGCTGGCTAAACGACAAAAAGTTTTAGATTTTCCGAAGAGTTAGCAATTGCTTCCCCTTCCCTGCTGTACGCGTTGGTCGCGATGATGTGTGCTCCTGGCAAAAGTAAAATTTGTTGACAAAAGAGTTAGCAATTGATTTTTTACGGAGCGATTCACTTCCCTGCCGTATTCGTTGGGTTAAAAGTCTGTCCCCTTGTTCCATAAGGTAGCCACAAAATCTTTTAACTTTGCCGCTTTTAAATTTCGCCTTCACCCAGGAAAGACCTTAGGAATATTTCGCGTTTCAGTTGACTGAAACTATCTGGCGTTTCATCACTTTCTAACTCCCTCCGAATTTTACCTTTTTTTATTCCTAGTTTTATAGCTTGCCGTTTGCTTTCGATTTCTTTTACCATACTTTCGTTCATGGGTTCCAAATTAACACTATTGCTTATATATTCTTTCTCTAAAGCTTTTAACGCCCTCGCAATAATACTTGATTTTGTACAATCTGTATTACCCAGCTTTTTATTTGTATGAACCATTCTAAGAATTAACAGAATCGATCCGTAATCGAGTCTAAAATTAGCATTTATCTTATTTCTACCTTTTTCAGGTTCATACAGATTTAACGGAAAATCATTATTACTCATTTTTGTTAACGGTAACGGTGCTATATTGTGTTAGGAACCAACAATTCAATTTATTAGTGATCTCAACAAATTTAAGTTCCAATAAGTGTTAATCCATTAAACTCCATTCGGTTAAAGTCAAAAGATAAACCAAATGGAAATAGTAACAATTGTAAATTTCGTTTCTCATTGTAACTTACATGTTCCCATATTCGATCAGCATTTTTTATAATGTTAAACCAATATTCTACGAATAAATGCTCTTTTGATAAAATATTGAAGTTCTGAAGAAGGGAGTCAACTCTTTTTTTAATTGTTGAAAAATCAAGATTTTCAATGGTCGAGTATTTTTCTATTAAATCCGGTTTGGCTTTACTTATGACTTTTGCAAGGTTACAATAGTCCTTTAAAAGATCAGGAAAGAATACTTCAAATACTTTGAAGCACTCTTTGATAAATTTCAATTCTTTTCCGTCCATTAAATAAAACTTACGTTGAATATATTTAATGAACAGATGATGAAGTTCCTTTTCATTGATAAACTCGTGGCCTTCGTAATATCCCCTTATATTACATTTTAGGCTTCCTAAGGTTTGTGAGTTCGTAACAAATCCGGTTAAAGGAAAAAGAAAAAGATTATTGGTGATTTCTTTTTCAATCGTTGTCGATGAGTGCTTAAAAAAGAGTTGTACTTCATTAAATTTTATCTTAGAAACAACTGGCTCTAATAATTCAGCAGTGTAAAAGATTCGCCCATTCTGAAAATAATGACCACAGTATATACCATTAGTAAGAATTGACTTTATATTTTCGTAATCAAACGGAATCCCAATATTTATGATGTCATTCTTTAAATAGTTAAGATGATTATTTTTTATTATTGTTTCAAACATACGTCCGACCAAAAGCGAATCCTTATTTTGTACTATGGTTGCATAATCTTTAACATAGTAACCAATGGGAATTTTAATTTTTTCCCGTCCTAGCTGATTGTAATTCGAGATCTTCTTACAATTAAGTTCATCTATTTCCAAAATTGAACTTATGTTATTTATAGCAGCTATCTTTCTTTTTTGCGTTATGGTGATTTTGGAAAGATTTCTACTATCCTGAAAAATGTATGAATCAAACAATTTTTTGAAAATCTCAAAATCTGTTTCCAATCTCACTTTATCTGAAGCTATTTCTCTAAAAGCTTCTAAGATGACTCTTAAAGTATGGACTAATGAACCCACTATTGTCAATCTTTTAGATGTCGAATTCTTTCGCCGATAACTTTGAAATTCAAAGTTCGATAGTTGTCACATTCCTTTACGATTTTGTCCAAAACGGCTTCATCTTTTAATCCGTTCATTCTAGCTACCTCTTTCATTTCTTCTTTAGCTGGTCTTTTCAGAATCACCCAATCAAATATCCTAGAATTTAGCTCCGGTATGCCTATATGCTCATACTTTACCCATTTATCAAAATCGACTTTAAATTTATTTGTCCCTGCTAAAATTATTCCTACATTATAGTTCTGATGATTATTATTATAATCAAAAACGGTTTGAAAATGTTCCATCATGGAAGCACTAAAACGGCCGGCATCATCAATAATTATTAATGATTTTGTATTGAGTTTCTTTATTGTAATTTCAAGCTTATCCGCCAAAAATTTTACTGGCAAATCATACCCAAAATCGAATACTCCCATCCAAGTTTGCGGCGATACACGACGTCACTGCTATTCAGCGCTTTTTTCGTCATGGTCATTGGGCGGCTCACAGCCATGCTAGCGCTGGTGAAGGCCTGCCCTTTTTTC
>JBIKRT010000069.1:0-23576 GCA_044349005.1 Cyclobacteriaceae bacterium
CTGTTGAAATATGGAAAACTCCACCACCCGTTGAGCGGGGTGGAGTTTTCCACATTCCAACAGGATGCCAAGTTCACCTGGAAATCTTTAATTTTGGATGCTACTAAGTAAGGGGAGCTTTCAGTATGAGTAATTAAAAATAAGTTCTAACATTACGCTTTTACCAAATAAAATCATCTGAAATTAATAAAAAATCCGTAACTAAAATAAAAATGTTCCATCTTTACAAACCCGCACAATGGAATCTTAAAGTCATTTTAAAAGACTGCTTTGCGATCGATGCAGATGAGAAAGTTACCTAGGCGGAAACATCTGTCATTTGGTCTTTGGTTTTTTAACTCATGTATTAGTGATAATTTTGGAATTGAAATATCATTTTCGTTAAAAAATGATCCATAGAAAATATGACTGACAGCCTATTTTAATTAATAAAAATTTTTACCATGAATGAAGATACTGAATTTGATATTATAATCGCTGGTGGTGGACTCTCGGGCCTTTCATTTTTACATGAAGTTCTTTCAATGCCTTCTTTTAAAGAAAAAAGAATATTAGTTATTGATGTTGATAGAAAATATGCCAACGATCGCACTTGGTCATTTTGGGATTTGCCAGATTACAATATTCCAGATATTCCAAGTAAAAAATGGAAATACGGAAAGGTGATTGATAAGTCAGGTATTACTATTGATTTTAATTTTGAACCTTTTGTTTATCGAACTATAAGATCAAGCGATTTTTATCAATTTGTTTATGAACAAGCTAAGGAACTCCCAAATGTGGTCTTCCATTTCGAAAAAATTCTGACATGCCATAATTCAGGATTTGTCCAATGCACAAAAGGTCGTTTCAAAGGCAAATTGATAATCAAATCATATTATGACAAAGACAAGTTTAGTATTCCAAAAAACTCAGACAATATACTGTTATGGCAGCACTTTAAAGGATGGATTATTAAAACTCCTCAAGAACGTTTTCAAGATGATCGGGTAACATTGATGGATTATCGGATTGCTACAGGAGATTTAAATCAGTTCATTTACATATTACCATTTTCCAAGACTGAGGCGCTTATAGAATATACAGAGTTTTCAAATAGAGATTTCAAGGAGGTGGATAGTTCAAGTTTTATTAAAAGCTATATTTCAGATAATCTGTTAATCACAGATTACAAAATAATAGATGAGGAAGTTAGTTCTATTCCAATGACTGACTATATTTTCAAGCCAATTATAAATGGGAAAGTAATAAATATTGGAACAAATGCTGGTTATGTAAAACCCTCTTCAGGTTATTGTTTTACCAGAACAATATTTAAAATTCGAAATTTGATTAAATTACTAGATAATAACGAGTTGAGAGAGAAGAATTTGAGGCCGAAATTTAGTTTTTGGGTATTTGATTCAATATTACTAGAGTCATTTACTAAAGGCGTTATTACTGGGCAAGATGTTTATTTAGAACTTTTTAGAAAGCAAAGAGACCTTAACAGGGTTCATTTGATATTTAAATTTTTAGATGAAAACACATCCTTCAAAGAAAATGTCAATATTCTTTATTCAATGCCAAAAAAGTTATCTCTGACTATCATCTTTCTTAAATGCTTGATTCTTGGAAAGTATTTCAGAAAGTTCTTTTTATAAATTTTTTAAAGAGCCACGGACGGACCTCTTTCGAGCTAAAAAAAATAAATATCTCTTTTACGGATTCAAACATGTTAATAAATTGAAAAGTTTTTGGAGATTTTTTCCAACGTTTTGATTCATTTTCAATCCAGTTCCATTGTTCTTTCTCAGAAGGCATAGAATTCTTTACTTCTAGAGAACATTGAATAAGCATAGAAGACAGATAGGGCGCAAAACCAGTATACCCAATACCAGATTTATAATTGGAGAAAATGATACTATCGTAACCGGGAACGAATTCATGTAAATAGAAGTAACCAAATTCTTGGCATTGATTGATACCACTTTTTAACTTCTCATCACAAATGAATGGGAACTTAACATTACTCCACCCCGTGCAAAATATGATTATATCAACATCATTAATAATAATTCCATTTGATAAATAAACCTTTTTGTCCTCACTTTTGACAACTTCAGCATTAACAAAAAACTCTGATCTAACTTTCTGCAAAGACTTAAAGAAGAATGAGCTTATACTCCCAGGTGCAGTTTCGGCTGGTGAACCAATTGGCTCAATTGCAATTAATCCCTTTTTTTTATAAAATCTCTTTAGGTGATTGTGAACTAATTTATCGACTAATTGCCCTGGCTTTGCGAGCGGTAAAAATGAAACTAGACTATAAATAAAATTATTAGGATAAATCCAACGAGGTTTTCGTGTAATAAATGTTATCGATTTTGGATTTCTATTTATTAATGTTCTATGGCACTCGACAGCACTTGCCCCTAGACCCACAATCACGCATTTTTTATCATTCGGGTCAACAATATCTAGTTGGTTAAAATTGTATTTCTCTATGCCTTGTCCTTTTATAGAATATGAAGGGGAATGGGGAAATTGATGTATGCCAGTTGCAATTACTATTCCCATGCATTTAAACGTCAGGCCATTTTTTGTTAGCACCGTATGTTCAGGTGTTCCTGTTACTAAGCTTATCACCTCATCATTTAGATACACCTCAATTCCGCTAAATTCTTTGTGTAAAGAATCAATTCTTTGAAGTATTTCATCACTGTATGGGTAAATTGATTTCCATTTGAGGCCACTAGTAAAATTGTAGAAAAATGAAGGTGTTTGAAGATGGGAGGTTTTATTGGCCATTCCGTTTGCCCAAATACCACCTAGCCGGCTATGTTTTTCGATTATTGCTACCGAATAGCCATTCTTTTTGAGATGGATAGCATTGGAAATACCACTAATTCCACCGCCTATAACAATAATTAATCTATTCATGATTAAAGTGTTTTAAGATATTCTAATAATTCATCAAGTTCTTTATTTGATAAATGATCTGAATAGTTATGACCAGTATTCCAATAACCAGGAATCGTAGTATCAAAGACCATCAAATCACGTTTTTCTAAATGTACCTTGTAGATTAATCCAACAGAATTTAAGTCATAATTTTTTTTGCTATTATACTCCATCTTCCAAAATTTTGGTCGATTGTAACTTTTTAGTAAACTTCTTAGATCTGGAATTGATCCGTTATGCAGATAGGGCGCAGTTGCCCAAATACCTGCGAGAGGTGGAGCCACGTAAGCTAATTTTGGATAAAGATTAGAATTTGGGGTCGATTTTGAAAACCAACTGTTGTTATACCATGCTGGCAAATTTGATTTAATAACGAAATATATTGCATAAAAAGGGTCGGTCTTGACTTCATCAATACTTACTAATTGAGTTTTATATGACCATATTTTATTGTTTAAATTTATCGGCTTTCCATGACAATTACTACAAATCCTGTTATATATAACTTGTCCATTATATACCATTTTTTGGTTGACCTTTTTTGGATAAATTGGCGGATTATTCTTGCTTGCCCAGTTCAAAATTATTTTAAATAAACCGATAGACTTTCGTAATGATAAAGTATCTGGATTTCCAAACATTGTAATTTGCAAAATGAGTTTCTCAAACGAACCGCGCCCCATGCCGTTAAAATAAAGTGCATCTTTGAATCTAATATTCCAAAGTGGAGGAGTGTCAGAAGCTAGAGTATTTGGATCTATCTGGAAATTAGCTGTGGAAGTGAACTTTAAATCTCTTGGATTCAGATTTTGCATGCATGACTCTTCTAGTCGGAATGCTGGATTGACAATTGGGTTTGAAGTAGAAGTATTTTTTGCTATGTTTTCATAGAGGTTGTTAAAATTACCCATCGCAATTTTATCACTGTCTGAGGCAAGCCAATTCTTATAAATCGTCAACAAACTCGCCTCGATTCTTTTGCTTTTTTGGTAGTTACTATAAACATTACCTAATCCATAAACTAAATTACCGTTTATTTGGCTTGAATGACATTTAAAACAGTTAGCATTCAAAACTTTGATACCTTTGGAATAATTTAAAGAAAATCCATCGACTGAATGAGCCTTTGATTTGAAAGTGGATGAATTAGTCTCCTCGTTTAATATGTTATCTAACTCATTATCGTCAACTAGCCAGCGTTTATAAAACAAATACATATCTAAAGGGATTCCCTCCGTCATATACTTTCCACGATGGACATTATCTACAGCATTAGTAAATGTATCATAAGTACTAAAAAATGATTTTGGATTTGGAGGAATAACCTCGGTTGATGAATCAAAACTCATATTCTTCACTTTTAACCAAGATAGCACCTGCTCATTATTAAAATTTATAGTATTTTGTTGAAAGATGAAAACTGCAATAAAAATTAAGCAGACAAGGCAACTAAAGAACAAGTTTTTTTTCATACGAGGTTCGTTTAATTTCTACAAGATAAATAAATTTCAAATTTATTAAACTCACATACTCTAAAATAATAGCAAAAGAATTATTGTCTAGGGATTTGACTCTTGCCATAGCTTTGTTTTCGCGGTGAGTTTGCGTGGCTATGGCATGCGCCAAAAGCGTGTGCGACAATCTTTTTAGGTTTCTGTGCGGTGAGAATATCCTGCCATATGCCCCCATTGTCTTTCACTTTCTTTAGAGATAAGCTTTATGCGATTAACAATGTTATGGAAGTCAGTATCATAAAAAATATTCCCCATGTTTCTAGATTTTATAACTGCTTCTTACAATTCCAAAATACCAACTGTCGGGTAATCTCTTTCTCAACCATAAAAGCATAGGGGCAGGATTTCCAGCGGCAAAACGCATCTTCCAGCCAGAATCAACTGATTTGAAAATAACTTTCGCAACTTCATCGGGAGTTACTCCATTTTGAGCTGGCGTCTGCGATACCTTTTCACATTTTTCAACAAAGTTCTTATACATTGGTAAGTTGCTACCCGTTACTGCCACTCGACCTTTGCCATAGAATTCTGTTTTGATTGTGCCTGGCTCAATAATTTTTATTTTGATATTGAATGGCCTCAACTCATATTGGAGTGCTTCACTGAATCCCTCCACAGCCCACTTCGTGCCATGATAAATACTGAATAGCGGGAAAGATAATCGGCCCCCCATCGAAGCAATTTGTATAATGGTACCTCCTTTGTTTTCACGCATGTGTGGAATGATGGCTCGTGTTACACGCATCAGCCCAAATACATTCGTGTCAAACTGCTGTTGAATAACTTCATCAGTTATCGCTTCAAAAACTCCGTCAGCACCATAGCCAGCATTATTTACTATTACATCGATTTTACCAAACGCTTTTGCCGCTGCCTCAATACTTTTGGTTATGCTTTCATTATTGGTTACACCCAACGCAAAGAGTTTTACATTCGAAAGCTTTGTAAGCTCTGTTTCTTTTTCGGGATTGCGCATGGCGGCCGCTACATTCCATCCTTGTTTCGCAAAATAAATGGCAGTCGCTTTGCCTATGCCACTTGAACTTCCGGTGATGAGTACAGTTTTCATTTTTTGGTTTTGTTAATTATAAGTGAATAAATGTTCATTTAAATGTTAAAAAAAATTACTTTTTTATGCTGTTCCATGCCATCTGGAACATTTCTTCTTTAAGAGAATTGGTTATCCGTAATGTGCTTTCGTAATGCAGCTTTACGCTTTCGATAATCGGCCCCATCAATTGACTCAGCAATAACTCGACAGGTAATTTTTTTATGAGACCTTTTAATATTCCTTGTTTCAGAAAGTCTTCTAAAGGTTTAATTAATTCATCCCCCTGCTGTTTGGTTTTTTTTGTTAAGTAACTGGTATGCGTAAATTGCTCTATAAATTTCATTCGCTCTGGTTCCGCTAAACTAATAGTTAAGTAGCTTGTCCATAGTTTTTTGAAGGATACTTCATAGTCATCTTTGCTATCAAAAACCTCCAATACTTTTAGCGTTTTCGATTTCTTTAGATGGTAGTACAACTCATTAATCAGAACTTCTTTGTTCTTAAAATAAATATAAAGCGTACCCGTGGCAAGCTTTGCTTCTTTTGCTACATCGGCCATTTTTAAACCATTAAAGCCCGTTTCTAATACCAATTTCAAGGTGGCATCATAAATTGCCTCAATCTTCGAATCATCTTTTGGTCTTGCCATGCTGCAAATTTAACTGAATTTTTATTCATTTAAAAAAAATAATAGAATACGTAACTTTGAGTAAAATGAAGGACTATGTTTGTTCACGCTGAATCGCCCAGCTTGATGCTGCCAGAGGAGTTGGACACTTATTTGGCAAACGGTTGGTTTCGCATGGGGCAAACCATCTTTACCACCCAATTTTTGTGCTTTAAAAATCAGCTTTACAATGCCATTTGGCTTCGCGTTGACTTAAAAAAATGGAAGTACGATTCGGTTCAGGTAAAATTGTTTAAACGCAATAAGCAGTTTAGAACCGAGATCAGGAAAGCTACCTATTCCGATCAACACGCCCAACTTTTTCAAAAATATAAAGAGGGTGTTGAATTTGACGGATCGGCAACACTACACCAACTGTTATTTGGGCAAAGTACTAATAACATTTACAATACCTACGAGGTAAATGTATATGATAAAGATCGGTTAATAGCATGTGGAATTTTTGATCTGGGAAAGGAAAGTGCACAAGGAATAAGTTGCTTTTATAATCACGACTACAAAAAGTACAGCCTAGGAAAGTTTTTGATCTATTTGAAAATGATCTATTGCCAAGAGCTGCACCTGAGTTACTTCTATCCAGGCTATTTTGTGCCTGGCTATAAACAGTTTGATTATAAATTAGATATCGGAAAAGAAGCGCTGGAATATTGGGATATGGTAGTTCAAACCTGGAAGAGAATAACGGACCTGGATGGTCTTTCTTTTCCGCTAAGCGTTTTAACCGAAAAGCTGGAGTTACTTCAAAAATTGTTTAAGGAAGAGGGTCGTGATCCCTGTCTGCTGCGCTACGAGTTTTTCGATGCTAACCTAGTGCCTCATTTACAAGGCAGCCAGCTGTTTGACCACCCAGTCTTTCTTTATATTTTCGATTTGCTAGAGGATTCGGTTTATCCAATCATAGTATATAATTTGTTTGACGATTGTTATCAACTGATTCAGATGCGCAGTGTTTGGGTTTCAAATGTGCCAGAAGTAAACGAAACCGAGGTCTATTCAAGTCACGTATTGAAAGCGGATCATATTATTTTCGCTACAGCGAATCCTACTGAAATGGTTCGTATTTCAAACCTAGTAAGGAAGTCGATCGATAACACGCCCCAGAATTGATCTTACTTTTTTGGCAGAGTCGGCTTAATTTTTTGTGCCATCTTTACGGCCTCAAAGGCGTTTACAATTCCACCACTGCTGCTCAGATCACTAAAATAGACTTTTGTTTCCGTTCCCGGTTTTTTCACCTTCAAGCCATCAAATTTCCGGGTCGATTTTTTTAGAATATCTTTTAGTTCGCTGGTAGTAAGCTCGGGGAAATACGACAGCAAAAGCGCTGCAACTCCAGTGGTTGAGGGGCTTGCCATGCTGGTGCCGCTTTCTTCTTTATAGGTGTTATCTGGCGTTGTGCTATAAATCTCTACTCCGGGGGCAAAGAGATCGACCGTTTTCTTTCCGTAGTTGGAAAAAGCACCGATAAACTCGTTGTCTTTCCCCCAGGCAGAAGCCCCAATTTCTAACCAATTTTGAGCTTCTTTGCCATTGAGGTAAAACCGACTTGGAAAATTGGCTTCCACATCATTATCATCGCCATCATTGCCAGCCGCATGAACTAACAACACACCATTTTGCTCAGCATATTTTACGGCTTTATCAACTGCTACTTTTTCAGGAGAGAAGGATTTCCCAAAACTCATATTTATTACTTGAGCTCCGTTGTCGACCGCGTAAAGAATCGCGTTCGCTATATCTTTGTCGCGCTCATCTCCATTTGGCACAGCGCGCACCGGCATAATTTTCACATTGTCTGCTATTCCTTTTATTCCAATGGCGTTTTTCCGATCGGCAGCAACAATACCTGCCACGTGCGTACCGTGTGTCGCATCGGGCCCCTTTACATCATTATTGCCATAGCCTTTCTGATATAAGTTGGAATAATCGTCACCGATAATTTTCCGCGAATCGAATTCAGTATTATAACCATACTTTACAATTACAGAATAGTAATCTATGGCTTCTTTTAATTGTGCGTAAAAAGTGTCGATCTCGGTGTTCTCGTCTACATTTTTATAGAGATTCAATAAAAATGCTTTTGCTAACAATAGCGAAGGCTCATTTGTGGTAAAGCCTTGGATCAGTTCGGGTGTTAACTTTTCTACCTTGAGTATTTTTTTAAGCGTGTCTGTAGCTGACATTACGTTAGAATAGAGGCTGTTATAGAGGTCATACTGTTCTTGATTTTTTGCCTTTAACTTTTCATACTTGGTCTTGATTTTTGAATACTGTTCAAACTCTTTCTTCTGTTTCTTTGGGATCTTTCGTTTTTCATTTCCATCATAAATAGCCTTTAAGCGAATGTATTCACGCGTAAGCTCATAGGTGTCGGCTTCTACGTTGCCGCTCTTGCCGCCAATAAAATTCCAGCCATGAACATCATCAACATAACCATTCTTGTCATCGTCAATGCCATTTTTGGGAATTTCTTTTTCGTTGGTCCAGATTACATTTTTCAAATCTTCATGGTCGATGTCTATTCCAGAATCGATAATGGCCACGATAACCGTTTTTGACGGCTGGTTTTTTAGCAAAGTTTCATAAGTTCGCTCTATACTTACACCTTGCACACTATCCTTTTCGGGATCAAGTAAGAACCAGTCTTTAGGTATTGGAACGTGAACCTTGTCTTGAGCAAAGCTTGAAACTTGAAACAGTAGAAAGATGATAACTAGCACTTTATAATTAGCCATTTTTCGCACAAAACAGATTTATCGCAATATACTCACTAGCGAATTCTTTTTTTTGATTTTCAATAACTCGAAATACATACGCAGTATTCTTTAAAACTAGTATAAATATTACTTAAGTGAGTAGCCTATTTCATTGAGCTGAACTAGAAACAGAATAAGTCAGACCTTTGGCTCACTAAAACGAACTGAATATGATACACTTTTGCCTGCTCTCTGTTATTACTTTTCATGGTCTATTTTTGTTTTTAGCTGTTAAAAAAACGCCTGCTATAAAAAATGGTCAGGTGCCTGCCTGACTTTCGTACCCAAATTCTATTTTGCTAATATCGATAAAGCATCTACTTTTGTGCTGTTCTTTTTATGCCCAGGTGGTGAAATTGGCAGACACGCTACTTTGAGGTGGTAGAGCCGTAAGGTGTGCTGGTTCGAGTCCAGTCCTGGGCACTTGGCGAAGATTTTGGTGAATAGTTATTGGGGTTGCCCGATAGCTATTTGCTAATTGAATTCTCCCTCTTAATCGCCTTCTTCTTCAAATAGCTAACAATCTTCTCGTAATCGGTATATTCTTTTTTTCCAATAGTTATCTTTTTGAAGGAGGCAAACACAATCTCAAGTTCTTTGTAAGTAGTATTCTTTCCTACTTTTACCTGATGTTCCGTCCAGCTTTTGACTTCTGCAATGGTGTATGTTGTCTTTTTTCGATACAGCAAGAAATTTACAATAATCAGGTTGTTACCTATTTCAATTCTCTTTAGTTGAAATAGAAGCCGATATAACACATAGCCTAAAATGGGTGCTAGCAGGAAAATGATTCCCAAGTTATACCACCTGGGTTGGGGCGAATAAAAGTAAATGGC
This sequence comes from Cyclobacteriaceae bacterium, assembly GCA_044349005.1. GTDB lineage: Bacteria > Bacteroidota > Bacteroidia > Cytophagales > Cyclobacteriaceae > ELB16-189. The sequence goes on from JBIKRT010000069.1 coordinate 9,789, forward strand.
TGCATTCCAATAAATAAGCGCGGCCGATGCTACAGCAAAAACGGAGAAAGAAAAAAGTGTTTGTGGATTGGGTTTGGCAATTATCATTCTATCAGAAATAAGAATCTATCTTGCAAAGGTACGAGCCGTAGATTCGTAATTTGCAATTTGTAAGGGGCAATTGATTAACTTGCTTTCATGCTTTCAAAAAAATGTAAATATGCAATTCACGCGCTGGTTTATCTTGCAGAAAGATATCAGAAAGGACCTATTCACATCCAAGAAATTGCTGAAAAGCAACGTATACCGAAAAAATTCCTAGAGGCGATTTTGCTTGAGCTAAGAAATGCTAAAATTCTTCACAGCAAAAAAGGCAAGGGGGGTGGCTATTATTTGTACAGACGGCCCGAAGATGTAAATCTGATAGAGATAATTAGGTTGATGGATGGGGCGATTGCCATGCTCCCGTGCGTTTCACTCAATTACTACGAGCCTTGCGAGGAATGCATTGATGAAAAGACTTGTGGGATTCGCAATGCATTCATTTCCGTTCGAGACGAAACGCTTAAAGTATTGAAAAATAGCAACCTAGCCCAGATTGTGGCGGATCAGAAAAAATAACTATCTACTTTGTCTATTAATTAAGTAGACAAATATATATTTGCACCCAATACTTAAACAAAAATATTATGTCAATTCGATTGGGAGATATAGCACCTGATTTTCAGGCCGAAACAACGGAAGGTACGATTCAATTTCATAACTGGCTTGGAGATAGCTGGGGAATTTTGTTTTCGCACCCAGCCGATTTCACCCCGGTATGCACTACTGAACTTGGCGCGGTGGCAAAATTGCGCAACGAGTTTGATAAACGCAATGTAAAGGTGGTAGCGCTAAGTGCCGACCCGCTAGGTAAACACGAAGAATGGATTGGCGATATTAATGAAACTCAAAAAACAGTTGTTAATTATCCTTTGATTGCTGATCCGGAATTTAAAATCGCTAATCAGTATGATATGATCCACCCTGCCGTGAGCGACAAATTTACCGTTCGGAGCGTATTTGTGATTGGTCCCGATAAGAAAGTTAAACTTACCATTACCTATCCCGCTTCAACGGGTCGTAATTTTGATGAGATTTTACGCGTAATCGATAGTCTCCAGTTAACGGCCAAATACAGTGTTGCAACCCCTGCAAATTGGAAAAATGGCGAAGACGTGATCATCACTGCGGCTGTTAAAGATGAAGACATAGCGGCCAAATTCCCGAAAGGGCACACCCGGATTAAGCCTTATCTAAGAACTACTCCACAGCCAAATATTTAGATACTTTTGGGTTCATCTGAATTTAAAGCCTCCGAACAGGGGGCTTTTTTGTTTTTGCCATCTTAAACAATAGCCAGCCCAATAATTAGGTTAATTTTGTGTTAAAATTGTTTTGATGAAGAGTGTTGAAGCATTGCACCGAGAAAAGCCGATGAACGAATTGCCGGTCATGAACGATGGCGAGGGAATCGTCCTTTTCCATCCGTATGTTCCTAAGGCAGCCATTCAAGGTGTAACCGAAGTATTACAATCACGATGGATTGGTCAAGGTCCCCGCGTGGCGCAGTTCGAGAAGGATTTCTCGAAACGTTTTGCTGGCGGTGGGCGTTCGCTGGCGGTGGGCTCTGGAACAGACGCCCTGCACTTGGCCTATTTGTTAGCCGGTTTGCAGGAAGGAGACGAAGTTATTACTCCGGTTTTTACCTGCACGGCAACCAGTATCCCATTTTTGTACATGGGCGTAAAAATCGTTTTTGCGGATGTGGATCCAACCACTTTGAACATTAGCGTGCCCCACGTTAAGCAGCTCATAAGTGAAAAAACGAAAGCAATTGTCTGCGTGCATTATGGTGGTCTGCCATGTGATATGACCGAACTGCTAGCCATTGCAAATGAATATGGCATACCTGTTATCGAGGATGCCGCCCACGCGCTGGGAGCCACCTATAAAGGCAAGCAAATAGGCGAGATCTCGCCCTTTACTATGTTCTCGTTTCAAGCGATTAAGCATATCACCACAGGGGATGGCGGCATGCTGATAGTTCAAGACAAGGAAGTCGTTCCACAAGCGGAGCGTATTCGCTGGTTTGGTATTGATCGATCGAATAAACAGAAAGGCGTTTGGGAAAACGATATTTGGGAGGTGGGATACAAGTACCAAATGACGGATATTAGCGCAGCCATGGGGTTGGCAGCCCTGCAAGAGTTTGATCATACGCTGGTGCATCGCCAACAGTTATTTGAAGCTTATAGAATGGGCTTGAAAGGTGCTGCCGGAATTAAACTGATTGGTGCAGAATACAAAGACAGAACTCATGCAGCATGGCTTTGCACAGCCTTGGTGGATAAGCGAATGGATTTCATGAAATTTTTGCGCGATCATAAAATTGAATCTGGTCAGGTGCACTACCGCAATGACCGTTATTCTATTTTGGGAGGAAGGCGTGACGACTTACCAAACATGGATGCGGTAGAGGAGAATTACATTGTGTTACCTTTGCATATGCACATGACTGCTCTTGATGTGGAATATATTTGCGCCACTATCAAAAAGGGATGGTAGGTTAGGTTTTCCAGGTAGCGAAAAATCTTTTTACTCGATCTCTCAAGATCTTTTTCTTGGCTTCATCGGTTGGCACAAACTCTGGAGTGACGCCTGTGAAAAACTGCCCCATCTTCAAGTAAAAATCAAAGAAGGTAGATTTGGATAATCCCCACTTCAACAAAAACTGTTTATTGCCATCGTTTTTCTTAACTCGGCTGGTGCTTCGTGAGGTAAAATGGTAAACGCGAGAAGCACTCACGCCTTTGTAATAGCGCACACCTAGATGCCATAACTTCATCATCATGTCGGGATCTGAACCCATGCCGGGGCTAAACTCTGTGCTTAATCCTCCAATTAAGTTCCATATTTTTTTGTGAAGTATCAGCGGATACCAATTGCTTCCCATCCAATCTTGAAATGGAATTGATTTGTATTCATTCAAAAACCTCTTCTCATCAAATTCTTTCACTGTCTTCCCGAAATCGTAGGGAGCTATAATGCAATTGTAGTTGGTAGGGCTGTGTTCGATCATGGTGGAGGAGATGCAGAAATAATCATGACCAACTTCTTTTACAGTGTCCCATAAGGGCACATCCCACTCAGGAGCAAAGTAAAAGTCATCATCGCTAAAAACCAGGTAATCTGCTTCCGCCAACGTAGCAGGCGCGTTAAACCCATAACATACTCCCACATTTTCCGCACTGTGCGTGTAGCTAAGGTTTTGTTGTTTTACCCAATCCAGCGTTCCGTCTTTCCCCTCATTTATATGAACAATTATTTGATGGGTGTAGGTAGAGTTTTTCTGTAAACTTTGGATACAACATTTTAAATAATCGAGGTTATTCCAAGAAGGTATTAAGATAGAGAAGTGGGGCTTTTGTAGTGTTGCTTGTTTGTGAAAGGTGATTTTTGGAGTCATTATTTTTGTAAGATAAGACGTTTCGATTTTTTCCGCTGATAACCAAGATTTACCAAGTAGATGCCGAGCACCGTGATGGCAATAGCAATTCCGATTTTTGCATTCAACTTTTCATCTAGTATCAGCCACCCTAGTACTACCGCAACCAACGGATTGACATACGAGAATAAAGAGGCGATAGTGAGGGGTAATTTTGTAAGTAAATACGCATACATAGCAAATGCTGCCAGAGAACCCACAAGCGCAAGGTAAGCCAACGGAATGAATGGAACAGTCTGCCAGCTAACGCTCGCATAATCATCTATAAAGAAACTAATAATGAAACACCAAAAGCCACCGAACGCCATTTGCAGACCCGCGTTAAGGTAGGGGTTGCTGCCATCTGACAATCGCTTCATGTTAATGCTACCCAACGCCCACGTTAAGGATGCCGTGAATGTTAGAAAAATGCCTATGCTATAATTTGCGTTAGCAAAGTCTGCAATGTGTTCTCCAAAAACAACCAGTATGCCTAGTAAGCCGATTAACACACCAAGTAGAATGAGCCACGTAGGCCTTTCGGATTGGTTAATAGTGAGGTTTATTATGATCACCCAAACGGGCATAAACGAACAAATGATGGCAGCTAGTCCACTCGGTATATACACTTCCGCCCATGACACTAGCCCGTTGCCCATTGTAATCATGAGAAAGCCAGCCAAGGCTTGTTTTCCAAGAGTTGAAAAAGTTGGCCACTTTATCTTTTTAATCCACACCATAAATGCGATTAACAGCATGCCCCCTATAGATTGGCGGATGCCAGCAAAGAGAAAGGGAGGGAAACCGTTTACCCCAATCCGCATTACAAGAAATGTAGTACCCCAAATGATGCAAATACCCGCTAAGCAGATATAAGCGAGTAAGATGTCCTTTTTGATAAACTAAATTTTTAGCGGGTGTTAAACATCCATTGAGTCATAAACTATCACCCGATCCCAAAGATGGCCATAATCGGCAATGAATTTTTGATGAATGGGGTGCTCTTGATAGATGGCTTGGCCAGCTAAGTCGTCAAAGAAAATTAATTCAGAGACAGCATAACTTGAGTCGATTACTGGTCTTTTCTCAGTTGCTGCAGGTATACCTACCCGGAGGGCGCGGATGGTTTCTATTTTTGAAAGCGTCTTTACACCTTCTACTAATTTCTTCTGATCCTCTACAGAATCGGGATTCTTGAGCCAGAAAAATACATGATGTACTAGCATTGGTTTATCTTTTGTCATGGCGAATGAAGTTTCAGTAGCACCCAAAGATACTGCCGAAGTGGTAATAAAATCTCGTCTGTCCATATTACTTAATGCTTAAAAGTTTAACACTTAATTACTTGCTTGAATCCAGGTCTCAGGATCGAGCGCGTCAAAGTTTTTATAGATTTGAAATCTTAACTCTGAGACCCCCTCCGTATTTACCAACACATTGCCAATATCTTGATTAGCCTTTACTTTCTGGCCTTTTCGCACTTGCACATCCTTAAGGCCTGTGTACACCGTAAAGTATTCGCCATGTTTAACAATTACCGAATTTCCGAAAGGCGGAATAAAAGCAACTCTGCTAACATCGCCATCAAATATCGATTTTACCTTTTCATCTTTTTTTGTTTGAATATTGATTCCATCGTTCTGTTGAACAATGCCTCTTAAGAAGGGATGATCACGTCTACCAAATTTTTGGGAGATGAAGCCGCTGGTTGGCCAAGGGAATTTACTTTTATTCTCTTCAAAAGAGGCTGAAAGTACCACGCCATCGTCCTTTGCAACCACGGCATCTTTCTTATCTTTTTTTGTCCTTGAAAGCCGTGCTCTCGCTTCCTCAGCCGCGCGCTCCAACTCTTCTTTTATAACGTCACTAATCAACCGTTCCAACTTAGCAACGTCTTTTTTAGTACCTTCCAACTCCCTTCGCAATCGTTTCTCTTCCTTTTCAAGATTTTTAACTACTGTTTTTTGTTTTTGTTTCAAGGTGGTTAACTGACCTTTCTCATTCTCTTCGTCAGTGAGCAATTGGTTTTTCTCCCTCTTTATTTTTTCTGTCTCTTCAATTTGATTGCCCAAAGCAACCTGCACCTTTTCAATTGCCTGTCCTTGTTCCTTTCGTGCATTCGAATACTGCTCCATGTATTTCAACCGCATTAAAAACTGATCGAAGGAATTGGCAGAAAACAAGAACATCAATTTATCTGCTTTGCCACTCACTTTTTGTGCCGTCAGTAACATCACTGTATATTCCTCTTTGAGTTTGGAAAGATCCAATTCAAGAGCCATGATGATCTCGTTATTTTCTTGAATGTCTACATCTAACAAGTTGATTTCATTGCTGATAGATGAGATAAGGCTTTCTTGCTGGCGGATACGCTGGTTAACTGCTGATAACTCTCCTAATGAGGCTTTCTTTTGCTCAGCGGTTTCTGAAATTATTTTCTCCGTTTCTTTTATCTTAATTAAGTTTTTTTGCTTCTCGCGCTGCAGCAACAATTTATTGCGTTGCCCAAAGCAATAACTACTTAAAAACAATAAAAGAACCAAACCCAAGAAATTGCCTATCCTACCTTTCTTGTTCAAGTCTGCTACATACATAACTTATCTGCGATCATATCGCTTAGGTATTTTGAACGGAAAACGCAGCTCTTTATCACCTACTTCAGCGTTGTTATACTCTAGCGTAATGGTGTTATTTGCAATAGTGGAAAGGGTTTTGTACACAATATTAATACTGTTATTGTAGGCAAAAGAATTATTTCCAACGGGCTGAAAGTTTGAATAATTTATTTTTGCCGAGTTGCCTGAGGTAGATTCCTGCAATTCTACTTTTTCAAGTTTTTTTGTTGTGTTATTAATATAATTTTGAATAGAAACATTTCCTTGGGTTTGATTCAGCCGATCTATTCCCCCCTCCGTTATTAAATCCTTCTTTTCAATTGCTGGCATCATGAGATTTCCTAAAATTGCCGCTTGCACCACAAAATAGTCTACGTTAAAATTAAATCGTTTAGATAAATCAGGATAGGTGTACACATAATATTCGTTATTTACATTGCTAAGAATGGTGATGGAGTCTTTATTTATGAGAACCCTTCCCCCCTGAAGCCCGATAACGGTGAAGTTCATCCAAATGACGCTGTCTTTGCGTATTCTAATGTTTGCCTTCACTTCTCGTTCTCGCTTTTCATCTTTGAAATTTAATCGAGCTTTTCCATGAAAATACTCAAAGTTGATTTCTTCGATAGCAAGTGTTTTTTCTGGAAGAGCAATCGGGGCTGTTATTTTTTTCGCACAAGCCGATAGTAAAATAACGAACGTGAGGAGTAGTAATGCTTTTTGCCGCATGCCAGTAGAAATCAATTATCAATACAATTTTTTATTTTCAATTTTCTTATCTAACAATTCATGATGGATACTTAACGACCTGGCCTTGTGCCACTGTTCTATTGCCGCGTCAATGTCATTTAGTTGAAACAAAATGTCGCCAAAATGCTCAAAGTGGGTGGCAGTCGCATCACCACCTGCTATGGCTTTTTCCATTACCTTCTTAGCCTCTTTATAATTGCCTTTCATAAACAAGACCCACGCATACGTATCCAGAAAAGACGCATTGGTTGGGTTGTTTTTTATTAACAAAGCAGACATTTTTTCAGCCTTATCTAAATTCTCTTTTCGCAAAGCTAAGTAGTAGCTATAATTATTCAGTATTAAACTATTGTTAGGATCTACCACCAAGGCCTCTTCATACGCTTTGTCTGATTTTTGATATTCTTTCAATCCGTTATACGCATCGCCCAACATGCCGCTTATTTCGGCCTGAAAGTTTGGATTCTCAGCGGATAGTTTTTTCGCCTGTTCTAGTGAGGAGGCGGCCTCCTTAAACCTATTTTTTCTAAACTGCCCATACCCATTGAAATAATAGACCATCGCCTGGTTGGGGAAATATTCTAATGCATTTTCTGTATGAACAATTAGGCTATCAAATTGATTAAGTTGTGAATCAAGATACATCAGGTTTTGCCAGGCATCGAACGTGCTGCCCGATTTCGTAGCTTTAATAAACTCCAGTTGTGCTTCGCGTTCCATTTTCACCGCGAGGTAAAGATCACCAGCCATAGTGTGAATGGCACTTTCCTTAGGGTAGGTGTTCGTCAATTTTTTAATAACAGAGAGCGCAAAGTTCTCCAACTCCCGATCGTCTATCTTTTTGCTTCGGTTTTGGATGACCTGCTCGCAGTAGGGGCCTACCAATGCAAGTTTTCCGGTTGGCTCCACGGTGGGGTCATCAAAAATGGCTGTTAAAAGATCCCTTGACTTTTTTTCCTGGCCACTTTCGCGAAACAATACTGCTAAGACCACCTTCGCGTTTCCTGATCCGGGATTCGCAGTTAGATACTGTTCCATAAAACTAATTGCTCTGCTCGCCTGTTTGTAATTGGAAAGCGTTTCCGCGAAAGCGAGCACATACCGCTCTTCCTCAGGGTATGTTTCGATCAACTTTTCGCCTTCTTTAATCGCCTCATCTACTTTTCCCTGTTCCAAATAAAGTCGCTGTTTTTGCAACGATGAAAGCTCGCTTACACCCAAAAATTGTTCGGCCTTTTCATATATTTTAATGGCCTCCATCGGCTTTTTGTCGAAAACGTATAAAGCGGCAAGTTTATACAGAAATTCTTCCTGGCCTTTTACTTCCTCCATCATGGTTTCCAATGCTTTTTCAGCTTTTCCGAAATCATTAAGACCAGCGTAAATAGAGGAGGCCAGCGAATAAAAGTATTTGTTTTTATTTTCCAGTTTTAAGGCCTTTTCTATGCTGGCAGATGCTTTTGCCAAATCATCAGGTTTATTGCTTTTTGCTAAGACTTCCGCAATTTTATAATGAATGGTGGCGTTTTCCGGATTAAACTCAAGTGCACGTTGGAAGTACAAAAGTGCTTTTGCATAGTCCTCCAGAATAAAGTATTTCTGGGCTTCAATAAAGTCGAACTCGGAGGCACGGAGGGCATTTTGGCTAACGGCTGCATCAGCGTTTTTTTTGGTTACGCTACGCTGGGCCATTGCGCCACAGCCTACCATCAATGCAAGGCCGAAACTCAAACTAAAATAGGTATAACGAGATCGGGTTTTCAAGAAATTAATGCACTTCGGTTAGGTAGAAAAGGAAAAAGGCTTTTGAATCGGTCAAAAATAACCAAAAATCCTATTTATTAAATTGTTGTTATCAGGTTATTGCCGAATTGTTTCAAGATCTTTCCGCTCTGTGAGATAAATAACACCTACGAAGGCGATTATCTCTACTGTATGGAAGGCCGTTGCCACAAATTGATTCGGAATAATTAGCGAGGAGTTCAAATAGACCAACGCCATTGTTATGCTGATGAGGGTGAGTTCGTACCCGATTTTATACGGAATCGGGTAATATTTTTGCCCCAACAAATAACAACTGGCTGCCATTAAGAAAAAGACGATTGCCGTAACTAGACTTGAACCCCAATAGCCCCAAATAGGAATTAAAATGAAATTAAAACTAATGGTAAGTAGCGCGCCACCGACAGTGATAAGTGTGCCAAAATATGTTTTATCCGTTACCTTAAACCAAACGGTGAAATTGTAATAGCACCCGATAAACAGGTATGCCAAAAGCAATATCGGAACGATCGGCAATCCATCCCAATAGTTTTTTGGAATATAAAATTTGAATAGATCCATATTTATTGCAATGGCTAGCAGTAAAATGCAGCAAAACACGGTGAAGTAGTGATTTACCTGTGCAAATAATGTTGGCGAATTTTTATCAGCAGCGTTTGAAAAGAAGAACGGCTCCGCGGCAAAACGAAAAGCTTGAATAGCTAAATTCATGATTACCGAGAATTTATAACAAGCACCAAATACGCCAAGTGCTTCATCGGTGGTTTGGCCTTGATAAAATCCGGAGGGCAACCACCAACCGATAGTTATTCGCGAAAACATTTCGTTGGTCATACCGGCTAAGCCAGTTAGCATGATCGGGTACGAATAAGTCAGCATTTGTTTAAAAATAACGCTGTGAAAAGCAGGTCGCCATTCTAGAAGCATCTTGCCGAGATAAAATAGGTAAAAGGAATTGGCGATGAGGTTAATGAAGAAAACATAGCCAATGCCAATAGAAGGATTATAGCCGATTTTTAACTGGAAAAGTGCGTAGCTTAATAAAAGTATAATCGCCACGTTCACCATTTTGGCAGCCGCAAAGCGAACCGGTTTTTTCTCTTTACGCAAACGAGCAAAAGGAATGGCAACACTGGCGTCCACAAACATGATCAACGCAAGCCACACAATGAACTCAGGGTGCTGATCAATGTGAAGTTGTGCTGCCAGTGGAGTCGAAAATGTAATCAATAATAGAGTGACAACGGCACTGATGGACAGCACAATAGTTTGTGCCTGATTGAATACTTTTTTAGCATCCGCGCCTGGTTGATTGACAAATCGGAAATAGGCTGTTTCCATGCCAAACATGTAAATGATGTTAAGGAAAGCAACATAGCCAAGCAAGTTGGTGATTACGCCATATTCAGCTGGTGCAAAAACCCGTGTATGGATCGCCACTAATAGAAAGTTTAACCCGCGTGGCACAATCGTGCTCAAACCATAAATGACTGTTTCGCCTGCTAATTTTTTTAGTTTGGACATAGATCAATTACAAATCACTTGAGAGGATTTCCTTAAACTCGGTTAATGAGATGGTATTTATTTTAGGAAATTCAATTGAATTAAACACAGAAAAGTGCTTATCATCAGTTACTAAATAGTGAGCGTTAGCAGCGAATGCACAATCAACGAATTTATTGTCGTCTTGATCTGACTCGATAAGCTGTAACCGATAGTGGACTTCTATTTTGTGAACATTAACCAATAACGAAAGTGCGCCTACTGTAAGTTCTGCGGTTTCTTTGGTAAAAATATCACTTATTTTTTCTTCATATTCCAATAGTATTTCATTGGTAAGAAAAATATGGTAATCGCCCTCATATAGTTTGTCTAGAATCGATTTGTAAGTTGACTTCCGAGAAAGAGATCTAAGTAAAGCATTGGTATCCAGAACAACTCGAAGCATGCGCTTATTTTCTGATCAGCAATTTTTCTAAAGATTCGTCTGAATATTCTTTTGCATCCCAAACTTCATCTGCCTTGTCCCTCGCTTTTTCAAGAAGAAAATGTGCCATCATTTTTTTTAGTTCCAATAGGTGATTGTCTGGGATGTCAGCTTCAAATAGTGTTAGCAATTCTTTTTGGACATTGCTAAGCGGTGGATTTAAACTTCCTTTTAATTTCATAGGCGCTAGGCTTGATCAAAGATAATCGTAAAAAAGTTACAAAGCTCATTCACCATCAATAATCACCACCTAAAGGTATGGCACAATATTTTTTAGAATATCGGCTGTCATTTCTTCCAACCCAAACTTATGCTTCCATCCCCAGTCCGACCGGGCCTGCGAGTCGTCTAATGATTTTGGCCATGAGTCGGCAATGGCTTGGCGGAAGTCGGGCCTATAGGTAATGGTAAACTCTGGAATGTGTTTTTTAATGGTAGCCGCCACTTGTGCTGGGCAAATGCACATGGACGATACATTGTAACTAGTTCTGACCTTCACTTTTTCGGCTGGCGCCTCCATCAAATCCAATGTGGCTTTTACAGCATCTTCCATATACATCATTGGCAAGTAGGTGTCGGCCGCAAGGAAGCATTCGTATTTTTTTTCTTTTACCGCTTTGAAAAAGATATCCACCGCGTAGTCGGTGGTGCCGCCACCGGGCGGTGTTTTGTAGCCAATCAATCCGGGATAGCGCAGACTGCGAACGTCTACCCCATACCTTCTAAAATAATATTCGCACCAAAGTTCGCCCGCTAGTTTAGTGATTCCGTACACCGTGGTGGGATCCATAATGGTATCTTGTGGTGTGTTTTGTTTGGGGGTAGTGGGCCCGAAAGCTGCAATAGAACTTGGCCAGTATACTTTAGTGAGTTTTAGCTCCTGGGCCGCTTCCAACACAAAAAGTAAGCTTTCCATGTTCAGTTTCCACGCCCAGCGAGGGTCTTTCTCGCCTGTGGCCGAAAGTAAGGCAGCTAAATGGTAGACTTGCGTGATTTCATTTTTCTTAAGCAATTCAAAAAGCTTGTCGCGCTGCATTACGTCAAATTTTTCGTAACGGCCTTCTTTGAGAATTCCTTGGGCATCCCTGATATCCGATGCGATCACGTTATCCTTTCCATAAATATTCCAAAGGCCTTGGGTGAGCTCAGAACCAAGCTGCCCACCGGCACCAATTAGTAAAATCTTATCTTTCTTCATCAAGCAATCGAATGAAGGCGCGAAGTTAATGGAAAAACAGAGGGGATTGAGGACTATTTTTTTGCAATTTGCACCCAAATTCAATCACTATGTATACTAAACTTCAACCGATACTTCAAAAGGAACTTGAGTCCATCAAAGCAGCAGGGCTATTCAAGAAAGAACGCATCATATCTACCCCGCAAGGCGCGGATATAAAAACCAGTGATGGCAAGGAAGTAATCAACTTTTGTGCGAACAATTATTTGGGTCTTTCTTCGCATCCCCGTGTTACAGAAGCCGCTAAACGGTCTATCGATACTCATGGCTTTGGTATGAGCAGTGTGCGTTTTATTTGCGGCACGCAGGATATCCACAAAGAACTGGAAGCTAAGATTTCGGAATTTCTTGGTACAGAAGATACCATTTTATATGCCGCTGCCTTCGATGCCAATGGGGGTGTGTTCGAACCGCTCTTTGGTGCGGAGGATGCGATTATTAGCGATGAACTAAATCACGCCAGCATTATAGACGGTGTTAGGCTTTGCAAGTCCATGCGCTACCGCTACTTGCATAACGACATGACCGATCTGCACAAGCAACTTACTGATGCCAAAGCTGCGGGCGCAAAGCAGATTATCATTGTTACCGATGGTGCCTTCTCTATGGATGGCACCATTGCCAAGCTGGACGAGATTGTAAAATTGGCCGACCAATTTGAAGCCTTGGTGATGACAGACGAATGTCACTCCATTGGTTTTATTGGTAAGTCGGGTAGGGGAGTGCCAGAGTACCGGGGTGTTCATGGCAAGATCGATATCGTTACAGGCACGCTAGGAAAAGCGCTGGGCGGAGCATCGGGCGGCTTTACCTCTGGCAAAAAGGAAATCATAGAATTGCTGCGCCAGCGTTCACGGCCTTACTTATTTTCAAATACACTTGCACCATCTATTGTTGGCGCATCCATCGAGGTGTTCAACATGCTTTCTGAAACTACTGAGCTGCGCGATAAACTTGAAAGCAACACCGTGTACTTCCGTGAAAAAATGACGGCTGCGGGCTTCGATATAAAACCGGGCGATCACCCTATTGTGCCAATTATGTTATACGAAGCTATGGTGGCGCAAGAGTTTGCGGAAAAACTACTTGCCAAAGGCATTTATGTGATTGGCTTCTTTTTCCCCGTGGTGGCCAAAGGCAAAGCAAGGATACGCGTACAAATATCAGCTGCGCATGAAATGCATCATCTTGATAAGGCTATTCAGGCATTTACTGAAGTAGGCAAGGAATTGGGTGTATTAAAATAAGTTGGCGGCCTGCCGCGCGAAACGCAGCGGCCACCGGGCTTTTCGCTGCAAGTCCGCCCAAGCACAAGGCCAGCAGCACTTCGGGCTTTCCGCTGCAATCCCTGGTCGGGATCCGACTATTAATACAAAACAAAAAAATCAACCTCCCGTTGAAAATGAAAATCAATTATCATGAAGGTATTCATAGCAACGCTCACATTTGTTTTCGGACTATTCACGAGCAAAGGCCAAACAACTACTGAGCAATCTCCAGCCATTCATGTGTGGTCGGAAGCCGACAGAAAATATTTGGTAGACAATCTCATCCGCTCAAGAGAAGAACTGATTGCAGAGACAAAGAATCTAACAAAAAAGCAATGGAATTTTAAAGAAAGCCCAGATCGCTGGAGTATTAACCAGATTATCGAACACATTTGCTTTTGGGAGTTGATTCAGATGAATGAAGTTGCAGTAGCTTTGCAAATGAGTCCGATGCCCGATTTTCCTCAGCACTTGGCCGATAGCCTTTTTTTAGATCATGATCCGGAAGGATTGAAGAAAAATGTTACAACCGATTATACGAAGCCCTTTACTTAGTCGTCCCTTAAAAACTCAATTTTAGGATTAGAAGATTTTGGATTTGTGATTTTGTGGTTTTAACGAGCGAAAAAAGGCAATTAAAAAGT
>JBIKRT010000070.1:0-23494 GCA_044349005.1 Cyclobacteriaceae bacterium
CGCTTTTTTTGTCTTTTCCATAAACAAAAAAAGTTTAGTGAAACCACTTTCACTAAACTCCTTGTAACTATATGATTGTCAATGCCCCCAACGGGGTGTCACCAACTATTTTTCAGTAATATGCCGATTTTTTTAAAAAGAGAAGAGCATTTTTTTCAACGCAAACGGATTCTTCATAACCTTATACACACATTCTTAGCTTCCGTAAAAAATCTTAGTGCTTCTAAACCCCCTTCCCTACCGACACCACTTTGTTTCATTCCACCAAAAGGGGTGCGCAAGTCGCGGTAGAGCCAACAGTTTACCCAAATAATTCCACTCTTGAGTTGATGCGACACGTGGTGAGCACGCTTTAAATTTTCCGTCCAAACAGTGGCTGACAAACCATAGGCTGTTGCGTTTGCTAGTTCGATTGCTTCTTGCTCGGTATCAAAAGGCATGATGGTAACGACTGGCCCAAAAATTTCCTCTTGATTGGTTCTGCTGTTTTGATCGAGTCCAACTATAACTGTTGGTTCGACAAAATAGCCTTCGCTACACCTGCCCTCCACTACCACTCGCTTCCCACCAGTTAAAACTGTTCCGCCCTCTAACTTTGCTAATTCAATATACGATAACACTTTGTTCATATGCGCCTCAGATACGAGCGCCCCTAGGTCAGTATCCGCTTGAAGAGGATCGTTTATTCTCAACCGCTTTGTTTTTGCAACAAATGCTTCCACGAACGTGTTATAAAAATTCCGCTCCACCAAAATGCGAGAGCCACATAAACAGATTTCACCTTGATTAGAAAAAGAAGATTTAATTGATGTGTTGATGGCCTGCTCTACATCACAGTCAGCAAAAATGATGTTCGCGTTTTTACCTCCTAATTCCAGCGAAAGCTTTTTAAACATAGGCGCTGCTGTAGCGGCTATTTTCCGACCCGTGGCTGTTCCGCCCGTAAAGGAAATTGCTGTGATTTCTGTATGCTCATTAATGGCTTGTCCCACTTTATCTCCCAAACCGTGCACAACATTTAACACGCCAGCAGGTAAGCCTGCTTCCATGCACAATTCAGAAAACAAAAAAGCCGTCATGGGTGTAAGCTCGGAAGGCTTGGCAACAACGGTATTGCCAGCAGCCAATGCTGGAGCTATTTTCCATGTGAACAAGTAAAGGGGTAAGTTCCACGGAGAGATGCAACCGACCACACCGAGGGGGCTTCGTGTTGTATAGTTCACCGCCTCATTATCGCTCAGGTGTGCTTCTGAAGAAAAATGTAAAATAGCGGTGGCGAAGAAGCGAATGTTGGCTGAGGCCCTCGGTATATCGAGTTCTCTCGCCAACTTTAATGGTTTGCCATTATCGATGCTTTCGGCAAGCGCGAGTTTTTCAAGATCGCGGTCGATTAGATCAGCAATCTTCAACAATATGTTGGATCGTTTTTGCACCGGCATAGCCGACCACTCGGGAAAAGCAAGCCTGGCGGCATGTGCAGCTTGGTTAACATCTTTTCGATCAGAATCGGGCAGTTGACAATACATTGTTCCCTCCGCGGGGTTTATATTATCTAAATAATTTCTAGAATTAGGGTCCGTCAGGTGACCGTGTATGTAGTTGAGTATTTTTTGCATTACAGTTTTGAAATCAAGTTATTGTAATCCTCATGCGATCCTATCCAGAACCATATCAATGTGTCTTCATCTCGCTTACCAAGGGCTCTATAGCTTAAGCCTATTCTAACTGAATAAATGAAATCTGGATGGATCTGTTTGAAATTCAAACTGGGATGATAAGGATTCTTATTCCAAATAAAATACGATTTTCCTTGCCAGTACCTTAATTGAAACGGGGAGCAGGTCAAATGCTTTTCTAAACCGTTCTGTAGTAACAGATTTCAATTTAAATCTAACGGTTGCGTTTTGCCTGCCTTGTAATCACTCAACGCCTCTTGTGCCAACACAAAAAGTTGATCCTGGGATTTATCAAAAGAATTATTCCAGCCAATTTCATCTAAAATAATTGAGGCAATTTCCTTTTGCTTTTCAGTTGACAATTCGGAAGCCTGTTCTATCGCTATTTTCAATTCGGTAATCATAATTCAAAAATACTAAACAAAATGCATTGGTTCACAAACTTCCTGTCCTGCCGCCATCCACGGGCACATTAATACCATTGATATAAGCTGCTGCAGGCGTTGCTAAAAAAGCCACAGCTGCCGCCACCTCGCTAGCATCCGCCATGCGACCTGCGGGTATCTCGTCTATCATTTCTTTCCTAATCACTTCTTCCGGCTTACCTGTTTTCTGTGAGCGACTTTTTATGACAAATTCAATTCTACCAGTCAAGGTGCTTCCTGGCAATACATTGTTAACTGTTATTCCGTAAAGGGCTAATTCGTTTGACAGGGTTTTAGACCAATTAGCAACTGCGCCTCGGATGGTGTTGGAAACGCCTAGTCCGGCAATTGGTATTTTTACAGAAGTTGAGATGATGTTTATAATTCTTCCATATCGTTCTTGTTTCATGCTTGGCACCAACGCTTGAGCTAGTACATGGTTGCAAAGTAAGTGGTTTGAAAAAGCAGCAACAAAGTCGTTCGTGTTTGCATCAATGGCAAGACCAGCAGGAGGCCCTCCAGTGTTGTTTATGAGAATGTGCGCTACAGTTGATTTTACATACTTCTGAATAACTGTTTCGAGCTGCCCGACATCACTAAAATCGGCAACCAAATAATCATGTTTTTGATCAGCCTTTGTGGGCAATTCAGTAAGTACATGTTTCAATGCCGTCTCATTTCGTGCAACAAGCGTTATGCTGGCGCCCAAAAGTGCTAATTCTATGGCCGAAGCTTTGCCTATACCTTGTGTGCTACCGCACACCACGGCTCGTTTACCTGATAAATCTAAGTCCATTAAATAATCAATTTGTTGTTAAATTAGCACATTCTTTTCTCGAATGTATAACTCATCAAAAATATATGCCGATTCGAAAGCCTTTTAACCTGAAGCAGTGGATTACCGACAATCGCGATTTATTAAAACCACCAGTTGGCAATAAAAATTTATATGCCGATGCGGGCGATTACATTGTTATGATTGTGGGTGGCCCCAATGCACGAAAAGACTATCACTTCAACGTAACGGAAGAATTGTATTATCAACTGGAAGGCGATATTTTGGTAAAGATTCAGGAGGACGGAAAGGCAGTAGATGTGCCTATTAAAGAAGGCGAAATGTTTCTCCTTCCGGGATCTATTCCACACTCCCCTATTCGCCCGGCAGGAAGCGTTGGTTTAGTAATTGAATGCAAACGTCATGAGTCTGAAAATGATGGACTCATGTGGTTTTGCGAGAACTGCAATCATAAGCTGCACGAAACCTATTTCCATCTCACCAACATCGAGAAAGATTTTATTCCACGCTTTCGCGAATACTATGGAAGTTTAGAGATGAGAACGTGTAAAAATTGTGGAACTGTAATGGACACTGATCCTAGGTTTGTATGATTAAATTCCAAAATTCGCTCTCCTTCGCAAAGTCACTCGATAAAAACGATCCGCTTAAAACCTATCGTTCTCAATTTTATATACCAAAAGCAAATGGTAAAACAGCTATTTACTTTACAGGAAACTCTCTTGGCCTGCAGCCAAAGCTAGCGGCAAAATATGTGGAAGAAGAACTTCAGGCGTGGGCCGATCTAGGCGTTGAAGGACATTTCCATGCGAAACGGCCGTGGCTGGACTATCATAAATTCAGCAAGGAGGCAATTGCCAAAATTGTTGGGGCAAAGCCGATGGAGGTAGTAGCGATGAATCAACTTACCGTGAATCTTCATTTGATGATGACCACGTTTTATCGGCCAACAGCAACGCGTTTTAAAATCATAACGGAAGCAGGCGCTTTTTCTTCCGATCAATATGCTTTTGAGTCGCAAGTAAGATTGCACGGATTTAAACCTGAAAAAGCGATCCTTGAAATAAAACCACGAGCCGGAGAATTTACGTTACGTACCGAAGATATTATAAACGAAATCAAAGCACATGGCGACCAAATTGCACTGGTAATTTTTGGTGGCGTTCAATATTATTCCGGGCAATTCTTCGATATAAAAAAAATAACAGAAGCAGGTCATTCGGTGGGTGCTTATGTGGGTTTTGATCTAGCTCACGCCATTGGAAATGTGCCGTTACAACTTAATAAACATCAAGTAGACTTTGCCGTTTGGTGTGGATACAAGTATTTAAATTCGGGACCAGGCGGTATTGCTGGAGCTTTCGTGCATCAGAAACACGCCACTAATTTTGAGTTTCCACGATTAGCAGGCTGGTGGGGGCATAACGATAAAGAGCGCTTCCAAATGAAAAAAGGGTTTAAGCCGATGGCTGGTGCCGATGGTTGGCAACTATCCAACTTCCCCGTGTTATCTGGCGCTCCGCAGTTAGCTTCTCTGCAACTTTTTCAAGATGCTGGGATGAAGGCACTGCGCCAAAAAAGCGAGCAGCTAACAGAATACTTATTGTTCTTACTGAACGATAATTCAGAAGACCAGTTTACTATCATCACTCCAAAAAATGTTGCCGAGCGAGGCTGTCAACTTTCTATCATGATGAAAAAGAATGGAAGAAAAGTTTTTGATTCATTGGTTAAAAGTGGGGTGATAGCAGATTGGAGAGAACCCGATGTAATTCGTGTTGCGCCAGTGCCCCTTTACAATACGTTTGAAGATGCGTTTCGATTTGCAGAGATTTTTAGTAGGGCGTTAAAGGCGTCAGACCGCTTTGAGCGGTCGGACGCCTAATTTAAGCAACTTGATTATGCGATTTTATCCAGATAACTTTTACCATATCTATAATCGAGGAATAAACCAACAGCAGATATTCTTCCAACAACGGAATTATGAGTTTTTCGTCAGCAAGATTGTGTCTGAAATAAAGCCTACTTGTGAAATCATCGCGTATTGCCTCATGCCGAACCATTTTCATCTACTTATTTATGTGGACGCAAAAAGTATAGGACTAAATGAAATTCAAAATCAGCAAGTTCTTACTCGAAAGTTAGGAACTCTACAAAGTTCATACACACAAGCCATCAATAAACAAGAAAATAGAACTGGCTCGCTTTTTCAACAAAAATGCAAGGCAAAAATTATTGAAAATTCGGTTAATACGTGCTTTCACTATATACATCAAAATCCATTAAAGGCTAGACTTGTAATTAAATTAGAAGACTGGGAATATTCATCCTTCGGCAGTTACTTGAACAACAATTACAGAATTTGTAATCTTTCTTTGGCAAGAGAACTTATTGAATTGGAAGTTAATCCCCATCAGTTCTATAAAGAATCCTATTTATTGATTGAAGACGTTTATTTACAAAAAATAATTTAAAGGGAGTTAAGGGCAAGGCGTCTGACCGCTCGAAGCGGTCTGACGCCTCTAAAGTAAAACCGATGAAAAAAAAATCCATATCCATCATAGGCGCAGGCCTTGTAGGCTCTTTGCTTTCCATCTACCTAAAAAAAAGAGGTTATCAAATATCTGTTTTTGAACGAAGACCGGATATGCGCGAAAAGAGCTATGAAGGTGGCCGCTCCATTAACTTAGCGTTGAGCAATAGAGGCATACGCGCACTTAATGAAGTAGGTTTGGCAGAAGAACTAAAAAAGGTGGCCATACCCATGCATGGTAGAACCATACACAGCATAGACGGAAAACTCACATACCAACCATATGGAAAGGAAGGCCAGTTTATAAATTCTATTTCGCGAAGCAACTTAAACATCACTTTGATGAATGAGGCCGAACGATTGGGGGTAGAATTTTTCTTCGGACATCGCTGCTTATCTGTCGATTTCGTAAATACAGAATTGACCTTCCAACGATCTGCTAAAAACAGTCAAACAACCAATAACCAACCTGAAATCATACATCTGAAATCTGAAATTGTTATAGGGAGCGATGGTGCTTTCTCCGCCATTCGACAGGCCATGCAAGTTTCGGATCGGTTCGACTATTCGCAAGAATACATTAAGCATGGTTACAAGGAGTTGCACATTCCCGCTTCGGATACGGGCGAATATAAACTCGACAAAAACTCGCTGCATATTTGGCCGCGTGAAAGTTTTATGATGATCGCCTTACCCAATCCCGATGGCAGCTTCACATGTACCTTGTTTTTTCCTTTCGAAGGTGAGTTGTCTTTCGCCTCACGTGACACGCAGACAAAAGTTAAAACATTTTTTGAGGAGACATTCCCGGACGCAACAGCGTTAATGCCAGACTATTTGATTGACTTCTACAAAAACCCTGCTGCGTCACTTGTTACTACTAGATGTTTTCCATGGGTAAAAAATAATACTCTTTTAATAGGCGATGCCGCTCATGCCATTGTTCCATTTTATGGCCAAGGTATGAATGCGGGTTTTGAAGATGGTAGAATACTAAACGAACTGCTCGATCAATTTCAGGATGATTGGGAACGAGTCTTAACAATTTTTCAAAATACGCGCAAACCCGATGCGGATGCCATCGCACAACTGGCGTTAGATAATTTTATTGAGATGCGCGATTTAGTTGCTGACGAAAAATTCTTGCTGCGAAAAAAAATAGAAGCTAAAATACATTCCTTATACCCAGATAAGTGGATACCCCTTTATACGATGGTAACATTTCAGGATGAGATGCGGTATTCAGAAGCGTACGCTATCGGGCAAAAGCAAAAGCAAATAATGGACAGGGTAATGAGTGATCCCGATATTGACAAGAACTGGGAAAATTTAGATCTAAAAATGCTTGTTGATAAGCTGTAGCGTATGATCTTGTTAACACTTGCCTCGTCCTTTTTGAGATTAACATTTGTTTTGATACTAGTCCTGTTTATAACTAGGCAAGTCAAAATCGCTAGCAAACAATACCTAGTTCTATTTTTCCTAGTTGTACTTGTTGATGATCTTTTGTTAAGGACAGTACCCGCGCCTATCTTCTTTCAAGAGCTACGTTGGAATTGGTTTGGCAAACTAGTAGACTTTTCAGCAGCGGTGGTCTTTGTTGTCTTTTACAAAAGATTATCGCGTAAAGAATATGGCATAACACTTTCACTGGAAAGGGGCAGTTTAAAACTGATCGTCCTTTCAACACTTGGCTTTATTTTTCTAACAACACTTTCTGGAATCGGTGGAGAATTTCACTTTCCAAGTATTGAAACCCTCCTCTTCCAACTTACAATGCCTGGCCTTTCAGAAGAACTTATCTTCAGGGGCATATTATTAGCGTTGCTCAACAAAACGTACGGAACACCTTGGAAGCTTTGGGGTGCAAACTTGGGTTGGGGCGCAATCATCACAACGTTGTTATTTGGCCTTGTTCATGGCCTTTCATTTAGCCCCTCTTACGAGTTTCAGTTTAATCTTGGCGCAATTCTGGCTACTGGAGCAGCTGGCTTTTTCTTTGTGTGGTTAAAAGAAAGAAGTAAAAGCCTACTGCCTGGAATTTTGACGCACAACCTATCCAATGTAATTATTCAGTTTTTTTGAAATCAATAAGCAAACTAATTGCCTTATTTGCACTAAGTAAGCGATAAAGTCTCACTAAGTAAGCGATGTAGTCAGGCTAAGCAAGCGATATAGACAAGCTAAGTAGGCGATGTAATTGCACTAATCAAGCCACAAAGTGTATGAAAAATAACGCACTTAAGGATTGTCGATGACAAGGTAGCGCGCTAATTATCCTCCTTTTTCCAAATTGAATTTAATGTATAGATTTTTAACTCAGGAATTGAAACCCCTTTGTTTGATTTAACCAGCATTTTATTAAACTGTTCGGTAGGGAAAAAGAGCTCAGTCATTACCGCTCCGTCATCAGCAAACACTTCGATGGAAGACGCATCAAGTAATAATCGCAACTTAATTGTGTCGCTTGTTGAATTAAGTTTACCATAATGCTTTCCTGCAAAGTCTTTTGAAAATTCGCCACCTGATTTAGTTCTATCGATGTAAAGCCGATCGAGAGAATCAACACCAATACCTATAAATTCCTGTTTGCCGTTCGTAAATTGGATTTCAAACGTGGCCTCATTTTTTGACTTAAGGATTGTTAATTCAACTTCGTGAGCCTGACCTTCCAACTTAATTTCCTCACTACTATTCGATTCGCTTTTTAAAAAATTAGAGGTTGTTGTTGAATCATTTCTAAGTTTTTTTAACTCTTTGACTGGATAAGAAGTAACGCGAAGCCCTATTGCTGTCTCCTCCAATTTCAATTCTCTTGACACGGTCATTGCACTACGCCAAACAGTAGTAGGAACAACGGTAGCGTACTGCCAATTGCTCATCCATCCTAAAAACAATCTGCGACCGTCCATCACATTACTCCATGTAACGCCAGCATAATTGTCTTTCCCATGGTCAATCCACAAATTGCCTTTATTCTCTGTAAGGAACTGTTGGCCGTCAAATTGTCCTGTAAAATATTGAGTACCCGATCCTCCATTGGGCGCTCCTGGGTTTATGCTTACCAGCATTACCCATTTCTTCTGCTCGCTGCCTTTTACGTTCATCTCAAATAGATCTGGGCATTCCCAAACGCCACCATGTGCGCCAATATCAACACCGAAGCTGCTCAGGTAATTCCAGTTTTTAAGATCTGGGGAACCATATAATTCGACATGATCTTTCACCGCCAAGATCATCTTCCATTGCTTGGTTGGTTCGTGCCAAAAAACTTTTGGATCACGGAAATCATGCTTCCCAGGGTTTTTAATAACGGGGTTGCGGTCATACATTTTCCAAGTTCGTCCTCTATCTAAGCTAAAAGCAACGCCCTGTGTTTGAAAATCATGCTTGCCCGCCTTCTCTCCTTCCATTAAATGTTGTGTAAATATGGCCACCATCGCTGGTTTTTCGAGCGAACCAAAACCTGAAGTATTATTGACATCTATCACGGCACTGCCAGAAAAAATCATTCCAAGACGGTCGGGATAAAGAGCTATCGGCAAATGCTTCCAAGTTACTAGATCAGTGCTTACTGCGTGGCCCCAATGCATGGGGCCCCACACATTTCTATCGGGGTAATGTTGGTAGAAAAGATGATATTCACCGTCCAAAAAAACCATTCCATTAGGATCATTCATCCAGTTCCGCTCAGGCGTAAAATGAAATTGTGGTCTGAACTTTTCCGAATAGTATTCTTGCTTTTGATTCATTTTCTTTTCAAAGGCGCAGCCTACAAGTAGTAAAAAAAATGCAATTAGTTGGTGGGGATTTTTCATAATTATAAAAAAAGTAGATTTTGTCGAGGCTTCTATAAGATTTTGTGGGGTCTTGATTTTCTATGAGGTGGAGCGGACACATGCAAAGTAATCGAAAGCTTCGACATTTTGAAATGCCCCCGCAACCATTGGAGTTAATTAGAAATTATCTAAATTTCATAAAGTTGTGATCAAAGGGATTTTTCCATCATTACTTTACTAATTTTAAAGAACATGAACGTACCTTCTAAAATTTATTCTCTTATCGTTTTTGTCTTGTTGGCTTCATGCAAATCCAAAGAAATAGCCCCTCCGCAGCCACTATTGCCAGTGCCAAGTTCGGCTCAAATGGCGTGGCACGAAATGGAGATGAATGCGTTTGTTCATTTCACGACCAATACGTTTACCGATAAAGAATGGGGATTTGGTGATGAGAAACCCGGCCTGTTCAACCCGACTCAACTTAACATAAATCAATGGATATCTACACTTAAAGAAACAGGCTTTAAGGGTGCTATTCTCACCACCAAGCACCACGATGGCTTTTGTTTGTGGCCAAGTCGGTATACAGATCACTCCGTTAAAAACAGCCCTTTACAGAATGGAAAGGCAGATATTGTAAAAGAGTTTTCAGATGCCTGCAAAAAACAGGGGTTGAAATTTGGTATCTATCTTTCGCCATGGGATCGAAATCGCAGCGACTATGGCTCTGATTCTTATGTTGAATATTATCGCAATCAACTTAAGGAGCTATTCAACGCGTACGGACCAGTTTTCGAGATGTGGTTTGATGGCGCCAATGGCGGAGACGGGTATTATGGTGGAGCTAACGAGAAAAGAAAAATCAATGGAGCTTCTTATTATGATTGGCCGACCACGCTTAATATAGTTCGTGAAATAGAGCCGAGTATAATTTTCTTTAGTGATGCCGGCCCTGGTGTGCGGTGGGTGGGAAACGAAAATGGAAGAGCAGGGGAAACCAACTGGAACACGATAACCCCCGATACGCTTTTTGCTGGCCAATCCGATATCAATGGCTTGCTAAACGCGGGGAGCGAAAATGGCACACATTGGATTCCCGCTGAAACTGATGTATCGATCCGACCCGGCTGGTTCTATCATGCCAAGGAAGATTCATTGGTAAAAACACCTGAGCAATTAGTAGAAATCTACCTTACTTCAGTTGGCCGCGGCTCAACGCTACTACTCAACGTGCCACCAGACAAACGGGGTTTATTTCATGAACAGGACGTAAAGGCCCTGAGAGGTTTTAGAACCTTATTGGATCATGAGTTTAAAACAAATTTCGCGTTAAACAGTGGTGTTGAGGCGAGTTCTTATCGAGGCAATTCAAAAAAATATTCACCTGAAAATCTAACCGATGGAAACAAAGAAACCTATTGGACTACCGATGACAGTGTCACGACAGCAAGTTTAGTAATGCATTTAGAAAAGCCACAATCGGTAAAATACATTTTGCTAAAAGAATACATTCAGTTAGGGCAACGAATCAAATCATTTCATATTGAAATAGAAAGAGAGGGCGTTTGGAAGAAGGTTGCGGAAGCGACAACTATAGGTTATAAACGAATTTTGAAAATAGAACCTGTGCTGACAAACAAAATACGAATCAGTATCACTAGCACGAAAGCCTGCCCGATAATCTCAGACGTAGAAATCTATTGACGGCATGGGGATTTTGAAACTACACTTCTTCTGTCCAATCATACTGAGGAGCCAAATAATTTGGGTAGATCATTAAGTGCTTTTTCTTCACTTCAAGCGAGACAAACAAAACTGAGGATTTTCTGAAAAACTGGGTCATTTCGCTATCTTTACTTCGCTATTCGTCAAGACAACACAATCAGCGAGCTTCAGCCTATTGGTTTTTGAACCAGCGATAAAAATGAAAATAGTGTTATTTTTTCTTTCAATTGTTTTAAGTCTAGCAGGGCTTGGTCAAAACCTTGTGCCAAACCCGAGCTTTGAAGAAGTCAATAGAATTCCTTGCAACATCTACGTTACAAACATTTCGGAGACTAAGAAGGTGTTTAATTCCATATTCAAAGATTGGAGAGTACCTACCTATGCAACCACGGATGCTTATAGCTTGTTGTCAGACAAGACATGCTTAACATATCCGAGTCGAGAATTCACAGGTGCGCCCCCTCCTAAAGATGGTAATAACATGGTTGGTTTATACACAACCGAGCTAAGTGGTAATAATTATCGGGAATATATAAGCGTAAATTTAAAAAAAAAGCTTATTCCTGGACAGCAATATTTGTGTGGCTTTTATACCTCTTTGTCAACTAGGAATAGTTTTACGACAAACAGTATTGGTATGTATTTTTCAACGGATACCGTTACACATCCTTACAATGACATTTTTGTGTTTTCTTTGAAATATCGCCCCCAGATAACATTTGACCTTGTTAGCAACAGTAAAGACTGGAGGTTGTTTTATGGCCATTTCTCGGCTGAACAAGAGTTAGAATATTTGACGGTTGGCAATTTTAGGGATAATTCTCTGGATAATGCTTATTGCTTTTTGGATAGTATTTTTGTTGAGCCTATAGAGAAACTTATAATACCCAATGTGATAACTCCTAATGGAGACCGCTACAATGAAAAATTTGAAATAACAGGTCTCAAACTTGGAAGATGGGGATTGAAGGTTGTTAACCGATGGGGTCAATTGGTTTATTATTCAACCAGCTATGTCGGTGATTGGAGCGGAGAAGGTCTCTCTTCAGGGATTTATTTTTACGAAGTCTTTCATAAATATGTAAAGATCGTTTACAAAGGAAGTTTAACAATTATTCACTAAAACCAATCAACTATGAAGAAGTTATGTGTTATTTTGCTTTTGGCTTACAGCTTTTACGGCTACTGCCAAAATGTAGTTTCCAACGGAAGCTTTGAAATCAAAGCACCCAATACAGGTTGCCCTAACCAAACAGGTTTTGACAATGGACGTCCTCAGAACTGGACTGTGCCCTTCAACGGATTTACACCAGATTATTTCTTTCCATGTGCGGCCGTAGGCACGGCTTGGTATCCTGGCAGTAATGGCCTTGGCTGCGAATATCCCCTGCAAGGACAAGCGTATGCAGGCTTCTTGGCTTTGGATGTTAGCAATAATGGTATAGTAACAACTGCGGGGTCGGAATACATTTCGCAGCAACTAACGCTCACTGGCGGGCAACAGTATTACGTGGAATTTTATGTAAGCGCAGCAGAAGGGGGATCTAGTGCCCCTAATACCACTTACGTACCAAATCTTGGGATGTTTTTTCAGGGACCTGGGCTTGATATTTCTCAAGGCGCAAATAAAGGCCTTCACCATTTAACGCCTCAGATACCCAATGCCTTCCCTGCGGCTACTTTTTATAACAATACTAGCGGCTGGACAAAGATAAGCGGTAACTTCACACCATCAGGTAGTGGCTCCCAAACGTGGACAATCATAATAGGTAACTTTGATTCAGGATTAAACCGAACACCAGCTGTACCCAATACTGCAATCTTAAACGGCTATCTGACATCGTATTATTTTGTGGATGGGGTAAGTATTATACCAGTTGGTCAAACACCACCAGACTATTCAATGTCTATCACTGGAACCCAGCCAATTTGTAGCACCAGTCAATTTCAAGTAAATAATCAGCCATTTGGCACGACAGTTTCGTGGTCTTCAAGTAATCCATCAGGCCTTTCTATTAGTTCAACTGGTTCTGCTACTAGAGTAAATAGTTTCAATGGACAAAACTTCCTTACAGTCACAGGAACTACGAATGGATCATGTGGGAGTCGAATTGCACAGATCAGCGTTTGGGTTGGCTTACCTAGTCAACCAGGAGTTGTAACTGGTGAAACCGCGCCATCAGTTGGAGGGGTGTACCAATATAATTGCTCATTCGGTTCTCTCGGAGCTGCTTATTTCAACTGGCTCACACCACCCTATGGTAACCCTTTGTGGGTCGGGCAAAGTAATAACGGCATAATTGACACCCTTGTTCCTAACTTTGTTGTTGGCAGTAGTTCAGGATGGGTGCAAGCTTTTGGCGTAAATGCTTGTGGTAATAGTGCAGTTAGCCGATTGCGTGTGTTTCCCGTAGCGGGAGGAGGTGGAGGTCAGCAGCAACGCGTAGCAGGTTCAAGCGTTTCAGTCTACCCCAACCCAAGCGATAAAGAGCTTAATTTTGTTTGGAACGATAAAGCAAAAGATCAACCCTACCGAGTTGTGCTCACGGATAAAAACCTAAAAATAGTTTATGATGCCACGCATAAAGAGCATGAAGTTTCCATTTCGGTTAGCCACCTATTTAGTGGCAATTATTACCTGTCGTTGACACAAGAAACATTAGAAGCACGTCAACAAATAATTGTTAAACATTAACAGCTGTGTTTAGATAGAAGCCTGGACCAGAGTTATCAGGCTTCTATTCATTCAACCTTCTTCCATCCAATCATACTGAGGAGCCAAATAATTTGGGTAGATCATTAAGTGCTTTTTCTTCACTTCATCGTACACCAATTTTTTCAGTTCTTGGATTTTTTCTTTCTCGAAGGCGGAAACGAAAATGACTTGTTCAAAACCGAGCGACCGATAATACCCTTTTTGTTCTTCCCAGTCGATTGGCTCCTCCGTTTTTTCCAGCAAGTCGATCTTATTAAGAATGAGCACTACCGGAATGTTGCCTGCGCCAATTTCGCCAAGCGTTTTTGTAACTACGTCAATATGGTTTTTATGAAAAGGATGCGCAATATCGGCCACGTGCAATAGTAAATCTGCTTCGCGCACTTCATCCAGGGTAGATTTAAATGATTCGATCAAATGATGTGGCAGTTTCCGTATGAACCCAACGGTATCCGAAAGCAAAAAAGGGATATCGCCAATTACTACTTTTCGAACCGTAGCATCCACCGTGGCAAACAGCTTATTTTCTGCTTTTACGTTCGCTTTTGAAAGTAAATTCATCAAGGTAGATTTACCTACGTTGGTGTATCCCACAAAAGAAATTCTCACAATGCTGGTTCTGGATTTGCGCTGGGTTTGTCGTTGTTTATCAATTTTTTCTAGCTCTTCCTTTAGGGCTTTGATGTCTGCTTTAATCACACGCCTGTCGGTTTCAATTTCTTTTTCACCCGACCCGCCCCTTGTGCCAGTTCCACCTCGCTGGCGCTCCAAGTGCGTCCATAGGCGCGTTAAGCGCGGAAGCAAATACTGATTCATTGCTAGCTCCACTTGTGTGCGGGCCTGAGCGGTTTGTGCCCGCAAAACAAAAATATCAAGAATTAAAAGGCTGCGGTCGTAGATTCTTACTTTGAAATCCTCCCTGCTTTCCGGATTAAGCTCTTTTTCAAGGTTTCGCAACTGAGAAGGGCTTAAATCATCGTCAAAAATTACGCTCGACACGCCTTTGAGGAAAACAAATGTTTTTATCTCTTCCAGCTTCCCTTTGCCTACAAAAGTGCGAACATCAGGGTGAGAAAGTCGCTGTGTAAACTGCTTTAAAGTAGTAATTCTGGCAGTTTCAGCTAAAAAAGCAAGTTCATCCAAATGTTCTTGGGTCTCATCTTTTCCATTGATGAGGGCAACTAAGACCGCCTTACGTTCGTCTTTTATCATTGTTTGAAAAGCAAACCTACTATATTTAGGATTAATATAGTCTTAAAGTTGGGTTAATCTGATTTTTGTTGCTTTGTTGAACTTTACCTTGGGCTTGAAGGTTGGTTGCAATAGATTTGTATTTTGAGATTTAACCCTGTTTTCATTGCTATCACTATTTTCCAAAAAACAGTCACAAAAGATAGAGTATCCGCTCACAACTGATATTCATTCGCACCTCCTGCCGGGCATTGACGATGGCGTAAAAACACTCGAAGAATCAATAGCTGTAATAAGCCAATTGGCCGAGTTGGGGTATCGAAAATTAATAACCACGCCCCATATTAGCTCCGATCGATATCCAAATACACCCGACATCATTCTTTCGAAATTGGCCGATGTTAGGGTCGCGTTGAAAGAAAAAAACATGCTTGTAAATGTAGAAGCTGCTGCTGAATATTACTTGGATGAAGCACTGATGGAGAAGTTGAACCAAAAAGAGCCACTGCTTACATTCGGCAAAAATTATTTGTTATTTGAGACTAACTTTATGGTGGAACCCTTTGCTTTAAAAGATTTTATTTTTAAAGCTTCGTCTGCTGGTTATCAATTAGTCTTCGCTCATCCAGAGCGGTATGCTTACATGACGCTTGAAAAGGCTGCTGATATTAGAGATCGAGGTGTTCTCCTTCAAATTAATTTACCTTCTTTGCTCGGCTATTATTCAAAATCCATTCAGCAGCTTGCTAATAAAATGATTGATAAAGGGTTGATCGACTTCTTGGGTACCGATTGCCACAATGCGAATTATGCTGCCTTAGCGAAAGAGGCTCACAAGAACAAATATTTCGTCAAAGCAATGAACCTACCGCTTCATAATCATAATTTATAATGGTAGCAATCACTGGATCTACCGGATTGCTAGGAAGCGAACTCGTAAAAAAATTCATTGGAGATTCCATCGAATGCGTTGGTTTAAAAAGACCATCAACTGGTCTTCACAACTCATTGATCGAATACCGCGAGGGTGATATACTCGATGTGCCTTCTCTAATGAATGCATTCAAGGGGGCATCTGCAGTAATACACACTGCGGCTGTGGTTTCGTTTAATCCCAAAAGAAATAAAGAAATTTATGCGGTTAATGTAGAAGGGACAAAGAATGTAGTAGATGCGTGCCTTGCCTTGAAGATACCCCACCTAATTCACGTAAGTTCAGTGGCAGCACTTGGTAGGGAAAAGAACTTGGTAGAAATTGACGAGAATGCAAAGTGGGTGGATGGCCCCTTAAATACAGACTACGCCAAGTCTAAATACGAAGCCGAATTAGAAGTATATCGGGGCCAAGAAGAAGGACTGAATATTGCCATAGTAAACCCCTCCGTAATACTCGCTCAATCCGATTGGCGGAAGGGCAGCTCTACCCTTTTCAAATATGTTTTTGACGAGAATAAATTCTATTCTGCTGGCACGTTTAATTATGTAGATGTGCGCGATGTGGTTGAGATGATCTCAAAAATTTATCTTAACAAAATAACTGGAAAACGATTTATTGCGAGTGCTGGTTCCGTCAAAAGCAAAGTGCTTTTTGAGCAGATTGCAACACGATTTGGTAAAAAGGCTCCCTTTATTTTGGCAACGCCATTCATAACTTCAGTTGCCACACAGATCGAAGCGCTGCGATCTGCCTTCACAAAAAGAGAACCCTTGGTAACTAAACAAACAGCGAAAATAGCAAGCGAAACTTTTCATTATAATAGTCAAAAGGCTATAAATGAACTGGATATGAATTTCAAATCGCTTGAAGAAACGCTTGATTGGTGTTGCGCTTATTATTTGCACCACTATACCACAAACAAATATTAACTGCAATATTGACCTAGCATTTTTATTAGTCGATCTTTGTCAGGTTAATGAACTCGTAAAAATTATTTTATGGAGAAATAATTTTTACCTACTTTAGGCAAACCCTTTGAGCATGGCGCACGAATTTAGGAAAAGAGAAGAGGAAGAGGAGTTGATTAAGCGTTTTGAAGACAATCTTAAAAAAAACACAAACAGCTTTTTCGACATCGATGCCTACGAAGTCATCATCGATTATTACCTGGAAAAAAGTAAGTTTAAAAAAGCATTGGTTGCAGTAAATCAGGCAATGGAGTTATTCCCTTTCTCTACGGACTTGATTACTATTAAAGCGCAAGTGCTCTCCAACTTAGAAGAATATGATGAAGCACTTGAGTTATTGGAGCGCGCACGAAATTTGAATCCATCGGATATTGACATCTATATTTCTATTGGCTCAATCTATTCGTTACAAGGAAAGTTTGATGAGGCAATAAAAATCTATAACGAATCATTGCTGTTCGATGAAGAAGAACAAGATGATATTTACTACAATATCGGCCTTGCCCATCAAAGTCAAGAGCAATATGAGTCTGCCATCGAAGCCTATAAAAAATCCATCGAACTAAACCTTAGTCATGAAGGTTCTCTTTATGAACTTGCTTTCTGTTTAGATGTAGTAGGTCAATTAGAAGGTAGCCTATCGTATTACAAAAAGTTTATTGATGAAGATCCGTTTTCTGCGGCCGCTTGGTACAATCTTGGGATTGTGAGTAACAAGCTAGAAAAATATGATGACGCATTAGAGGCCTATGAATACGCATTGGCAATCGATGAGAATTTTGCTTCTGCTCATTTTAATATGGGTAATACCTTTATGAATTTAGAGCTATATACCAAAGCACTTGATTCATTTAAAAAGACGATTGAAATTGAAGGTCCCAGCCCAGAAGTGTATTGTTGCATTGGGTCGGCATACGAAAATTTAAGTCAATTTGACCTTGGCTTAAAGTATTATCAGAAATCATCCAAGCTTGATTCGATGTATGACGAAGCATGGTTTGGCGCAGGTAGTTGTTTAGAAAAGCAGGAAAAATGGTATCAGGCATTGCATTTCTTTAATAAAGCCATAAAGCTGAATGGGCTGAATGCCGATTATTGGAAAGCTGCAGCCCATGCCGAATTTAAAATAGGCAATATCATTTCAAGTATTGACGCCTATGAAGAAGCAAGTCAACTGGGTCCTGAAGACAAAGAAATTTGGCTGAATTGGTCTTTTATCTATTTCGAACAAGGCGAATATGCGAAAGCGATTGACGTATTGTTGCAGGGTATGGATGAGATTCCTGATGAGCCAGAGTTTTTTTATAGGATGACAGTATATTTAATAGAAAACGGACAGTTCAAGGAAGCGTTCAACTATTTGGAAAACGCGTTGATATTGGATTTTGAAGGGCACTCGGTGTTGTTTGATTTCTTCCCGAAAGCCGAAACTCAAAAAGCGTTGTATAAAATAATCGATCAATTTAGAAAAGAAAATAAGGGATGAACTACCACCTTAATAACCTACCCGAAAGAACAGTAAAACCTCGCCAATCCGGATTTACCATGGCCATGGATAAAGGCTTGAGTGTGCGAGAAGCAGAAGACTTTGTGAGCATGGCTGCCGACTATGTCGATATTGTTAAGCTAGGCTGGGCTACATCATTCGTAACGCCCACTTTAAAAGAGAAATTGAGTGTCTACAAAGATGCTGGCATCCCTGTTTATTTCGGAGGCACCCTATTTGAGGCATTTATCATCCGCGATCAGTTTGACGATTACCGCAAAGTGCTGGACAAGTATAACATGGCATATGCAGAAGTTTCAGATGGCTCGATTGATTTAGATCACGATAAAAAGTTAGGCTATATCGAAAAATTATCGAAGCAGGTAACCGTTTTAAGCGAAGTCGGTTCAAAAGATGCCGATAAAATCATTCCTCCTTATATGTGGATTGATTTGATGCAAAAAGAATTAGATGCCGGTGCCTGGAAAGTGATTGGCGAAGCGCGCGAGGGCGGCAACGTAGGGCTTTTCCGCTCCTCTGGCGAGGTCCGCTCGGGCCTGGTACAAGAGATTCTCACCAAAATACCTTTTGAAAAAATTATTTGGGAAGCACCTCAAAAAGCCCAGCAAGTTTGGTTTATCAAATTACTAGGTGCCAATGTGAACTTAGGCAATATTTCGCCAAATGAGATGATTCCGCTAGAAACCATTCGTTTGGGCCTAAGAGGAGATACTTTTCTCCATTTTCTTGGATTAGAGCGCAAGAAAGATAAGAATACGCCCGCATTCGAAGCGGATTAATCTAAATCAATAACATTTGCTAAGTCTATTTAGTTAGTAGTGATAATTTGTTGGCTTTAAACTTTAATCGAACATGGAAAAGAAATTTGGTCTCATTGGCGCTACCGTAAGTCACTCGTTTTCAAAATCATATTTTGATGAAAAGTTTTTCCGTGACGGTTTGCGCGATTATCATTACGATCTTTATCCACTCGATAGTGTTGAGCAGTTAACTGGGCTTCTGTTGGAAAATCCTGAATTATGTGGGCTGAATGTAACTATCCCTTACAAAGAAAAAGTAATAAAACTCTTAAGCGACATCGATCCAGCGGCAAAACGAATTGGTGCCGTCAATGTTATTAAAATTAAAGATGGTTTGCTCAAAGGTTTCAATACCGACAGCGATGCGTTTTTAGAATCGTTAGAAAAGTGGTATCCCCTTACCAAAGAATCGAATGCGTTGGTGCTGGGCACTGGCGGATCATCGAAGGCAGTAAGAGAGGCGTTGAAAAAGTTAAAGATAAAATTCAAGCTTGTTTCAAGAACTGCTGATCAGGCCGATTATACCTACGAAACCTTAGAAGCCGATAAGGAAGCTTTTTCGAATGCTAACTTGATTATTAACACAACTCCGCTTGGTATGAGCCCCGATACCAAAGCATTTCCTCCCATTAATTACGAGCTGCTTACAAGCGATCATTATGTATATGATCTGATCTACAATCCCGCAAGGACCATGTTTATTCAAAAGGCAGAAATGAGAAACGCACATATAAAAAACGGGCTTGAAATGCTTCATATTCAGGCCGAAAAAGCGTGGTCTATTTGGAACAACTAATCTAGTTGTTCGTTGATGGTTGTTAGTGAGTGGTCAATCATTACGAACAGCCAATAACTGAAAACGGACAACCAAAATGGCTTTTAAACTTACCAGCGAATACATCCCAACCGGAGACCAGCCAAAAGCCATTGAGCAACTGGTAAAAGGGTTGCGGGGTAATGAACAGCATCAAACGTTGCTGGGCGTTACGGGCTCTGGTAAAACGTTTACTATCGCCAATGTCATTTCACAGGTAAATCGCCCCACGCTGATACTCAGCCATAATAAAACGTTGGCTGCTCAACTCTATGGCGAGTTTAAACAATTCTTTCCCGAAAACGCAGTGGAGTATTTTATCTCCTATTACGATTATTACCAACCCGAAGCCTTTATCCCTTCTTCTAATTTATACATTGAAAAAGACCTTTCGATCAATGAAGAAATCGAGAAGCTGCGGTTAAGTGCCACGTCCTCATTATTGTCGGGCAGGAGCGATGTGATTGTGATAGCATCCGTATCGTGCATTTACGGCATTGGTAATCCGGAAGAGTTTGGCAAAAATAGAATTCAACTTAAAGTGGGGGAGATCATTGCGCGCAATAGATTGTTGTTTGGCTTGGTGGATATTTTATACAGTCGCACCGAAGCGGAGTTTAAGCGTGGTACATTCAGAGTGAAAGGAGATACAGTCGATATTTTTCTCGCTTACGCGGATTACGCAATGAGAATCTACTTTTTTGGCGATGAGATAGAAGCTATTCACCTGATCGAGCCGACAACAGGCAAGAAAATTTCCGATGAAAAGATGGCTGTGATTTTTCCTGCCAACCTCTTTGTTACTGGCAAAGACATGCTTCACCAAGCCATCCGTGAAATTCAGGATGACATGGTCTTGCAAGTAGAATCCTTTACAACGGAAAGAAGATTTTTAGAAGCGAAACGATTAAAAGAGCGCACCGAATTTGATATCGAAATGATGCGTGAGCTAGGCTACTGTTCCGGCATTGAAAATTACTCGCGTTATTTTGATAGACGACAACCGGGTGCACGTCCGTTCTGCCTTATTGATTACTTTCCTGATGATTTTCTAATGGTGATAGACGAAAGCCACGTAACTGTTTCGCAAGTGCGCGCTATGTGGGGTGGCGATCGATCACGCAAAGTAAACTTAGTGGATTATGGTTTTCGCCTACCATCCGCTATGGATAATCGCCCGTTAACATTCAATGAGTTTGAATCTATATTAGGTCAAGTAATTTATGTCAGTGCCACGCCAAGCGAGTACGAACTGAGAAAATCAGAAGGTGTAGTAGTAGAGCAAATCATTCGGCCTACTGGCCTGCTAGACCCGATCATTGATGTTCGACCAAGTCGAAATCAAATTGACGATTTACTGGAAGAGATTGATGAGCGCGTAAAAGTGAACGAACGTGTTTTAGTAACTACGCTCACCAAGCGAATGGCCGAGGAGTTAACTAAATACTTGGAGCGTGCTTCCGTTAAATGCCGATACATTCACTCGGAAGTGGCTACGCTGGATCGGGTAGAGATTTTGCGCGAACTGCGCCTGGGTGTGTTTGATGTATTGGTGGGAGTTAATCTCTTACGCGAAGGGCTAGACCTCCCAGAAGTTTCGTTGGTAGCTATTTTAGATGCCGACAAGGAAGGTTTTTTGCGTAATCAACGATCGTTGGTGCAAACAATAGGCCGTGCAGCGCGTAATGTAAATGGCAAGGTAATTATGTATGCCGACAAGATGACTGACTCCATGCGCGAAGCGATTGATGAAACAGATCGAAGAAGAAAAATTCAACTCGATTATAATATTGCCAACGGCATTACACCTCAAACCATCATCCGATCAAAAGAATCTATTCTGGGTCAAACAAAAGTAGCGGATTCTAAGAAGTCGATGAAACGTTACTACATTGAAGACGAAGAGAAGTCGATGGCTGCCGACCCCGTGGTGGCCTATTTAAGTAAGGATGACCTTACTAAGCTAATCGAGCGCACTAAGAAGGCGATGGAAAAAGCCGCGAAAGAATTAGAGTTTATGGAAGCCGCTCGCTTGCGCGATGAATACCTGGCGTTGCAAAAATTGGTAGAAGCCAAGAAATAGCAACCGCTACGTTTCAGGAAACGTGCCCCCCGGTAGGTGTAACGACTGGCAGGCTGGAGTTTTCAGAAACACCCTTAAAAAAAGCACTTTCCCGTCTAGGAAAATCACCAATTTTTCTAGGAATTTTCCTAAGTAAAAAATTCGTTTTTAGCCCAATTTCAAGCAATCGCTAAAAAAGGGCTGTTTTTTAGCCTCGTTTTTAAAAATTGATAATTTTTCTTTTTCCGAACTTTAACGTGCTATGCAAGTACGCACACCACAGCACTTGGCTACCACCCTACCCAGGGGCTTTGCCCAACCCACAGGTAAGCTTACCGAATCGTTTGGTATAGATACCAAGCGTTCGGGTAATCCTACCAAGCTTTCTGGTATGGCTACCAAAACCTCTGGTATTTATACCAAGTCTTCCGGTATGGATACCGAGACTTCTGGTAAGGATACCGAGACTTCTGGTAGGGATACCAAGCCTTCCGGTAAGGCTACCAAACCCTCTGGTATTGATACCAAGCCCCTTGGTAGGGCTATCAAGCCGTTGGGTGTACGTGCAAAAGCTAGCAAATTGATTTAAAAACAGCATTATTAACTTAAAAAAGCAACTTTATGCCAAACAGCAAACCGTTTCCCAGCAAAGAGGCCGATTTAAACACGTACTTTAATTTGGCCATACCGTACCTACTTAACAACGCCACGCGCCTGTTGGTATCGCCCGACAACCAGAACACCCTTTCGGTAAGACTGGCAGCCTGGAATACCGCCTACCCGCTCTCACAAAACCCGAATACCCGCACCGTAACCACCACGGCCACCAAAGATGCCGCCCGCGATGATGCCAAAGAAACCCTGCGCATAGTATTTGCCGACATACCCGAAAGCGCCCTTACCGATGCCGACCGCACCACGCTAAACTTGCCCGAGCGCAGCACCAGCCGCACCCCTGCACCAGTGCCCTCCACCAAACCCATTGGCCAAGTGGACACCAGCAAAAGGCTAGAGCACACCATCCGCTTTACCGATGAAGACGGCAGCGCGGCCAAGCCCGAGGGCGTGCGCGGCTGCCAGATTTGGATGAAAATAGGCAGCCCCGCCACCGACCCCAGCGAACTAAGTTATGTAGCCACCGACACCCGCAGCCCCTATGTGTATCACTTTGAGGGCAAAGATGCCGGCAAGGCCGTGTACTACTGGCTGCGGTGGGAAAACACCCGTGGCGAAACCGGCCCCTGGAGCGATAGCGTAATGGCCACTATTGTGGGATAAGTATAAAGCAACCAATAGGCGTAGGGAAGGCGCGCTTGTTGGTTTGCTGCTGCTTTATAAAAAAAGGCTACTTTTGATTTGTGACAAGAGCCGCCACAAAATGGCATAAAGCCAGCAAAAATTGGAGGGTAAACGGTGATTTTATGGCTGGTATAAAGAAGTTATGGCCAATTTGCGGGATGAGTGTGCGTCCCCAATTTCGCTGACGACTAATTAGTAGACGACTGACTTCTGTTCGCTGACAATTCATCAATATTCCGCTGACTTTTCTTCAAAAGACTGACGGC
>JBIKRT010000071.1:0-23455 GCA_044349005.1 Cyclobacteriaceae bacterium
TTTTGTAAGCATAAAAAATCTGCAAGGTTTTAAAGATAAAACCCGACTTTCTTGCAGATTGTTTCAACTCAATTCGATCGATTTTATTCAAAAACTAATCCCATTGGGCTTTTTAAGGAGTGACTACCTAATGGTTGATAGGTAATTGCCAAGAGTCTATGCCAAGTAAGGAGGAAACAGAATTTTGACGATTTTCAATCGACTCCTAAATAAAAACGTTCGTTAAATATTTGTTGCGAATGTCGCGATAGACGTAAAAATCGGAGTCTACACTAGCGATTTTACTAATTCCTTTGGCCTCCGATGTAACAATTAGTGACGCATCGGCAAGATCCATTGGAACATCGTTAAATTTTTCGCTGAGTTCAATTATTCGGATCAGCTGGTAAAACTCTAATTCAAAAATTTGAAGACCTCCTCGGTTTATCCATTTCAGGAAATTGATTTGCGTTTTCGTGCTAAAATCAAGCATGTGCGAAACCTCTGCAATTACAGGCCATGTAGTAATAAACGATTCATTACTGGCTTTTAGGAAGGATACCGCACGTTTATGATACTGATCGCTGTTGTCGAACAATGCAATGAGAGGCCCTGCATCAACGAGCGTACTTTGCATGCAGCTTTTCTTTTAGGTTTTTGTTTGTAAGAAACTGAGTTATTGGTGGAGCCGCTCCCTTCTTGGCCAAAAAGATCAGCACCTGCCTCAAAAGAACTACTTGTTTTTCTTCGCTGGGCGAGATAAGCTACCAATGCCTCTTTTACAACAGTGGACTTAGATACGCCCTCATCAAGGCAATACCTTGCTAACTCTTTTTCGGTATCATCTGTAAGCCTTACGTTTAACATACTTTGAAATTTGTATTACAAATGTATTACAATGCATTAGAAAAAGAAAGACCTATCCAATTTTTTTATTTGAATGTTGAATTTAAGAAGCAAACAGAAAACCCAAGTTTACAATCTCAGGTGCCATTGTAGTCCATCGATTGAAACGCCATTGACCATCGACTACATTACCACATTCACAATTTTGCCCGGCACTACAATCATTTTCTTAGGTGCTTTGCCTTCCGTCCATTTTGCCACAGCTTCGGAAGCAAGCACTTGCTTTTCAATATCTTCTTTTGATAAATCCAGCGCCATGTTCATGGTCAGGCGAACTTTGCCGTTAATTGAGATGGGATAATCGAATGCGTTTTCTTTTAAGTATTGCTCATCGAAAGCAGGGAAACTTGCATTTAGAATGCTATCGGCATGGCCCAATTTCTCCCAAAGTTCTTCGGCCATGTGAGGGGCAAAAGGGGAGAGGGCGATGGCAAGCGGCTCAAGTATTGCGCGTTTATTGCATTTGATAGACGAGAGTTCGTTGCAGCAAATCATGAACTCGCTCACGCATGTGTTGAACGAGAAATTTTCAATGTCTTGCTCAATTTTCTTAAGGGTTTTATGAAGCACTTTCAATTCTGGGCGCGTTGGTTCAGCATCGCTTACGCTGAAAGTTTCACCGATGTGGAAAAGATTCCAGAAGCGCCTTAAAAACTTGAACACGCCATCAATGCCTTGTGTGCTCCACGGTTTGGATTGCTCTAACGGACCGAGGAACATTTCGTACAAACGCAGCGTATCAGCACCGTAGTTGTTGATTATTTCATCAGGGTTAACCACGTTGTAATACGACTTGCTCATCTTTTCGATGGCCGAGCCACAATGATACTTGCCATCCTTACTTAAAATGAATTTAGCGTCTTTAAAATCGGATTTCCAGGCTTTGAACGCCTCAATATCTAAAAGCTCACCATTAACTAAACCAATATCTATGTGCAGGGAATTGACAAATCCAATATCGGATATTGATGTTAATCCGAGATCTGTCAAAATATTCAAATCCACAGATTCATCCTCAATCCTATCCCAAGAAATAAATATATCAGGTCTGTCATTTCCACGGAAAACAAACTTTGATTCCCCTGTAATCTTCCCTTGGTTAATCAACTTCTTAAACGGCTCATCAAAATTTAGGTAGCCTAAGTCGTGGAGGATTTTTGTCCATAGGCGTGAGTATAGCAAGTGCGCCACGGCATGTTCAGAGCCGCCAATGTACACATCCACTTGGTTCCAATATTCAAGTGCTTTCTTATCCGCGAAAGCGGTCTTGTTATGCGGATCCATGTACCGCAAAAAATACCAGGCTGCACCTGCGTGGGTGGGCATGGTGTTGCTGTCGCGCTTTTGGTTGGGCGCAAAGTTTATCCAATCGTGCAGGTTTGCCAACGGCCCCTCGCCATTGCCCGAAGGCTTAAAATTGTTGGAGGGAGGCAGCTCAAGCGGCAGCTCGCTTTCGTCCATCGCATAAGGCAAGTCGTCTTTGAAAACCACGGGGAAGGGTTCGCCCCAATAACGCTGGCGGCTCCAACCGGCATCGCGCATTTTATAGTTTATCTGCCGTTTGCCAATGCCCATGTCTTCCAATTTTTGGATCACCACGTCCATTGCAGCAGTCATTACCATGCCGTTAAGGAAGTCGGAATTTTCGAGAACAGCCTCTTTGGTAGGATTGGCTTCTGTCCCTGTAAAGTGCGAACCAATAATGTTTGTAATTGGCAAATTGAAATGCCTTGCGAATTTAAAGTCGCGCTCATCGCCACAGGGCACGGCCATGATGGCGCCCGTGCCATAGCCCGCCAACACGTACTCGCTTATCCAAACTGGTATTTGCTTTCCGTTAAACGGATTAACACAATAAGCGCCTGTAAAGGCACCGGTAATTTTCTTCACTTCGGCCATGCGATCTACTTCCGAGCGGCTTTCCACGTATTTCAAGTAAGCGTCAATCTCAGATTGTTGGTCCGAAGTGGTTATCATTTTCACCAGCTCATGCTCAGGGGCAATCACCATAAAGTCAACACCAAAGATGGTGTCTGGGCGGGTGGTGAAGACGGTTATGGCCTCATCCCCCGGCCCCTTCTCCGCGGGAGAAGGGGAGGTGCTTCGAATTGAAACTCTGCTTTCTAGCGTTGATTTTATTTTTGCTAGAACGGTTTGTAGACTGTTAACCACTTCATCGTTGGTGAACCGGATAACATCAAAGCCTTCGTCTTTTAAAAACCCTGTACGAGCATCATCATATTCTTTGTTATTCAAATGATATTCTCCATCCACTTCAATGACGAGCCTCTTATCGAGGCAAACGAAATCGGTGATGAAGGTTCCGATGGCGTGTTGTCTTCTGATTTTGAAACCTAGCTTATTGTTTCTAACCGATTGCCATAAGGTATCTTCTTCCTCCGTTTGATTTTTTCTATTGTCCTTTGAAAACTGCTTTAGGATATGCCAATACTTTTTGTTAGAAGTTTCATAGCCTTTCTCATTTAGTTCGGAGCTCGCTCCCCTCTCCCCTGGAGAGGGGTTGGGGGTGAGGCTTCTACCCTCGGTGCTGAGCCTAAACTCAATCATCGCGCCCACACTCTTCCCAATCCAATTGCGTTGGATTTCCTTCATCGACTCGCTAAAGTCAATTTGATCCAAGCCCGTCAGTAATCTTTCTGCATATTCTGTTATGCGTAAACTCCATTGGCGCATTTGTTTTTTCACCACGGGAAAACCACCGCGGTAGCTAACACCGTTGATCACTTCATCGTTGGCCAGCACTGTTCCCAATGCTTCGCACCAGTTTACATCGGTGTAAGCCAAATAGGCAAGCCGATATTGCATTAAAATCTCCTGCTGCGTTTTTTCGTCAAACGCTTTCCATTCCACGGAAGTGAAATGTTGAATCTTGAATTTTGAATTTCGAGGGGGATGATTGGTATTTCCTTCGTCCTCAAAAAATTTAATGAGTGCAGAAATACGTTCGGCTTTTTCAGTTTTCCGGTTGAACCAACTATCGAAGATTTGCAGGAAAATCCATTGAGTCCATTTATAATAGTTGGGGTCGCAGGTTTGTACCTCGCGGCTCCAATCGTAGCAGAAACCTATTTTGCCAAGCTGCCTTTTAAAGTTTTCAATATTGTCTTGCGTTGATTTGGCTGGGTGCACGCCATGTTCTAAGGCATATTGTTCTGCTGGCAAGCCGAATGCATCGAAG
The DNA here is from genome assembly GCA_044349005.1 of Cyclobacteriaceae bacterium. Classification (GTDB taxonomy): domain Bacteria; phylum Bacteroidota; class Bacteroidia; order Cytophagales; family Cyclobacteriaceae; genus ELB16-189. The sequence goes on from JBIKRT010000071.1 coordinate 4,085, forward strand.
CCCATAGGGTGCAACACATTAAATCCTTTAATCCGCTTGAAGCGCGCAACAATATCGGAGGCGATGTAGCCTAGCGGATGCCCCACATGTAAACCCGCACCAGAAGGGTAGGGGAACATATCCAGCACGTAATATTTTGGTTTGGGCGAATCGTTGGAGACTTTGTACACCTCACGCTTTGCCCATTCATTCCGCCATTTCTCTTCTATTTTCTTGATCTCTTCTTTGCTGTATTCGGCCACGACTTTTTTGTGTTTAAGACCGCAAAACTAAGCTATTTTAAGATTTAAGATGGTAGATTTGACATTTTAATAAGCATAACAAATTCCTTGAACTTGAATCTTAAATGTTGAATTTTTCTGTACTGCACATTATTACAAGTGAAGCTACCGGAGGCCTGGAAACCTATGCGCTTCAGCTTATTTCTAAATTGGAAAAAGAAGGAGTAAGAACGGGGGTCTATTGCTTGCGCGATTCCATTGTAGGCAAGAAGATAGTGGCTTCTGGTTTGAAAGTTTATCCAGCCCACAAACGAGCCAAGTTTAGTGCAAAAGACATCAAGCAGGTGCTTGAGATCGCGAAAAGAGAAAACTATAACATTATCCATGCGCATACCAATAAGGATATGTGGCTTGGCTCTTGGGCAGTTTTGTTTAATCCGAAGCTCAAGCTGATTTATAGTTTATACATGTCGGTGGCAGGCAAGAAGGATTTTATCCATCTGTTTATTTTCAGTAGAGTATCTGCACTGGTTACAACCTCTCAGGTGATAAATGAAGAAGTGGCACGTCATTATCCGATTGATCCATCGGTAATAAAACTAATCCGCTACGGACGAGATACGGAGGAGTATGTTTTCAACAAAGAAAAACGAGTTTCTATCCGTTCAACATGGAATGCACCTGAAGACAAATTGGTAGTAGGCACCATTTGCCGTATCGACAAAACAAAAGGCGTGCGCGAATTCGCTTCTTCATTTTTAGAGCTTTCGAAGGAAAACCAAAACAAAATTCAACTTTGGATAATTGGTGATCGTACTGTTCACCGCAAGGACGCTGATGGAACTATTGTGTACGAGCAACAAGCCAACGAAGCGTATCAGTTCATTACCGATTTTATTGAAACGAACAACTTACATGATTCAATTAAATTGATCCCTTACCAAGCAGATTTGATAGGCTACTTAAGTGCCTTGGATATTTTTGTATTGGCGAGTTATAACGAAATGTATTCCCTGGCGGTGATCGATGCCATGTTAATGGAACGACTGGTTATAGGCACAAACGCAGAGGGCACCTCCGAGCAAATTGGGAAAAATGAGCGTGGTATTTTGGTAGCGCCTAGCCGTGCCGATGCAATTGCAAATGGAATTACAGAAGCGGTTTCGCGTTTTGATGAGTACAACCAAAGGGCAACACATGCTCGTAAATGGGCGTTGGCACAACACGCTTGGCATGCAGCGTTGGCTGATTTCAAGAGGCTATATGAGGAGCTATCTAGTTAATTACAACTCAGAAACCACAGCCTGTACTAGGGGGCGTATACTTCAAAAAAATGAGAAAGTCAATGTCCCAAAAATGGGACTTGACAAAGTTTATCCGAGGATTTATGTTTGAAGAAAAAAAAATCACTATGAAAAATTTTAATCCGAAATTCAATTTAAGAAAGGTAACACTAGCCCTTTTGATTACGCTGGCGGCCTGCCAACAAAACGGGGAACCTACTAAGGTTGCAAAAACCAAAGAAGAACTTATTGGAACAACCTTTAAAGCAGACTTAGCACTTATTGAAAAGGCAACCCTAGAGGTTGATCAGTTAAAGTATCAATTGCCCCAAAACAAAGGAAAAGCATTAAATGAAATTAGTTTTGAGGATTATCAGCAAACGATAATCAACCGTGTTGCTGTTGATAAGGGTGAAGACGTGGTAAGAGTTTATAATGCTTTAAATAAAAATCAAAACTATCAAAATGTAATTTTTGCCCAAACAAAGGCATTAACAATACTAGATTCTCAGTTAAGTAGTGCTAAAATAGCTACCGATATTGACCTAAATGCGATTCTAAATCCGTTTGATTTAGAATTGAATAACACAAATGTTTCAAGTAAATACAAGGAATACATCAGATCGTTGAAGACTGCGCTAACTACTTCTCTGAATTCTCATTTTCAGGAAATTGAGAAAAATTCAAAAATTATTGATGGTCAAAAGGTAATTGATAATTATTCAAGCAAAAGCCTGTTGCAAGCTTTTCAAAAGAACATCAATGAAGTTGAACAAAAAATTTTAAAAGACGAGGACATTAGCCGAGATGAAAAAATAAATTTGTTGTTAGCGACTACTCAAACTTATGAAAAGGCCAATATTATAAGTAATTTATTGCCAGACAGTTCAAACGCAGGAGGGGAAGGCGGCAGAGTGCAGTGGTCTTGGAAAAAGTTTTTCAAAATCGCGGCTGCTGTTGTGGCTGTAGCCACAGTTATCGTTGCTGGTGTTTATCTTGGACCAGCAATTCTCACTGTAGTAAACTCACTAGGCATAAATGCTAGTGCTACTTTGATAGCTGCTGGTTCAACTCTTGGAAAGATTGTTGGCGGTGTAACAGTCGGTTCAGCTCTTACAGGCGTTGCCACAAGTTATATAGGAAGTAAAATGTATTGTATGCAAAGACTTGACTGCGACAGTTGTGATTCTTTCGGATTAGTAGGATCAATGGTTAAGTGTTCACCTTTTGATTAATGGCTTACGTACTTTGAAAACTTACGCACCTGACAATAGACTAACCCTCGTTTTTGCCTTAATGGGTTGTATTCTTTTTTCAAACCTTGTTCTCGGGCAATCAAGCAATGTGCTTTATATGCTCGAACAAGATGAAGGCAAAAGAGCCATGTCTATTAAACGAAACCCAATTGAGGCAAAATTAACTTACAATGAAACAGCCGTTTTTTTCCGAACAACAAATGGGGTAGATACTGTTGTGTGGGCAGATGTAAACCGTGTCTGTAGGGCTCGGTTTGTTAGAAAGGACTTTACCATTTTATATCACGGCAAGAAGAAGCTGGCTTCGTTTCGGTTTTGCAATAAGAAAAGCGCGTTGAGTTTTAACCACTTATTGCTTGAAAAAAAGATCAAGTACCGCAAACCAAAATTTCTGGTTCAGGCATTATTAGCTCCCATAACCCTTTCACAAGGTTGCGGTGATTGCCCTGTGTTAGATGGAAGATACAGGATGATTTCAAATTGTAAATAGCTTGTTTAACTTCGAGAAAAGTGCCTTTTTTGGAAATATTACCCATCAAAATGCAATTTCGCTTTTACCTTTCTTTTTTACTACTGGGTATTTCAGCTTTAAGTTACGCTCAAGATGAATACAATACTATTCTTTACGTAGCTGCGCGTGATACCGGAGTAAAAAATTGGTGGCGGGGATCGAGGGTGCCTACTACCAGCCTGAGGGAGGCACAACTGAAGCTTACGCCAGAGAGTTTAGTTTTTGTTTTGCATGATAAAGCAGACACTATTCCCTTCGCAAAAATTGACCAAGTTTTTCGCGATTTATATTACAAAAGAACTTTTACTTTTAGCTTTGATAAAAAGAAGGGTACAGTTGCTTTGCGCTTTTGCAAAAGGGAAAATGCAAAGGCCTTCATCAATATACTAATTGAAAAGAAAGTGAATTACAAAAAACCAAAAGTTATAGAGCAGATTGCATTTGCGATATTTATTCCATTCATAGGTGATACAGCCATGCCTGGCATAGATACTAAACACAAATGGCGAAGGAACTGCAAGTAGTCAATCATTAGCTTTGCTCAAAAACGCCACCCTGCTACCCAGTCTGCTGGGGGCAGGGTGGTTTTATTCACCAGCTCAGCACCTTTTCTGCCACGAGCAACTCAAAAAGTGGCTAGATCGTTCGCCACGGCCAATCCAATAATCAAAAAGAAAAACAGCTGAATGAAATAATAAGGCAATGCCAACCGGTTTTCTGTCGAGTACCGTCTTCCGAAGGAGACGGTGTGCTTTTCCCCTGCTTCTCTTCACCTTATTGTCCCTGAGGCATGAGACAATACTTCACACTTAAATTCGCTAGATCGCTAGCGATAGGAGAGCTTACTAGCAAGAAGAAAAAAGCTGAATAAAGTAGAATGGCAACGCTAATCGGTTTTAAGCTTTTATTTTTTTGGTGAAACCCTACGCATGAAATTTTATTTCAATTTGGCTTTGACTCTTCATATTTTTTTTTTGAATTTTGAAAAAAAAACAATAATTCCATGAAAAATTTTAATCAGAAATTCAATTTAAAAAAGGTAATACTAGCCCTTTTGATTACGCTGGCGGCCTGCCAACAAAACGAAGAACCCACTAAGGTTGCAAAAACCAAAGAAGAACTTATTGGAACAACCTTTAGGGCTGACTTAGCACTTATTGAAAAGGCAACCCTAGAGGTTGATCAGTTAAAGTATCAATTGCCCCAAAATAAAGGAAAAGCATTGAATGAGATTAACTTCACTGAGTATCAAGAAACCATTGTAAATCGTTTAGCAACAGAGAAAGGTGAGGAAGTAGTTAAATTGTATAATGAAGTAACCGAATCGGCTGCCTATCAAAGGTTAACCTTGGCTCAAAGTAAAGCACTTTCAATTCTTCAAGCACAAGTATCCAATGCTAGAACAGCCTCTGAGGTGGACCTTAATTCGATTTTAAGTCCATTTGATGGAGAACTGAACAATTCACAAATTTCCGAAAAATCTAAAGGATTCATTAAATCGCTGAAAGATGTCTTAATTACTACACTTAACGGGCATCTGCAAGAATTAGATAAGGCCACAACTATTGTAAATGGGGAAAAAGTAATAGAAAACTACGATGACAAAGTACTTTCTTCAGCCCTTCAATCTAAAATCTCCGCTATTGAGATTGATATCATTGCTGACCAAAGTATAAACTTAGCTGAAAAGCAGCTACTTTTATTAGTTACAAGTCAAGCTTATGAAAAGGCTAACCTGGTGAGCAATTTATTTGAAAGTAGTTCAATAAGTAATGGGCGGGTGCAATGGGGATGGTTACGCAAGGCCTTTAAAGTTGTTGCCCTTGCAGTCGCGGTAGCCGTAATTGTAGTAGCTGCTCCGTATGTTGCTGCTGCTATCGCTCCCTCACTAGTAGGAGGCACAGCGGCCACTACTTTTGGCAGTATTATTGGTGTGGCTGCTGGAACAGCCGCTACTGCGGGTCTAACCATCACAGCAACAGGAATAGCCGTAGCTGCTTTGACATCCGTTGCAACAAGTTATATTGGTGGTCAAATTTATTGTGCATCTGTATCTTGGGATTGTGATAACGACTGTAGCGATAATTATAGCCTGTATAATACAGTAAAAGATTGCCCTTTTTGGAAGTAATGCAAGAAAAAAATGCAACTTCGCTTTCACCTAGTTTTTTTTCTACTGGCTATTTCAGTTTTAAGCTATGCTCAAGATGAATACAATACTATTCTCTACTTGATGGCACGCGACACAGGCGTTAAAAATTTTTGGCGGGGGTCTCGGATTAATACTACAAGCTTAAGAGAGGCTCAAGTGCTATATACGCCAGAGAGTTTGCTTTTTATCTCCCATGATAAGACTGATACCATTCCATTTGCGAAAATTGACATTGTTGGTCGCGCTCTTTATAATACAAAAACATTTACATTTCTTTTTGATAAAAAGAAACGTAGTGTGGCGTTACGTTTTTGCAAAAAAAATAATGCAAAGGCGTTCATCAATATACTAATTGAAAAGAAAGTGAATTATAAAAGACCAAAATTTATAGAGCAAATTGCATTCGCTTTACTAATACCTTTTGGAGGTGGTTCAGCTTTACCTGGCATAGATACAAAATACAAATGGCGAAGGAACTGTAAGTAGTTTGTTCTTTAGCAGCATAACAACAAATTGCAACCCTGCAATCCAATCTATGGTTGCAGGGTTGTTTTATTTCCGCCACCCGATCAGCACCTTTTCTGCCCTCAGCGGCTCATAAATTAGCTAGATCGTTCGCCACGGCCAATCCAATAATCAAAAAGAAAAACAGCTGAATGAAATAATAAGGCAATGCCAACCGGTTTTCTGCTTTCACTTTGAAGAGGTGATAAGAGGATAGCAAGATCGTTGACGTGGCGAACCACCCAACATAGTTGCGCAGCGGAACATAGCCTTGCGTCCATGTCCAGAAGTCGTATTTCATTGCAACTGGCTCTATCATCCAGTCAATAAATAGGGCTAATACAGCGCCAATCAGTACTTTCAATATTACATTTACTTTTAGTGAATCGGTAAGCGTGGCAATGGAGTAAATTACCAATATCCAATTCAAGCCAATGATGATTGGCACGTTGAGTAGTTTCGGGCCGAGTGTTTGACCATACGAGTAATCGCCAAAAAGAACGCCATAGTTAACTCCCACTACTTCTACCAAGAAACCAAAGGCGAATGTAAATGTGACGAACCGAAAAAATCGGGAATTTAATTCGCGGTGGTTAACCCACAGCCAAAAACCCGACAGCAGTAGATTTACGGGCGTCAACAGTTTAAAATAATTTTGATAGGGCGAAAGCATTCCAACAATACCCACCGCGTGCATGCTTAGAATGGCGGCAAATGAATATCGCCCTAGCGCGGAGTGAAGTTTTAGATGGAGCTGTTTAAACATCTTTTGATATGAGGCTAACAATTTTTCCAGTCAATTGTTCCTCGATCCACAGAGAAATGATTTTTGCAGATTGAAGGCAAAGGGGAATGCCCCCGCCAGGATGCACGCTTCCACCACAAAAGAAGAGGTTTTGAAATTGCTTTTTATGATTCGGATGCCGCATAAACGCGGCAAACTTGCTGTTTGAACTGGTGCCGTAAAGCGAGCCTTGGTATGAGGATGTTTTCAGTTCGATGGAGCGCGGATCGAGGATGTGCTCTGAAACAATTAAACTTCCAACATCGGCTTTTAAAATCCGTGAGAGTTTCTCGATCACCTTTTTTCTGCAGGCTAAAATCAGTCGGTCCCAATCCTGGCCACTATTGCTGGGCGCATTTACCATTATAAACCAGTTCTCCATGTGCGCTGGGGCATCGGTTGGGTTTAGTTTGCTGGTAATGTTTAGGTAAACAGTAGGGTCATCGGCAATTGATTTTTGTTCGAACAAAACCTTAAATTCTTTTTGGTAGTCGCTGCTAAAGAAAATGTTGTGAAGATCGAGTTGTTGAAACGATTGGGCAATGCCCCAATAAAAAATGAGCGCAGAACTTGACCGCTCTTGCGAAAGTGTTTTGAGGGGCGCTTTCGCGGAAGGTAGTAGCTTTTTGTAAGTGAAGTACACGTCCATATTGCTGACAACAAAATCAGCTTTTATGATGTGGTTGCCAAGACGAACACCGATGGCCCTGTTGTCTTGTAACATAATTTCGTCAACGGAGGAATTGAAATTGAAACTAACTCCCATATCCAACGCAAGTTGATAAAGCGATTGCGTGATAGAGTGCATTCCGCCTTGCGGGAAATAGGAGCCAAGGTTAAACTCAAGATGAGGGATGGAACTCAATATTCCCGGGGCTTTGTAGGGGTTGGAACCATTATAAGTGGCATACCGATTGAAAAGTTGAATGAGCTTCGGATGGTTTAATAATTTTTTATTGAATGAATCGATAGAATCAAAAATACCAAAGCGATAAATTCTGGTTAATGCCTTTGCTACCTTCTTAGTCCACCACGTTTTCCAGCGATGGAGCGAGTTTTCTAAAAAAATGTTTGAAACGGTGTTATAGATTTCTTGGCTTCGGGATAGGTATTGGTCAACGCAGGTTGGGTCTATCGCCAACTTACTTTTCAGTTCGTCAAGAAATCGCTGCCTATCCGCGAAAGCGGTAATGGTTGTGCCATCCTCAAAAAAATAGTTCGTAATGCTTTCAAGTTTTTGGTAGACGAAATAATCCCTTGGTTTTTTGCCTGCCAACGTAAATAACTCGTCTACCAAATGCGGCATGGTAAACAGCGATGGCCCAGCGTCAAACCGGAAGCCGTCTTTCGTAAAAGCTGTCAACTTTCCACCCGGATACGGATTCGACTCATACACTTCAACATCTAGCTTCAATGCCCTCAGTCGGATCGCGGCAGCGAGCCCGCCAATTCCAGCACCAACAATAACTGCCTTCATACGCCCGCAAGTAACAATTTTGAGATGGAATGGTTACTATCTAATTTTACATGTCACTCAAAAGACAGATGTCTTATATAATCTGCTTTTTTGCGAGATATTTAGAACGGAATAGCGGCAAACGCGTTACTCGCTGTAACATCATACTATTAAAATGAAAAACATAACTTTATTTGCAGTAGTAATATTCTCACTTTCTTTCGCTCATCGAAGCGTTGGCCAAACAACCAAGTCAACAGTTGTGACAAGTTTACCTAAAACCGAAGAGGAGTGGCGTAAAAAATTAACCCCCGAAGAATATCAAGTGCTTCGTTTGAAAGGTACCGAGAGACCAGGGACAGGCAAGTTCGATCAATTTTTCGAAGCGGGTACTTATTCTTGCAAGGCGTGCGGTACCGAGCTTTTTAAGTCGGACACTAAGTTTGATGCTGGGTGCGGTTGGCCTAGTTTTTACAAAGCTGCTGTGAAATCCAATATTCTGGAAGTCCCTGATTATTCATTTGGCATGAAGCGCGTAGAAGTAAAATGTGCGGTTTGCAAAAGCCATTTGGGCCACGTTTTTGATGACGGGCCTGAACCTACCGGCCTGCGCTATTGCATCAATTCTGTTTCGTTAGGCTTTGTAAAGAAATAAGTTGGGCGGATAGTCAATAATTTACGGTCGATAGATAATGGACTATCGACTGTTCATAAACTTAGCGATCAATTGATGAAAGTGGTGCGTACCTTGTTCACGAGTAACTGAATATCGCCCATGCTTATAAAAGCGAGAGCGGATTCCCTTCTGTACATTTTGCACAATGTCTTCATCTTCTAGCTCCACTCCATGCAGATCGGCACCAGCGCCCTGTCTTAGTTTACTTTCATCCCAAACATACATTAAAAAAGAAACCTTTGTTTTAGCTACTTCGAATGGCTTAACAATGTTTACCGATAAGCCCCAAGGGTAGAAGTTAAACATCATATTAGGAAAAACCCAGAAGTAGTAACCCGCTATGTTTTTTCCATAATCAGGTGAGCTTTCTGGTAGGTCAAAACTTGTTTCATCGTTTTTAGTATATCCTACTTGCAGGTTTGAATATGCAAAGAGTTCGGTTTTGTAATTCCCATAATCGATTTGAGAATTCAAGCCTGCATGCACAAACGGGATGTGAAAACCTTCTAAATAATTTTCGCAATACAGGGCCCAATTGGCGTCCACCAGATAATCGCGTGAAAGTTCTGGTCTAAAAACAAATTCATCCAACGGCATCCACGCAATCCTCGCTTTCATTTCCGCAAAGAAATCCTCTGCTCTATATTCGGATTTTAAGGAAGCGAATAAAAGTTTTCCAAGTTTGTACAGCGGAATTTTTGTTAGATCATCTTCTTGGGTAGGGAAATTTTCTACCTCTCTAAATTCAGGCATAGAAAGAAATTTGCCGTCCAGTTGAAATCTTCTACCGTGATACTTGCACCGGATGTCAAAGGCTTTACATGCTTTTTCAATCAATAAGTTCCCTCGGTGGGTGCATACGTTCGACATGCAATGAACTTCCCCTTTTTTGTCTCTTGATAATATGATGGGTTCATTAAGGTAGTTCTCAAGGATGGTTATGGGTGTTATCCAACCCTCATCTTTGACTTGATCTGTCGTTCCAATAAATTGCCAACTCTGAGCGAAAATCTTTTCTTTAGCTTGTTCTAAACAAATTGGATCAAGATAAAAATCAGTGTCAAGCGTTTTTGCCTGCGCAATGTTTGGGTCAACGAAAAATGGCATGTCAGTTTTTTCCTAAAACTACTAATTCATTTTGAATGATGTTTATGTCTTTTGACTGACACTACGCTCTGGCTTAATTGCCGTATAATGCCTTAGTTTAAGAATTATTATCTTTAAAAACTCATTAAAAATCCCAACTAACCTCCGAGTTTTATGAACAAATCAAGCACCATCATCCTTTGGATAGCTAAAATTGTAGCAGCAATAATCTTGTTGCAAACGCTGTTTTTCAAATTCACAGCAGCACCCGAGTCTGTTGAAATATTTACAAAGGTCGGGATTGAGCCTTATGGTAGAATAGGCACAGGAGTGTTGGAACTTATTGCGGCCATTTTAATTCTTATCCCTGCAACAGCCTATTTGGGAGCGGGGCTTGCGCTTGGTCTAATGGTGGGTGCCATAGGCGCGCACCTTGCCATTCTTGGTATTGTGGTAATGGATGACGGAGGTCAGCTGTTTATCTATGCTGTATTGGTTGCTATAAGTGCCGCTATTATTCTCTGGTTTGAGCGCGAAAAAATTACCGCGATTCTTAACAAGTTTTTATTTAAGAAGGGATAGCACCTGCTCCAATTCGTTCGCTACCTCGGGGACAGACGAAAGTAAACTTTTCAACGTTTCGATCTGATAATTAGCAACCGCCTCTCCTTTTTTAACTTTGGTTTCCATATCCGACAGTAAGTCAAGAGCATCTTTTGATTTACTGTCGGTTGTTTTTTCAATCTTAGCCTTCAAGGCAGTAATAGCAACCAATTTATCTTTCGATGTTTCTAAAACAGTTGATTCTTTGGACAATGCTTTTGTTTTTTCGCTGATACAACTATTGTAGGCATCAATTATTCCATCTAAATTTTTCCTTCCGAATTCTCCACTTTTAATTTTTTCAGCCACGGTTTCGCAATCGCTAAGAAACTCGGCCATTGCCTTTTTAAAACCAAGATTGGGTGCTTCCATTGCTTTTCCATCTAGCTTTATCAACATCCGCCCATCATACAGATTTTGATTTTCAGGTTTAAAAGCAAATAAACTCAAATAACCTGACTTAAGCACTTTCATAAACCGAATTGCATTGCCTGACCGTTGTGGTTTGAAAGTTTCACCGTTTAGGTGAACTTCTCTCACTTGCAAAGCCGTAAGGATCTTTTTCTTATCAGTAGAAATCTGAACCTTATCTAATAAGTCATAGGAAACAAATTTGACCGCTCCAGTTATTGAATCTCCTTTGGTGTTGATTATGTAATCTTGGCCGAAGGAACGCATAGCGCAAAGAAGAAACACGAATGTTAAAAGTCTCATTTAAGTTTTTGTTACAAATCGAAAAATAATAAAAACTTTCATTAAACCTGAAAATAATACGGATCATAGTACTTTCATGTTTTTGATTTTAATCGCCCTGTCTCTTTTAGAGCTTTGTTAATGATCCATTCTAGCTGGCCATTGGTGCTCCTAAAATCGTCAGCCGCCCATTTTTCAACAGCCTTAAGAATTTCAGGATCCAATCGTAGCACGAACGGTTTTTTTTGAGCCATCTCTTTACGCTATTGATTCAAAGTTCCTGCGTTTATTACTGGGCTTACATCCTTATCGCCACACAACACAACCATTAGGTTACTTACCATAGCTGCCTTTCGTTCCTCATCTAAGTCCACAATTTTTTGAGCCGACAAATGTTCGAGCGCCATTTGCACCATGCTTACAGCTCCTTCAACAATTTTGAACCGCGCAGCAACCACTGCTGCAGCTTGTTGCCTTCTAAGCATGGCACCTGCAATTTCAGGAGCGTATGCCAAATTACCAATGCGTGCTTCTATCACATTAATGCCAGCCATTTCAAGACGGTGCTTTAAGGTCTCTTCTAAGGCTTTATTAACTTCATTATGGCCTGACCTCAGCGTAATCTCACCATCGTTATCAAAATTATCGTAAGGATACAACCCTGCAAGCGTTCTAACAGCTGCGTCTACCTGAATTTTCACAAACTTTTCATAGTTATCAATATCAAAAGCAGCTTTGTAAGTGTTTTGAACCTGCCAAACTAAGATCACGCCAATTTGAATTGGGTTACCCACTTTATCATTCACCTTTATTTTGTCGCTCTCTAAATTTTGAGCTCGTAAAGAAATGGAACGTTTGCTAAAAAAGGGGTTAACCCAATGAAACCCGCTTTCTTTTACGGTTCCTTGGTACTCCCCAAACATCACCAAAACAACTGAGTTATTTGGATTGACGAGGAAAAAACCAGGAATGCAAGCAACCGAAATTGCCCCAAACAAGATTATGAAAATCGGGAAATGAATTGCGGCTGTAACGCCAATGCCAAAGAGATTTAAGATAATGAGAACAAACGCTACCGTGTATCCAGAAATGGAACTGTACTCTTTTTCAGTTTTCATAAAGATGATATTAAAATGATATTATTTCAATACTACGTATTTTTGTTGGTGAAAGTTGCTAGTTTGTGTTTATATTATTCATTATTCATCTTTGGGCATGGTTAACTACGATCCTAAACTTTGGATTTCATCCCTTTTTCATGCCAACAGCCGCTATGTTATGCGCACGCTTACACCAGCAGTGCTTATCATGGCGTCCATCTCGGCCATTATCTGTTACTTGTTGTTAGATTTTTTTGAATTCGACTTTAAAACTACTATTGCCATGCATTCCCTGTTGGGGATTGTATTGGGGTTGTTTTTAGTGTTTAGAACAAATTCTGCATATGATAGATGGTGGGAAGGGCGAAAACTCTGGGGAAGCTTGTTGAACAACACGCGCAATTTCTCTTTCAAATTGAATGCTTTTCTTGATAAAGCCGACTTAGAAAACCGTATGTGGTTTGCCATCATGATCGGCAACTTTTCCTTTGCCGTGAAGGAGCATTTACGAAATGGAGTGGACATTGCTGATCTGGAAACGACTAATGAACCCAATTTTGTTGAAACGATGCATTCTGTAAAGCATGTGCCGAATAAAGTTTCTTCGTTGCTCTATGAGCGGATTATGCGCTTATACAAAGATAACCTTCTTAATGGAGATCAACTGTTATTGCTTGATCGCGAGTTAAAAGAATTTTCTGAAATTTTGGGAGGGTGTGAGCGGATAAGAAACACGCCTATACCGTATTCATACTCAATTTATATAAAGCAGTTTATTTTTATTTATGTGATCACCCTTCCTTTTGCCTTTGTTGAGTCGTCTGGGTACATGACAATACCCATTGTAGCACTCATCACTTTTGTTTTGCTGAGTGTTGAACTGATTGCCGAAGAAATAGAAGATCCGTTTGGTAAAGATGTAAATGATTTACCTACAGACGCTTTAGCGATAAAGATCAAATTGAACGTAAGAGAGATATTGTTAACGGAAAAGTCTATGTAAAAACCACCGAGTAGATAAAATAAATGATGATGAGCAGAATTAACACAAGATACATTACCAAATCTACCCGAACATATTCTTTATACTGTATGTAAAAATCTTTCAGCTTTTTAAACATGTGTTAAAGGTAAGGATTACCAGGAATGAATTACGGATAATAGAATAACAAGATGTATTTTTCGGTTGATTAAAGAATATGAAATTTTTTTTACCTGTTTTAATAGTATTTTTTGGATTGCAAGTGCATATGGCGCAGGCACAGGAACCAGGTGTGTTGAGCACCAATTCGCCTACCTTAAAGTGGTATCAAATCAACACCACCAATTTTAAGATACTCTATCCGAAAGGCTTTGAATTTCAGGCACAACGAATGGCCAACACGCTTGAGCACATACATGCACCAGAAGCCGCTACGTTGGGGGTAAGACCTAAAAAAATCGCTGTCGTGTTGCAAAATCAGACAGCAATTTCAAACGGATTTGTTGCCTTTTCACCCCGAAGATCAGAGTTTTACACGATGCCCGCGCAAGACAATCAATTTACAGGAAATAATGACTGGCTTAACTTGTTGGCCACCCACGAATACCGCCATATTGTGCAATTCCAAAATAGTATAACGGGCTTCAATAAGCTGGCGTATTATCTCTTCGGTCAGCAATTTTTATCGGGTCTTGCCTTTGCGGCAGCGCCAAATTGGTTTTGGGAAGGCGATGCTGTTGCCACTGAAACGGCATTTACGCATAGCGGCCGAGGTAGAATACCCAACTTCGATTTACTTTTCCGAACCAATTTATTGGAAGGCAGAAATTTCAATTATCACAAACAATATCTCCGTTCCTACAAGCACAACATCCCCAATCATTATGTGTTGGGGTATGAAATGGTGTCGTTCTTACGCAAGAAAACGGGCAAGGCCAATATATGGGGAGATGTAACTCACCGCGCGTGGAGTTTGCCATTTGTGCCATTTACTTTTTCAAGTTCAATAAAAAAGCAATCAGGTCTTTATGTCGTGAAGTTGTATAACGAAATGGCAGCTGATCTCAGAAAACAATGGACTAACGAACTCAGCTTGCTCACCTTGTCGCCATTTGAGAAAGTGATGCATACTCGACCGACTAGCTATACTGATTACAAGTACCCGCAACCGCTCGAAGATGGGAGTATCCTTGTTCAGAAATCTGGTATTGGCGATATTGTTCAATTGGTAAGAATAAAAGATGGCAAAGAAGTAAAAGGGTATGTGCATGGCCAAGTGAACGATGCGGGAATGCTGTCTGCCGCAAATCAACGCGTAGTTTGGAATGAGTATCGGTACGATCCTCGTTGGCCGATCAAAAGTTATTCAATCATAAAAGGTTTCGATTTTGGCGATAACATGGCAACAGTAGTTTCTAAAAAAAGCAAGTATAATGCAGCGTCACTTTCGCCAGACGGCTACAAAGTAGCAACCATCGAGACGGATTCAGCCTACAACACCCGTTTATTATTGATAGATTACTTTAGTGGAAAAACGATAAAGAAGTTCCCTAATCCGACCAACGATTTTATCTCGATGCCGCATTTCACCCCTGACGGATTGTTTATCATCGCACTTAAAACTTCAGCGAAAGGAAAATGCATCGTTAAATTTAATGTTGAATCTGGCAGTCAAATAGAAATGACCCCTGTTTCTGACGAGAATATCGGATACCCAGTACCCTTTAGGAACTATATTTTTTATAACTCGCCCTATAGCGGCATTGACAACATCTATGCGCTAGACGTAGAAACTGGAAAGAAATATCAAGTTACCTGCTCCAAATACGGAGCCTACTATCCTGCCATTTCTGCCAGCGGACAAACTATTTTTTATAACGAACAAACCCGCGATGGTTTAGATGTGGTGAAAATTCCATTCTATCCTTCCACCTGGATTCCTCTGGAAAAAGTGACCGTTGCCTCGAAAGGTAATTACCAGCACTTGGTAGAGCAGGAGGGAAGGCCCACTCTGCTAGATAGTATTCCCACCATTCAATACGAAACTAAAAGGTATCACCGCACAAGCGGCATCATAAATCCGCATAGTTGGGGGTCTTATTTTGTTAATAATCTGAACGATTTGCAGATTGGCGTTTCTTCTCAGGATGTACTCAGCACCACCGCCATCAACGCGGGCTACCATTATGACAACGCTGAAAAGGTAGGGGCTTGGAAAGCCACAGCTAGCTATCAAGGGTTTTTCCCGATTATTGATTTTTCGATCTCGAAAGGCAATAGGTCAGTGAATGAGGGCAGTTTTCCTGTGACCATTATTAGAGCTAAAGATACCACCGATACCAGCTACGATAATGTTAAAATAAGTTGGACGGAACAAAAAACAGAAGTAGGCTTGCGCATTCCGTTAAACACCACCTCTTCTAAGTATTTTAGCAACGCCACGTTTGGCAATTACATTGGTATCACCAACGTGTCAAAATTCAGTAATTCCATTAACTCAGCAAGGTTTATCCCGGCCGTTATTCGAAACGATACCATTAGAAATTATTATCCATTGAGAACTTACCTTGGCAATGGCAGGTTGGTGTTTAATAACTTCTCATTTTCTGCTTACAGACTTTTAAAAACAAGCAGACGCGATATTTTTAGCAAATGGGGGCAGTATGTTGAAGTAAATGCTATTAACTCTCTAGGAGGAAATTATTCGGGTAGTCAATTCTCTTTTTTTTCAAGACTATTTTTACCAGGGTTTGCCAAGCATCATTCAATAAATGCCTATTGGGCTTACCAATATTCGCAGATAGAGTCCAATCCACTAAAAAGAGACGGCACAATCAGTAATTATTTATTCGCAAATCAAGTACCCGTGCCACGAGGACAAAGTATTACAAGAGCGCAAGATTTTTATACCATGTCTGCTAACTATACGTTTCCTATTTGGTATCCCGATTTGGCACTTGGCCCCATTGTAAACTTTCAGCGATTACGGGGTAATTTATTTGTCGATTATGCTTTTGGTAAAACCACTTCCATTAGCCGAAATTACACTTCCCTTGGTGGCGAACTTAAAGTTGATTTGAATGTGATGAGGTTTCTGCCGCAGTTTAACATCGGAGTTCGTTATTCCCATGCCGTTGAAACTAACACTTCATCTTTTGAGTTTCTGGTCGGAAACATTGGATTTTGATGTTTGAAAATCGCCCCATTAGCCCTATTTTTGACTTTCAAATCGATAACTAATCATTAACAAACACGATAATGGCTGAAATTGTACGCATGCCCAAGATGAGTGATACCATGACGGAAGGTGTGGTGGCTAAATGGCATAAAAAAGTGGGAGATACAGTGAAATCGGGTGAGCTAATGGCCGAAATTGAAACCGATAAGGCCACCATGGATTACGAATCATTCAACACAGGTACTGTTTTATATTTGGGCGTACCAGAAGGCAAAGCGGTGAAAGTAGATGATATTTTGGCTGTGGTGGGCAAACCGGGTGAAGATTACGCTGGTTTGCTGAAGGGTGGGGCGGCACCTGCTGTGTCTGCACCTGCTGTGTCTGCACCTTCCGTTGCTCCAGCCACGGTTTCTGCTGCTGCTCCAGCAATAGACACAACCGGCATAAAAGCTGAGATTGTGTTGATGCCTAAAATGAGCGATACCATGACTGAAGGAGTCATCGCGGCTTGGCATAAAAAGGTCGGTGATTCGGTGAAGTCGGGTGAATTGATGGCAGAAGTTGAGACGGATAAAGCCACTATGGAATATGAATCTTACAATACTGGAACCGTTTTGTATTTGGGTGCGAAGGAAAAAGAGCCGGTAACTGTGAATGGAGTGTTGGCAATTGTTGGTGATGAGAATGCAGACTGGCAAACATTATTGAAAGCGCATCTTGCAAAAGGATCGGGTGGCGTGGCAACTCCTGCACCTGCCGCAGCAGTTGTTTCTGCTCAGGCGGCTGCTCCTGCTCCGGTTACTGCTCCTGAGATTTCTAATGGAAGAGTGAAGGCCTCGCCATTGGCAAGAAAGATGGCGAAAGACCTAGGTTTTGATATAACAAAAATCGCGGGCTCGGGCGAAAACGGTCGAATTACAAAACAAGACATAGAAAATTACAAGCCATCTGCTGCTGCAGCTCCTGCCACAAGCCCTGCGAAAGGTTCAGCTCCTGTTGTGCTTCCATCAGTAGTTGGCAAGGAAAGCTTCGAGGAGGTAGCGGTTTCGCAGATGAGAAAGGCCATCGCCCGCAGGCTTTCTGAAAGCATGTACACGGCTCCTCATTTTTATTTGACCATGGAAATCAACATGGACAAAGCGATTGAAGCCAGAAAGAGTATCAATGAAATTTCCCCAGTTAAAGTATCGTTCAATGATGTGGTGATTAAGGCTGTAGCAGGTGCTCTCCGCCAGAATCCTGACGTAAACGTAAGTTGGCTGGGAGATAAGATTAGAAAGAATCACCATATCCACATTGGTGTGGCGGTTGCTATTAAAGATGGTTTGGTGGTTCCGGTGGTTCGCTTTGCCGATAACAAATCGCTTTCACACATTGCGCTGGAAGTAAAAGATCTAGCACAAAAAGCACAAGATAAAAAACTCCAACCTAGCGATTGGGAAGGAAGCACGTTCACAATTTCTAACTTAGGCATGTTTGGCATTGAAGATTTTACCGCCATCATCAATTCTCCTGATGCATGTATTTTGGCTGTTGGCGGAATAAAAGAAACTGCAGTAGTAAAGAATGGTCAGCTAGTACCAGGTAGCGTAATGAAAGTTACACTTTCGTGCGATCATAGAGCGGTAGATGGCGCAGTCGGTGCCGCCTTCTTAAAAACATTCAAAAGTCTGCTTGAAGAACCTGTGAGGTTGTTGATTTAAAGATATGAGAGAAGCGAGAAAACCTATTACAGTTAATGGCAAAACGCGTGTTAGTGTGGAGGAATATCTTTGCTTTGAAAATCAATCGCTGGAAAAACACGAATATTATAAGGGCGAAGTGTTTCCCTTACATGCTGAAGAACCTGTAATTGCTTACCAGAAAAGGTTTTTGACCGAAGAAGAATATTTGGCTTTTGAAGATGCATCTACACAAAAGCATGAATTTTATAAGGGTGAAGTGTTTGCAATGGCAGGAGCGAGCGACCTGCACAATGAAATATTTACCAATCTGTTCAGTGCCTTAACAAGCCAACTAAGAGGCAAACCTTGCAGACCTTATGGAAGTGACAAACGGCTAAAAATCATCGAAAATTCGCTTTATACCTATCCCGATATTTCAATTTATTGCAATGTAAAAGGCTCGGTTGACAATAGTACGATAATTTCGAAAGAACCAACTGTTCTGATTGAAATCTTGTCTGAAAGCACAAAAGACTATGATCGTGGCGGTAAGTTCAAATTGTATCGAGATATACCCACATTAAAGGAGTATCTTTTAGTTGATTCAGAAACTATAGGTGTTGAGGGCTTCAAGCTAAATTCATTCCATCATTGGGAATTGGAGGAATTTAAATCACTTGACGACCACCTTACTATCTACTCGTTAGGAGTTACCATCCCATTACGTGAAATTTACGAGCATACCCATCTTTTATATAAATGAACACAATCCACGCAACTACAATTTTAGCCGTTTTTCATAATGGCCAAGTTGCCATTGGTGGCGATGGCCAAGCTACCATGGGTAACACCATCGCTAAGAGTAATGTAAAGAAGATACGTAAGCTTCAAGAGGGTAAAGTACTTACTGGCTTTGCGGGCTCTACGGCCGATGCATTCACTTTGTTGGATCGTTTTGATGAAAAACTAAACGCCTATGGGGGCAATATGAAGCGCGCTGCCATTGAGTTGGCCAAAGATTGGCGTACCGATCGTTTCTTACGAAGGTTAGAAGCTATGTTGATTGCAGTCAATAAAGATGAGATTTTAGTGTTGTCGGCATATTACTGAAAAATAGTTGGTGACACCCCGTTGGGGGCATTGACAATCATATAGTTACAAGGAGTTTAGTGAAAGTGGTTTCACTAAACTTTTTTTGTTTATGGAAAAGACAAAAAAAGCG
>JBIKRT010000072.1:0-23374 GCA_044349005.1 Cyclobacteriaceae bacterium
AAACTACCCCACTCACTCCCCCTCTTCACAACCCCCAGCCGTTTTGGGAGTGCAAAGGTAAACACTAACAACTCAATTCCAACAACTCTAACGAAAATGTTTTTTGAGATTATTTACGGATAATCGTTTGGGTTCTATCCGGGCCTGTAGATACAATGGTAATCGGAACTTGTAACTCCCTCTCTAAAAAGGAGATATAATCGGAAAGTTCAACTGGCATATTCTCTTCTTTAATTCCAGTTAAGGGTATTTGCCATCCTTTCATTTCTGTATAAATTGGAATAATTTTTTCATTGACAAGCTCGTAGGGGAGGAATTCGGTCAACGTGCCATCTATCAATTGGTATTTTGTGCAAATTTTGATGGTCTGAAAGATGCTCAATACATCTGCTTTCATCATTAAAAGTTGGGTTACTCCATTTATCATAATTGAGTATTTTAATGCGGGCAAATCAATCCAACCACATCTGCGGGGTCTTCCTGTAGTTGACCCAAACTCATTGCCTTCCTTTCGCATCCTCTCGCCTTCTTCATCAAATAGTTCAGTTGGAAACGGTCCGCTTCCAACTCGCGTGCTATAGGCTTTAAAAATTCCGTAGACTTCTCCAATATGACTTGGTGCAACGCCCAACCCCGTACATGCCCCTGCTGTAACTGTGCTTGAGCTTGTTACAAATGGATAGCTCCCAAAATCTATGTCTAATAAAGAACCTTGAGCACCCTCTGCCAAAATAGTGGCACCTGATTTCAATTCCTGATTAAGAAAATACTCACTGTCGATGAGTTTAAATTGTTTAAGAAAATCTACTGCATCTATAAATTGAGCCTCCAGCTCAGGCCAATTATAGGTTAACTCCACATTTTTAAGGATATCAAAATGAAGATCTACCAACTTTTTAAACTTTTCTTTGAAATTAGGAGAAAGCACATCGCCCACGCGCAACCCCTGGCGGCCAATTTTATCTTGATAGGATGGTCCGATGCCTTTTAATGTGGAACCGATTTTATTAATTCCCTTTGCTGCTTCTTGGGCTTGATCCAACAAACGATGAGTTGGTATAATTAAAGTTGCCTTTTTAGATATATATAAATTGCTTCTTACCTCTAGGTTGAATTTCTCAAGTTTCCCGATTTCGGTTTTAAAAACAATCGGATCAAGAACAACACCATTACCGATGACGTTTTTTGTTTTTGCACGGAATATCCCTGAAGGAATTTGATGGAGTACGTGTTTAATACCGTCAAATTCAAGCGTATGCCCAGCATTCGGGCCACCTTGAAACCGGGCTACCACATCGTATTTCGGAGCCAAAACGTCCACGATTTTGCCCTTTCCTTCGTCTCCCCACTGAAGACCTAATAACACATCAACTTTCATAATTTAGTTACTCGTTTTTTGCTCGATAGATTGCGCGTATCGATCTTATTTAATTACTTTTTTTGATTGAGTAATGGCTTCTTCCTCCGTGGCAACAATGTTGAAAATTGAATTTAGTTTAGTAATAATCAACAGCTTCCTAACACTTTCGGACGGGTTCAACAAATATACCTCTCCTCCTTTGTTCCTGAATTTTGTAAGGATGGTAATAAGTACACCGATACCACTACTGTTTATGTAGCGCAGTTGAGAGATATCAATTATACAAAGCAGCACATTATGGCTCATAGCATCATTTACAGCTGCGACCAATTGAGTTCCATTATCCTCACCAATTAAATCACCAGAAATATGGAGAATAAGTGCGTTCGATTTTATTTCCTGAGCAAAGTTCATACTGTTTTATTTTCACAATTTGATTTGGTGCAAGATGCATACAAAATTAAAGAATGATGAATCACATTAAAATTCATGAGTTCTTCTACGGTGTTTTGAATGGTTTGAATTCGTGGGTCGCAAAACTCCACTACTTTATTACACTCGGTGCAAATAAGATGATCGTGTTGTTTGAAACCAAACGACTTTTCGTATTGCGCTTGGTTCTTTCCGAACTGATGTTTGCTTACCAAATCGCATTCCACCAAAAGATCTAAGGTGTTATAGACGGTAGCCCGACTAACATGATACGATTTGCCTTTCATGTTTACATACAAACCTTCCACATCAAAATGGCCTTCCATCGAGTAAATCTCCTCTAAAATAGCGTAGCGTTCAGGCGTTTTTCGCAGCTCTTTCTTTTCAAGATAGGCCACAAAAATCTTTTTTACCTCTTCGTATACTTTTGGATTAAATGCCATTTGCTTTTTGCGGACGACAAAGATAATGGGATTTTTAGGAAATTGGATACAGAGCTTAAGCGGCTGCAAGAAGTAGAAAAACAAAAAATCTAAGTCTATTCATAATGCTTTCACGCTGATCAGTGATAGATGGAACACAGCCGTTTATATTGGTTGGCAAAACTTTCGTTCCTTAATTTCTTTTATGTCGTCATCAAGCGATATTTTGTAAAGCTTAGATATTGTTTTGGTCAAGGGGAAACTAAATTTCTTGCGCTGGGGAACAGAACAAAGAATTCTATCTTCATCGTACAAATAGTTTAATGGTTGAATTGTTATTAGTGTTAGTTAAGGTCAGCCGATTTCCTTTTACTTGATAAGATAATATGGTTTGCGGTTCTGATATTGATCCAAATGCAGTTGTAAATGCTGCGCTGAATACACGTTGGGATTTGGTTCCCACCAAAAGAGTAATACCTTTTGGAAGACTCTTTACAGTATTATTCTGCAACAAATACTCTCCAAAAATTGAATTGTCGGTTATGCCAACCTGATAGCTAAAGTCGCTTTTAAAAAGAATGTACGACTCACCCTCACATGGGGGTTGGTATTCAATCTTATCCACTTGAACACTCTCGACTAGCCAAGTGACATTGCTCAATGGATAATCTTTATCGCTATTCGGTATTTTTCCAACACAGGTATTAACGATCTCATAACTATCTATCTGCAAAATATCAGCTGCCCCTGTGCACGATTTCGTAAACCCGCCTTTGGCTTTTATTATTTTAGATTCCTCTAAATCATTTATACCTTCAAAATAGCAAATAGGGTAAGCTAGATCTTTCCCTGTTAAAGAGTCGCGCCTTACAAATCTTGGCCCATCTGGATAGGTTTGATACCTAAAATAATAATTGGAAAAAGTACTTACATATTTTACATCACTGCCACACTCTTTACAAATAGGGTCTTCTGGTTCTTTGCAAGCGGCTGCAAGAAGTAAAAAAATAAAAACTCTAAGTCTATTCATAAGCCCTGCCAACATGATAGGATTTGCCTTTCCTATTTACATACAAACTTTCCACATCAAAATGACCTTCCATGAAGTAAATCTCCACTAAAATAGCGTAGCGTTCGGGCGTTTTTCGCAGCTCTTTCTTTTCAAGATAGGCCACAAAAATCTTTCTTACCTCTTCGTATACTTTAGGGTTAAATGCCATGTGCTTTTTGCGGACGACAAAGATAATGGGATTTTAAGGAAGTTGGGTGCAAAGCTTAAAATGCCAAAAGCCTGACCGCAGAGTGGTCACGCTTTATGATGAGCAAATGAGAGATTAAACCTAATGCCTTATAACAATTTGCGATTTTACGGTCTCAACACCATTGTTTACATGCAAGTAATACGTTCCCATGGGCACATCGCTCACATCAAGATCTACCCGGCCATCCTTACTAGTGCCCGACTTAAGCACTGTGCTTTGCCCGTTGACTAATTGTGCGTTATAAGCCATTGGCGCAATTTCTTTAAAGGATGCTTGAGGGGAAACTAACAATGTGGGACTTGCTTGGGCTGGAGTAGCTTGAATAGTAAGTGTGCTGGATGCTGGATTGGGGGACGCACTGACAGCAAATTTACTTTCTTTACCACCCCCACCGCAACTCATAGTAAAGGTTTGTACCGTAAAATTGCTTTGCTGTCCACAAGTTGTAGCCTTTGCGGCAATTCTATAAGTGCCGCTGCCATCAACCAACGTAATCCTGCCACTTGACGAACCAGGCGTTGTTTTTGTACGTATGGTTCCATACGGATCTTTACTCCATTGCCAAAAATAGGAGGTTGAACCAGCAATAGATGGAACATCAAAGTAATATTCAGGACAAGTTGACGCGTCAATGTAAATATAAGACGGTGCTGGAGAGCCAACTACAACTTGAGTTTGGTTCGAGCGTGAACCACAACTATTGGTTAACGTAGCTGTTACATCAACAAAAGCGTTTGCATTGTTGAGTCTGGTCGCTGTCACGTTATTGCCAACATTATTGGACAAAGAAAGGATAGATGGGTTACTCGATTGCCAAGTTAAGCTTGCATTTGCGGGATTGCTAGCAATTGAGATAGTTCCAGAAGTGCAAATAGTATAAGGACTATTTTGAAAAAATGGTTGAAGGTCGCCTGTTCCTTTTGGTGAAAGTGTAATTGGTGATGATGCATTGCTAGCAGCACCACAAGGGTTGAAACTCTTTATTCTGATTGTTGCAGAAACCTGATTTGTATAAGATATGGTAAGCTGTGGGGTGGTCGTACCAACTGTAGTTGAAGGAGTAATTCCAGTGCCTTCAATAATCCAGCTGTAAGCATTTGTGTTAGCTGTGGCATTTGCCGTCAAAGTCATACTTCCCTCGCACAAAGCATATGAACTGGGTCCAGCAATAGTAGGGGTAGGATTTTCATTAATGGAAACTGTCAGACTGCCGCATCGCGTTCCTATTTGTCCAACACTTACATTATTCCACTGAACAATTGCATAATCGCCTAATGACCCCGTTCCCGTCTGGTAAAGAAAACCTCCTGAAATTGCCCAACCACTTGTCCCAGAGGCACAGCCAGTATCGGTAAAATAGGTGTACTTCGTCCCTGGACAAAT
Source organism: Cyclobacteriaceae bacterium (assembly GCA_044349005.1). Classification (GTDB taxonomy): domain Bacteria; phylum Bacteroidota; class Bacteroidia; order Cytophagales; family Cyclobacteriaceae; genus ELB16-189. The sequence goes on from JBIKRT010000072.1 coordinate 4,860, forward strand.
CCCTGTACTCGTTCCAGACGGAATTTGCTGTGCTAGAAGTGGTTTAGTACAGATCATAAACAGTAGAATAAAAAGCATGATTGGTTTCATATGTTATTGAGTTTAGTTAAGTTTAAATATCGGTAGCTTGATACCTCAAAAAAGAAATTCCCAGCTTTATCGTGTATGCATTGTTATACATTGGCGGAAAACCTAAAAAATAAAATTTAGAGATTTGCTTCAAGCCAAGATAATTTGCCGCTTGTACAGTTAGGTTTATTCTTTTTCGGATCGGAAATGAGTAGATTAGGTTAAGGGATAGTCCAAAATCATGATCTTCAAAATCGCCATATGAACTCCTAGTAAATGTATGAGGGCTAGGATAAAAATAATCGTTCGAGTTTACGGACTTATTCAACCAGCTATAGTAGCCTCCAACGCCTAAGCGCAACTCTTTATATAGCTGGAATTGTGGACTTACGGCAAAAGCGAGGTAATCATTGCTGAAATTGTTTTTCACCGTTCCTGACAATGCTGGTATTTGGACTACAATGCCGTTAATTATTGTGTCCGTTTCAATAAAATATTCCTCCTTGTATCCTTTTCTTGCCCAGCTTAGAAGGATATTTAGCTCAATATATTTACTTATTTCTCTACTTATACCAACACCAAAATTATACCCAATTTTAGTAACACCCCTTTCTTGATACTGCGGATTATCTCTAATCGATACCAAACTTGGCCCGATGAAAAATTGAAGCTTAGTGGTCCTTGATCTAAACAGAGCGGTTTCTAAGCCTTGCCCCTTGAGTTGGTGGCAGACCAACACTAATAAAACTATAATGGTTTTGTAGCCGCTAATTAAAAATTTAAGCACAATAGATAACGGTTTTGATGTATACGAATATCATCACCTTGATTGTTATAAATGTGGAATTCTACACTCACAGTAATCATTGCGGATGTTGCTGATGATCTGGCCGATTTTAGGTTAGTTGCTGATAGTTCAGCTGACTTCAAAGTACTGAAATCAATCTTGTATTCCTTTGCATGCAAATCAACTGCACTTGTACCACAAGTTTGAGCATTCAATAACTTCGTAAATAACGATATTACAATTATCATCAAGAATCTTTTACAACCGTTTTTCATAAAATTCAATTTATTGTTTAACATATTTTGATCCACAACTGCTTTCATCAATAACGTTGCGTAAAACTAGGGTGTCTAATTGAAGGTTGATAATGAAATCGAAATCATTCCTAGCTGCGCTTAAATTATTACAAAACCAATCAATTTTAATTTTAAACTGTTGGATGGAATATTTGCCTACAGTGCAAGGCAAACCGCCACCGGTCTCTGTTACTTGACAGTTTTTGTTGAAACTCAAGGAATAATTTTCGGTAGTTTTTTCCCAAACTAACAATTTCTTATCTGGTTTACAACGTTCAATTAGTTTCCAGTTTCCAATTAATCGGAGGTCTGTAAGCCTGCATTCATCTTCAGGTGGATTGCTTTTACAGCTCCCCAAAAATAGAAGTTGGCTTGCGGCTACAATTACTCTTAAAAATGTAAGGTTTTTCATTGAGTAATAACTTCTTTGAAAACTTTAATAATTTAACGCTCTAGTAGATTTCATTCCGTTGTTAGCAAATCTGCCAATGATTTTTGAAAACTAGTTACTAAAACAGCTTAAGTAATCTTTACTTTTGATATCAGTTGAAATAAATTATTTGTTAAGTTGATAAAGTCTTCATAACACAGCTACCAAAAATAACTTCTCTTTACCACTTGCCTTTTTCAAGGCAGTTTGTTTATCTCTAAATCATGATAGAGGCAGGTCTGAAAAATTACTGTGTTGTTTAAAATTACTTACTCCATAACAATTTTTCTGCTGTTCTATTTTTCTCAAAATCGTTCCAATTATCAACTGTAACCTTAGTTCCAGCACAATCATACAATTCGCTTGTACAATTACCTATTGAACTAGCTGGGTTAGTAAACCAAAAAATATTTTCGCCATTATAACTATAGGAGTAAACTTTAGCTCCCGGGTAAATTTGGCAGCTACTTCCTCCAATTAGCTCATTCAGCCATTTCAAATTTTTTACAGGGTCAATCACCCCACAATAGGTTGGGGTTGAGTCTTCTTTTGAAGTATTGTTCTTATCACACGATGTTGCAGTTAAGGCAATGCTTACAAAAAATAAAATGATGTTTTTCATGGTCTAGTTACTGAAATAATTCTTTTTGATACCTAATTACATCTTCATTTGTTTACTCAAATATCCCCCCGTTCATCAAATTACGCTAGCAAAACACATTAAGTAATCTGTACTTTTAAGAGTAGTTGAGATGTACTAATTGTTAAGTTAATAACTTCTCCGTAACATAGCTACCAAAAATAATTTCTCTTTACCTCTTGCCTTTTTCAAGTCACTTATTTATTTTCGAAGCATAATTGTTTATTCACCGCCAAACCACACCGTTATGCTTAAATACGCGCTTTATCCAAGTAACCTGCCCGCCAGCAAAGATAAGTTTGTGGCCTACACGCAGGTAGAAGTAACCGCTACGTTGGAAGACTTGATTGATGACATGACGAGCAGGGGTTCTACGGTTACCCGTGCGGAGGTGTTGAGTATCTGGGCGGAATTTGAACTAGCTGTTAAAGCGCACCTAAGCAAGGGTGAAAACATCAGCACTCCGTTGTTTTACATCAGTCAGGATATTCAAGGTGAGTTTCTTAGCGAAGATGATAGCTTTGAACCCTCGCGCAACAGCGTAGTGTTTAATATTGCCACTACCGATGATTTAAAGAAGGTGGCTGCTACCATACAAACTCAAAAAGTGGCGGCAGTAAAACCGATGCCTATAATCAAAAACTATATTGACCATTTTACGGGCAGCAATGCCACTATTACGCCAGGCAACACTGCACGCATTACAGGCCAGCGGCTAAAAATAGATGTGGCCGATGCCACCCAAGGCGTTTTTGTTATTGCCAGCAATGGCGGCACCGAAACCAAAGTAACTAACTTTCTTGACAACGAGCCCAGCACCCTTACTTTCTCTTTGCCCATGGGCTTGGCTTCGGGCACTTATGAGCTAGAGGTAAGGGTGAAGATCAACAAATCGAAGGAGCTAAGGGTAGCCAATCTAAGCCAAACGCTAACGGTTGCTTAACCCTCTAAAAAGTCTTTATTTTCTACCTATTCGGCCTTATTAGTTGGAACGCGTAACACCTTCTTATTAGAAAGGACACCGCCTTCTTGTAAAAAGCGACCGTAGCTTCTAGTAAAAAGGCTTGGTGCTTTGTAGTAAGAAGCAACGGTGGCTTGTAGTAAAAAGACACGATACTTTCTAGTGAAAGAAAAAATGCTGTCTTAAAATAAACTTGTTTGGCAGGTTATTATCTGTGTCTCCTTGCGCTGGTTTTAGCCCTTATTCACGATCCCCGAATCGAACCTGCTTACTTTCACCACGCCTTCTACGGTTTCTAACTTGCCCAGTAGTAGGTCTAAGTGGCGGGTATCATTCACATAGAGCATAATTTCGCCATTGAATATGCCATGGTCGGAGCTGAAGCTGATGGAACTCATGTTCACTTTCAGTTCTTCAGATATGATCTTCGAGACATCGTTTATAAGGCCCACGCGGTCGGTACCCACAATTTTTAATCCCGTAAGGAAAGCCACCTCGTGCTGGCTTGTCCACTTGGCTTTAATAACGCGATGGCCGTGGTTGGCCAATAACTCTGCTGCATTGGGGCAATTAGCGCGATGTATTTTTATTCCTTCGCTCACGGTTACAAACCCAAACACATCATCGCCCGGTATGGGCGTGCAGCACTTGGCAAGTTTGTACTCTACCATGTCCATGTTATCGCCAATGAGCAGCACATCATCGTACTTGCCTTTGGCTTTTAACTCTTTGTCAATTTCTTTGGCGCTGGTATCGACAATGGCCGCTTTTGGTTTGGTGGAGATGTTGGCCCTATTCTCTACGAACCGCTTTACATCGGCAAGGTTTAAAATACCCTTTCCAAACTTATAATGTAAATCTAACTTAGACTTTACATTAAAGTAGGAAATCATTTGCTCGTTCAGTTGGCTGGTGAATTCTATTTTTAAGTTTTTTAGCTTTCTAAGCAGTATTTCCTTGCCGTCTTCCGCTACCAGCTTTTTAACTTCCTTTAGTAGGTCTTTAATTTTTGATTTGGCCTTGGGGCTGATAACAAACCGAAGCCAATCTTCACTAGGTTTTTGCTTAGCCGAAGTAAGTATTTCAATTTGATCACCGTTCTTCAAAACGTGATTAATGGGTACCAGCTTTTGGTTTACCTTAGCACCAATACATTTCGCGCCAATATCGGTATGGATATCGAAGGCGAAGTCGAGCGCTGTAGACCCCATGGGCAATGTTCTAAGTTCGCCTTTGGGGGTAAACACAAACACTTCTTCTGTAAAGAGATTGCCTCGAAAATCGTCTACAAACTCAAGGGCAGTCAAGTCTTGCCGTTCTAATAATTCGCGCACACGCACCAACCACTTTTCCAAATTTGATTCGTTCGAGGCATTGGCGTCTTTGTATTTCCAGTGGGCGGCATAGCCCTTCTCGGCAATTTCGTCCATGCGCAAGGTTCTTATTTGAACCTCCACCCATTGCCCATTCTTAGCCATTACAGTTGTATGGAGGGATTCATACCCATTTGTGCGCGGGGTGCTTATCCAGTCGCGCAGGCGATCTGGATTTGGCGTGTAATAATCTGTTACGATGGAATAGGCTTGCCAGCAAAATGATTTCTCTTGATCGATTGGGCTATCTAAAATGATGCGAATAGCAAATAAATCATACACTTCTTCGAAAGGAATATTTTGCTTTCGCATTTTATTCCAAATAGAAAAAATTGACTTTGGCCTTCCTTTAATTTCGTAAGGCACTTTGAGTTTATCGAGTTCGTCCTTGATGGGTTGCACAAACTGCTTTATAAATTTTGATCGCGAGGCCCTGGTTTCATCTATCTTATCGGCTATTTCCCGGTAAACCGGATAGTCGGTAAAGCGCAAATACAGATCTTCCAGCTCGGTTTTAATAGCGTTGAGGCCGAGTCGATGGGCTAGCGGGGCATATAAGTAAATGGTTTCGGACGAAACTTTTAGCTGCTTTTGCCGAGGCATGCTATCCAGCGTGCGCATGTTGTGCAGGCGATCGGCAAGCTTTATTAATATGACCCGCACATCATCGGACAAAGTGAAGAGCATTTTGCGGAAATTCTCTGCCTGTTGAGAGGTTCCATATTCAAATAAACCTCGGATTTTTGTCAGCCCATCCACAATACTGGCAATCTTTTTGCCGAATATTCGCTCAATGTCTGAAAGTTGAATATCGGTGTCTTCCACCACATCGTGAAGGAGAGCCGAAATAATGGAAGTAGTGCCCAGGCCAATTTCTTCTACACAAATTTCCGCCACCGTAAGTGGGTGAAAAATGTAAAGCTCGCCCGACTTTCTGCGCATATCCTTGTGCGCTTCTAACGAAATAGTGAATGCGCGCTTAATTAATCGGGCGTCTCCTGCCTTTAATATAGGTTTTGCCTTTCGGAGAAGCCTCCGATAGCGGTTAATCAACTCTCTTTTTTCTTCTGACGGATCTATTATCACCAATTTCTTTTATTTTCTAGATTCTAAGACTTCCAGTGCGCTTGTTTGTACAACTTTTCTACCTCACTTCTTCCTTCTTAACAAATTATCTCTACATTTGCACTCCTTTTATTGAAAACCGCGCAAGCTCTTTACATTTAAAGGTTTCAGCCTAAGCTGATAAATGCGGATGTGGCGTAATTGGCAGCCGCGCCAGACTTAGGATCTGGTGCCGTGAGGCGTGGGGGTTCGAGTCCCTTCATCCGCACTTCATTCAACAAGCCCTCAGTTTCAGAGAATTGTATTCTGAAATTGAGGGCTTTTATTAAACACAGTTCTATACACATGACTATCACATTAGACAAAAAAAACGCAACTGACGGTTTGATTAAAATTACGTTAACCGAAAGTGATTACCAACCCAAGGTAGAAGAAAAACTCAAAGAATATTCGCGGAAGGCAAACATCAAAGGTTTTAGGGCTGGGAAAGTACCAGCGGGGATGATCAAAAAAATGTATGGTAAGTCTATTTTGGTAGAGGAAGTAAATCATATTATTTCTCATAAAGTAAGCGACTATATTAAGGAGAATAAACTCTCGATTTTAGGAGACCCCCTACCAAACCAAGAAAAAGCTTTTGGCATCGATTGGGAGGCACAAAAAGATTTTGAGTTCGAATTCCAGATTGGAATGGTAGAGCCTTTTAGTTACGAGCTTTCTTCAAAGGTTAAACTGACATCTTATGTTATTGAAGTAGATCAAAAGGTGATTGATGAAACCGTGGCTGACATCAAGCAGCGATTCGGCAACGTAACTGCGCCTGAAACCAGCGAAGTAACCGATAATTTGTTTGGTGATATAACTTCCGCAGATGGGCAATCTAAGTCGGGCTACATTGAAATCGCGAATATTAATAAAAGTGAGCAAGCGAAATTTATTCAATTGAAGAAAGACGATACTATCGAGTTTGATGTAACCAACACATTCAGCGATGAGGGGGCAATCGCGAAAGCACTTAATATCTCCGCAGAAGAAGCTAAGGTGGCATCAGGCACTTTTACATTTAAAATTTCTAGTATAAGCAGAACTGAACCAGCGGTTATTGGTCAGGATTTGTTCGACAAGGTATTCGGAAAAGATGCCGTACAAAGCGAAGAAGAGTTCATCGCAAAAATAAAAGAGACTATTTCTGGCAACTACTCAAGAGAAACAGAACATTTATTGGATCATGAGATTCAGCATTATTATGTGGATAACACAGCTGTAACTATGCCTGATGAATTCTTGAAAAATTGGCTTAAAGCCACTAGCAACGGAAAAGTTACCGATCAAGTGCTTGAACTTGAATACGATCAATATAAAAGCAGCATTAAATGGGATCTGATCAAAAATAAAATTTCGGAAGACGCGAAGATTGTGGTGGAGGGCCCTGAAGTGAAAGAAAGGGCAAAACAACAAATTGCTGAACAATTTGGCATGCCAGGCATAGCAGAACAGTTGGGCGATAAATTTGATGCCATTGCAGATAACTATCTTTCAGGCCAGGATGGCAAGGGTGAAAATTTCATGAAGCTATATAATCAGTTAAAACAAGAGAAAATCTTGAAAACGATTAAAGAAGAGGCCACCATCACTGAAAAGAAAGTTAGTTTAGAAGAGTTTAAGAAAATAGTGGAAACGCATAATCACTAGTGAGTAACGGGAGATTGTTTGTTGCTTCTTTTGGTCTTATTTTAATTACCAAGGCTTGAACTAAACAACCGATTTTTGCGTCTACTAGGTTGTAAACATAGAAATTCAAAAAACATGAATAACCACAACGAATTTAGAAAATACGCTATCAATCACTTGGGCATGAGCAGCAATGCTTTTGATAGCTATGCAAAATCAGTCAATGAAAACCCCTTTACGGTAAGTGCTATGACGCCCAACGTAATTGAGGAAAGGCAAATGAGAGCCACCGTAATTGACGTTTTTTCACGGCTTATGGCGGATCGAATCATCTTCTTTGGAACAGCGGTGGATGATTATGTTGCCAACGTGATTACCGCTCAACTTCTTTTTTTAGAATCAGCGGATCCTAAAAAAGACATCATTATGTATATCAACAGCCCGGGCGGCTCTGTGCATGCGGGGCTCAGCATTTATGACACCATGCAGTACGTAAACCCCGATGTAGCTACTATTTGCACCGGCTTGGCGGCTTCTATGGGTTCTGTTTTAATGGCAGCGGGCGCTCCTAAGAAAAGGTCGGCATTGCCTCACTCAAGGATTATGATACACCAAGTATCTTCTGGCATGCAAGGAACTCTTTCAGACATGGAAATTTCATTGAAACACACCATAGAATTAAAGAAAGATCTTTACTCCATATTGGCAAAGCACACTGGCCAAACATTCGAGCGAATTGAAAAAGATTCTGACCGCGATTTTTGGATGCGCGCCTCAGAAGCGAAAGAATATGGCTTGATAGACGAAGTGTTGGAACGTAAGAATTAAGAATTTATAGAACATTTGATTAGCCAATTAGCCGATTTAGAAAAAAGCGGTTAATTGGCTAATTTGCATATTGAAATTCAAAAAAAACTATGGCTGCTGAAGTTACGTGCTCGTTTTGTGGAAGAAGTAAAAAAGATGTCGATTTAATGATCTCGGGAATCCATGCCCACATTTGCGATAAATGCGTAACTCAAGCCAATACAATATTAGCCGAAGAAAAAAAGAATAAAGTAGAAGCTTCCAACTTACCCAACTTCAAGCTGATTAAACCAAGAGACATTAAAAAGTTTCTGGATGAATACGTAATTGGCCAAGATGAAGCCAAAAAAGTAATGTCGGTTGCCGTCTATAACCACTATAAACGGTTAATGCAGAAGAAGATTGCCGACAGTGATGTGACCATTGAAAAGTCGAACATTATTATGGTGGGCGAAACAGGCACAGGCAAAACCTACTTAGCTAGAACGCTGGCAAAAATTCTACAAGTACCTTTTTGTATTGCCGATGCTACCGTGCTTACCGAAGCAGGCTACGTGGGCGAGGACGTAGAAAGTATTTTAACTAGATTACTTCAATCTGCCGATTATAATACCGAAGCTGCAGAAAGAGGAATCGTTTACATTGACGAAATTGATAAGATTGCTCGAAAATCAGATAATCCTTCCATTACGCGCGATGTAAGTGGCGAAGGTGTTCAGCAAGCCTTATTGAAATTGTTAGAAGGAACCTCTGTTAACGTGCCTCCTCAAGGCGGCCGCAAACACCCCGATCAGAAAATGATCACGGTCAACACTGAAAATATTTTATTTATTTGTGGTGGAGCTTTTGAGGGGATGAGCAGGGTGATTGCTCGAAGATTAAACACGAGGCCGCTTGGTTTTACCGCAGTAGCTGAGCATTCTGAAAACGCATCCGTTGATCGTGATAACCTTTTACAGTTTATCTCCGCTCAAGATTTAAAAACATTTGGTCTGATTCCTGAATTAATTGGCCGTTTACCTGTTCTTTCTTTTCTAAATCCACTCGACTCAGTGGCGCTGAAAAAAATTCTTACAGAACCGAAAAATGCCTTAGCGAAGCAGTATAAAAAACTGTTTGAAATGGAAGGAATTGAGCTGGAATTCAAGGAAGGTGCGCTTGACTTTATTGTTGAAAAAGCAGCTGACTTTAAGTTGGGCGCTCGTGGCCTACGATCCATTTGTGAAGCCATTATCAACGATGCCATGTTTGAACTTCCTTCCGATAAGACGGTAACCAAGCTTGTGATCAATCGCGCTTATGCGGAAGAGAAATTCAGCAAATCGCACTACAGCAAGTTAAAAGTCGCTTAGAGAAATAGCTAATTGCCTACTCGTCTGGTTCCCGAGGCGATGGTCAAATTATTGCTAAAGAAAATCTCTGCTTCCAGAGAAAAATGATCTGATAAATCTTTATGGCTTTTATGCCATTGCTTTCTGTGTAGCTTCACCTGCTTATTTTCACAATTTACCATCGCTCCATTGGCTCTCACCAGCACGTAATCAATAAGTTCTTTTTTGCTGCCTGCCTCCACATGTAAATCGTTTGCTTCTCTGTCGTAGCTAAATCTTTGTTCACCCCGTATCTCTTCGTCTTTCGCGTCTAAAGAAGCAAGCATGAATTCATAGCTTTCATTGTTCTCTCGATTTATATTAAAATCACCACAAAGAATTTGCGGAACGCCTGCCTTGGCATTTGGCTTTACCAATCGCTGTGCAAACTCGTTACATTGAGCATGGCGAATCACAGCACCGCCGGCATTCTGCATGTGCGTCCCTGCGATTTGAATGAGTTGCCCGTTCACGTTTAACTCTACCAGTAAAGCCCCCTTCCTTGAAAAAGCATCAATTCCACTTTTATTCTTAAACGCTATCGACTTTGTCTCCTCTATACGGTATTTGCTAAAAATCCACAGGCCACTATTAATTTTCATCGAAAATTTCTTTTGATTGGCTGGTCCTACCGAATAATGGAATGCAGGAGAGAGCAATTCTTTAATTATCTTTCTTGCTGTTGGGCAAAACGCTTCCTGAAATACAATTACATCATACTCACTTTTTGCCAGCAGCTCGCCAATGGCGGCCGCCCGACCAGTTTTTGAAGTTACACCCCCAATCGGGCTCGGAAGCATGTAAATGTTCCAAGAAAGTAATTTGATTTTTTGCGTAGAAGAATAGTTGATGGGTGATTGGGAATACACAGTCGAAGAGACCAGAAAAAAGATAACCAATACACTGTTCTTCATTTCATAAAGGAAAAGAAAAGACAGGTAATCGATGTTACATGATTGTGGTCAATAAATTATCAATTTATGAACACCTAGGTGGTTTCCTTTCGATTGATGCTTAGAAATGTCATTAGAACAAAGAGCAATCCCACTACGGCTAACGCGATCCGAAGATTTTGCCAATCTGCTATGAACCCAATGATGGGAGGCCCGAACAAGAACCCAGAGTAACCAACCGTTGTTACCATGGCTAATGCAACACCAGGCGGCAGGTCTTTTGAGTTTCCCGCTATACTGTAGGCGACAGGCACAACCACCGAAAGACCCAAACCCACAATAAAAAAACCAGAGATTGCGACAAACGGGTTAATTACTGCAATGGCTAAGCATAGCCCAATAGTCGAAATTACACCACATATGATAATGAGCCTTCTATCTCCAAATTTTGTTCTGGCAGCATCTCCGATTAATCTTCCGATTGTCATAGCTAGTGCAAAAGCGAAAAGACCTATTGGAGCAAGCGCGGGGTCAGCCTTTGTTATTACTTCCATATAATTTGTACTCCAATCGGCCATAGCACCTTCCCCTAGCATACAACAGAACGCAATTAAGCCAATGCTTACCATGGCTCCGTTCGGTAGTCGAAAAAGTGGCTCAGAAGTTTTCTTGGCTTCGGGTTTATCGTTCACTAAATGTTTTACCGACAGGTAGATTGGAACCACACACAAGAGAGATGTAATTGAAAAATGAAGAAGTAACCCAACGCTCAGCTTTGTAAAAAACGAACCTGCCAAGGCGCCTGCCATCATGCCAATACTGAACAGTGCGTGGAAGGAAGTCATGATGGGCTTTCCCACGTGCTGCTCTATCATTACGGCTTGCGAATTCATGGAAACATCCAGCATACCAGCCGAAACGCCCAACAAAAAAAATAAAAATAGCAACCCAAAAAAGGATGGCATAATCGGGATGAAAGGGAGCAGACAGCAATACGATACCACCGACACGATCCCGATTCTTCTACTTCCATTTTTTATAATCAACCATCCGGTAAAGGGCATGGCAAACAATGCACCAACTGAAGATGCCAGCAGCGTTAACCCAACGAGACTATTGTCGATACTATAAAGCTCTTGTATGCGTGGCAACCTCGCCATGTAATTAGCGTGAGCAAATCCATTGAGGAAGAAAATTACTTTTACAGCGATTCGGGAGGGAAGCATATCATCGAGCTAAGTTCTTTCTGATTTTAAAGCTGAGAAAGCCTGTAGCAAAAAGCTTTTCAATGGATCTAGTGAGGCAGAATAAAGATTCCAAAGTTCGGGATTAGCAAAGAAATAATCACCTAGCTTGAATTTTTCTTTTTCTGACCTGCTTTTTGGGAAAGCATCAATGTAAGAATATATCTTCGATTTTCTAATGGGCAAATTATAAATCACTTTGGCATCTGGAAGATTGTGTTTAGCAATACAATCCTCATAAGCCGTGAAGCATTTTAGCAATCCATTATGCTTTTGATTAACTATTGCCTCCAAGAGAGTTTCAAAATCCCCATCTGTTTCATTATTGGGAAAAAGAAAAAGGTCAAAAATGAGCGCGTTCTTGGACTTGATTGCTTCAATGTCTATTAGCCTTTTAGTATAACCACCCTGATTCGATGGGTGATCTGCGTCCAATATAACCAAATTGATTCCCCCGAAATCAGAGTTTTCAATGAATGTGTTGTTAACTGTCCCAATATTGGTCCAACCTTTTAAATCAATAAATTCGAAAGATACAGTTGCGTTTAGATGACCTTCCTTTAGCAAGAATTCAATATACGCTTTTAGAAAAATCTTATCACCTTTTCCTTCAACGAAGATTTTTATCATTTATCTGAATTCTATATCCTGCTGAATTGAGAAATCAAGTTTTTCAAAATCATATTCATAGACTAAGGTATTATCTCCGGATTTTCTGATGGTATAACTTTTAACTGATTCTTTAAAGTCACTCATCTCTGTGTCTACGACTTCTGCTAAGTTTTTAAGAGTCTCATAATTATTAGTGGTGCAAAAAAGTTGAACATTGTAAAATTTACACCCTTCTATAATAGCCTTCCACATGGTTTTCTGGGCACTAAAGTGGAGTCCATTATCAATTTCATCAATAAGAACTATTCCGCCTTTAGCATCGGGCATAGTCAAAAGAATTGACAATAAGCGTTTCATTCCATCTCCCAAAAGGTTTATTGGAATCAATCTTGATAAACCTATATCGATGAAAATTATGCCACCTGTGCCAAGTGAGATACTTTGTATGGCTGGATCAACTTTATTAAGGACATTGACAATTGATGATAATTGTTTGGTAATAATTAAATCCTCTAATTTCTTTTCAAGATTTAATGCGGTGGTCCAACGTGGAGGCAAAAGGGTGGTTCTAAATTTTTCAACATAGTTTTTTGCATATTCAACCAAAAATGACCCCTGCGAGAAGATCAATTTCGAATCCATGGAAACCTTTTGCTTGTGAACCTCTTTATAAGTTGAGTGAAGACTCAATTCAGTTATGGCATCAGAAATGAAACTAGAATCTAAGGATGAATTATTAATTTGCTTAATATCTCTATTGGAATTCTTATTCGGTTTGATGATTAGTTCACGAAAATGATCGCTTTGATCATAGGTTCCGCTGAGGCGAAGGGAAGAATTGTAATCAAGATTATTGAAAATGTATCGAAAATCCTCAACATCATTTAAAATGAGATCTCTTTGATTACTTATTTTTAGTATGATCTCGGGATTCGTCATTCCGCCAAGAAGAAAAATTGACTCAAGAGCAGAAGTCTTTCCTGAGTTATTTTTGCCAACAAAAATATTTACTCGGCCAAAATTGCTCATTCTCAATTCTGAAATACCTCGAAAACCTTCTATATCGATGCTCTTTAAATGCATTTTTTTAATTTAATTCTACTTCGCATACGCCACACTTCTCATTTCCCTAATCACAGTCACCTTGATTTGCCCAGGATACTGCATGTCTTTTTCTATCTTTTGTGAGATGTCAAAGCTCAATTGGCTGGCGCGTTCATCGGTAGCTTTTTCAGCATCTACAATAACGCGCAATTCGCGGCCTGCTTGTATGGCATAACATTTCTCTACCCCATCAAAGCTCAATCCCACTTGCTCTAAATCTTTCAAGCGCTTGATGTATTGTTCCATCACCTCTCTTCTCGCACCGGGTCTTGCCCCGCTAATGGCATCACACGATTGTATGATGGGAGAAAGAATATTGGTCATTTCAATTTCATCGTGGTGGGCACCAATGGCATTGCACACTATCGGATGTTCTTTATACTTAATTGCCAGCTCCATACCCACAATGGCATGTGGTTTTTCTAGTTCTTCTGGCCACACTTTTCCTATATCGTGCAGTAACCCTGCCCGCTTTGCTTGTTTCACGTTAAGTCCTAGTTCGGCAGCCATGATGGCACAGAGGTTGGCAACTTCGCGCGAGTGCTGCAATAAGTTTTGACCATAAGACGAGCGGAAGCGCATTCTGCCCACCATCTTAATGAGCTCGGGCGCAAGACCGTGAATTCCAAGATCAATCACCGTACGTTCGCCAATCTCTATAATCTCATCGTCAATATTCTTAGTTGTTTTGGCAACGATTTCCTCGATACGCGCTGGATGAATACGGCCATCCTGTACCAAGCGGTGGAGCGATAATCTTGCAATTTCTCTCCTTACGGGATCAAAGCCAGAAATGATAATGGCTTCTGGAGTATCATCCACAATAATCTCTACACCTGTGGCCGCTTCTAGCGCACGAATGTTTCTGCCTTCCCTACCGATGATTTTTCCTTTAATGTCGTCACTTTCAATATTGAAGATGGATACACAATTTTCAACTGCGTGCTCGGTTGCCGTGCGCTGAATAGTTTCGATAACAATCTTTTTGGCTTCTTTCGTAGCAGTAAGCTTAGCCTCTTCCATGATGTCTTTAATGTAAGAACTTGCCTTTGTATTGGCTTCTTCCTTCATCGACTCGATCAGTTGATCTCTGGCTTGTTCGGCACTTAGTTTTGAAATTCCTTCCAACACAGCCACTTTTTGAGCGTTGAACTTATCAAGTTCTTCCTTTCTCTTTTTAACTAATTCGTGTTGTTGAGCCAAGCTTCTTTTCTCTTCATCTAAATCAGTTTCTTTCTTTTTCACCTGCTCCAGCTCTTTCGACAGCTGCGTTTCGCGCTGTTTTATTTTTTGCTCGTTGCTAATGATTTGATTTTTCTTGCGATTTGCCTCTTCTTCAAACTCCTGCTTCATTTTTAGAAGCTTTTCTTTGGCATCTAAGATTCTATCTTTTTTGATGTTCTCTGCTTGAAGTTCTGCTTCTTTAATGATCAGCGAAGCTTTAGAGGTGGCATTTTGCTCTGTCTTTTTGATTTTACGTTTATAAAGTAGGTTGCCGACAAGAAAACTTCCTGCAGCCGTACTGACAAGGGCCGCGATTACTATTGTTATAATATCCATTTTAAAAATGTTAGGTGTATAAAAACACCCGAATTGGCCAATCGGCCACAAAAGGCAGGATTGAAAGGACTAGAGAGCTTGAGAAACTAGCTGATTAAGGTGGTTCATCTTTTCCACCACAGTTTGGTCGATGACTTGCAGATTTTCATCCTCTGCCAGTTTATCTATTAAACAATCGAAGGCGGCCATGGCCAACAGATCTTGTTTATCATCTATTCCGAACTGCTCCCGATAGTGTTTGATCTTCTCATTGAGCAACTTTCCTGCTGACCGCAACCTTTCTTCGTCCTTGCGCTTCACCTTCATGGGGTATTCGCGGTCTGCTATTTTGATCTTAATAGAAAGTTCTTCCATGTATCGGGTTATCTGCTTAAGTGTGCTATGCACTTGTCGATTTCTCGAATATACTCTTCTACTTTCCTTTTCAACTCCGTGGCACTTCCGTCTTCCGGGTTAATTTGGTCTACAATTTTAGTGATTTTAATCTGATTTTTAAAATTATGCAACTGCTCATCCCTCGCCTTGAGGTTATCTTTCAGATCGTGCGTTTCCAATTTGAGGCTACGAATTTCTTCTTTCAATGATTTGTGTTCATTGAGAAGGACTAGGATTTTTCGTTCCAACCCATTTAGGCTAGTTTTTAATGCTTCTTGATCCATGAAAGAAATTTACAACATTTTATGTTATAGTCAATAGTTTTTAGTCGATGGTCTAATTGTCAATGGTCCATAGCGATGGAGAGCTATCGGCTACTTCCTAATCAGCGCTCCCATTTTTTGCTCAAAGGCAATCATCAATTTGTTCATCACCTTCTCAATCTCTTCGTCTGTCAGTGTTTTTGAGTTGTCAAACAACGTGAAACCAAGCGCGTATGCCTTTTTTCCTTCCGGGATTTTATCGCCTTCGTACACATCAAATACGATTATTTCTTTCAGAAACTTCTTTTCTGTTTCGTGGATCAGCCGTTTTATCTCAGCAAAACTTACACTTTTATCCAATACCAATGAAAGGTCTCTTCTTACCTCAGGGAATTTCGAAATCTCCTCCACTCTAAATTTCGGACTTGCCGACCTGAACAGGATTGCAGTATTCAAATCAGCGTAAAAAACTTCCTGCTTCACGCCAAGTTCTTTTGCTAATACAGGTTTTACCTTTCCAACAATTCCAATCTCAGTTTTTCCCTGCAATAACTTGATTCCATATTCAAGAAGCGGATGACTTTCTAATGTTTCTTGCTTCGCATTATGAATGGTACATTTTTCCAAGATATTAGAAACTTGCTGCGCTAGATCATAAAAATTGGTTGGTTTGGTTTTGTTCTGCCAGTTTTCTGCTTCGTTGTTACCCGTAATGTAAATGGCCAACCGCTCTTCTTCTTGATAACTAAATGTTGAATGTTGAATTTTGGATTCTCTCCAATACACTTTTCCGAACTCAAATAGCTTCAGGTCTTTTTGTTTGCGGTTGATGTTGTGGGCACATACTTCAAGGCCTGTGAAAAGCATCGTTTGCCTTAAAATGCCTTGCTCTTCGCTGAGCTTATTTAAAATTTCAACAGGCTCACCTTGAAAAGTAAGTTTCTGCTTTTGTTGATACGCAAAATTTGTAAGTGAATTAGTTAAGATTTCGTAGAAACCATTGGCTACCAACATTTCGCCAATGGTTCTCTTAAACTTATTGATGTCCTTGGCGGGAAACTCAGAGAGGTAATCAGTGCCAGCAATATTCGATAGCTCAATGTTATTAATTCCATAAATACGGAGAATCTCCTCGACAATATCCGCCTCACCAACCACGTCCACACGATACGCTGGAACAGAAACGCAAAAACTAGTTTCTGTCTTTTCAGTGATTTGTATGTCTAATCTTTCAAGTACGGAGAAAATAGTTTCTCTAGGAATTTGTTTGCCGATGAGTCGGTTTACGTTTTTATCTTTTACCTCGAACGTTTTGTTTTCAATTTTGGTGGGATATACATCAATCACTTCTGAAGAGATTGTGCCACCAGCAACTTCTTGGATTAACAGCGCAGCCCTCTTTAACGCAAACACCGTCATGTTAGGATCGGTGCCACGTTCGTAACGAAACGAAGCGTCCGTTTTTAATTGATGGTGTTGAGAAGTTTTGCGGATGGTGGTAGCCGAAAAATAAGCACTCTCCAAAAACACCGATGTAGTGGAGGATGTTATTCCCGAAGTTAACCCACCAAAAACGCCCGCGATGCACATGCCTTCCTTCTCGTTGCAAATCATTAAGTCATTGGCAGTGAGTGTGCGTTCTTTGCCATCTAGTGTAGTAAATTTTGTTCCGGCTTCAAGTGTCTTTACAATTACTTTGTTGCCAGTTATTTTGGACGCATCAAACGCATGTAACGGCTGCCCTAATTCGTGAAGCACAAAATTGGTTGAGTCAACTACATTGTTTATTGGCGTTAAGCCGATGGAGCGAAGTCTGTTTTGAAGCCATGCAGGCGATTCTTTTACAGTTATCCCCGAAAGGGTAACAGCCGAGTAGCGCGGGCAGGCTTCTCCATTTTCTACCACCACATCAATTTTCAATGTTGAATCTTGAACCTTGAATTTTTCTACGCCTGGCAGGCAAATAGTTCGGTTTAAAGCCGCCTTAACATCTCTCGCAGTGCCTAGATGCGAAGCCGCGTCTGCTCGGTTGGGCGTAAGGCCAATTTCAAAAACATAATCCGTTTCAACATTATAAAAAGAAGCGGCTGGCGTACCGTTTGCAACAGTGGTATTGAGTACAATAACACCTGCGTGTGAAGTGCCAAGACCAATTTCGTCTTCTGCACAAATCATACCCTCAGAAAGTTCGCCACGTATTTTAGAAACTTTAATGGCAAATGGCTCTCCGATTGACGGATGAACGGTGCTGCCCGGCACGGCCACAACTACTTTTTGGCCAGCAGCAACATTGGGTGCTCCGCATGCAATGTGAAGGGGCTTTTCTTGGCCAACATCAACAGTGGTAACCGAAAGTTTATCTGCATTAGGATGCTTGGCGCATGTTAATACTTCGCCAATTACAAGACCTTTCAATCCACCCTTAATAGAATCGAATGGTTCAATACTTTCTACTTCAAGCCCGGTAGCGGTAAGCGTTTTGCCGATTTCTTCGGGCGATTCGGGCAGCGCGATGTATTGTTTTAGCCAATTGTAAGAAATCTTCATGCTTATTAAAATGACGTCAAAAATAGCGGATTAATTTCGCTTCGCAAGAAAGACACCGAACTCCAGCAATTGGAGCGCAACGGTAGTAATTGCTTATTCTGATTTTGTAAACTCTATAATCAAATGCTTAGACAGAAGCACCACTAGCGAAGTATTGAGGGTAAAAATTTCGTTGTAGATGGCCGCGTGTTGAGGAGCTTCTCTCAATTGCCTTTTCAAGTTCTTTTTACTAAAAAAGTATATCCACGGATAAAAGATAAGGAGTAGAATAGAAGTAGAACTGTACCGAGTTTTATGAATTGTACTAATCTTTAGGGCATTTATTCTGACTAACGTTTTACAAGTTGTTGATATTCAATTGCAAACCGAGGTCGTCAGGTGTGATATCAAACTTATGAATTAGCTTTTTCATTTCCATTACTTTCCGCTTTCTTTTTTGATCCAGAAA
>JBIKRT010000142.1:0-7126 GCA_044349005.1 Cyclobacteriaceae bacterium
TAAGCATAAAAAATCTGCAAGGTTTTAAAGATAAAACCCGACTTTCTTGCAGATTGTTTCAACTCAATTCGATCGATTTTATTCAAAAACTAATCCCATTGGGCTTTTTAAGGAGTGACTATTTAGTTCATAGCGGAATGTTCATAATCATTATTCGTCTTTTTGCTTGGGGACGGGAAGTTTTAATCTAGCATAATTTCATCCGATTTTGACCGATTAGATTTCAACATACTCCGCCCATTCCAACCCATTTTGTAAATCAATACTATTAAATTCCAAATGGATTACTTTTCTGTGTTTTTGATTGATGGATTTGGATGATGAGTGCAGTAAAAGTGGTTTCATAATTTGAATACCACACGATTCCACATTACAACTGAAAGGGATGCTGTTTTGCGAGATAAGTTGTATTTCTTCATCTGACAGTTTCTTATTTTGCGAACCTGGAATTACCCTAAGTGCTCCATTTGCTTCGTCCGTGTCATCCAGATGAACCCTGACGGTAATGGTGTTTTTTAGAATTGTTTCAGGTGGGCACACGCTATAAAATCCTCCTTTCTTTGACCACCCATTGAACCCAGCTGCATCTGTTTTAGACTTGACATTGATGGTTATGTCCTGATGCCAAGTTACGAACCAATTACCTTCAGGTGTTTTATCAAAGAAAATTGCTTTTGTTAAGTAGAGACTTGGATCGATTCTCTTTAAAATGGTTCTTAGATTATTGTTTACCACATGATCTTTTAGTTCAGGAATTTCCATCAACAACCGCCTTATAGAAAATGCTTCCGTAGATAAATTCTTCTTGATAAACTGGTCAAGTATCCCTTTCATTACGTTAACTTCCTTTCGCGTATAGACATATCGCAGAATAGCAAACCCCTTATGTTGCATTTTCTTGAGAACATTGGGTAATGAGTTACTGGAGAATTCATATTGATAAAGGTCTAAGGCGTGTTCAAATTTTTCTTTGATCCTTCGTTTAAGTTTTTCAGGCGCAATTACTTTTATACGATCGCCAAAGCCCAGTATCTCGCGCTCTAATTCAAAATTGAGTTGCACATTCAACGAAAATGTAATTCCGTTGGGCTGAGTATCCAGTACGCGTTGACTATGGTGTATTGGCTTCGTGGTAATGTAAGGAGCGGTATCTTTTTCGGCAAACAAAACTACTTCTTCTGGTTTTGTATTGGGTTCTACTGTAACGCCAAGTACGTGTTGAAAATAATCGGTCACTTGAAACCCCTTTCTTTCGATATATTTTGTGCTAGATTCTTTGATGTCAATAACCCTGTCTAATGCAAGAGTTAGTATAGGTGCATTTTTATTTTTAATTCCCAACACAAACCACCGGTTACGATATTCTTTTAAGTAATAGGCATGAAAGTCAAATGCGTTGGCCTCTCTTGCTTTAAAGCTTTGATAACTTAATTCAGCAACTTTTTTCTGAATGATGGCTTGATAAAGTGTTTCAATATGTTCTAGCCCTTTTAAGTTTTCGTTTTTCTCAAAGTCGATAACGGGCTCTTGATTAGTTTTTACGCTGTGTATCTTGTTTTCCAATCGCTGCACCATGCCACTGAGTTCTTGAAAATGGCTGAATCCTTTGAACTGCCTTAAAATCTCCACCACTTCTGTTAGTTTTCCCAAATCTTGATTGGTGAGTGGAATATTGGTGATGGAGTAATCTGGATCTTCATACGTATAATATTTCTTTTCTAATACTTGAATGGGCGCATTGTAGCCCAACTTATCGCTACGCATTAATTGCAGATCCATTTGAATAGTGCGTTTGCTAACCCCCTTATCAATACCTTCATAATCATAAAGGGCATCTGAGCAAGCCTCTATTAAAGCTTCCAACGTCCACTTACGTTGTCTGTTTCTCAGACAGTTATCGATGGTTCTAAAACGAATAAGCGCATTGCGATTAACAGGCATTTGAAAATATTTTTGAAAAAATAGTAGAAATATTTTTGCTGCGCAAATAGACTGCGCAGAAGGCCTGCAGTTTTGTATCGTCAATTAAACGAAACAGTTATGAAGTTCAATGTATTTCGCAAAGCAAAACCAGTGACCAACTTTGAAGGGGCAAAAGCCTTTCCATTGGATAAACGTACTGAATTGTACAGTGCAGTGGTGACAACTTCATTGAGCAACAAGTTTTACGAATCGGACAATGCACGTTTGACTCGCATACGCACTCTGATTGAACAAAATGAACCTGCCTTCATTGCCCGTTTGGCCATTTATGCACGTACAAAAATGCATATGCGCAGTGTGCCTTTGGTATTGGCAGTAGAGTTGGCTAAGGTTCAGTCGGGTAACGGCTTGGTAAGTAAAGCTGTTAAAGGTGTGGTATTGCGTGCTGATGAAATTACGGAGTTGCTGGCCTTTTATCAATTGGCCAACGAACGTAAAGCGACAAAGAAGTTGAATAAACTTTCCAAGCAGATTCAACATGGATTAGCGAATGCATTCAACCGATTTGATGAATATCAATTCGCAAAGTATAACCGTGCTTCAGAGATTAAGTTGAAAGATGCCTTGTTTCTTGTTCACCCTAAAGCGATGAACGAAAACCAGCAAGTGCTTTTCAACAAGATTGCGAAGGATGAACTGGAAGTGCCTTATACTTGGGAGACTGAGTTGTCTGCTTTAGGACAGAAAAAGTTTACCAATGAGCAAGAAAAGCAGGCCGCTTTTCAAGTGAAGTGGGAAGAATTAGTCACCAGTGATAAGATGGGATATATGGCGTTGCTTCGAAACTTGCGCAACATAATTGAAGCAAATGTATCTGCTGAAGTGATGAGCGAAGTGTGTACACTATTATCAGATCGTTATGCAGTGGCAAAGTCAAAGCAGTTACCATTCCGATTCCTTGCGGCCTATCGCGAAGTGAAAGTGCTTGAGTCTGGTGCAGTGCCAATGGTATTGGATGCATTGGAAAAAGCAGTGGATCAAAGTGCTGTAAATATTCGTGGGTTTGCAAAGAACACTTCGGTGTTGATTGCCTGTGACGTTTCCGCTTCGATGCAGAAAGCAATTTCCGCAAAAAGCAAAGTGATGAACTACGATATTGGTTTGATGTTGGCTATGTTACTGCAGTCGCGTTGTGAATACGTGCAGACTGGTATGTTTGGCGATACCTGGAAAATCATCAATATGTCTCGTAAGAATATTCTGGGCAACGTTCAGGAATTTTACAAGCGTGAAGGTGAAGTAGGGTATTCTACCAATGGATATCTTGTGCTGAAAGATTTGATCAACCGCGGAAAGGTGGTGGATAAGATCATGATGTTCACCGACTGCCAGTTATGGAATAGCAACATTGTAGATAATGTAATGCAAAATAGCATTACCACTTTGTGGAAACAAT
Source organism: Cyclobacteriaceae bacterium (assembly GCA_044349005.1). Lineage (GTDB taxonomy): Bacteria > Bacteroidota > Bacteroidia > Cytophagales > Cyclobacteriaceae > ELB16-189. The sequence goes on from JBIKRT010000142.1 coordinate 3,380, forward strand.
ACAAGAAGATGGCACCACAAGCACGATTGTACTTGTTCGACTTGGCAGGTTATGGTAACACACCAATAGATATACGTGCCGATGGTGTGTTTTTAATAGGCGGCTGGTCCGATAAAATTTTCGATGTACTATCTGCATTGGAAGATGGCGAGAACGCGCTTGATGAAATTGAAAAGATAGAGTTGTAAAGCTGTCCTCCCCCTCAGATGGAGGGGGAGGTTATTAATAACGGGGACACGCCAGCGTTGGAGAGCTGGGCCTGACTGTAAATCAGGTGCTATGGCATAACAGGTTCGAATCCTGTTGGCCCCACAAAAAACGCTCTTTGAAAAAAAAAATTGGATGTCGTAGAAGCGGGATACTTCGCTCAACACGGGAGGAATCACATATCCGTCATGCACGGAAAAGTGTTCTGGGTTCGATTCCCGGCATGCGGTGCCCATTTCTTGCTTCGTTTTTTACTCCATATTTTAAATAAGTTATGATGAATGCCGTAGTGTAGAGATACTTCTATTGGTTGAAGGCCGAAAGGCCGAGCGGTTCGAATCCGTAATGGCTCTATGCAGAAATTGCTTTATCATGATAGAAAGGTGCCGTACATCAGAGTTACTTCAACCTGTCACGTTAAAAAGTCTCTAATGGACTTTTGCCCTTTCAAGAAATTAAAATTATGAATGTTGTGTATAAGAATTACTTCGGTAATGTGTGTCGTAGGTTCAAATCCTACTCTGTCAATTGGCAGATAGCTCAGTTGGTAGAGCAACAATATTCTTATCGATTGTTGCTTCATAATTTTATAAAATAAATCAAGTGCCGTAGGGCAGTGCTACTTCGATTTAGGTTCGTGTGGTCGCGGGTTCGAATCCCGCCTTATGCATCGCGATTAATTATCGAATGCATAATGTAGCTCAGTGGTTAGAGCACATTGTTCACTGTTCGTTTTTCGCCTTGATTTTATACTATCAGCACAGGGTGTATATCAGTTGGTAGATTATCCCGTTTGGGACGGGAAGGCCGTTGGTTCGAGTCCAGCCGCCCTGACGAGGCATCAAAACATCTTTGAGGTGTCAGATGCCTACATCCGAAGACATAGATTAAACGGAAAATCAGTTGGTTACGAACCAACAGACTGAAGGTTCGAATCCTTTTGTCTTCTCAAGTTGCCGAAGTGATGGAACAGGAATACATACTTGTTTTAGAAACCAGGTTTTGAGAGTTCGAATCTCTCCTTCGGTACTGTTATATTTAACCTTGAAATGAAAATGACTGGAAATGAATTAAAAGCCTTGGGCTACCAAGAAGGCAAAGCACTCGGTATGGCCTTGGATATTCTCGAAACGGAACTCGCTCACCTTACTGTGGATGAGCAAGCCAAGCTATTGACTGAGGTACTGAGACAACCAGCTGATTTGGAGACGCATGCGCAGTTTTCAAAGCTTGCCATAGAACTATTAAGACCAGCAACCGACACGATCGCATTAGCGGAAAGCAGGTTGCCTTATGCCATTTATGGAGCCGAGGCTATTGAAGAAGGTGCGCTTAGGCAAATGGAGATGGCTATGAAACTGCCGATCACGGTTGGTGGGGCGTTGATGCCCGATGCCCATCAAGGGTACGGCCTTCCAATTGGTGGGGTATTGGCAACTAAGAATGCCGTTATTCCTTATGGAGTGGGCGTGGACATAGGCTGTAGAATGTGCATGACACTTTACGACCTCCCGACAACAATACTGGAAGAAAAGAAAGAAGCGTTGAAAAAAATGTTGGTAAACAACACCATGTTTGGCCAGGCCACTTTCAAGAAACCAAAAGACCATGAAATCTTGGAGCGAAGGGAATTTTCCGAGATCAAAATAGCACGGGAAATGAAAGATCGCGCTGCTAAGCAAATCGGTTCTTCTGGTGGTGGCAACCACTTCGTGGAATTCGGTATTGTTGAAATCCTGACGGAAGTTAATGAATACAATTTGACCCCTGGTCAGTACGTTGCCGTGCTTTCGCATTCTGGTTCACGCGGACTGGGTGCTACCATTGCAAGTTATTACACAAAGGTGGCGATGGAAACATGCAAGCTTCCACAAGAAGCAAAACATTTGGCATGGCTCGATCTTGACACAGAAGCAGGGCAAGAGTATTGGTTGGCCATGAACCTTGCTGGTGATTATGCATCAGCGTGTCATCACCAGATACATGAGCGCATGGCCATCGGCTTGCGTGAGACGCCCCTGGCTATGATTGAGAACCATCACAACTTTGCGTGGAAAGAGAAAAATGCCTTCGGGAATGAAATAATCGTTCATCGTAAAGGGGCAACGCCAGCAGGGGAGGGTGTTCTTGGAATTATTCCAGGCTCTATGGCAACGCCAGGCTTTATAGTACGTGGTAAAGGGCTTGCTGCATCCATCAACTCAGCATCGCATGGAGCAGGACGCTTGATGTCGCGTACAAAAGCAAAGCAAACCATTTTGCCCGGACAAGTAAACAAGATCCTGAAACAAGCAGGAGTGGAGCTAATTGGCTCAGGCCTTGACGAAGCTCCTATGGCCTACAAGGACATTCACCAAGTAATGGAATCCCAAAAAGATCTGGTGGAAGTACTCGGTTCTTTCATGCCAAAGATTGTGCGGATGTGTGGGGATGAGAAGTTTAAGGAGGTGGATTAGGTAAATTTAAAGATATGCTAAAACGAATAAAGTCGATCAAAAACCTTCGGAACTTAATTGATTTTAAGTGTGAAGAAGAGTTGAGTAAACATAGCAATGTGATTTATGCTTTGAATGGAACGGGCAAAACTAGTTTGTCTCGTTTCTTCTCGTGTTTTCAAGGTGAAGAAGTCGATATCAATAAGCTAAAAGAATTTCTATCGCTTGAAGCAGATGGAAAAGGCACGGTAGATTTTACAATTGAGTTTGAAGGTTCTATTGTTTCTTCATCAAATCTAAGACTTCCGGCAAATCAAAAGATCTTTGTTTATAATGAGGATTTCCTAAAAAGCAATTTAGAAGTTCTTGACTTCTGTGAGAATAAAAAACATAAAGGTCAATTAGTTCTTGGCACTATTGGTGCGGATGAAATAAAAATAAAATCACTTTCAAGTGAGATTACTGTACTGGAGGAAAAGAAGCGAGGAAAAGAAAATCAAATAAAGAAAGACCTTGAGTCTAAGTTGGAATCTTTTAAGAGGAATTATAATGCAAAGGGAGGATCTTATCCCAATATTTTCTCGCTTGATAGCTATCTAAATGAAAGTCAAATCCAAAGGATGAAGCAATCAATAGGCAGCGATAATCCAAAAGAAGTGTTTAAGAAACTCGAAAGCATAAATGAAGAAGAAAAAATCAGTACTGTTTTGACAAGGCTTTCAGAGGTTATTGATTTCCAAAGTTTAAAGTCAACGATTCATCAAAGTTTTTCTTTTGAAGAATCCCAAAAAGAAATCGAGAATCATATTAACAAAGTTGGAAGAGATTGGATTCAAAAAGGACTTCACAACCACGATGACGATAGATGTCCGTTCTGTAGACAATCAACTATTGATTTGAGTATAATCAAAGTCTATGATGATTATATCAAATCGAACAAAAGTAAGTTGATTGAGAAACTTGACGGATTTACAGAAAGTACTAAACTACCCTCGCCTAGAAGGCGAGGGGTTGATGAGATCACTTCGGCTTGAAGCCGACTAAAGGCCATCGGAAACAGTGAAGTCCTCATCTTTCTTTTCTTTATCTTGATTCTCTATATAGT
>JBIKRT010000011.1:0-70650 GCA_044349005.1 Cyclobacteriaceae bacterium
AGAGAATCAAGATAAAGAAAAGAAAGATGAGGACTTCACTGTTTCCGATGGCCTTTAGTCGGCTTCAAGCCGAAGTGATCTCATCAACCCCTCGCCTTCTAGGCGAGGGTAGTTTAGTTTGAATTATGTAGTTATCTAAAATCCTTTGGAGATCGGCTTTCAAATTTTCCATCATTATTTTTGCCTTTTTTTCAGGAAGTGCAATGCTAGAAAATCCAGTTTTCCCTTTTATATAGTCATCATCAAAAGGTTCTATTTTCAAGATTTCAAAGTTGGCAGATCCTTCAGGTTTTGCGGATTCACAATAAACATTGTCAATAGTTATTCTGCATTTATTTTCTTTCATCTTGAATGTAACAGTGTATTGATAAACATATTTAAAAACATTAGCGACATGATTTACCTTTTGAATATTGTATCCTTTCACCAAAACTATACCAGCATCTTTGTCGTCATTTTGGATCACGTCCTTTGAGGATTTCCATGCTTCTGCGATAAACATTTTAGTGTCAGAATAAAGTTGCGATTTGCTTTTAGAAACAGAATCTATCTTATCCCATTTAAAGTTCGTTTGAGCGAATGCGAATTTGGTCAATAAAATTGTACTACTGATTAAAAGAAGTTTTTTCATGCTTTTAAAGGTTAAATTTCTTCACATTGGATACTTTACAAATGTAACTTTTCGGAAGCTACCCCAAAATCTTATTATACGAAGGTCCAATCCCCGCTTTTCGGGAGTCTCCGACTTACGTCACGGTGTCATTAAATCTTTGATTTGAATAGATTGTCTTTACCAATTCAATTTTTAAGATTTTGTGTTAAGCTAATCTTAGATTTGCAAATGCATTGACGTAGTTGGATCTACGCCAAGCGAGGTTTAGAAATTTTTATCGCAATAAATTTAATTCATTAAAAATAGGAAAAATATGATTACCAAAGAATCCATCGAGGCAGCACACGAGCGCATCAAACCTTTTATTCACAAAACACCTGTACTGACATCACAAAGTCTGAATGAAATGGCTGAATGCGAAGTTTTTTTTAAATGTGAGAATTTTCAAAAGGTAGGGGCATTTAAAGCAAGGGGCGCAATGAATGCTGTGCTTTCACTGTCAGATGGAGAACGCGCGAAGGGAATTGCAACACACTCTTCGGGTAACCACGCGCAAGCAATTGCAAGGGCTGGAAAGATCATGGGCATCAAAGCCTATATTGTAATGCCTCGCACTGCACCAGCAATTAAGAAGCAAGGTGTGCTGGGTTACGGTGGCGAAGTATTTGAGTGTGAACCAACATTAGCAGCCCGTGAAAGTACGTTAGCAGGAGTAATCGAAAAAACAGGAGCGGTGGAGATTCATCCGTTCAATAATTATAACGTGATGGAAGGCCAGGCGACTGCCGCAAAAGAACTTCTGGAAGAGGCGGGGCAGCTGGATTTTCTGATTGCACCAGTAGGTGGTGGAGGTTTGTTAAGTGGAACAGCCCTGGCAGCAAAATTCTTTTCCCCTGGCACAAAAGTAATAGCAGGTGAGCCGGCACTGGCGGATGATGCTTTTCGATCTATGCAGAGGGGTTCTATTCAGCCGGCATCGCCACCAACAAGTATTGCTGACGGTTTGCTTACATCACTAGGAGACAAAACATTTCCTATTATAAAAGAAAATGTGAAAGAAGTAATCACGGTAACCGATGAAGAAATAATAGCGGCAATGCGTTTGATTTGGGAACGACTTAAAATAATTATTGAACCTTCATGTGCTGTACCTTTTGCTGCATTGCTGAAAGACAAAAGTCAATTCAAAAACAAAAAAGTAGGCATCATTTTAACTGGTGGAAATGTAGACCTTAATAAAATTGCCAACCTGTTTCAATAAAAAAGCCTGCTGTAATTGCAGGCTTTCTATTCCTTGTTTTTATAGATTTAATTCTTTTTCAGCTGATCAAATTTTGATTCCGCTGGTTTCTTAGGGAAAATATTATCTTCAATATTCACATCGGCTGTTTCAAGGTTTGGATCCAATACCACACTTACCACTTCTTTTTCTTTAATGAAAACCTTCTTTACTTCAAGCTCATTGGTTCTCCAAATTTCTGCAGGTATTCTTTCGATTTCTTTTGAGCCATCTTTGAATGTCCACTCAATAATTACAGGGCTAATTAAGCCACCCGTGTTCTTCAATGTAATCTCATAAATATTCTTCCCTTCCAACTTTCCACGAATGGCATTGTCGTCTACTTTGTTTTTAAACTCTCCGTAGAACCGATCCGGAGTGTTGATGACTGTAAACTCTTGAGCTCCCTTGCTAAAATCACTTGCCTTATTGCCATCTGTTTTGCTATTGATATCACCTGCTTGCACTTTTACATTTTTGTTTTCAGGATCAGCCTGTGTAGTTTTCACTTTAAACCACTTTACCTCATCCAAAGTCAAGTCTACATTGTCGGTAGTGTAAAACCAACCTTTCCAGAACCAATCTAAGTCAACGGCCGAAGCATCTTCCATAGTCCTAAAGAAATCAGCGGGCTTAGGATGCTTGAAAGCCCAACGCTGAGCGTATTCTTTGAATGATTTATCAAACAATTCTGGCCCCATTACAGTTTCTCGTAACAACGTTAACGCTGCGGAGGGTTTTGTATACCCATTGGGGCCGTGGTAACGACCTTGATTATCTGCTGATGCCATGATCGGCCGCATTATTTTTTTGTCTCCTTTCATAAATGGAACAATAGTTTTAGGTGTGCCCGTTGGCCGTAGTGTTGGATAGCGTTCTCTTTTTGTCTCTTTCTCAAGGAAGGTGTTCAAGCCTTCATCCATCCATGTTGATTGACGCTCATCGTTGTTTACAATCATTGGAAAAAAATTATGACCCACTTCATGAACTACCACCGAGATCATTCCATCTAGAACACGGTCCGAATAGGTTCCGTCTTTTTTTGGACGCCCGTAATTAAAACAGATCATAGGATATTCCATCCCTTGGTTTGCGCTGTGAATTGAAAACGCTGTAGGATAAGGATAATCAAACGTGCGGGCAGAATACACCTCAAGTGTGTTTTTGATTGCTTTGGTTGATTCTTTTGACCAAAGTGGATTGCCTTCTTTGGGATACATCGATTGAGCAAGAGGTGTTTTATCGCCTACTTTCACTGCCATGGCATCCCAGATAAACTTCCGAGAGGTAGCGAAGGCAAAATCGCGCACATTCTCTGCATAAAATTCCCAAGTGCTTTTCTTGCTAGATTTTTCCGTCTCTTTTTTCTTTGCCTCTTCTTCTGTGACAATAAACACGGGGGCGTCAAATGTTTTACGTGCCTTTTCGAAGCGCTGAAGTTGTTCAGCCGTGAGAACCTCTTTAGGATTTTGAAGCCACCCTGTTGCTCCTATAACATGGTCGGAGGGCACTGTAATGCGAACACGATAGTTTCCAAACACTAACGCAAATTCACCCGCTCCAAGAAATTGTTTGTTTTGCCAGCCTTCATAGTCATCGAATACGCACATGCGTGGAAACCATTGCGCCAATGTATATGAATAATTTCCGTCTTCGGGAAAATACTCCATGCCACCGCGTCCGTCCACCAACATGCGATCGTTAATGGGGAAAGACCATGCAATAGAAAAACTTACCTTTTCGCCCGTTTTCAATGGCTGTGGTAAATCTATTCTCATCATGGTGTAATTGATAATATGGGGTAAATCTTTCCCCGCGGCATCTTTTACGGATTTTATTTTATACCCTCCTTCGTAATTGATTTCATCAACATCTTCCGAAAAAGTTTTTGCATCGATCGAATCTTCAACAACGCTATTATTGCTTAATGCTGTAAGGCTTTTTTTGGCATACAAATTCTGATCTAACTGCAGCCAAAGGTATTTAAGTGGCTCTGGCGAGTTATTAAAATAGGTGATTACTTCAGAACCTGTAAGCTCTTGGGTGATGTCATTCACCTCTGTATTGATTACGTAATCGGCACGCTGCTGCCAATACGCTGCGCCCGGTGCACCAGAACTGCTGCGATAGGTATTAGGAGTTGGCAATAATTGATCCAGCTGTTCAAACTTACCCTTCCAATCTTGACCGATGGCAGAAGTAAGTGTAAATGCAAAGAGAAAATAGAGAATTTTTTTCATAGTGTGTTGGTTCTTCGTTGGTAGTTATGGACTGTTTAGTTTGTCTTTTTCTTTAACTCATCGAACTTAGAGGGTATTGCCACCCTCGGGAACAAATTGTTATCTGTATTAATATCTGAAGTTTCTTTCAACGGATCGATTAAAACATTCACCACCTCTTTTTGTTTGATAAATGTTTTAGTGATAGTAGCTTCGTTTGTTCTCCATATTTCTACAGGCAAGCGCTCTATTTCTTTGCTGCCGTCTTTGTAAGTCCACTCAACGATAACGGGCATTACCAAGCCGCCCTTGTTGGTAAGGGTAATTTCATAGATGTTTTTGTCTTCGAGTTTATTGATGATAGCTTTGTCATCTACGCGATTTTGAAACTCCCCATAAAAGCGATCAGGAGTTGAGATTACAGTAAACAGCTCTGGCCCTTTTTCAAAATTCTCATATTTTTTATCATTTGCAGAGCTGGTTGCTAAATCGCCTTTAGCCACGGTTTTATCTTTGTTCTCAACTGGCGAAGATGGCTTGCGCACCTGAAACCATTTTACTTTATCCAGCGAAACATCGTTGTTATCTGTTGAGTAAAACCAACCTCGCCAGAACCAATCTAGGTCAACCGCTGACGCATCTTCCATTGTCCTAAAAAAGTCGGCAGGTTTAGGATGCTTGAATGCCCAACGGCTGCAATACTCTTTAAATGCTTTGTCAAAAAGTGCTGGCCCCATAACTGTTTCACGTAGAATATTCAACCCGGTGGCACACTTTGCATATTGTTCTGCACCAAACTGAATGATCTGTTCTGAGTTCGTCATTAAAGGGCGCATCAAATTTTTATCCCCTTTCATGTAGGGAACAATCTTGTCAGCTGGTCCTCTGCGCTGTGGCATGTCTGGATAATTTTCAACCTGTGTTCTATATTGTACGAAGGTATTTACACCTTCATCCATCCAAGTCCACTGGCGTTCATCGTTGTTGATAATCATAGGGAAGAAAGTGTGTCCCACTTCATGAACAATCACGCCAATCATGCCCCATTTTTTCTCTGGTGTGAACGAGCCATCTTTATTGGGTCTGCCAAAGTTGAAGCAGATCATCGGGTATTCCATTCCAATGGAAGCAGTATGAACAGACGTAGCTTGCGGATAAGGATAATCGATTGAATACTTTGAATACGTTGTGAGTGTATTTTTAACCGCTTTAGTAGATTCTTGCTCCCACAGCGGATTGCCTTCTTTGGGATAAAATGACATGGCAAGCGGAGTTTTGTTGGCTATCTTCACCGCCTGAGCATCCCAAATAAATTTTCTGCTGGAAGCGAATGCGAAATCCCGAACATTTGTGGCCTCAAACTCCCACACTTTTTTATCTTTTGATTTTGACTTTTCGCGGGCAATTGCTTCTTCTTGTGTGCAAATAATCAAAGGCTTATCAAATGTAACTTTCGCTTTTTCATATCGTGCCCATTGTTGTTGAGTAAGCACAGAGGCAGGGTTTTTCAAGGTGCCTGTTCCGGCAACGATATGATCTGCCGGTACGGTTAATTTCACCTTATAATCACCAAATGCCAACGTGAACTCGCCCTGCCCTAAAAATTGTTTTGTCTGCCAGCCGTTTACATCGTCATATACACACATGCGCGGAAACCACTGCGCAATGGCATAGAGGTAGTTGCCATCTTCAGGGAAGTATTCGTACCCGCTTCGGCTATCATTGCGCGAAGCACCATTCATTCGATCATTAATTTTGAAAGACCATTCTACTTGAAACGAAAATTTTTGACCCGATGCTAAATTTTGCGGTAAGTCTACTCGCAGCATGGTTTGGTTCACAAAATAGGTTAGGGCTTTTCCAGTAGCGTCCTTTATTGATTTGATTTTGTAGCCACCGTCAAAATCAAATAATTGCAAATTAACAGCCATTTCTTTAGTGGAAGCTGAATCCTTAACTGTAGTAACAGCAGTCTTTTTTGAGTTGTTGTCTTTTTCATTAATGTTCTGATCCACTTGAAGCCAAAGATATTTTAGCACATCGGGCGAATTATTGGTATACGTAATGGTCTCTGCTCCGCTCAGGCTTTGAGTATCATCATTTAACTCAGCATTAATTACGTAATCAGCACGCTGTTGCCAATATTTAGGGCCAGGTGAACCAGAACCCGTACGATATTCATTAGGCGTTGGCAGAAGCTGGTCAAGTTGTTCAAATTTGCCTTGCCATTTCGGGGCTTCTGTTTTGGTTTCCTGCTGGCCAAAAGCCAAATATGACAAGGGAAAAAGCAATAAGAGTAGTATTCGTTTCATAAGTTGTAGTTAATAATAAAGTATCAAGTAGTTTGAGTTGTTTTTTGGGTTAGTTGTTGGCGTCAAGGTTACATTTCGAATCTCGTTTTTCACCAGAATATTCTGTCTTTAATTAAAACAAGTGCAATACCAGCAATAGCGGAAGTAAGCACCATCTTCCAGTCTCTTCTATTCACTTTCATTAAATCCACTAAAGTAAAGCAAATGACCATAAAGACACCAACTATAACTATTTGACCGAACTCTAGGCCAAGATTAAAGGCCAAAAGTTGGGATAGGATGGATTGATCTTTACCCAAAAGGGCTTTCAAATAATTAGAAAAGCCCATTCCATGAATCAAACCAAAGAAAAGCGCCATCAAATAGTTTGCCTGAATGATTCGGGTCGAAGAATTATCCGTTTTAAACAAATTGCTAAAGGAGGTAATGAATATCGTCAATGGAATCAGGAATTCCACCAGAGAACTATTTACTGAAATGATGCTAAGTGTAGCCAGTGCCAGGGTAATGGAATGGCCGATCGTAAAAGCAGTTACTAAAACAAAAATCCGTTTCCAGTCACTTACAACATATACTGCGCATAATGAAAGCACGAACAAAATATGATCATACCCATTGGCATAATCCAAAATGTGATCCCTACCTAGTCCAAAGTAAAGTTGAAACTCGCTCATATTGCGTAAAATCTCCTAACTGCAAGTATAAGTAATTTTGATTTAGGACAATTCGGGGTAATTTTGAGGTTCTATGAAAGTTATCGCATTTGTAATGCTTTGGATTACGGGTTTTGGGTTTCGAGTTTCAAGCTTTGAGTGTGCCTCGCAATCAAGCTCGAAACTCGAAACTAGCAGCTCAAACCTATCTCAAATCTTAAATCTTAAATCTGCAATTTCAAATCAGCTTCACGCCATCCACGTTTCTGTCTCCGAAATTAATTACAGCGAAAAGGACAAGGCCTTGCAAATCTCTTCGCGTATTTTTATTGATGATTTAGAGCTGGCAATTCGATCAAAACTCAACAATCCGGAGTTGGATTTATTACATCCGCCAACTGGTCAAACAATCGATCTTTTGGTTAGCAATTACTTGACCGATCATCTGAAGTTCAAGTTGGATAATAAACCCGTGAAAATTCACTATCTCGGTCACGAAATTGAAGATTTGGCGATTATTTGCTACATCGAAATTGAAGGTGTGAAGAAATTCAAAACGCTGGAGATTTATAATAGTGTTATTCAGGAAATCCATAACGATCAATCGAATTTGGTGCACATTACCTATAAAGGGCCCGTAAAAAGCTTCCGATTAGTGAAGGAAAAACCTTCTGATATTTTCAAAGTAGAAACTAAATAAAAATCATAAATTAAAATAGTATGCGACACAAAATTGTAGCTGGCAACTGGAAGATGAACAAAACGCTGGAGGAAGCTCAGGCATTAACTTCTGAAATTATGGGCATGGTTGCCGATGAAGTGAACGGCTCTGTTAAGGTGGTACTCTGCGTTCCGTTTCCGTATTTGGTTACCATCAAAAATCAGTTGGGTGCGAACGCTACAATTTTTGTTGGAGCGCAGAACGCAAGTGAGCACGATTCGGGGGCTTACACAGGAGAGACCTCGGTTGCAATGATTAAATCAGCAGGTGTTCCTTACGTAATCATTGGGCATAGCGAGCGCAGACAATATTTTGGCGAAGACGCAAAATTGCTGGCCACAAAAGTAAATAAGGTATTGGCAGGCGGATTGACTCCAATTTTTTGCTGTGGCGAACCATTGGAAATCCGTGAAAACGGCACGCATGAAAGTTTAGTAAAACAGCAAGTGGAAGAAAGCCTCTTTCATCTTTCGGCCGATGAATTGAAAAAGGTAGTAATTGCCTACGAGCCTGTTTGGGCAATTGGCACCGGCAAGACTGCATCCTCACAGCAGGCCGAAGATATGCATGCAGTGATTCGTAAACACTTGGCATCTAAGTATGGCGCTGAGGTTTCAGAATCCATTTCTATTCTTTACGGTGGAAGCGTAAAATCTGATAATGCAAAAGAATTGTTCTCTCAGCCCAATGTAGATGGCGGATTGGTAGGTGGCGCTTCTTTGAAGTCAAGAGAGTTTGTAGAAATAGTAAAAGCAATTTGAAAACCTTTGATTTGAAAATTTGGTAATCTGAGAATTTGAAAATTCGCGTGCAGGAGTCCTTATTTTCAAATCCTTTGATTTTCAAATCACCTCATTTTCAAATCTTCAAATTAGATAGTATGTACCACACACGTCTTCAAGTTACCTGCGATCCTGACTTCTCAGAAATTTTAATGGCTGAGATTGCAGAAGTTGGCTTTGATACCTTTTTGGAAACCACAGACGGTTTTGAAGCGTATGCGGAAGAAGACCATTTTGATAACGTGGGCTTGACTGAAATAAAAAAGAAGTACAGCCATGTCGATCCATTCGTCTTTTCGATGGATCGGATTCAAAAACAAAATTGGAATGAAGAATGGGAGAAAAATTTGGAGCCGATTATTGTAGATGACACCTGTTTGATCAGGGCTGAGTTTCATAAGGTTGAAAAAAAGTATCCTTATGAAATTATAATCACACCAAAAATGTCGTTTGGCACAGGCCATCACCAAACAACTTATTTGATGATAAAGAATCAACTTATCATTGATCATACGAATAAGCGAGTGATGGATGCGGGTTGTGGAACTGCAATTCTATCTATTATGGCCGCTAAACTTGGCGCGAGGCAAGTGGAAGCATTTGATATCGATGAGTGGAGTGCAATCAACGGTCAGGAAAACATTGAAAATAATGGTTGCCCGAATATTCATCTCATGCAAGGAACCATTGCTGATATGAAATTTGAGGGCAAGTTTGACGTTCTCTTGGCTAATATTAACAAGAATGTTTTGTTAGCAGAAATGAATAGTTACGCAAATTATCTGTCACCAGGCGGTCAACTTTTGTTGAGTGGGTTTTATACAAAAGATGTCGAGGATTTAAAGCTAGAGGCCGCCAAGTATGGACTTTCGACAATTTCAAATGACGAAAGAGAAACGTGGGCGGCTCTGTTGTTAATAAAATTGTAGAAAACAACCTTTCCATTTAAAAATACTGTGATTAGTAGTTTTACTAAAATATTCCGAATTTGAGGATTTTAGGCGTGAAAAAGCTCTTATTATTTAGCTGTTTGTTGGTTTCAATTACCTTCTACGCGAAAGGTCAGTCGGTTGATAGCTCCTACCATATAAGTTTTCAAGACAGTATTCGAGTTGCCTTTGAAAACACAAAAGGAGTCGAAGCAATTGCGCTAGGAAGCAGTTTTGTAGACGTATGGAACAACCTTACCCCAACCCAACAAAGTAGCGTTCAATCTCAAGTATTTTTAATGAAGAGGAAGTCATTCAAAATGAAACCTCATTTTTTCAATTTTTTTGGCGCTTTAGTAACCATTGCCAGAGCGGAAAACGTAGACCCTACCCTTTTAGATAATTTTCTGCGTGTTACCAAAAGAGTGATAGCTAAAGAATCGGCAACAAGAGCCAATATATACCTAGCCTCTTGCGAGTTATTTTTTAAAGATCACTTGTTGGCCTCCAATAAAGTATTGAAAGTTCGAGTAATGGATGATACGTATCGATTGGACTACATTGAGCCACCCAAACCGTATAATCCAGAAACAGACACCATCCCTATTGTTGCCCCAGAACCCGATACTACCATTGCGAACCTTCCCAGTTATCTTCAGCCGATTCAACAGCCAGAAGTTACCGGCCCAGTTTTTTTCTTCGATCGACTTTCGTTCAATATTGCGACTCCTTTTGACTCCGTTTTTTTAACCAACACGAAAGGAACTTTAGGCTTAATAGACCATCTTTTTGTTGGCGAAGGTGGAAAAATGAATTGGAGTTCCGCTGGTTTGGGTGAAGATTCTGTCTTTTACGAATTCTCGAAATTTAATTTCAACGTTGTTAAACCCTCTATAAAAGCCAGACAAGGAAAATTAACGTATTTGGGTCGTGTGGAAAACACTATACTAGGCATTTTCGAATTTAAAAGTGTGGCGCATAAGGACGAACGAACCGCTAACTATCCCAAGTTTGCTTCGTATGTCAATGATGTACCTGTTTTATTGGGAACAGATAAAGTTGAATATAAGGGTGGCTTTGCGCTATCAGGTTCAAAGATTAGCAGCACATCGGTGGCAGGGGGCTGGTCTCAAATAAAAGTAAAAGGAGATAGCTCTAGAAAATTTGCGGCTTGGTCAAAAGAATTTCAATTTAAGGATAGCACCATCACTTCGCAGCACTCAAAAATTTCAATTTATATTGATTCAGATTCAGTTTACCATCCAAGTGCTTACTTCAACTACAATTTTGGCAAAGACAATATAACCATTTCTAGGGAAAAGGGCAGTCTAAGAAGTGCTCCATTTACCTCCAATTTTTTTAAGATGGATTTTAATGCCGATCAACTCCGATGGGATTTAAAATCAGATAGCCTAAATATTTTTGATTTCGGAAGTGGCATAGCCTCACCACTTATTCTGGAGTCGAACGATTTCTATGATCCGGAAGATTATAGGATACTTCGTGGACAAGGGTTTAAATTCCATCCACTGGCGTTAGTAGCAAATTATGCAACCAACGCAAGCACGCAAGACGTTTCCGTTTATGATATCCTCGGAAAATACTCCCTTGAAGAAGTCAAACTTGCCATGGATTTCCTAGCTCAAAAAGGCATGATAGAATATGATAAAGAAAGCGGAAAAATTCATGTTAGCGACAAGGCTATTCATATAGTCCAATCAGCAAAAGGCAAAACAGATTATGATAACTTGAAAATACAATCCTATTCAAAAAAAGGGTCGGCTAATGCTACTATTAATCTTGCTAAGCAGTTTATGACGGTGAGAGGAGTTGAAGAATTTGTTGTAAGTGATTCTCTTTATGTAACACTTAAGCCAGACAGTGTAATTAAAATCTTAAAAAACAGAGACATCAAGTTTAATGGAAGGATAAATGCCGGAACTTTTGAGATCATAGGCAAAAGCTTCACATTTCGCTACGATAGTTTTTTAGTAAACCTAAGTCAAATTGATTCAATTCGTTTTTACATGTTTGAAAAGGATGGCTCTCGAGTAAGAATTAAAAACTCGATGGTGGGTGGTGATTCTTCTGCGATTAGTGCTAAGAATAAATCTCACGGCAAGCTTTATGTAAATATGCCAAATAATAAGGCGGGCTTACGGAAAGAGCCAAATTTTCCTAGAATGGATGCTAGCTCTGGGGGGGTCGTTCATTTTGGGCAGCATAGGGTAGTAAAGGGCGATGCCAACCACCTAGTCTATTTTGGTGTAAGCAAAGGACTGTCTTTTGTGGCACCTCCATTCCAGATGGACAGTCTAACTTACATTGACCATGAGTCGATGAAATTTGACGGAGTATTTAAATCAAACGGGATTTTCCCTGATTTTGAAGAAACACTCCATGGAATGAAGGATAGGTCATTTGGATTCATCCACCAAGTTCCAAAAGCAGGGTATCAAACTTATCTGGGCGAGGGAAAATTTTTTGGTACAATAAATCTTGACAACTCAGGCCTCAGAGGCAAAGGGAAGGTTGATTATTTGGCTTCAGTAATTGAATCCAACGATTTTGCCTTCTATGAAGACTCCGTTTCTGCGAGAGGTAACAGGGCCGAAATAAAGAAGCAGCTAATAAATGGGGTGTCTTTTCCACAAGTGACTATTCCAAGTTTTAAGATGACCTGGATTCCCAAAAAAGACAGTCTTAACCTGAAGAACCTAAAGGAGCCGTTTAGTCTTTACGAAGGAACGGCAAAGCTAAACGGATCTTTAACGGAGACAAGAAACGGTGTGCATGGTGCGGGTTTGCTGGACGCGCTAGGCACGACAACCAAGTCTAAGCAAATGCAGTTTGCGGGAAATGAGTTTTCAGCCCGCCGTGCCATTTTTAACGTAAAATCGTCAGATGAGGCCAAGCCGGCTTTAAAAGGTAAGAAAGTTAAATTGACTTTTAATCTTGAGAAAGACTTCGCCGATATCAGTCCTGAGAAGGTAGGAGATGCTGCAATAGATTTCCCTTTTGCTCAATTTAAGACCTCTATACCTAATGCTCATTGGGATCTTAAAACCCAAAAAATCCAAATGAGTAAAGCACCAGATGTAGCAATTGAAGATTCTTACTTCTACACTACCCGCAAAGATTTAGACTCACTTCGATTCAATGCCGAGAAAGCAGAATATGATATCAAAAAGCAGGAATTGAAGGTTAGTGGGATCCCTTACATCATCGTGGCCGATGCAAAAATAACACCTGAAAATAATGAAGTATTGATTCTCGAAAACGCAAAAATCGGTCAATTGAAGAACACCACGATCATTCTTGATACGCTGAATAGTTATCATCGTTTAACGGGTGGCGTTGTGGATATAATTTCTAGAAAGGAATTTAAAGGATATGCTACCTATCAGTATGTCAATATGGCCAATGATACGTTTGCAATAAAAATGTCTGATTTTCGATCTGAACCTATAGTAACGGGAACAGAAGCTCAGGCTAACAAAACAAGACCTAAGAAAGCAAACGCGAAGCAAGCCAAAACGCCTATGGGTAAACAAACTGTTGCCACAGGAACGATTGAGCCTTCTGCTATATTTCACCTCGCCCCAAGTATTTTATTCAAAGGCGACCTTACTATGTATGCAACAAAACCAGCGTTGCAACTAAAAGGATTTGTGAAACTCGATTTGAAGAAAGTGAAAGGTCATGATTTATGGCTAAGTTATGAGAATACGGGAGATGAAAAGGAGATATTTATCGATTTTGACAAGGCATTGACAGATGAAGGAAAAAAACCAGATGCAGGCCTCCATTTTGCTGACGACAATAGTCTCTATGTCTCGTTCATAACTAATAAGAAAGCAGACGAACACGAGGATTTTTTTATTCCCAGTGGTTCTCTTTTTTTTGAAAATGAAAAGAAGGAATTCAAAATTGAAGACAGAGAAAAAGCAGCGGGCAATAAGTTGTCTGGAAGAATCTTTTCATATAACGAAGACACGCAAGATGTGAGGTTTGAAGGTCCCGTTAATTTTTTCAAGAGTAGCAGCGACTTCAAGTTAAACGCCACCGTGATTGGCAGTGGTAATTTAGAGACAAACGAAATAAAGATGAATTCATTTTTAGTCTCTGAAATGAAACTCCCCTCAGATGCATTTCAACTGATGGCGTCTTCACTTCAGGAAGTGATAAAAAATGAAGGGGTAGCCGAAGGCTTAGGCGACCAAACTGAATTATTGTATAAGATAGCCGATATCGTGGGCGAAAAAGCGGTTAAGGAGTATGAACAGAAATCATTGAAAGGCTATACCTCACTAGCTACCCTACCTGCATTAGTGAAGCCATTGGTTTTTTCTAACGTAAACTTAAAATGGTCAAAGAAACAAAAATCGTTTTATAGCGAAGGCACATTAGGTGTCTCAAATATATTAACAAAAGACATAAACGGGGGATTCGAAGGCTTCATGGAAATTAAGAAAGATGAGGGCGGTAACCCAATATTTCACACCTTTTTTAAAGCTTCGCCCGAAGTATGGTATTATTTTGGATATGAAGACAACCGCTTGATGGTTCATTCAGGAGATGAAACGTTCAATCAAATAATTGCCAAAAAGACGAATGGGGCAAAAGCCAAAGTAGGGGAGCTTGTATTTGTTCCTGGCAGCAATGAAGAGACGTTGAGTTTTATAAACCGATTTCGCCAAACTTATTATGGTGTTGAGGTTCCCTATGATTTAAGCAGTGGAACAAGCGCTGCGAAAAAGTCAGATAAAAAGAAGGAAGAAAAAAAAGAGGACGATGGGTTCTAGTGTATGGAGTTTAGTCGAAAAACAAAGTGGCTTCTTTTTTCTATTTCGGGATTGCTTCTAACGGGATTCGGTCTCTCATTGGCAATTGACGCGGGGATAGATAAGTCGAATGATCTCCCTTGGGTTTTGAATGGAACAATTGCCTTAATAATTTTTAATAGTGGCCTTTCTCTTTTTGGCAGAGCTGTCGCAGAATATGTTTGGATGAAAAAATAATAGTTAGTTACTCCAAAACAGATTCAATCTCATCGAGTTTAACATCTGAAAAAACTCCTGTTGTTGCATATACTATTACTCCTCGGGGGTCAAGCACAAAAAAGTAGGGTGCCTCTTTGTTATCAAAATTAAGCGACTCTTTATACGGTTTCAATTGACCTTTATAAAATAGAATGTAAGGAAACAGTTGAGGGTCAGTTTTCTTTAGCGATTTTCTTTTTACGGTTCCAGCAGCGGCTGCGTTAATCCCAGTAAACATGGGAATGAAAAAAACGTTTACATCATGACCAAAACCTTTTAAGACACCTTGTGGTTTATTTACAAACTTGTTGAAAATGGGCTCGAACCAACTTATTAGATCGTTTTCCGCTTTTTTTGAATAGGCCAAGCCTAACAAGGTATATTTTCCAGCCACGCTATCAGGCAGTTTTACTTTCGAATCATTGATCGTCTCTACTTCCATTGTGGGAAATAGTTTGCCAATCAAATCGTTTTGGCCTTTTAAACAGGTAGAAATGCACAGTATCACTGGAAGCAGTAGGTTTCTCATGTTCAAAAATTTCTGCTAATTTACTTCTTCTTGCGCAAGAGTATGTTAAGCCAAGGTTTTCAGTTGAACAAAGCAACTTTTTAATTGAAATATCAGTCTGTGTTATAATTAAACCGTGAAGCTATGTGGAAAATCGTATTTTTTAGTCTTTTGTCGCTTGCCGCCATTGGCCAATCAAAAATTGAAACTGCCAAAAAATTATTTGATGAAAGAAAGTTTGCTGAAGCCTCTAAAATCTTGACACCCATAAAAAGCGAGTCTCCCGATTATGCAGCTGCTCAGTTCTATTTGGGGCGCATTGCTTTTGAAGCTAAGAAATATGATGATGCCGAAGACTTTTTCGAGAACGCTGTGGAGAAAAATGACAAAGTTGCCGAATACCATAGCTGGCTTGGAAATACCTATGGAGTAATAGCCCAAGAGGCAAATGTGATTAAACAAGGGATGCTGGCGCCCAAAATGAAAAAGGAGTGGGAGAAAGCAATTGCCTTAGACCCCAAGGATCTAGACTCTCGAACATCGCTGATTCAATTTTATTTGCAAGCTCCCGGGTTTATGGGCGGGAGCGTTGACAAGGCTAAAGAAGTGGCGAACCAGATTATAAAGATAAAACCGGCAGAGGGTCACCGACAGTTGGGTAATGTTTACCTGTCAGAAAAAAAATCAGTTGAGGCTGAAAAGGAGTTTAAAGAGATGGTGAAAGCCGATCCGGCTTATGTTTCTGCACTCGCAAATTTTTATTTGAAAGAAAAGAAATATGACCAAGCATTCTCTTTGTTTGAAGATGCTCTAAAGAGTAATCCTGATGATATGATGGCCACTTACCAGCTTGGAAGGGTGAGCGCGATCTCGGGCCAAAAATTAGACCGAGGTGAAGAATGTTTAAAAAAATATCTCGCCTCTAATGTTAACATAAAAGAACTTTCCAAAGCTGGCGCAAATATGCGTTTGGCTCAGATCTATGAGAAAAAGGGTAAAAAACCGGAAGCAAAAAAATTATTCGAAGCTGCCCTTAAAGAAGATGGAAGTCTAAAAGAGGCGAAAGAAGGACTAGAGCGTGTTTCAAAGTAAAGGCTATTTAAAAAAGGGAGGTATTTTTTCATCCCATTCTGTGGCCTCTTGAATTTTATTGGCAAACATCACTAAGTCAGCCTCCCCAAACAGCTTCCCAATAAATGAAATACTTATTGGGCTTCCCTTTTCATTAAATCCGTTTGGCAACACAAGGCATGGATTCCCGGTAAGGTTGGTTAGCAAGAGCTGATTGCCACCGAAGCTTGGGGCAACAATCACATCAAAATCCTTGGTCTTTTCATAAAACTCCTGAACGGCTTCAGCTCTTATTCGGGAGGCGTTAATGTATTCAACGGCAGGAATGAAACGCGCTGCACGAAACGTATTTGGCCAAGCAAACTTTCGTTGATCGGTTAGAAGGCTATCTCTGTTGGATCGGGTAAGTTCGTCAAAAGCGGCTGCCGCTTCTGCCGTAAGCATAATTCTAATTGCGTTGATCGGGAGGGAAGAAGCGATATCGATAGACACTAAATCAACACCCATATTTTTAATGATTTCTAACGTTTTTTGATCATTCTCTTTCGTAGGATAGTTGGCTTCAAATAGTCCTTTTAGGAAACCAACTTTGAGCTTCTTAAAATCAGCTGTTGAATTGTAATTGAAGGCAGCGTCTTTTGTTGATGGATCGAGCTTATCGGCTCCACGAATGGCATTCAATACAATTCCGCAGTCGAGGGCAGACCTACAGATTGGCCCGATCTTGTCCATGCTCCAACTCAATGCCATTGCACCGTTTCGACTTACCCGCCCGAAAGTGGGGCGAAGGCCCGTTGCACCGCATCGTGTTGATGGCGAAACAATAGATCCCAATGTTTCGGTGCCGATGGCAAAGGCAACAAGCCCAGCAACTGCGGCCGAAGCGGAACCTGCAGACGACCCGCTCGATCCTTGTTTTAAGTCCCAAGGGTTTTTCGTAACACCTCCATACCAGATATCGCCCATCGCCAAAGCGCCAAGCGTTAACTTACCAAGTAAAACGGCCCCAGCGGCTTCGAGTTTTTTAACCACAGTTGCCGTTTCGTTCAATACCTGACCTTTGTATGGACCAGCTCCCCACGTAGTTTCGATGCCTTCTACAGAGAGGAGATCTTTAATCCCGTAAGGAATTCCATGTAAAGGGCCTCTGTATTTTCCTTTTGCAATTTCTTCATCCGCTAGCCTTGCTTGCTTCAATGCAGAATCCTCAAGGAGCGTGATGACACATTGAAGTGTATCACTATATTTTTTAATTCGCTCCAAGTACAATTTCGTTAGCTGGGTTGAAGTGATTTTTTTTGACTTTAGTAAAACGGCTAGCTTGTAAACCGGGTAAAAGGCAAGTTCACTTTTGTTTTCCGGTACTTTTACATCGGCAGGCAATCCCCAACTTATTTCTTTTTGTTGAGTATTGATGGTAAAGCCTGCTGGAATCGGATTGAATACAAGCGACATACCGACACTATTTTTAAGAGTGTATTTATGAATTGCCTGAAATGACTTTTGATAGTCCTGAAGGTTAGAGATAAGAGAGTCGCGCTCAGCTTTTGTAAAAGTTAGATCATAGATCGATTCAATTTCTTCCGTAGGGTATTTTGTTTGCGCCTTGGTCACCGAGAAGACCATCATCACCATTGACAAAGAGTAAGCAGATAGGTTTGTTCATGATATTATTGTAAATCATTTTATAATTTTGCTGGCCACTCAGAGAATCGAATAATAGACCTAAAGTTTAAGCTGTATTAAAAGTAATGACTAAATCCTATTTCCTAAAATTGTATCAATATAATGCCTGGGCCAACCGAAAGGTGGTGAGCTGCCTTGTAAATCAAAATGTAACCGATCAAAAGATACTTTCCATTTTTAATCATTTGGTGAGCGCACAGTTTATTTGGTACAATCGTTTTTCAGGCCTTCCCAAAAGTGAATATTTGTTGTGGGGTAATTATTCGCTTGAGCAATTACGAGAGATGATTGAAAAGGCAAATACTCTCTGGATTGAATTTATTGAAACTGCCGACAACTTTGAGCGTGAACTTAAATACACCAATTATGTTAACGACTATTACGAAAACAGTATTGGCGATATTATGGCGCATTTAGTAAACCACGGAACGTACCACCGCGGCCAAGTGGCTGTTTTGTTGAGAGAGAAGGGGTATGATCCAGTCAATACCGATTTTATTACTTATGACCGCGTACTTCGCGGCCAATTAAAAGATTAAAAAATAACTAAACCCTAATAATCATGAAAAAATCGTTTCTTATTGCGGCATTCGTCTGTTTCACCATCCTAGTAAGTGCTCAGGAAAAAGAAACAGTCTGCCACACGCCTCCAATTGAAAAGTTCGCACTGTTTGCTTCCAACAAAGAGTTTAAGAAAATGCACCCAAACCCACTTGCTTATGTGCATGTAAGCGAAGAAGGTGGTAAAATGATAACTGTTAAGACCGCTGGCGTGGATGCCAATGCCTACTTTATCGAAGCAAAAAAGAAAAGCAATAACTGGGTATTTGTGTTTCAGGAATGGTGGGGCTTGAACGACCACATCAAACGCGAAGCAGAAAAGTTGTATCAAGACCTAGGCAATGTAAACGTAATTGCTCTTGATATGTATGACGGCAAAGTGGCCAGCGATCCACAATCAGCAGGTAAGTACATGCAAGAGTTTAAGCAAGACAGAGGGAATGAAATTGTGAAGGGCGCGTTGGCTTACGCTGGTCCAAATGCAAAAATCGGCACTATTGGCTGGTGCTTTGGTGGTGGGCAGTCAATGCAAGCAAGCTTAACAGCTGGCAAACAAGCTGCTGCTACGGTTATTTATTATGGCCAACCAGAAGATAACTTGGAGCGACTAAAAACGTTGAATAGCGATGTTCTTGACATCTGGCCAACTCAAGATAAGTGGATCAATAAGGAAATGACCGAGAAGTTTGAAGCCAACATGAAAGCCGCTGGGAAAAAGCTAACCGTAAAACCTTATGATGCCGATCACGCTTTCGCAAATCCTAGCAATCCTAAACATAACAAAGAGTTTACCGCTGATGCTTATAAAAGCACCCTAGAATTCTTTAAAGCTAGATTGAAATAGGTAATACTATTTTAAGTTAAAAACCCGAGGGAATCCTTCGGGTTTTTTTATGCGCTAGATTGTCTTACCACTTTTGTCTAATGTCAAGCGACTAATTCCTACCTTCGCCCCATGTCAGCAAACACAAAAAAACTTTTCCTATTGGACGCATATGCACTTATTTACCGAGCGCACTTTGCCTTTACAAAAAATCCACGAATCAACTCAAAAGGATTAAATACCAGTGTGCCCTTTGGCTTTACTAATACGTTATTAGAAGTTATTCAAAAGCAAAAGCCCACGCACATTGGCGTAGCATTCGATACGTCTGCACCCACTTTTCGCGATGAGATTTTTACTGAATACAAAGCAAACCGTCAAGAAACACCTGAAGACATTCGCTATGGCGTGCCAAAGTGTAAGGAAATAATTAGGGCGTTCAACATCCCTGTTTTGGAAATGGACGGCTTTGAGGCCGATGATGTGATTGGCACGTTGGCAACGCAAGCGGCATCGCAGGGGTTTGATGTTTTTATGATGACTCCCGATAAAGACTACGGACAGCTTGTAAAGGAAAATGTGTTTCTATACAAACCAGCTTACATGGGCAACGCTGTTGACATTATGGGCATTAAGGAAGTGTGTGAAAAGTGGGAGATAGAAAATGTAAATCAGGTGATTGATATCTTGGGTTTACAAGGCGATGCATCGGATAACATTCCGGGCATACCGGGCGTGGGGCCAAAAACTGCTGCCGACTTAATAAAACAATTTGGCACGCTTGAAAATGTGTTAGTCAACAGTGCATCACTTAAAGGGAAGTTAAAAGAACGCGTGGAACAGTTTGGCGACCAAGCGTTGCTTTCGAAAAAATTAGCAACCATTGTTTTGGATGTGCCCATTGAATTCAATGAACAGCAGTTGTTGTATACTTCACCCGATGTAGAAAAGCTAAAGCCAATACTAGAGGAGCTTGAGTTTAAAACGATGATGCCGCGCATCTTTGGTCTCACCGCACCGTCACCCACGCCAACTCCAACAGCACATTCAAATGAAGGATCTCAACTTTCCATGTTTGGTGGCGACAATCCGGCCGTTGAATCAATTCCAGCCGAAAAGAAAAATTTTGACGCCACAGCTGTAAACTATCGGGCAGTAATGTCTTCGGAAGAGCGAGCAGCCCTGGCACAAAAATTAGAAGCGCAAAAAGAAATTTGCCTTGAGGTTGGCACAAACGGAGCTGCCAATTTTGATTTTAAAGTCGATTACATTTCGTTCTCTTTCGCGATCGGTGAGGCTTTCTTTGTTGATGTTAATGATTCGACTGAAGTCCTATCTTCATTCAAAAAAATACTAGAAAATAGTGCCATAAAAAAAGTAGGTCATAACATTAAGTATACCATACTTGCGCTAAAAAAATATGACATCGAAGTAAAAGGTCAGTTGTTTGACACGTTGCTAGCACATTACATCATCGAGCCAGAATCAAGTCATGATCTTTCTATTTTATGTAATCAATTTCTAGATTATCAACTTCAAGCGGAGCAAGAGAACAAAACCAATCAGTTTTGTGAACGCGTTGACCTTGCCCTTCAATTGAAACATAAACTATACCGGGAGCTAGAAGATAAAAGGCATTCGTTGTTGATGCGCGATATTGAAATGCCATTGCTTCAAGTGCTTGCTGCCATGGAGTTTGAAGGAGTTAGCATCGATGAGGCTGAACTAAAGATTCAAGCAGACTCTTTACGAGCTGATCTTGAAATCCTTCAAAAAGAAATTTATTCATTGGCAGGCACGGAATTTAACATTGGCTCGCCAAAGCAACTGGGTGAGGTGCTGTTCGACAAAATGAAATTGCTCGACAAAACGAAGAAGACCAAAACAGGTCAGTACGCTACGGGCGAAGAAGTGCTGAGCAAGTTGGCGGGCGAACATGAAATTGCGAGAAAAATTTTAGAATACAGAGAGTATGAAAAGCTTCGCTCTACCTACGTGGAAGCGTTACCTAAAATGGTGAGCAAAACCGATCATAGAATCCACTCCGATTTCCGGCAAGCGGTTGCCGCGACTGGCCGATTAAGTTCTAACAATCCTAATTTACAAAACATTCCCATACGCACCGAGAAGGGAAGAATGATACGAGGTGCCTTTGTGCCGCGAGGTAATGACTTTCTTTTTATGTCGGCCGATTATTCGCAAATAGAATTAAGAATTGCCGCTTCCTTCGCGAACGATCAAACCATGATAGAAGCTTTCAAAAATAAGCGAGACATACACACTACCACCGCGGCCAAAGTATTTAAAGTGGCCTTAGAAGAAGTAACACCCGACATGAGGCGAAAAGCGAAAGAGGTAAATTTTGGAATTCTCTATGGCAGCACGGCATTTGGGCTTTCGCAGAATCTTAACATCGCGAGAACAGAAGCAGCTGAAATGATTGAATCTTATTTTACTGAATTCTCTGCCATTAAAAGATATATGGACGATGCCATCAACATGGCGCGTGAAAAGGAATATGTAGAAACGATTTTGGGAAGAAGGCGTTACCTCCGCGATATTAATTCCCGAAACGTTACCACCCGCGGCTTTGCCGAACGAAATGCCATCAACGCTCCCATACAAGGTAGTGCAGCAGATATAATAAAAATTGCGATGGTGAATATTCATCGTTGGCTTCAAAAAGAAAACTTACAATCCAAAATGATTTTGCAAGTGCACGATGAATTAGTTTTCGATTTGCACAAAGAAGAAATAGATATTGTAAAACCAAAAGTGATTGAATTGATGAAAGGTGCGGTGATGCTTGAAGTACCCATGGAGGTAGAAGTTGGGATTGGAAAAAATTGGCTAGAGGCACATTGATCTGATTTTAATTCTTTCTAAACAAAATCGGTACAACAACTATCTTTGCACAGGTAACTTATTTTTTTCTTGAAAAGTCTCACGCTAGTTTTTTTTTCTCTTTTATCGGTCTCCGTTTTTGGCCAGCAGAATTTGTTTAATGTTCCATCGTCTGATATTACTCCAAAAGCTAAGCCCTTCTTTCAACAACAGTTTACAATCGAAGCGGATGTTGTGCAGTTAAACTCAACTTTTAGCTTGGGCTTGGGCAAGAATATGGAGTTCGGAGTTAATCTGGTTGGAGTAAATGTAAATACAACCTCTGCGGGGGGCTTAATCCAAACAAACACAAATTCCGGAAACAATCCTGTTTTTCCATTTTACTTAATCAATTTTCAAAAAGCATTTGAGCTAAGCGATAGACACAAGTTAGCGCTAGGAACCCAAACAGGCTTTTCTCAGGGTGCACATTTTGGGTCTTATGATTACCTTAATTTAATTAGCCTCATCCCTAAATATAAATCGAAGATTATTACAGGAATTTACTATGGAACAAATACTTTTTTGGGACCGGAAAACCGATTTCCGTTAATCAGCGGAAACACCCGATTGGGGCTTCAAATTGGGCTAGAACAGCCAATCATTGAAGACAAACTGTTGTTTATTGCCGAGAATATTTCGGGCCTCCATAACTTAGGTGAAACCACTGTTGGAGGAGCCTATTACCTGAATCAACATTGGGTACTTTCAGCGGGATTTCAATTTTCAAATCCGGGAAGCAAAACGCCTGAGGCAGTTATTATAGAATTTACCTACGTACCATTCTCTTCTGAAAGTGCGAAAAAATAAGGCTAGAATAATTGTTAGCACAGTTTGCCATTTTACCAAACTTGTTCCCCTTTTCCCAAACCAGTTTCCTGGATATAAAGTATTTGGCGCAGAGCCAGAGGCGAGACTCTGCAGAGAAAAAAGCAGAGGGCTATTTCTTTCGATGCATCACATAATACCTAAGTTCACTCTCGATTCGTTCGATTAAATATTCTCTCCGTTCCCCCTTCATCGAGCATTCTTTTAAGCGACTTAAGTAGTTTGTATTGATTTCTACAACAATTTTAAAGAACAAAAAACTAATGTCGTAACCCTCTGAGGCTTCCGTGATCTTCTTTATATTTTCGTAAACGTCCGTATCATATACGATTTGAGAAACCTCCTCTACTGTTGTTTTAAATTTTTCATTATTCATCTAACAAAATTAATAAAACGCCCCGTTTGGTAGTCTCCTACTGTGTCAATGCGTTTGCAAATCTGAGATTTACTCAACACAGAATCTCAAAAATTAAACAGGTAAAGACAATCTATTCTAATCTAAGATTTGATGACACCTAGCTCGGCTTCATCTTGAAAGCGGTCTTTTTTTTGGCGAACAATTTTCTCGTTTTTACCAATTGGTTTCCCGTTTTGGCGAACTGGTTCATGTTTTTGCCGAACTAATTAGGTTTTTAAGTTGGTGGTGGTACTTGGCAAGAGGGGTAGGGCACTTGCGAAGTGGTAAAGTGTGCCATTTACTGTAATGAGCAAACCTCCAAAATAGTAAAAGGCCATCACTGTAAAATATTTGGCGCAGAGTCCGAGGCTAGAATCTGCGGAGAAAGGAAAACTACATATTGCATTTGCAAACAGTTGAATCACCATGCAATCTTAAACGAATTTGTTCAATTCCATTTTTCTTTGAAATGACCATTTGATAAGGGACGATTGCATCGTCAATTTCAATAATATTTTTACGGGATAAGTAAAATAGTCCTTTAGATTTGTCGACCGAATCAAGCAAATAATGAGAATTGCCGAGTAAGCCACCCTGGCTTAGATCCCACGAATCACCGACTTTAGCGTTAAGGTCAATAAAACTTTCTAATTCATAGTTATTCTTCAATAATGCTTTTTTAGAAACTAAATAGATGATTTCATTTTTTAAACAAAACATGACTGGAGAAACTTCATTTGTAGTGGAAAGGCCATACTGATAGTAGTTCTGACCCATGATTTGAGTCGGAGTTCCAGTTCCGCTTTGGAAAATTGTCAACGCCAAATATCCCTTTCTCAAATTTTCGTTATAAATCGTATCGCAGATAAGTATGTTCCTTATTCTTTTTTGATAAAAAAGTTTATGCCTTGCACAACCCACTATTCCTAGCAATAGCAATATCCAAATCATTATTTTAGTTATCACTGCTTTTCCTTTTTTATTAAATCTTTAATATAATTCCCCAGCTTGGCGTAGCCTCCCGACTACGTCAATGCGTCTGCAAATCTCCGATTTGCCCAATTCAAAACCTAAAAAATTAAATTGGTAAAGAGACACCGTGACGTAGGCAGAGACTCCACCCAGCCGCGGCTAACATTAGCCTTATTGAATTTTAACCCCACCTGCGAATACAAGCGTATCAACCGCTTGGCGAGAAGTCAAATAGGTTTGGTACTCCGATGAAAATTCAAGTCTATGGGTAACCGTTTCAGAATAATTTCCTGTCAATCCAATGATTAACTCGCAGACCTCTCGCACCGCATGTTGGCCACCTTCATTGGCAGTAACGTAATCAGCGAGGCTTTCTTTGCGGATAAAATCGTTGAGCAGTGGGCTTGCATTTCTATTTATCTGAATCGTTACCCCACATTTTTTGGCCATGCCCAAGTCCAACACGTCATCAAAAATAAAAACAACTTCGTCCGCGGTTAAGCGATTAGTTTCAAGAAAGTGATGCAACGATTCGATCTTATTTTTCGCTTTTGTGTAGATGGACGTAAAATGCTCTCTTGTGGCTAAGCTTATCGCTGATTCATTCGCTTCGCCTGTGATAATGGCCACGGTTGGTAAACTGCCACGCAGTAACCAATGACTAAATCTAAGTAGATTAGTGCCCATTGCATCTGGTTCACTGAAACTGCTAGTGAGGCCAACACCCTTGGTGCCCGAATTAAATACACCATCCCAATCAAAAATAAAAGCTTTTGCTTTTGATAGCTTTTGCTGCAAAGAAAAAGGTGAAACAAGAAATGCTCCACCTTTAGCTGCGAATAATTTTTCGATTGCTGTAAGCTCCAAGTTTATTCTTCTTTCAAATCCTGAATATCCAACATCCCAACGGGCTTACCGTTATCGGTCACTAAAATGGTATCTACCTTTGTTTTCTTAAAGATATCAGCAGCATCATTTAAGATAGCGGTAGCTTCAATTGTTATGGGTGCTTTATAAGAAAAAGAACTAAGTGGTAGAGCCAATACTTCACGGCCCTTTTCCTGAAGCTTTCTCCTAAGATCGCCATCTGTAAACACGCCAATTACAGACCCTGTGGAGTTCACAACACCCACACTTCCGAAACCAAATTCCGTCATTTTAATAAGCGCATCGGTTACTGAAAGATCAGCGCTTACGATGGGATTGATCGGCTTTATTACATCTTTCACTTTTGTTGTTAATAGCCGAGTGTGCTCTACGAATTGTTGTGTGCCAAGTGCGGTAAAGTTATTTTCCGTCAATGCCTTTAATACTTTCCAGGGAGCTGTGATGGTATGCACGCCAAGCGTAATGGCATTGCGAACGTGTTCCGCGTGTCGTACCGAAGAGAACATTACTTTTGTATCGTAACCATAGGTTTCTACTGCATTCACGCATTGATTCACCAGCTCAAGTGCATCATGCCCTTGGTCTTGCAAACGACCTACAAGCGGGCAAACGTAGGTAGCGCCTGCTTGCATTGCCATGTAAGCTTGCTGCAGGGTATAAACAAGGTGAACATTTACTAATAGATCTTGCTTTCTAAGCATGTGGCAGGCGCGAACTCCTTCCAATGAAACAGGAATTTTAAAAACGGTCTTTTTAGGATCGAGTCCTAAGGCCAATTGTCTTTTTGCTTCTGCCACTACTTCTTCAGCAGAATTTCCTAACGCTTCTATTTGCAGTACCGGTACAATCTTAGCCAGCTTCAAAATAAGACCATCAATATCGGTAACTCCACCGCGATGCATGAACGTAGGCGTTGTAGTAAGGCCATTCAAAAAGCCTAATTTGAAAGCTTCTTCTATTTCTTTAAGATCCGCTGAGTCGAGGTATAATTCCATAGGGCGTAATTGACTGTAATAAATTATTTTCTTGTACTTACTTCAATGTTATGAATTTCTATCAAGGGCTTCAAAAATTCTTCTAATTCGTAAACAGATAATTGACTAGCTGCATCGCACAACGCTTTTTCAGGATCAGGATGGGTTTCGATAAACACGCCATCCACACCTGCTGCAACTCCAGCCTTTGAAAGAACGGGTAAGAATTCGCGGGCACCACCTTTAGAGTCTGCGCTTGGAATTCCATACTTTCGAATTGAATGGGTGATATCAAACACCACTGGGTAGCCCGTTTTGTTCATGTGGTAAAAACTTCTTGGATCAACCACTAGGTCGTTATAACCAAACGTAAAACCGCGTTCTGTTAAAATAATTTGATCGTTACCAGAATCAACACATTTTCCAACAGGGTGTTTCATATTTTCTGGAGCGAGGAACTGGCCATGCTTAATATTCACCACTCTTCCTGATTTTGCGGCTGCCACCATCAGATCAGTTTGCATACATAAATAGGCTGGAATTTGAAGTACGTCTACAACCGTAGCTACTTCCGTTACTTGACTAGGATAATGAATGTCGGTAAGAACAGGAAACCCAAATTGTTCTTTCACCTTCGCAAGTAAAGCAATACCTTTTGTAACGCCTGGCCCTGTATAATAACTCAGGTTACTTCTATTGTCTTTTTGATAAGACGATTTATAAATGACTTTGATCTTTAACTTCTCAGAAACTTCTTTAAGCTTCTCAGCCGTTTTCATCATAATGCTTTCTTCCTCTATCACGCACGGACCTGAGATAAGAAACAATTCTTTACTTCCGCATTCTATGTTTCCAACACGAACTATTTTTTTTTCCATAAAGGGCGATTGTTTAATGAAACAAACTGAAAAGAACTATCCGCCTATCTTTTTAACCTCGCGGTTCTCGTAACTCTCTATCACATCTCCAATCTGCATATCGTTAAAACTCTTTATGCTGATACCGCAGTCAAATCCTGAGCGCACTTCCGAAGCATCGTCCTTAAATCTTTTTAAAGCAGTCATCTCACCAGTATAAACCACAATACCATCGCGAATTAAACGAATCGGGTTGGTTCGCTTAATGTAACCGTCAGTTACCATACAACCTGCGACTGTACCCACTTTCGTGATTTTGAATATTTCACGTATTTCGGCATTCCCTACAATCACTTCTTCCATCTCTTTCTCAAGCATGCCCTCCATAGCGCCTTTCACATCGTTGATAGCGTCATAGATGATGGAGTAAAGACGGATTTCAATTTCTTCATTATCGGCAAGCCTACGGGCACTAGGTGACGGCCTAACTTGGAAACCAATGACAACGGCATCTGAAGCAGAAGCCAGCAACACATCTGATTCAGAAATCTGTCCAACACCCTTATGGATAATGCTAACTTGTATTTTTGGAGTAGAAAGTTTCAATAATGAATCAGATAGGGCTTCAACAGATCCATCCACGTCTCCCTTCACAATTACATTCAATTGTTTGAACGAACCAATAGCCAAGCGCCTTCCAATTTCATCAAGTGTGATATGTTTTTTGGTGCGGATGCTTTGCTCGCGCATTATCTGGCCACGTTTGGTAGCAATTTCACGGGCTTCACGATCGGTTTCCATCACAGAAAACTTCTCGCCTGCTTGTGGAGCGCCATCTAAACCGAGCACAACCACAGGTGTGGATGGCCCAACTTTATTCACCTTTTTACCAGTATCGTCAAACATGGCTTTTACGCGCCCGTAGTTTGAGCCGGCCAATAATATATTGCCAACTTCTAACGTGCCCGTTTGCACCATAATGGTGGCTACATATCCTCTTCCCTTGTCAAGTGAAGCTTCAATGATCGAACCAGAGGCGGCTTTGTCTGGATTTGCTTTTAGATCTAGAATCTCAGCTTCTAGCAATACCTTTTCAAGCAGGTCGTCAATTCCTTTTCCGCTTTTCGCGGATATTTCTTGACATTGATATTTACCTCCCCACTCTTCAACTAACACATTTATTTTCGATAACCCTTCTCTAATTCGATCAGGATTAGCAGTGGCTTTGTCCACTTTGTTGATGGCGATCACAATAGGAACGCCAGCCACTTGCGCGTGGTTAATTGCCTCTTTTGTTTGAGGCATTACGTCATCGTCAGCAGCTACAACAATAATGGCTATATCAGTTAACTTGGCACCCCGGGCACGCATAGCGGTAAAGGCCTCGTGGCCAGGTGTATCAAGGAATGCAATCTTGTGGCCACTTTTGGTCATTACATCATATGCGCCAATGTGCTGCGTGATACCACCCGCTTCAGAAGCTACCACTTTGGTATTACGGATATAATCCAATAAGGAGGTTTTGCCGTGGTCAACATGCCCCATTATAGTTACAATAGGTGCACGTGCCAGCAGTTCTTCGTCGGTATCGGCAACTTCTTCAACTAAATTCTCATCTTCTGTATTAGTGAATTGAACTTCATAACCAAATTCGCTCGCAATAACAGTGATCGCTTCAGCGTCCAATCGTTGATTGATAGACACGAACATTCCCAGACCTAAACAAGCAGATATTACATCGTTTACTGAGATATCCATCATCGAAGCCAAATCATTGGCAGAAATGAATTCAGTTACTTTTAATGTTTTAGAATCTTCTTGTTCCTGTTGAAAACGTTCTTCCTCGGCATCGGAGTTGGCCTGGCGTTTTTCTCTTCTGTATTTTGCCCCCGTAAATTTCTTACTGCCACCGCTTAATTTAGCCAGCGTAGCTTTTATTTGATCTTGAATTTCTTTTTCCGTTGGCTCCGCTTTCGGTGTCCGTGAAGGCAGAGGCCTTTTATGAGGTGTACCCACACCTGATTGATTTCCTCCCGACTGATAAGGTCGATTCGGTCCGCTATTTCCTGATCCTTGATTGGGACCTGGAGTTGGCGGAAGCCTTTTCCGAGGCCGTTTTTTCTGAGCTTCGCTTCTTGGATCTGAGGAGGCAATGGGTTGTTCTTTCTTTTTTTCAGAAGGAAGTTCAATCCGATCCACCACCTTAAGGCCCTGGAGCCTTTCCGCTTTTGCTTTTATCAACTCTTGCTCTGGCGCCTTTTCCACAACCGCAGGTGCGGGAACTTCAATGACTTCCGTTATCTCTATTTTGCTTACCGTTTCTTTTTCCGAAGCAGGCGTTACTATTTCTTTTTCTGCTATTTCTTTTCTCTCGACTGGGGCTTCTTGAATAACGGGTAGAGGCTCCGTGACAACCGCCTTCTTTTTGTCGAGTTCGATTTTGCCCAGCACTTTAAAGCCTTCAAGCTTTGGTTTTTCAACCTCTACTTTCTCCGTCTTTTCAATCTTAACTTCTTCTTTTTTGATTTCTTCCTTGGCTTTGATCTCTTTTGAACCAAGGTTTTTAATCATTATTCGATCCTCTTCCTCAACTTTTTTTCGATGCACTTCGGGCTCTACTTGAGGAGCTGCAGGTTCTGCGTGTTTTGTTCCAATAGTGAGACTAGACGCCTCCAATTTTTCTGAAGCGGACGAAGCATATTCTTTCGCAAGCATTGCGTATTGCTCCGGAGTAAGCTTAGCATTCGGATTGTTTTCAACGATTGAGCCCTTTTTGGCTAAAAATTCTAAAATGGTGTTATGACCAACATTTAGTTTTCGTGATGCTTGCCCTAACCTTATTAATTTCTCTTCAGCCACTTACTTTTTTTGTTACTTCGTTACTTAAATCTCATCTCTGAGAAAGGAATCTCAAAATTATTGCAAAAATGCAACAATTTGAACTTAAAGCCTTTACCTATTTTGAAATAAATTGTTATTCAAATTCTTTCTTTAACACATTAAACACAAGGTCTACTGTCTCTTCTTCCAAATCGGTGCGTCTTACAAGTTCTTCTTTGTTTAAGGCAAGTACGCTTTTCGCTGAATCAAGCCCGATTCGTTTCAACTCATCGATAACCCAGCTTTCAATTTCATCTGAGAATTCATCTAAATCAACGTCTTCTTCAGGAATTCCATCTGTTTCGCGGAAGACATCAATTTCCATTTCCACCAACCTGCTAGCTAAACGAATATTTAACCCGCCTTTGCCTATCGCAAGCGAAACTTGGTCGGGCTTAAGATTTACGGAAACTCTTCCGTTCTCTTTGTCAATTTTGAGACTGGTTATTTTCGCAGGACTTAAAGCGCGGGCGATATACAAATCAATGTTTTCGGTGTAGTTAATCACATCGATGTTTTCATTTTGGAGTTCGCGCACTACCGCATGAATTCGGGATCCTTTCATACCCACACACGCACCTACTGGATCGATGCGATCGTCATACGATTCAACGGCCACTTTAGCTCGTTCACCAGGCTCCCTAACAACCCGTTTTATAGTGATTAACCCATCATATACTTCGGGCACTTCTTGCTCAAATAAGCGCTCCAAGAAAACAGGCGAGGTTCTGGATAGAATGATCTTTGGATTGCCATTTACCATTTCCACCTTGTGAACAATGGCCCTGACATTTTCACCTTTGCGGTAGCGGTCTTTAGAGATCTGCTCGCTTCTTGGAATGGAAATTTCATTTCCTTCCGCGTCTATCAAAAGCACTTCGCGACTTAACACTTGGTAAACTTCACCCGTGATGATTTCGCCAACAATGTCTTTATATTTTTGATAAATGATATCTTTTTCAAGATCCTTTACCTTTTGAATTAATGTTTGGCGAGCTGTAGTTACCGCTCTTCTTCCAAAGTCCTCTAGGTGAATTTCTTCTGCCACTTCCTCTCCTACCTCAAAGTCTGGTTCGATCTTTTGCGCGTCAGTGAGGCTGATTTTGTCATGCTCCCAAATATCTTCCGAATCATCTTCTACAATTTCTCGGAATCTCCAAATCTCCAAATCTCCCTTATCAGCATTCACAATGATGTCGAAATTGTCATCTGTTGTATACTTCTTACGGATCATATTTCGGAATACGTCTTCCAAAATTCGGATCATTGTTGGGCGATCGATGTTTTTTTGTTTTGCAAAATCTGCAAACGATTCTATCAGTGTTGAGGTGTCCATCATGGTTACCTAAAATTTATTTAAACGAAACTTCTACTAGTGTTCTCTCAATTTCTTCAAAAGTGAAAGTGGTTTTCTTGAGTTCTTTTTGCTTGCCTTCTTTCACCTCGTGTTCAATTACTACGGTGTCTTCTGTTGACTCTACCAGCTTACCCCTTTCTATCTTTTTGTCTTTTAACTGTATTTTCACTTCTCTTCCAATGTTCTTAACGTATTGCCTCTTTAATTTCAACGGTTGATCTAATCCCGGGGTCGTAACCTCAAGCGCATAATTTTCAAGCGAATTCTCTTCGTCCAATAATGTTGCGAAAGTGCGGCTTAAAGTGGCGCAATCATCAATCGAAATCCCTTTATCTCCATCCAAAACAACGGTGATTTTTATAGGATTACTTTTTGAGTTGACAACTAAATCGACCAAAAAATGATTTTGATCTGCTAGACTTTGCTCTACAAGTTCTTTTATACGTTCATTAGTTACCATAAAATTCCTATAATAAAAGAGGGGACTTGCGGTCCCCTCTTTATCGATTTGAATCAGAAGTGCGACAAAGGTATGGTATTTTTAATTGAACGCAAAATCTCATAAGATTTTGGAACAACGGCAGGAATTTACTTCTTAAAAAATTCGAAGTCTCGATGATCGTTGTGGTACAATTCCTCCTTTGTTAATGACTTAAAATAATCGTACGTGATTTTTAAACCCTC
The DNA here is from genome assembly GCA_044349005.1 of Cyclobacteriaceae bacterium. GTDB lineage: Bacteria > Bacteroidota > Bacteroidia > Cytophagales > Cyclobacteriaceae > ELB16-189. The sequence goes on from JBIKRT010000011.1 coordinate 31,920, forward strand.
TTTCCTAGAAACCTTAGGCTCCCAATTTAGAATACTTCGTGCTTTACTTATATCTGGCTGACGTTGTTTAGGGTCATCCTTTGGCAACGGTTGATACACTATTTTTTGACTCGTTCCGGTGAGTTTAATTATCTCTTCCGCAAAATCTTTGATTGTGATTTCACTTGGATTACCAATGTTTACTGGGTAGGCATAATCGGAAAGTAATAGTCTATAAATACCCTCCACCAAATCATCCACATAACAAAACGAGCGCGTTTGTGAGCCATCTCCGAAAATAGTTAAATCTTCTCCACGCAATGCCTGACCGATAAAAGCAGGAAGCACCCTTCCGTCATTCAGCCGCATTCTCGGCCCATAGGTGTTAAAGATTCGAATAATGCGTGTTTCTACGTTGTGATAGGTATGATATGCCATTGTGATGGCCTCTTGAAAACGCTTGGCTTCATCGTACACTCCGCGAGGGCCTACCGTATTTACGTTGCCATAATATTCTTCTGGCTGCGGATGTACTGTTGGGTCTCCATACACCTCAGAGGTGGAGGCAACTAAAATGCGGGCTTTTTTAGCACGAGCGAGACCCAACAAATTGTGTGTGCCAAGCGAGCCTACTTTTAAGGTTTGGATCGGTATTTTTAAATAATCTATTGGACTTGCGGGGGAGGCAAAGTGCAAGATAAAATCTAAGCGACCAGGCACGTGCACGAACTTCGAAACATCATGATTGTAAAATTCAAAATCAGCGTGTTTGAATAAATGTTCAATATTTTTAAGATCACCTGTTATAAGGTTATCCATTGCGATGACCGAATAGCCCTCATTTATAAAACGATCACACAAGTGGGAACCAAGGAAACCTGCTCCACCTGTAATTAATACTCTTTTGTTATCCATAAATTGTTTCTCTGCCAATGCTGTAATAAGTGAAACCTAATTCTTTCATGGCCGAAAGGTCGAAAAGATTCCTGCCATCAAAAATTAATTTCGATGAAAGCCCCTTAATTATTCGATCAAAGTCTGGCGCGCGGTATTCTGGCCACTCTGTTGCAATAAGTAGCGCATCAGCATCAACTATGGCATCGTATGGATTTTCGAAAAAATTGATCCGCTCACCTAAAAGCCGTTTCACATTTGGCATTGCTTCCGGGTCATGGGCATTTACAATTGCACCTGCTTCCAAAAGCTCTTCAATATTATAAAGCGCGGGGGCTTCGCGAATGTCATCTGTATGTGGCTTGAAAGCTAAACCCCAGAAAGCAATTTTTTTGCCCTTTAGATCTCCAAAATGCTTTTTTATGCGTGGAAGTAATGCGGTTTTTTGTAGCTCATTGACTTCCATCACTGATTTCAAGATCTTGAAATCATAACTTGCATCTTCTGAGGATTTTGATAATGCTTGGACGTCTTTTGGAAAGCAACTTCCGCCATAACCAATGCCAGCAAACAAAAACCTCTTTCCTATTCGTGAATCGGAACCTATTCCTAACCGAACTGCATCAATATCAGCACCAACCCTTTCGCAAAGATTTGCTACCTCGTTCATAAAACTGATTTTTGTAGCCAGAAAAGAATTGGCCGCATACTTTGTAAGCTCTGCGGATTTTTCATCCATAAAGATAACCGGGTTGCCCTGGCGAACCAGCGGAGAATACAGCAACTCCATTAACTTTTTGGCCTTTGCAGATTTAGTGCCTACTACTACACGCTCTGGCTTCATAAAGTCATCGATGGCTACTCCTTCACGTAAAAACTCCGGGTTGGAGACCACATCAAACTCTACCGTTGCCCTCTCTTGAATGATGGCGCGAACTTTCTCTGCTGTTCCTACGGGCACTGTGCTTTTGTCGACAATTACAGTGTATTCGGTTAATAGAGGACCAAGATCAGAGGCAACTTTTAAAATGTACTTCAAGTCAGCACTTCCATCCTCGCCAGGAGGGGTTGGCAATGCTAGAAATATGATCTTAGCGTCTTTGATTCCCTGCTTTAGGTCGGTCGTAAAAAAAAGTCTTCCTTCTTTCGTGTTGCGATGGAAAAATTCATCTAAACCACGCTCATATATCGGAATAACCCCATTGTTTAGGTTCTCCACCTTTTGCTTGTCAATATCAATACAGGTAACGGTGTTTCCTGTTTCTGCAAAACAAGTACCTGTAACTAGACCAACATAACCAGTTCCAACGACTGCAATTTTCATAGCTTAGATTTATTTGAATCACAAAAATATCCAATTTCAACAGTTGTTTGGATTTTTGATAAAATAATAAAAACAAACTAACAGTCGTTTGCTAATTTATTAGCTTTACCACTAAATTTCAATTACTTATGGCAAAAAACGATTTGGAAATTTCTTTTCAAGAATCTGAAAATCAGCAATTAATAGCCAAGATGGTGCAAGATTTTGGTAAACTGGAGATCAAACCGAAAAGTATGGAGTGGGACGAAACTCAAGAGTTTCCTATTCATCTCTTCAAAAAGTTAGGCGCGTTAGGTTTAATGGGCGTGCTTGTGCCAACAGAATATGGAGGGAGCGGCTTTGGTTATTCAGATTATGTGACAGCTATTTGCGAACTAGCAAGAATAGATGGCTCCATCGGATTGTCGGTGGCGGCTCATAATTCGTTATGCACAGGGCACATACTCCAATTTGGTAACAAAGATCAAAAGGAAAAATACCTTCCTAAGCTTGCTTCCGCAGAATGGATTGGTGCTTGGGGGCTAACTGAGCCAAATACAGGCTCTGATGCAGGCAATATGCGCACAGTCGCAAAAGAAGAGGGAGATTATTACATTATCAACGGAGCAAAAAACTTCATCACGCACGGAAAATCCGGCAGCGTAGCGGTAGTAATCGTTCGAACTGGTGAAGTAGGAGATTCGCACGGCATGACAGCTTTCATTATGGAAAAAGGAACTCCCGGCTTTTCATCGGGCAAAAAGGAAAATAAGCTTGGCATGCGCGCTTCAGAAACTGCAGAACTAATTTTTTCAGATTGCAAAGTCCATAAAAGCCAAGTGCTTGGTAGGGTGGGAGACGGTTTTGTGGAATCGCTTAAGGTGTTGGATGGCGGACGAATTTCTATTGCTGCTTTAAGCTTAGGAATCGCACAAGGTGCTTTTGATGCAGCTCTTAACTATTCCAAAGAAAGGCAGCAATTCAATCAGCCAATAGCTAGTTTTCAAGGTATTTCGTTCAAATTAGCCGATATGGCAACTAAAATAGAAGCCGCCAAACTGCTCACATTTCAGGCTGCCGAAATGAAAAACAACGGACTTAATGTAACAAAAGAATCGGCTATGGCGAAGCTTTATGCCTCTGAAGTGGCGGTAGAAGTTGCCAATGAAGCAGTTCAAATTTTTGGCGGATACGGTTATACCAAAGATTTTCCGGCAGAAAAGTATTACCGCGATGCCAAACTATGCACGATTGGAGAAGGCACTTCCGAAATTCAGAAACTTGTGATTTCACGAGCTATTTTAAAATGAAGGTTGCGTTTATCTGAAAAAGAAAATTATATTTGCAGCCCAAATCGAAAGGAGATGCTCATAATAAACATTAAAGAGAACGAATCAATTGACAAAGCACTGAAGCGCTTTAAGAAGAAATTTGAAAAAACTGGCGTTTTAAAAGAATTAAGGTCTAGAACAGCTTTTGAAAAACCCTCTGTTACCAGGCGTTCTGAAATTATACATGCCACTTACGTTCAAAAGAAGTTCGCCACCGAGAACAGCTAACATTCTATTAACAATTTATAAACAATCCTCAACGGTAATGCTCCATTGAGGATTTTTTGTTTACATTGCTCAAGAGGAAATTTGGGTGATGATAAAAACCTTCATAAGTTATTTAGAGTTCGAGAAAAGATTTAGCAGGAATACGAGTCTTTCTTATCAAACGGATCTCTCCCAATTCGAAATCTTTCTTTCTGAAACCTATAACCAAGACAGCCTAGTGGGAGCCACACATGTTATGATCCGTTCTTGGATTGTCACTTTGGTTGAACAACAACTCGATCCCTCTTCTATCAATAGAAAAATAGCGTGTCTTCGATCTTTCTACAAGTTTCTTCTCAGACAAGAAGTAATAACATCTAACCCAACAGCTAAGCTTAAAATTTTAAAGACCCCTAAAAGGCTTCCTCATTTTGTGTTAGAAAATGATATGGTTTCGATGCTCGATAACCAAGGGCGATTTGAAATGAACTTTTCTGGATTACGCGATCAGGTAATAATCGAATTGTTTTACGGCACCGGTATGAGGCTGTCCGAACTTCTTTCGCTTAAAATTAGCCAGGTAAATCACGCTGAACGAACCTTAAAGGTATTGGGTAAGAGAAATAAGGAAAGGATAATTCCGTTTACCAGCCAGCTTGAGACTGTCCTTCAAGCGTACCTAAAGGCTCGACAGAAAGAATTCAGCATCGAAAATGATCTTTTGATCGTTACAGATACAGGCGAAAAAGGTTATCCTATGTTTATTCAGCGTATTGTAAAAAAATATTTAAGAGCATATTCCTCTGTTGAAAAAAAGAGCCCACACGTATTAAGGCACACCTACGCAACTCATTTGCTAAACAAAGGAGCAGAAATCAATGCTGTAAAAGACCTTTTGGGTCATAGCAGTCTGGCCGCTACGCAAGTGTATACACACAATTCAATGGAGAAACTTAAGCGGGTTTTTGATCAAGCCCATCCGAAAGCCTAATTTTTATGAAAGAATTTTCTAGTCTAATTGTTTTACTTAAATTTTTATTCTTATGAAGTTACAAGTTCATTCTATTCATTTCACTGCCGACCAAAAGCTGATTGGCTTTATCGAACAAAAAGTGAATAAACTCGAGACATTTTATGACCGACTCGTGTCTGGGGAAGTTTTTTTAAGATTGAATAATGAAGGTATTGAAAACAAAACGGTAGAAATAAAATTGAAGGTGCCGGGCAGCGAACTTTTTGCCAAAGAGCATGCTAAATCGTTTGAGGCTGCTGCAGATTTAGCAACGGAGGCCTTAAAAAGTCAATTGAATAAGTTTAAAACAAAACTTAAAAACGGAAGGGTCTAAGCGGAGGATAAAAGAAAAGAGGCGGTCTCAGTTAACTGAGACCGCCTCTTTTTTTTGCAGATTTCTGAATTAAGCGATTTTAAAAGCTTTCTTTACGGCATCCACGTAATCAAGTTTTTCCCAAGGGAACAATTCTACGGTGGTCTTTAGCTCGTTCTTCTTGCCTTTATTAAACGTTTTCTCTACTACCTTCGACTCTCTGCCCATATGCCCATAGGCAGCGGTTTCAGAATAAATAGGTGTTCTTAGTTTAAAACGCTCTTCAATAAAATAAGGGCGCATATCAAAAATGGAAGCAATCTTCTGAGAGATCTGTCCATCCGTCATACCAACTTTAGAAGTACCATAGGTATTTACATACAAACCTACTGGCTTCGCGACTCCAATTGCGTAAGCTACTTGAACCAACACTTCATCGCAAACACCAGCAGCCACTAAGTTTTTGGCAATGTGGCGGGTGGCATAAGCCGCAGATCTATCCACCTTAGAAGGATCTTTGCCCGAGAAAGCTCCACCACCATGTGCACCTTTTCCACCATAGGTATCAACAATAATTTTCCTGCCCGTTAAACCAGTATCACCGTGAGGGCCACCTATTACAAACTTGCCTGTTGGATTTACATGGTATTTAATATTTTCACCAAAAAGTTTCTGAATCCTTTTTGGCAACTTTTTCTTAATGCGCGGAACAAGCACGTTAATAACATCATCTTTAATTTGCTTCAACATGATGGCGTCTTTTGCGAAATCATCGTGTTGAGTCGAGATTACTATTGTGTCGATGGCCTGGGGTTTGTTATCATCGCTATACTCGATGGTTACCTGTGATTTCGCATCAGGACGAAGATATTTCATCACTTTGCCTTCTTTGCGGATAGCAGCGAGCTCTTTCAATAGCAAATGAGCAAGCTCTAGCGGAAGTGGCATAAAATTATCAGTCTCGCTTGTAGCGTAACCAAACATCATACCTTGGTCGCCAGCACCCTGTTCTTCCTTCTTTTTGCGTTCCACACCTTGATTGATATCGGCAGATTGTTCATGAATAGCAGAGAAGATTCCACATGAGTGAGCCTCGAACATGTACTCGCTTTTCGTATAACCGATTTTGCGGATCACTTCCCGCGCAATTTCTTGCACATCTAGATAAGCTTCAGATTTTACTTCTCCGGCAAGTACCACTTGACCTGTTGTTACCAACGTTTCGCAAGCAACTTTAGAAGAAGGATCGTAAGCTAAGAAATAATCAATAAGCGCATCAGAAATTTGGTCAGCAACTTTATCAGGGTGACCTTCGGAAACAGACTCGGAAGTAAATAGATATGCCATTCTTTTTTTAAATAAGCCGCAAATTTAAACTTTTATTTGATAGCCAAAACATAAAGCTAATTACCCAGAAACAAAAATACCGTATTCACTTTTGCCAACTGAATTGGCTCTTTAGCCCATTCTCGAATACTTTTTGAAACGATCTGCTCTTGGGGCGATGTTAAATCCATTGCAATGCATAACATAGTGGATGGCTTTAATGACTTGATTAGGTTGGTTAACAAGGAATTGTTTCTGAAAGGAGTTTCAATAAAAATTTGTGTTTGATTTTTCATTGAAGACTCTTTTTCAAGTTCTTTAATTTTTACCGATGCCTCCTTTGCTTCAATTGGCAAGTAGCCATGAAATGCAAACTGCTGGCCGTTAAGACCCGAACTCATCAGCGCGAGAAGGATAGAGGATGGCCCTACCAGTGGCACAACTTTAACCTTATGTTGATGCGCAAAACGAACAGCAATCGCCCCCGGATCCGCTACACCCGGGCAGCCTGATTCGCTTACAATGCCTACATCATAACCGTCTAACAGAGGTTTCATGATAAAAGGGACATCGCTCAGCACTGTTTCTTTATCCAAAACAGTGAAGTGAAGACGCTCAATCGAATCAAAAATCTTAAGGCTGCTAAAGTACCTTCGCGCGGTGCGAACATCCTCAGCAAGGAAAAATCGGAGGGATTTTAAGACCTCAATAACCTGATTCGGAATGACTGATTGCTGCGTTGCTTCCGCAATAACATTGGGAATAAGATAGAGTGTGCCCAGTTTCAAATCAGTTGGCTTTAATGAATTTTAATACCTCTTGCGAAAACTCCACCGGCTTTTCGGCCTGCACCCAATGACCCGAGTCGATGGTTACAAATTTGGCGTTGGGGAATATTGTTTGAATCAATTCTTCATCACCCGTTTTATAATATCGCGATTTAAGACCTTTTATAAATAAGCTGGGTTTGCTAAACGTGCCCTCGTACTGCATCCCCTCGCCAATTTCTTCGATATGCTGGTCAATCACGTTAACATTTAACTTCCAGGCAAAACCACCTTCGGCAGTGCGCACTAAATTTTTCAATAAGAATTGCCGTTCTGAGTTATCGGGCACATACTTGCTCAAAAATTCCTCTGCATCATTTCTTGACTTCAACTCGGTTAAAGGCATTTTTGTAAGGCCTTCCAATATTTGATCGTGGTGAATCGGGTAGGCTTTTGGTACAATATCTACTACGATAATTTTTTGCGTTACTTCCGGATATTTCACCGCAAAATTCATAGCAGCTTTGCCTCCCATAGAATGGCCAATAATGATGGGATCTTTGATGTTGTTGGTTTCAATAAATTCTTTCAGGTCTTCTGCCAAGAGTTTATAATTGAAATCATCGCTGTGAGGCGATTGCCCATGATTGCGCTGGTCGACTAAGTAAACATGGAAGAATTCAGCAAACGTTTTTGCCAATGTAAACCAATTGTCGGACGACCCAAAAAGTCCGTGCAGAATAATCAACGGTTGTCCTTGCCCGGATTCGCGAAAGAAGACTTTCATTTAAGATAACTAATTTTTGACAAAATATAGCTTTGATCCTGTCCTGTAATCTTTGTCTATTATATATTTTCCATTGGCAATACGAAGTTGTTTAAGCACATCTCCTTTTTCATTAAGAATGTTTATTTCCGTAAATAAATAAACGTTGTTCATTTTTTTCGTTTTACCCACGATCGTTCCGTCTACAAGCAGTTTTGTTTTTTCGAAGCGAATTCCTGATCTCGAGTACCTAATTTTAATCTTTTTCTTTTGTATTCTATTGTCTTTTTGATCTAGTTTCAAAGCGATAGTTAAATTTGATTTTCGTCCTCCCGAAAAGTTTCTTTGCCTGATTTTTGAAACCTCCAAAGGCGGAGATTCCCAACGGTCGACAATGGCCATAATTTTCGTGTAAACTGAATCGAATTTGTTCTCGGTCTGCGCAAAAGAGCTGACGCTAACGAATAATAAAATGGAGCACGCAAAAATTTTCATAAAAGAATTTAGAAGTCAAATATACCTATTTTTACGACCTACTAAACACGCTGTAAATGCTCTCTCAACAGTCCGATAACTTTTCTTTAAAAAACAAAAATGTTCAAGAGCTAGCCAATTATTTCGGCACTCCGCTCTATGTATATGATGGCGAAAAAATAATTGAACAGCTAAAGAAACTGCAAACCGCTTTCGCGGGATGTGACGTAAAAGTAAAGTTCGCTGCCAAAGCACTTACCAATATTTCTATTTTAAAGTTGCTCAAGAAAAACGGATCGGGCGTGGATGTTGTTTCCATCAACGAAGCTAAACTTGCACTTAAAGCTGGGTTTGAAGCCAATGAAATTATGTTCACCTCTAACTGCATTGATCTGGAAGAAGTAAGCGAAGGTGTGAGTCTTGGCCTAAACATTAACCTCGATAACCTTTCTATCTTAGAACATTTCGGCAAAAAGTATGGCAACAGCTATCCCTGCTGCTTGCGCCTAAACCCAAGCATCTTGGCCGGAGGCAACTACAAAATATCTACTGGCCACAAGCTTTCAAAATTTGGAATACCGATTGAACAGCTAGATCAAATCAAGGCGTTGATTGACCGCTACAATATCAACGTTAACGGCCTCCACATTCATACGGGTTCAGAAATTTCGGATACCGAGGTTTTTCTTAAAATGGCAGCTATACTTTTTGATTGGGCAAAAGATTTTTCAAACGTAAAATTCTTAGATTTTGGCGGTGGGTTTAAAGTGGCTTATAAAGCGGGCGACAAAGAAACCAACGTAGACGAAATAGGCACACACTTAGAAAAATTGTTTGAGCAGTTTGAAAGCGCGACAGGAAGAAAACTACAAATGTGGATCGAACCTGGAAAATTTCTGGTGAGCGATGCCGGCTATCTTCTCACTAAAGTAAATACAGTAAAGAGAAATCCTACTGTCACTTTCGTGGGAGTGAATACAGGTCTCAACCATTTGATCCGCCCAATGATGTATGATGCCTACCATGAAATCGTAAATGTTACGAATCCAACAGGAGTGCAAGAAACCTACACAGTGGTCGGCAATATTTGCGAGACCGATACATTGGGGTCTGACAGAAAGTTAAATGAAGTACGTGAGGGCGATATTCTTGCTATCAAAAATGCGGGGGCGTACGGTTATTCAATGGCTTCGAATTATAATTCCAGGTTTCGGCCCGCAGAAGTTTTAATTTATAAAGGAAAAGCACAGTTGATAAGAGAACGAGATACGTTTGAAGATATCGTGAGAGGACAGGTAGAAGCAGAATTTTAGCAGCGAGCTTATGGCTTCGAGCAAGGCGGGCTTACCCAAAGCCCGAAGCATCCTTTTCAATATCATAAGTTTATGAATAAATCTTCCCAAACCTTTGACCTTATAGTTGTTGGCGGAGGAGCGGCTGGCTTCTTTGGAGCGATCGTTGCAGCAGAAACTAATCCTACTTTAAAAATTTTAATTCTTGAAAAAACGCCCAAGCTTCTATCAAAAGTAAAAGTGAGCGGAGGTGGGCGCTGCAATGTTACACACAATTGTTTTGAACCCACTCCTTTGTCCAAGCATTACCCCCGAGGGCAAAAAGAGTTAAAGGAAGTTTTTCGCTTTTTTAATGCTGCGGATATGGTAACATGGCTTGCTACCAAAGGAGTAAGCCTAAAAGTGGAAGAAGACGGGCGCATGTTTCCAACCACCAATGATTCGCAAACAATAATCGATTGCTTTTTGAATGAAGCCAACCGATTAAAGATTCAGGTATTTACGAATGAGGGCGTGGAGGAAGTGATTCACACAAACCATTTCATAGTTAAAACAAGTAGCGATAAAATATTTCAAACGAAGAAACTTTTAGTGGCCATGGGTGGGCACAACCAGCCTAGAGCATATGAATGGATAGAAAAGCTGGGGCATAAAATAACAACGCTCATTCCGTCCCTCTTTACATTTAATGATTCGCAAAAGGAATTCACTGACTTAATGGGAATTTCAGTACCCAACGCGAAAATTAAAATTGCAGGCACTAAATTTTTTGAGGTCGGGCCGTTGCTCATTACCCATTGGGGATTGAGCGGGCCTGCTGTTATAAAACTTTCTGCATGGGCGGCAGAGTACCTTCATCAAATCAACTATCAGTTTACCTGTTTGGTGAGCTGGATTGGCGATGTAAACGAAGATGACCTGCGGCAAAAATTAAAGTCGCATCAAGAAGCGCGCGGAAAACAAAGCGTTTTAAAAAATCCACTATTTGAATTACCCCAACGGCTATGGACACGCCTTTGCCAACTTGCTGAAATTGAAGAGACCAAAATTTGGGCAGAATTGCCAACCAAAAACTTGAATAAGTTAATCGAATTTCTCATCCGATGCCCCTTTAACATTAAGGGCAAAACTACTTTTAAAGAAGAGTTTGTAACCTGTGGTGGCGTTGATTTGAAAGAGATTGACCACGCTACAATGCAAAGTAAAAAAGTTGAGAATTTATTCTTTGCGGGGGAAGTGCTAAATATTGACGGGGAAACAGGCGGCTTTAATTTTCAGGCAGCATGGACTACCGCTTGGGTGGCAGCACAGGAAATAGGAAAATAAAAAAGCCTCATCAAAGAGGCTTTTTAAGTGGTGACGGAGGGAATTGAACCCCCGACACAAGGATTTTCAGTCCTTTGCTCTACCAACTGAGCTACGTCACCAGAAATAAGGCCACAAAAGTAGGCTTTTTTAGTTGGGGTGCAAACTTACTTGCTAAATTTCAGTTTCTACAAAGTATTTCTTAGGTATAAATCGATTCCTAAACTAAATTTCAAGCAAAATTTTTAACAGCGTGGAAATTTTACAACAAATCGTATTCGTTTTAGTGTTAGCAGGGGCATTATTCTTCATACGCAAAAGGGTTTTGCGCATAAAGGCTAATATAAATTTAGGCAAGCCAAATGATATAAAAGACCATGAAAGCGAACGGCTGAAAAATGTGCTGCTTATTGCGTTTGGACAACAGAAAATGTTTAAAAAAATAACACCGGCTATTCTGCACTTTTTCATTTATGCGGGTTTTTTAATCATCAATTTAGAGGTACTTGAGTTTGTTATTGATGGTGTTTTTGGCACGCACAGAGTATTCGCTCCTTTTCTCGGTGATTTCTATCCGGTTCTGATGAACCTTTTTGAGTTCTTAGCAGTAGCGGTTTTAATTGCCTGCGTTTGCTTTTTGGTGAGACGAAATGTTACCAAAGTAGCGCGCTTTCAATCGGCAGAAATAAAAGGCTGGGCAAAGCTAGACGCCAACTTGATCCTTACTATAGAAATAGTGTTAATGGCGGCCATTCTCACCATGAACGCGAGCGATCAACTTCTGCAAGGCCGAGAACCGCACCATTATGTTTCAACGGGTTCGATTTTCTTTAGCTCATTTTTAACACCCATCTTCTCAATCCTCAGCACGCCAGCACTCATATTCATTGAACGCTTTGCCTGGTGGTTTCACATCCTCGGTATTCTTGGCTTTACCGTTTATGTTACCTACTCAAAACACCTCCATATTTTCTTGGCTTTTCCCAACACTTACTATTCAAATCTTGAGCAGAAAGGTCATATCAAGAATATGCCAATTGTAACTAATGAGGTGAAGTCTATGTTGGGGTTGCCAAGTGAAACCGCTGCCACTACCGAACCTGGCCGGTTTGGCGCAAAAGACATAAACGACCTTACTTGGAACGTGTTAATGTCAGCTTACTCGTGTACAGAATGCGGCCGATGTACGTCAGAATGCCCCGCTAACCTTACGGGAAAGAAGCTTTCGCCCCGCAAGATCATGATGGATACGCGCGATAGGATGGAAGAAGTTGGAAGAAGTTTAGAAACCGGTGGGGCGGGATTAAACGATGGGAAATTTCTATTGGGAGATTACATTACAAAAGAGGAAATCAATGCGTGCACCAGTTGCAATGCTTGCGTAGAGGCCTGCCCAGTGCTTATTAATCCGCTGGAGATAATTTTAGAATTGCGAAGATACGTGGCTATGGAAGAATCGGGGGCACCTGCCCAATGGAATGCGGTGTTTCAAAATATAGAAACCAACTTTGCACCTTGGAAATTTGCTCCGAGCGATCGTTTCAATTGGGCTAAAGAAATCAAATAGAAAGTATGACAGAGAATATCAAAATACCCACCGTTTCTGATCTTGCGGCCCAAGGCAAAACACCGGAAGTTCTTTTCTGGGTAGGCTGTGCCGGTTCGTTTGACGATCGGGCAAAGCGAGTAACCGTTGCGTTTGTAAAAATTTTAAACGCTGTGAATGTTGATTTCGCAGTACTTGGCAATGAAGAATCTTGTTCAGGCGATCCGGCACGCAGAGCTGGCAACGAGTTCTTATTTCAAATGCAAGCCATGAGCAACATTCAAGTACTCAACGGCTACAACATAAAAAAAATAGTAACTGCTTGCCCACATTGCTTCAACACGTTAAAGAACGAATACCCAGAATTGGGTGGAAACTATGAAGTAATTCACCATACTACCTTCCTTCAACAGTTAATCAATGAAGGCAAAATTAAACTCAAGGAGGGCGGTTCGTTCAAAGGAAAAAAAATTACTTATCATGATTCGTGCTACATTGGCAGAGCCAACAATATTTATGAAGCACCTCGGGAAGTTTTGGCTAGTTTGGATGCAGATCTAGTAGAAATGAAACGCTGCCGAACCACTGGCCTCTGCTGCGGGGCAGGGGGAGCTCAAATGTTTAAAGAACCTGAACACGGCAAAAAAGATATCAACATAGAGCGCACAGAAGAAGCGTTGGCTACAGGAGCAACCACTATTGCTGTAGCTTGTCCGTTTTGTATGACGATGATGAACGATGGCGTAAAGAACAAGGAGAAAGAAAGCGAAGTGAGGGTAAAAGATATTGCTGAACTTATTGCTGAGGGACAAGGGTTATAGCCTTAAAAAAAATACTATGTTAGTTCCATTTCAAGATTTGCCATCGGATTCCAGGCTTTGGGTTTATCAGGCAAACCGCTTGTTAACGTCTGCAGAAAAAGAAATCGTGCAGGCTAAACTAACTACTTTTTGCGATCAATGGTTGGCGCATGGCCACCCATTAAAAGCTTCTTTCAAAATAGAGCACAGCTTTTTCATTGTGTTGGCCGTAGACGAGAGTATGGCAGGCGCGAGCGGATGTTCTATCGATGGTTCAGTTAGGATGTTGAAAGAACTTCAATTAACAATTGGAATTGACTTTTTTGACCGATCAAAAAGTGCATTCTTGATTGACGGCTCTATACAACTTTACAAGCTCAACGAATTAAAAACGCTTTTTGCAGAGGGGATACTAAAAGGCGATTCCCTTTCGTTTAATAATGCCATTTCTTCGAAAGCGGATTTTGAGAAGAGTTGGCTGGTTTCATTGGACAAGAGTTGGCTTTCAAAATATTTACCTAAAGCGGAGTTGGCGTAGCGCAAACTCTTTGCGTAATTTTAACAATGGTTAAGTTGAGGAGATAAAGAAATGAAAATGCGAGTGAAGTTTTTACTAAATATTTTTTTTATACTGCTGCTGTTTTCCTGCAGCCCTGAGAAAAAGGCGATTAAAGCTTTTAGGCTGGGAAAATACCAAAACGTTATAAATTTTTATAAAGATGTGTTGGCGAAGCAACCGAACAATGGCAAAGCCAACTATTTTGTTGCAGAATCCTTTCGACTCTCCAATCGCATAAAAGAATCAGAAAAGTATTACGAGCGGGCAAAAGGTTCTGGCGTGCCTAAGGATTCGGTACTTCTTTATTACAGCGAATCGCTAAAGGCTAATGGTAAGTATGAAGAAGCGCGCAAAAAACTGGAAGAACTGGAATTGAATTCGGAAGACGACAAGATGAAAGATCGCGCGCAAAAAGCAATTGACGGGTTGAACTACCTGGATAAACTCGCGGAAAAAAAGAGTTATTATAAAGTGAAGAACTTGGAGTCGGTAAACACCCCACTCAGCGAGTATGCACCTGTGTATTTAAATAGCGAATTATATTTTTCTGCATCTCGCTCGGGCTCAAAAATTTATGAAGCTAATGGTACGCCCTTCTCTGACATATACAAAGCCACCACCAAAGGAGCCAACGTGGATGTTAGTTCGATAAAACCCCTGCCAATTACCATCAATGCTCCAAACGTTAATGAAGGCTGCATTACCTTTTCCCCTGACGGAAAAATTATGGTTTTTGGAAAGGGAAATTCTGGTAAACGCAAAGGCACCAACGATGTGGATCTTTACATGTCGCGTTTTAGAACTGATACATGGTCTGAACCAACCTTAATCAACATTAATCAACCCGATGGTTGGGATTCATCACCCGCTTTTGGCAATGATGGCCGCACTTTATATTTCTCTTCCAATCGTAAAGGAGGATATGGAGGCCTTGATATTTATAGTTCGCAAATGGATTCGCGAGGAAGGTTTGGAAAAGTTAAGAACTTAGGACCAACGATAAATACACCTGGCGATGAATTGTTTCCCTATGTTGCTGAAAATGGGAAGTTATACTTCTCTTCGGATGGCCACCCTGGCTATGGCATGCTCGACATCTTTGTGGTAAATCGTGCCAACGGAAAAACGATAATAGAGAATTTGGGGCAGCCAGTAAACTCAACTGGCGATGATTTTGGCATGTTTCTTTTCAAGGTAGATCGCGGATTTTTCACTTCCAATCGCGAAGGCGGAAAGGGAGATGATGATATTTATACTTTCGTGAATGAAGATCCAAACCTAAAGGTGGTGAATTACTTTTTGCAAGGCGTAACACTGACGCCTAAGAAAAACGAAAAAGGGAATGACATTTTGCCCAATACTAAAGTTACACTGCTAGACGATCAAGGCGAAGTGATGAACGAAACTGTTTCTGGAATTGACGGAAAATTTAATTTTAGAGTGTATGAAAATGAAGACTACACGCTGATTGGGGAAACCAGCGGGTATATCGTTGAACGAGAAAAATATTCTACCAAAGGAAAGTCAGTGCCATTAGAAACGTTGAAGGAATTGACTACCACGATTACGTTAGATACAATTTTGGTTTTGAATAGGTTGGAAAAAAACAAAATTTTTGTGCTTCAAAATATTTATTTTGGATTAGATAGTTTTAATATTCGACCGTCAGCAGCAATTGAACTTGATAAGCTTGTAGAATTGTTGAACGATAATCCGCAAATACGGAAGATACAAATGAGTTCGCACACAGATAGTATCGCATCTGACTCGTACAATTTACAATTGTCGCAAAAACGCGCACAGTCAACGGTAAATTATTTAGTCAAAAAGGGAATTGATGAAAAGCGATTGGATGCCGTTGGTTATGGGGAAAGTAAACCCATTGCTAGAAATACAAACCCAGATGGCACCGACAATCCAGAAGGAAGGCAACGCAACCGAAGAACAGAATTTAAGATTTTGGAGATAGGCGAACTTCCTAAAAAAGCATTGGAGGAAGATGATGACGATCGGTATTTTAAAGAATCGGAACCCGTAAAGAAAAATAACTAAGAAACATCCTGCCAGTTTTTTCGTCTAATAAATAGTTGCCTCTTCAAAGGCATTTAATTTGCTTAGACTGTTGTTTCAGCACTATGAAAAAGTTAGTCGCAATTTTGCTCGTCTTTTTTTCAGCGCTCGGTGTTTACGCTCAAGTAGATGCCATAAAATCTTCCTCGTCTAACAATAGTTCGGGTGGAGATCGAAGTTCGGGTAGAGGAGCTGCTGGCGCAGCCGACTTCTTCGTTTACCTACTAGTTGATAATATTATTCCATGGCAACAACAGGTATTGCAAAAAAGGACGGAAATACCAGAATTGGTTAGCCTCGAACTGCGTTTGCAAACGGGGCTACAGCCCTCCACGTATTATTTGGCGCTTCCGCGAATTAGGGCTAACTGGGGTGCTTTTTCTACCGATTATAGGCGCAGTTATCTTATTGAATTAAATCCATTAGGCCCTACAAAAGACATAAGCTGGAATGACTGGCAACTACTGCAACTAAACTTGGTAAATACAGCGGCAGCAAGGTTTAGAATAGGTGGCGGTATTATGAGCGAAGCATTTGAGGCCAGACAAACATTTACAGAATATACTATTGCGTTAGGGTTAACTTCAAAAAACAAGATTTACAATGGCGAATTTGAATTTAGGCAGGCAGCGGATTTAGCTACATGCTCAACGCCACGCTGGGAACTAAACGCACACCTAAACAAAAAACTGTTCGATCGAGAAAGAATTCATGGGTACTTGACAGGGGGAGGTGTTTTTCAACAATATTATGGAAAGACCAACGTGTGGGCATTCACAGCAGGTATTACTTTTAAACTTTATTAAGTCTACGAAGGCAGTTTGCAAATGTTAATGAAAAATAAATTTTACTTCCGATTCCTCGGATATTACTAGGCCAATTTTCTCTGGTAAATACCCTAGGTCATTCAAGAATTTATCTCCAGACACCAAAGATTTTTTTTTAAAAATTTTATAGCTAAGAACTACGTCATGCTTTAGTGCTATTTTTTGCGGATCGTAAGTTTTGCTAGCAACAGCGTATTCCTTTACATTGACGATTTTTATGTCAAAATTATTGATCAAAAGAATTACAGAATCAACAGGGACAGCTGAGTTATTCTTAACTTCAATTTCGTTTGATGGGCTAATTAATTGACAAGAAATAAGCAAGCTTAGAACTATCAATAAGCAATTTTTCATGAACTAATAATTGGTTGGCATTAACATAGTATTTGGCCTAATGCCATGAGTTGCTGTTGACTCATCCCTCGAGCCATTGTTCCCCCAAAAATTAGGATCTTTGAACCAAATTGGTGACAAATATCTTAGTTCGCCACCATACAGTTTATTCAAAACTTGGTTTGCAATATTTTCATCAGATGTAAAAATTGGAAACAAAGCGTTATTGCCAATTTGCTGCCCGACTTGATTATTCCATAAATCCATTTGTTTCTCTAAAATTAACTGAGCTGGTACCTCTGACTCATGCGCGTCACCAAACAGTTTTGCAATACTCTCATAGGTTAGGGGATCTCTTCCAAGGTCTCTTTTATTTAAGGCATTGAAGTAGGCATGCCGGAAAGCATCGGCTCGATCGTTTAAGGCCATTTCATTTGCAAAGTATATTTCCACGGCCTTGAAAGCTTTTTCTCTATTAGAATTTATTATAATGGCGGCAAGCGGATCTTGTTTTACCAATGCACGCTCTGCTGCCGTCAATTTTTTGTATTTGTCATACGGATCTAAGGTAAGATTTTCGTCTAGCCATAAATTATCTGACCACCAGTTATTTGGGTACCCCAACTCCCTACCGATCCATCCTCCTTTAACTACGGGATAAATTGCTATGGGGTTAGAATACTCTCCGCTTTGGTTCGTATCATTTGATGAATTGCTACCGCCTCCCCCACTCGGTCCGCTGGAATCCGCTCCCCCTGCAGGCGCTGATCCTCCAGTAGAACCCCCTGGTGGTGAATTACCCACACCAGTGGAGCCACCATCTCCACCTCCACCGCATCCACCTACTCTGGTATTTTTCAGCCATAATGTAAACGAGCCTCCAGACCCACAGTTAATATCTAAAAAAGATGAAAAATTGGCCTTATTTATCTTCCAGGTACAGCTATTACAGCCATCAACGCGACCTCCTCTATCTTCTAAATTCTTTCCATTAACTAGCCTACTCTCAACAACCAAAGTTCTGTTCACATCAAGTTGCCTAATAATGCCTGTATATTTTGTCCAGTCTACGGATTGATTTTCATAATACCATTTGAGGTCTGGTTTGTATTGTAAGATATAATGAAAAACACCTTCCTTTCTTTCTACTATCACAAGATTTTCAAACGTCAATTGATCCAATTTAGATTCCAATTTCAAAGTATATCTAGTCCGATCATTTATTGTATCGTTCAATTTGATTGCGGTATCTAGACCAATACTACCAAAGTCCGAAGCCAAGGTTCTCCCTGAAAGACTGCTACTATGATTATAGAGTCTGCTAATAAGAGTCATGAGTTTTTTATCCTTTTGTATTTCAATTTTTTCTATAAATGTGTTTCTGACACTTGGTTCGATGGAATTATCGTTACAACTAATGGCGATTGCAGTTATAGCAAAAATCATAATTTTTGAGAGAATACTTGTGTTGACTTTCATACGAGTTATTTGTTAGCGGTCAAATTAAGCAAAAAGGGTCATTTATAGCATTTTTGCTATAATTTTTTCACTTTAAAATTTGCTGGTTGCTTTCGTGAATTTTAGACATGAAAAAGTTTTAGCCGCTTTTGGAAAGAACCTCCAAGGTATTAGAAAGGCTAATCAATTTACCCAAGAGGAGCTTGCCTTTCAATCCGGAGTTAGTCTTTTTCAAATTGTATGACTGGACACTGGGAAGATAAATCCAACTGTTTGAACATTGATCGTTATAGCAAATACTTTAAAAGTAAAAGCCCTTACTCTTTTAGATTTTTAGACAATGAACTAAACCTCAACCACAGCTAAAGGTTTAGTAGGTAGCTGAATTATTGAGCAAGGTCTTTACGCAGAGCCAGCACCGGCATCAAACTTTATTGATGCGCGTTAACATGCCTTTTCTTGTTTCCTAAGAATTTTACTGTCTATATAAAAGGTTCCGAAGGGAATAAAGCTTGAGATAAGCACAGGCGCGGTCGTTTTTAAAATATTCCATTTTGAGGTAATGCTCACTTGTAGCGTTAAAATAACAAAGGCGATGAAAAGCACTCCGTGTATTGGCCCTAAGGTTTTTACCAAGCCAGGACTTTGCAAATAATATTTTAACGGCATCCCTGCAAACACAAGAATCAATAAGGAAATTCCTTCTAAAAATGCAATTAGCCTAAGTCGCCCGATGTCGGTAATTAAGTATTTTTTCATTTTTTAAATTTGTGTTATGAAACCCTCCCATTTCATTTGCTAAGAAAGCGAAACCTTAGGGGTTTAGATATTTTAATATTCAAAAACGCCATTGCTTGTTGAGATTGTAAGTTGCTTTTTATCTGAAGGCTCTACCCTGCCAATAATCTTAGCATCTACACCAAAGCTTTTAGAAATTTCAATTACCTGTGAAGCAAGCTTTTCATTCAAATAAATCTCCATGCGATGCCCCATGTTGAATACTTTATACATCTCTTTCCAGTCGGTGCCCGACTGTTCTTGAATCAGCTTGAACAAGGGAGGTACATCAAACAGGCTATCTTTAATGATATGGAGATTATCAACAAAGTGCAGCACCTTGGTTTGTCCACCGCCACTACAATGCACAATGCCATGAAGTTGGTTTCGTAACTCTGCCAATATTTTTACAATAATTGGAGCATACGTTCTGGTGGGTGATAGCACCAGTTTGCCGACAGTTAGCGGAGACTCAGGAATTGTATCTGTAAGTAAATACTTTCCGGAATAAACAAGGCTGGCTGGAAGGGCTGCATCAAATGACTCAGGATAGTTAGTTGCGTAAACATTTGAAAACACATCGTGTCGCGCAGAAGTAAGGCCGTTGCTGCCCATGCCCCCATTGTATTCGTTTTCGTACGAGGCTTGACCAAACGAAGAAAGTCCAACAATAACATCGCCCGCCTGAATGGTATGATTCGACACAACTTCAGAGCGTTTCATACGAGCCGTTACAGTGCTATCTACAATAATGGTGCGCACCAAATCGCCTACATCGGCCGTTTCGCCACCCGTGCTGATAATATTTAATCCATTGTTGCGAAGCATTTCAACTACTTCTTCAGTGCCGTTGATGATGGCCGAAATGACCTCACCGGGAATCAGATTTTTATTTCTACCGATAGTAGATGAAAGCAAAATATTTTGAGTTGCCCCCACACAAAGCAAGTCGTCCACATTCATGATGATGGCATCTTGCGCAATGCCGCGCCACACCGAGAGGTCGCCCGTTTCTTTCCAATACAAATATGCCAGCGATGATTTAGTCCCCGCGCCATCGGCATGCATTACCGTGCAATAGTCAGGATCATTGGCCAAAAAATCGGGTACAATTTTGCAAAAGGCTTTAGGGAAAAGCCCTTTGTCTAATTTTTGAATGGCTTGGTGCACATCTTCCTTTGATGCAGAAACACCGCGCTGGTTATAACGATCGGAGGTCAAATTTCTGGTTATTTTGAATGCAAGTTAGTACTTCTTTGAATGAATCATTAAATCGGACTTTTTAAACTATTTTGGCACTAATAGATATATTTGTTGAAACGGTAAAACTTTGGACTTTATCCACTTTTGGATTTTTTTAGAATGACCCCATTAAACATAAGCTTCTTTTTAACAATTCTTTTTGGAAATATTTTGTCATTTTGGATAAAAGGCACCCTTAAAGCTAATGGCTTTCAAACAAAGATATTTAGACACAGCATGGATTCAAGAAATATGTTTGATTTGGCAAGAAGTACAAACAATAAGACATTAAAGCAGAAATGTTATTTGTTGCTTTTAGGAGAACTACTGGTGCTTGTTATCTTAATTGCGTTATCAATATTGATTGGGAAGGCATTTTTATCTGAATAATATTAGTCCTTTTTTAAAGGACTCAAACAGAATCCCCTTTCCACGCATTTTCACGAAGTTCTTTTGTATCAATTTTTCTGTTAACAACTATTCATCCCTCAAAACCGTATTAATTTCTAATTTAAACAGACATTTCTAAGCAGTAAGTTATGAATTTGAAGGAATGGAATGAATTGCCCAAATGGTTTAAGGTTTCCTTGTTCGTGCTTGATTTTGTTATTCTTATCAGCGTAATCTTCGGGGCGTGCTTGAAATGAGTTTTGTATTGAAAAAAGAAATTGGGTTACAAAAAGAAAATTGAAGCTGTATTAGTTGTTTAGCTTCCTAAAAACCTCCCACGTCACAACACCTACACAAACAGAAATGTTAAGCGAATGCTTGGTGCCGCCTTGCGGTATTTCTAAGGCTAAGTCGCACAGCGCCATTACTTCATCGCTTACACCATCCACTTCGTTGCCAAATACAAGGCAATATTTTTCTGAAGCTACTGGCTCAAATTCTTGCAGTGGTTTGCTCTCGTTGGTTTGTTCAATGGCTACTATTTTATAGCCTTCTGTTTTTAAATTTTGAGCGGCCAAGGCTGCATTTTCAACATACTCCCAACTAACCGATTCGGTGGAACCTAGGGAAGTCTTTTGTATTTCGCGGTGTGGAGGCGTACCTGTTATTCCCGTAAGGATAATTTTTTCGATTTTAAATGCATCGGCTGTGCGAAATGTAGAACCCACGTTGTGCAGGCTTCTAACATTGTCTAACAAAATACAAACGGGAAGTTTTTTAGATTCTTTGAATTCGTCAATAGAAATTCTTCCTAGTTCATCGAGTTTTAGTTTTTTCATAACCGGCAAAGGTAAATAATAACTTTACTGCCCGGGCAGGTGTAATCCTAATTGGATTCCTCCAACTGGTGTAACATGTCTTTAAGTTGGTTTAAGTATTTATTGTACGATACTTTTTCCATCCACTTCGCAAGTAAATGGGCAAGAGGTGTAAGGATGATTAACGTGATAATCAACGCAATAAATACCGCAGGTTTTTGAATCATGGTAAGTGCATCCTTTTCGGCAGACAATCCTAACAAAAAACCTGCTGTGCCGCAAATAGGATAAATGTAGAGGGCGCACTTTCGCTGAAAGGAAAGTATGCCAGTGGTGCTTTCATAAATATTTTTTAATGTTGATTTGATATCGCTATCCAATTTATAAAGCGTTTGGATGTTCTTTAGAATGCGATAGTTCAAAACAAAAAAGAACACATAAAGAATAATAACTATTGCCAAAAATATTTTTACGATTGGCTGAGGGAAAACAATTGCTAAGTAGATAAACATAGCCTCGAAGCCAATGCACATGCCTAGCCCCAATTGAAAGTATTGAATTAATTTCTTTACCGGATGATGCGATTTTTTTCGCAGGTTGATTTGGCGCTCATCGGGCAGCGGCACTTTAAATTTACTCTTGTCTAATTTTTTCCAGGCTTCTTGCAAATCCATATCACATTGCTTTTAATGTTTTTATCAAGCCATCTTTAATTCTGTGAAGCTTAACAGCCGTGTTGTTTTTTGTTAACCCTGAGATCTCAGCAATCTCTTCGTTTTCATAGCCATCTAAATGAAGTGTTATAATCATTCTATCGATCTCGTTCAGTTGCCGAATGGCGTAGTACAGTGCCTCGCTCTCATCTTTCTCCGTTTTTTCCGAATGGTTGAGTGCTTCTAAATTTTCTCTTGCCTCCACTTTTACGGGCCTTCGCTTAAACGTAAGCACGGTGTTTAAGCTTACGCGATAGAGCCACGTTGAAAACTTCGATCGGCCATCAAAATTGGGGAACGATTTCCACGCCTGAAAAAGAATTTCCTGGAATAAGTCTTTCTCATCTTCCTCATGGTTTATGTACAGGCGAATCACCTTGTAGATGATGCCTCGGCAGCTTTGTATCTGACTTGTAAATTCTCGTTCCAGATTTTCGATCGGTTAAAAAATTAATCTCGCTCCCTGCATTTATTGGTAACGGCTTTTTTTTCTGTCAAGGGCAAGATAATGGCTATCGATATACAAATCACAAAACAAATCAGAATGGGCACATCATTCATAAAATATCATTTAGAAATTAAGTAGCACAACCACGGCAAATATTACAAGCACAACTAATTTTACTCACACAAAAAAGAACAAGGCTGCTATCTTTGCCATCCATGAAGGAAACCCCTACCGAAACCCCATTAATGAAACAGTACAATGCCATAAAGGCGAAGTACCCTGGGGCGTTGCTTCTTTTTAGGGTGGGCGATTTTTACGAAACCTTTGGAGAAGATGCCATCGCGGCAAGCAAAGTATTGGACATCGTACTTACCAAAAGAGGCGCTGGCTATGCCTCTGAGATTGAACTGGCAGGCTTTCCGCATCATGCGCTCGATACCTATTTGCCCAAATTAGTGAGGGCGGGCAATCGGGTAGCAATTTGCGATCAATTGGAAGATCCTCGGTTTGTAAAAGGCATCGTAAAGAGAGGTGTTACGGAATTAGTTACCCCAGGGGTTTCGTTTAATGATAACGTATTAGAGAAGCGGCAAAACAATTTTTTAGCGTCCCTTTACCACTCAAAAACTGCTGTGGGGGTTTCGTTTCTCGATATCAGTACGGGGGAATTTTTCGTGGCACAAGGGCCTGAGAGCTATATTTTAAAACTGATTCAAAGCTTCCGGCCAGCAGAAATCATTTTCAGCAAAACCAATCGAGCAAAAATTGAGTCGCAATTTAGTGAAGGCTACGCCACCTTTGCGCTTGACGATTGGGTGTACGCCCTCGATTTCGCGCAGAACAAACTGCTCTCTCATTTCAAAACGGCATCCCTTAAAGGCTTTGGCATTGAAAATTTTAATGACGCGATTATTGCGGCTGGTGCGATACTGCATTACCTAGAAGCAACCGAGCACAAGGACACTCATCACATAGCGTCTCTTTCAAGAATAGATCAAGATCAGCATGTGTGGCTGGATAAATTCACCATCCGCAATTTGGAAATTGTGTCCTCTTCGCAGGACAGGGGCGTGTCGCTGCTGGAGATAATTGATAGAACGATTACGCCCATGGGCTCGCGGCAATTACATAAGTGGATGATATTGCCACTTAAAGAAAAACAGCCGATCGATGAGCGACTGGCAATAGTTGAAAAGCTTGTTACAGATGGTGAAGCAGCCGAAAAAATTGCACATCAGCTAAGACAAATTTCAGACCTTGAACGGTTGATTTCAAAAGTTGCCGTTGGCAGGATAAATCCCCGCGAGTTAGTTCAGTTGAAACGCTCGCTGCAGGCCATCCTTCCCATAAAGCAACTGCTTAGCTCAATGGATTCGCAAGTGCTTATGAAAATGGGAGATCAGTTGCACCGCTGCGAATTTTTGTTGGACAAGATCGATAGGGAATTGAATGAAGACGCACCCATGCTGGTCCATCAAGGTGGGATAATTAAAACAGGTGTTGATGCAGAACTGGATGAACTTCGTGGCATTGCCTTTTCAGGGAAAGATTATTTGCTGCAAGTTCAAAAGCGGGAAGTAGAGCGCACCGGCATCGGTTCTCTTAAAGTTTCTTTTAACAAAGTGTTTGGTTATTACTTGGAGGTAAGTAATTCAAACAAAGATAAGGTGCCAACCGATTGGATTAGAAAACAAACCCTTGTAAATGCAGAGCGATACATAACTGAAGAGCTAAAAGTGTACGAGGAAAAAATCCTTACAGCCGAAGAAAAGCTTGGATCAATTGAGTTTAGGATTTTTCAAGAACTTGTTCGCCATACGGCTGATTTCATTTCGCAGATACAACAGAATGCGAAAGTAATTGCAACACTAGATTGTCTTTTGTCATTTGCTGTGATAGCCAAAGCGAATAAGTACTGCAAGCCAGAAATTAATGATTCTACTCAATTATACATTGAAGCAGGTCGCCATGCAGTAATTGAAAAACAATTGCCCCAAGGCGAAAGCTATGTGCCAAATGACATTTACCTCGATACCGAAAATCAGCAAATACTCATTATAACGGGTCCAAACATGGCTGGTAAGTCGGCCTTGCTTAGGCAAGTTGCCCTTATCGTGCTGATGGCTCAAATGGGAAGTTATGTGCCTGCCGACAAAGCTACCATTGGCCTGGTAGACAAAATCTTTACGCGTGTGGGTGCGAGCGATAACCTTTCCAGAGGCGAATCGACTTTTATGGTGGAGATGACAGAGACCGCTAGTATTCTGAATAACCTGAGCGACCGTAGTTTGATTTTAATGGACGAGATTGGGCGCGGCACTAGCACGTATGATGGGGTTTCTATTGCGTGGGCAATTGTTGAATACTTGCATAATCATAAAGAGGCCAGGCCCAAAACGCTTTTTGCCACGCACTATCATGAACTCAATCAATTGACCGAAGAACTTACTCGCGTGAAAAACTTCAATGTCTCTGTAAAGGAGATTGGCGAAAAGATTATTTTCATGCGCAAGTTAATGGAAGGCGGTAGCGAGCACAGCTTTGGTATTCACGTAGCACAATTGGCCGGCATGCCAAACAAAGTTGTGTTGCGCGCCAACGAGATACTTCACTTCTTAGAGAAAGACAAACACAAAAGCGAGTCGACAAAGTTTGATGCGTTGCCAAAGCCACAGGTGCAAATGAGCTTATTTGATATTGACCCCCAAACGAAAGCAATTCAAGAAATGCTTTCTAAGATTGACATCAATACTATTTCACCAGTGGAGGCATTGTTGAAATTGAATGAGTTGTTGAATGTGATGAAGAGGAAAAATTAGCGAGAAATTTCCATGTTACTAAACAGATCATGCAATCTTAAAACTTGGGGAATTAATAATTCACTTTCGTCATTTACAATCACAAAATCTGCGCGTTTCATTTTTTCTTCTTCACTCATCTGGTTGGCCATTATCTTTTGTAAATCCGCCTCGGTTCGGTAGGGATCACGCGCTAGCACTCTTTCAATTCTTAACGATTGCGGTGCAGAAACGAGTATCACTTTGTCTAATTCCTTATATGAGCCAGTTTCAAACATCAGCGCGGCCTCTTTTATAAGGTAATGGTGTGAATGGTGCTCGTCCGTCCACGTAACAAAGTCAGCGGTTACTCTGGGATGCACTAATTGATTAAGGCGGGCAAGTTTCTCGGGCATGCTGAAGGCCATCTTCGAGATATGCCCCCTGTTTAATTTACCGTCTTCATCATAGGCAAACGGGCCGAACTCGTCTTTTATTTGCTCTTTTAAAACTTCATCAGTATTAAGAATTATTTTAGCGCGACTGTCTGCATCGTAGCTCAAAACACCTAATGCGTTGAATATTTTGCAAACAATGCTCTTACCAGAACCTATTCCTCCTGTTACACCAATGTATATCGGTTTTCTCATTGTTTATTCCACTTTAACCACAATAGAATCCAACTTTACAATGCTTGCGTAGGATGGAATTCCGTCCACTCTCGGTTTAAGAATGTGTTGACCCCTTTTTATTTTCTTAAGATCGAGCGTAAGCGTAGGCATAACATTTTTAAAATCTTCTTCCCTTGATTTGGGAACTTGCAAGCTGATTTGAAGACTGTCTTGAGTTTCAGCATGCCTTCCCTTTTGCAAATTGCGTATTTCTATTCTCGATTTCATTTCAACCTGAATTACTTCGTCCACCTCGAAAATGACTTCGGCTTGCGCGGGGTTGCGGTCAATCATTTCAAATCCCGGAATGGTAATGGCCAGTTTTTCGCGGTAGTTTGAGCTTACTTTTTTTTCAGGAAGTGCCACCATCAACGAATCGGGTAGTTTATGCAAAAGGCTTTTTGGACCCTGCAACAAAATAGAATCAGGTAAAATCACAATTGGACTGATCCTGCCATATCCTTTTTCGTATGAAATGGCCTTTAAATCTACAAAAAGCTTCAACTTGTGCTTGTCTTTTTGATCCAGTTGAAGATACATCGTGTCGGTTAGAACGAAGTTGATGTGGAGTTTGCCGAGCTGGTCTGCCAGCAATGGCGGCAACGTGCTTCCAACAATCTTTTTAACCTCTAGCGGTTTTTCTAAAGGGATTGTTAGCACGGGAAGTTTGTAGCCCACCGCTTGGCTGAAAAGCTGCCAGCCATTGCCCGTTACGTTTAACAATACTTGATCAGGAAGTTCTTCTAATGGACTCGCCTTTTCCTCATCATATTCAAAATGAACCGGAAACTTTATATTGGATGTGTATTCCTTATTTAAAGCGTTAAAAACCCAAAACACACTTGCAGCAAAAAGGCAAAGTAAAACTGCCTTCCAATTGGTGCGGTTAAATTGAAATAGGTTTATGAATAGCCTTAAAAAACTCACATGGCAAGGTATCTATTTCTTGCCAAAGACCGCTTTGGTTGTTTCCATAGAAATGGCAGATTTCGACATTTTTATTCTTCCCCCTCTTTCTACTTCTAAGCTGATGGTCTCACCTTCTATTTCAGCCACACGGCCGTAAATGCCCGCGATAGTAACTACATCGTCTCCCTTCTTAATTTCATCTACAAATTTCTTTTGTTCTTTCGCCTTTTTTTGTTGGGGGCGAATCATGAAAAAATAAAAGACCACGATGATACCAATCAACGGAATGAATTGCATGTAACTGTTTGCTGCTTGTAGTAAAATTGAGAACATACTATTGGTTAAGTTTAAGTGTGCAAGTTATCTATAAAAGCAAACATCCCAAACCGTTTTGGCTTGGGATGCGCAAGAAGAAAATTATAATAGCACTTATTGATTTAGGGGGCCATTGGCTCCATCTGGTTTTGGTGTTACCATGGCTTTAAACCGCAGGGTGGTTACTTTTGGCCACGTATTGGCCGTAACAGTAATCGTTTTGTTTTGGACACCCTGTTTCCCGTTCGTATCAAATTCAGCTTTTACAAAGCCAGTTCCACCAACAGGTATTGGTTCTTTGGTCCAGTTGGGCACGGTACACCCACAAGAAGGTTGTGCATTTTGAATGATGAGTGGTGCTTGACCCGTGTTTTTCACTTTATATTCGTACGCTACTTTCGGCCCTTCTGGCACGGTTCCGAAATCATGTTCAACTACCGCAAAGGCTGCCACAGGAAGAGGGCCTTCCGGTTTTTCATCGGCGGCTGGTGCTTGCGCAGCGGCCACATCGGTGGGTGACGATTGAGCAGGCAGAGAGGCAGACTTCTTTCCTTCAATAGAATTTAGGCGGCTTTCGAGCTCAGCAATTCTTTTTTCGGCAGCGCGATCGCGGCATGCAGCGAATGCAAGGATCACAATAGCTAACAATGCGATTTTATTTACCATTTTCATATTTTTTAAGTTATCGTTGTAAAATTGAATTAAAGATTAATTTTAGTCAATATTTCCTGGTGGTTTAACATATCATTAACTCTTCTTTTCTCCCCTAATTTGAGCTAATAACTCGTCCACATCCTCCAAAAGCCTTTCCGCTTTTCCTTTCGCTTCTGAAACAACCTTTTGCCCTTGAGACTTTGCCTCGGTTGTAAGCGGGGATTCTTTGCCGGTTACGAGATCATCGAGGAATTCCTCCAACATTTTTTTGTATTTATCCAGCGTAAAAGAAAGCTTCTCGCGGGTAACTGTTCCCTTGTCGGGGGCATATAAAATTCCTAAAATGGCGCCTGCAGCAGCTCCAGCCAAAAAAGCAATCAACGTATTCCCACTTTTCTTACTCATAGACTTCTTTTTACGGTCAAAGATAATATTTATAAAACCTCGCTGCAAGCTAGGCACTTTGAACCCTTTGCATCAAAAATCATTACTTATTTGTTGTCTATTAGCCCTCGGCCACTCTTTTTAACCACCCCGGTGGCAATCAATTCTTTGGCAATTACATCCAAAATGCCATTAATAAACTGACTACTTTTAGGTGTGCTATAATGTTTTGACATTTCAATGTATTCGTTAATACTCACCTTCACGGGAATGTTCGGAAAATGAATAAGTTCCGAAATCGCCATTTCAAGGGTAATTCTGTCCGTCAAAGGCAACCGCTCTACTTCCCAATTTTTGGTGTTGCTTGCAATGAGCTCTTTATGGGCACTTTCAATCTCCACTGCTTTTTCAAAAAGTTTTTCCATAAACAACTTGTCGTCTTCCCAGTCGAGTGAAATTTTTTCAAGTTGAACGGATCGGTTTTCTTCGGTAAGCGATTTGAGTGTTTTATCTACTAGGCTTTTAATAATGTCTTTGTCTTCTGCCCAATGTATATCTTCTTGTTCGAAATAGTCATTGATTTCGGTTTTGCCAATAATCAACTTCCGAACAACGTGTTTCATAATGGTTTGCTGATCTTCAAAACTGGGCGATGCTAATTGGCAAAATTTTTGAAATTCTTCGTTGGGTTTTAGGATGCTAGTAAACCAATTTTTCACCTGATCTGATTTCCCGTTCCACGTAACAGTTCCTTTTGATGCTTTCCCAAAAAGCTCTGCATGGTCGCGAAAGGCCTTAATCCACGGAAGTTGAATAAAGTTGGAAAAATTTGTTTTTTTTTCCTCAGCGGCTAAATCGGCAAACTGGATTAATAGGTTGAGCACTGAGCGGTAATAATCATTTAGCCGCTCTACTTCTGAAATCATGTTTTTCTTGAAGAAAGAGAAATCTTTTGCTACCCGATTGTTATATACTGTAATGGCATCGGCCACCGCCTTGTTTACCGAGTCGTCTGTTGTGGTGGGCGTTGTGCCTGAATGAAAATATTTTTCTATTGTGTTTTTTGCCAGCTTTCGTTGACTTTTAAGAAGCTCTTTGTTTTGGACTTCCATAGAGTTTAAATCGGGCTGAAAGAAATCTTCCAGTTGATTGAGCGCAAGTTGATAATTGGCTTCTTTACATTGCTCAAACGAAAAGAGACTTTGCATTATTTTGGTACGAAGGGTGCGCCTGTTGAGCATAAGGATAAGAACGTTATCTGAGTGGCAAATTTACAGCAATGATTCTAAATCTTTCTGTTTTGTTGATTAAGTTTTTTTTAGTCAGGCTAAACCCACCAAATTTTTTCAAGTGAACTAAAACAATCATCTTTCGTTTTATTTGCCAACTCCTCTTTTGTGAAAGAACTTCAGTACATCAACAAATACTTATTAAAGTACAAGCGTTACCTCATTTGGGGGCTCTTTTTTGTTATCATTTCAAACGCTTTTCAGATTTTGCCAGGCGCCCTCGTTCGCTACTCTATTGATCTCGTTATCAACAATATTAAGGCCTTTAAAGCATTGCCGAAAGACAACGTACCCGCTGATTTCTTTACCGAATTCACCAAAGGGATTTTACTTTACGCCATTCTCATTTTAGTGGTGGCGTTGCTTCGAGGACTGTTTTTGTATTACGTTAGGCAAACGTTGATTGTAATGAGCCGTTGGGTGGAGTTTGATCTTAAGAACGAAATTTTTAATCATTACCAGACCTTACCATTAAGTTTTTATAGAAGAAATAACACGGGAGATTTGATGAACCGGATTTCCGAAGACGTGGGCAGGGTAAGAATGTATGTTGGCCCTTCCATTATGTATGGGTTAACGCTCATCACATTGTTTCTAATGCTCATTCCGTTTATGTTAAGCATTAGTGTGAAACTCACTCTCTTTGCCTTACTTCCGCTGCCGTTTTTATCCATCAGCATCTTTTTTGTGAATACTGTAATAGAGAAACGCTCTGAAGAAATCCAGAAAAGTCAATCGCGATTAAGCACATTTGTGCAAGAAGCTTTTTCTGGAATTCGGGTGTTGAAGTCTTTTACGCGGGAACAAGAATCGGTTCACAATTTCACGAAAGAGAGCGACATTTATAAACATCAATCAATGAAGCTTACACGTGTGCAAGCATTGTTTTTTCCGCTTGTTACAGGCTTGGTGGGGTTGAGTAGTGTTTTGACAGTATATGCCGGAAGCGTGGAGGTTATTAAAGGAAACTTAACATTTGGCAATATCGCTGAATTCATCATCTACGTAAATATTCTTACGTGGCCTGTAACGTTATTAGGCTGGACAAGCAGCCAGGTTCAGCGTGCAGAAGCTTCACAAAAACGAATCAATGAATTTTTAAAAACCAAGACGGACATTGTAACCACAAAGAATATTGAAAGGGAACTTGCCGGAAAAATTGAATTTAGAAATGTTTCATTTGAGTATCCCGACACTGGCGTGAAGGCATTGAAAAACCTTTCATTCACGATTAATCCGGGCGAATCGCTGGCTATCATTGGCACTACTGGTTCAGGCAAGAGTACTACCGCAACGCTGATAGGTCGCCTATATGATGTTACAAAAGGAGCGATTTTTATTGACGATATTTTGATTCAGGAATACAGATTAGAAAGTTTAAGAAGTCAAATAGGCACAGTACCTCAAGATGTGTTTTTGTTTAGTGATACCATTTACAATAACATCTCATTTGGATTAGCCACGCCAGATGAAGATAAAATAAAGCAAGCTGCCAAAGATGCCGATGTATACGAAAATATCATGGCCTTCCCACAAGGCTTTAACACCCGCGTTGGCGAACGAGGCATTACACTGTCGGGTGGACAGAAACAACGCGTGTCTATTGCCCGCGCTATTGTGCGCGAACCTAAGATATTGATGCTAGATGATGCACTTTCGGCTGTAGATACAAAAACCGAAAACACCATTCTAAACAGTATGAAGAAAATCATGGAAGGGCGAACGAGCATTATTATTTCGCATCGTGTTTCCTCCGCCAAGCTGGCGAATAAAATAATTGTTCTACACGATGGTGCAATGGTAGAAGAGGGCACACATGAAAGTTTACTTGAAAGCGGTGGAGCTTATCGGGAGCTTTACGACAAACAAATGCAAGCCGAGGAGATTGGGGAATAGAAATTCAGCGGAATCACTGTTGACTATTTCTAGCCAACAGTGAATATTAGTTAAAACCTCACCCTCAATGTTCCAAAAATATTTCTTCCTGGGGCATTGATTCCCGATGCAAACGTTCGGTATTGAAGGTCAGTTAAATTATCAATACCAGTTTGGATCAACCACGTCTTGTTAACTTCATACGAAGCTCTAACTCCAATAGTCAACCAGTCAGGCATTCCATCTGGCGGTGCATATTGCAAGTTGTCTTCTCCGCTAGCGCTGTAATCTTCTAATTTTTTTCGAGCACTGAAATTGGTGAATGCCTCTGCACGCAAAACTTTGTGGGCATAAACTATACCCACTCTACCGAAAGCGGGTGCAATATGATCAAGTGGCGTATCGCTACTTCCCTCGTTAACAACTCTGCCGTAGGTATAATTGTAAGAACTGGCAATCGAGAGGGCATCTGTTAGCTCAACATTTGCGCTCAGGCTGTAACCATATAAATAGGCCTCCGCAGCGTTTTGACTGCTAAAGACGTTAGCAGGAAAGCCATTGTACTGCAAAGTTGATAGTCCATTGAACGTACCCGGTCTCACAATGATGGCATCTCTAAACTTCGTGTAAAAGCCAACCACCTCAATTCGTGTTTTTGAGCCAAAAAATCGTGCGGCACTCAAATCGAAATTAATTGTTTTTTCTGGCCCTAAATCGGAATTGGGAATCACTAACGATCCTGCTGCTGTTGCCGTGCCCACTTTGGTATCAAAAATTTTGGTTAGGTCATCAAAGTTTGGCACCCTAAATCCAGTACTGCCCATAAGTGAAAATTTCCATGAAGTTGGAGTGTAGATAAGCCCCGCGTTTCCACTGGCATAGGAGTTTTGTTGAGTAATATCCTTAAACGGAAATACAAAAAATTGCTGACTTATAAAGCTGGAATACAGACTGCTAATCCCAATTCTAAGTCCATCGTTGAGGTACAGATTTTTTGTCAGTTCTTTGGTATGGCTAATGTAAAAGGCATAAAGACCCATCGTGTTGCTTCCATCAGGATAGCGTGTATTAACGGACGTTATTGCTTGAGTAACTATATTGGTGCGCAAGGCGGTAGAATTTAATACGTTATACTGGCCATCAAAACCATACCGTATTTTGTTCCCCTTGTAATCTTTGCCAAAATCTATGTTCAATCCATACACGCTTATTTTCTCGACTCGGCTGTCTCTATTGTTGCTATTGAAGTTTCTATTAATTCTACTTTCTTCAATATCTTGATAGCTAAGTGTTGCTGTTGCAGCATCGGCCCACTTACCTAAGTTGCTAACCTTAACGACATAGCTGCTGAGGAAGCGCTTTTCAGGCCCATAGTTCCATTCAGCTGAATTTAAACCAACTTTATTGGCGCCAGCATCGGTGAGCCGGTCATACCGCGGCACATTGGTAGTATTGGAGTATTGAAAATTAAGCGTGTGATTTACCCGGTCGCTTGCCTTGTAATGGAATTTTTGAAGGATGTCCCATTGTTTGTAGCCGCTAAACTTTTGAACAAACGGATCGGGGTTGTCTACCAGAATATCGGTTAGTCCGTCAGCGGAACGTTGAGCATATTGCGTCCGCAAGCCAAAGGGCTTATCCAAGCTTGGATTGTTTTTTTCGCCCATTCGTAAATCGCCAAAATCACTTAAGGTGAAGGAGGTGAAAGAACCGAAGTGTTCATCTGCGAGATTGACATCGAAATGAAATGTTTTTTCATTGTTTACTGAACCTAGCCGCAGAAAACCCTCGCCCGATTTTTTGAACTCCCCGGCCTTTGCCAACTGCGGTTGCCTAGTGTAAAGATGGACAACGCCTCCCAAGGCATCGCTTCCATAAACCGTTGAGGATGGGCCAAAAAGTATTTCCACGCGGTCAAGGCTATTGTTATCTACGCGGAGTACATTCTGCAAATGGCCAGCCCTGAAGATGGCGTTGTTCATGCGCACCCCATCTACCACCAACAATACCCTGCTGGCCTCAAAGCCCCTCAAGATGGGGCTGCCGCCACCTTGTTGGCTTCTTTGCATAGCTATTGCACCAGTGTTTTGAAGTAGGTCGGCAGTGGTTTGGGCATTATATGATTTTATAACAGAAGGTTTTATTACCACCAATTGTTGAGCAATCTCTTTGCGCTGTTCAGGCGTTTTATTTGCCGATACAATAATTTCATTAAGGTAAGAGGTTGCAATAGTATCTGGTTTGGGTGTGTCTTGTGCTTGTGCACTGAGCAAAGCAAAGCACATAAAAAATGTACCAATAATTTTCATAAGAAATTAGTTAAAAGATAAGTTGCTCCGCCCGTAGCGGAGTGAAAAAGTTTACAACAGAATAGAGATAAACGATTTCAGATTTTAGGCGGAGGGGTAGGTATGCAGCACTCGAAAGAGTGAAGAAATGCTAGATAACCTGTTTTAACCGATGCTGCTTTGAGGCCATTGTTGGTAAAGGCATATTCAAGAAATGACTGAAAAAACTGCGGCTGCGGATTAAAATTAGTCGTACCGCCTTCCATTTCTTTCTTTACTGAGCTAAGAAAAGAAATAAGAATTTCTTCTAATCCGTCATTTTCGCAGTAAACCCAAAAGCCGTCTTTAGCTTGCTCAATTCTGTTCACATCATACATCTCTCCTTTCCATTCGAATTCCTTGCCCTTCTCTATCCACGAAAGTGATTGAAAATCGTGCTTGGTAAAGAATATTTTTTCAGACTCCGCCTCGTCTTGAGCTTGAACTTGTTGTTGAAAAACTGTTTTATGGTAAGATTGAAAACAGGTAGTAAATACGCTAAACGTACCCGTTAAGTAGATTAGTAGGCTGCTGACTAGGAGTAATGAGCTTTTCAAGCGGGCAATATAATCAACCTAAAGGGAAATCATCATGAGAAATTTTCACGGTATAAATTGCCCTCGCGGCTAAAAATTATATCTCAACCCCACCCCACCCTGAAAGCGCTGGTAACCCGTATCAATAAGCCCGTCTGTAAAATATTCTACTTCTAAAAATGCCGAGACGGGAAGTGAAAAAGCCGAATACTCAAGCCCGGAAACCACCGACAATCCATACGTGAAACGACTCTGGTCTGTGGTGCCTGTTTTGGTTTGTTGATTTCCTTTCGAATCGATCCCTTCGTAAATATAGCTATATCGGATGTTCGTATTTCTCCATTGCGATCCAACGCCTGCAAACAAATTTAAGCCATTGATTAGTTGAGACAATTCTGCTTGATACAATAGTTTGAACTCAACAAACCAATCAGAAAGGGTTTGGTGGCTCAGGTACCTTACGCTTTGATTTCGAGACAAGCTATCTGGCAAATAACTTTTGTTGAATGCCTCTCTGTAATACTTGTTATAAAGGCCGCTGGTAGATTTTCCCAATTCAGTAACGAAAGCCCAATGCCTGGTTTCGTTATACTTGTAAGAGATTGCTACCGGATCGCCAAACTTTATTCCGATTGCACGCTTGTGGAAATCGATTTTAGTGAAAACAGGGCATTTTAAGACAGGGCTATTGTATTGCTGGGGTTGAGGACTTCTCACAACCATTTTACTTGGTTGGGCAACACCAACATAACACAAGCCAACAGAAATTAAGAAAATAAGGCAACGCCACATAAAACAAAGATACGCTTCTTTGGTTGATCTAGTCAACAGTGTGTAACCATTATCATGCGGTTTTAAAAACCTCCTTAAATTGCATTTTATGCAGTTGTGCGTAGTAACCATCTTTTTCAAGAAGCTGCTCATGCGTTCCTGACTCCATAATTTCGCCTTTTTCCAGCACTACTATCTTGGTTGCTTTCTGAATGGTGGAGAGTCGATGCGCTATAACTATAGAAGTTCTGTTTACCATCATTTTTTCTATGGCCTTTTGAATCATCTCTTCGGTTTCGCTGTCTACCGAAGAGGTAGCCTCATCTAATACCAATATTTTGGGATTGTAAACCATGGCTCTAATAAAGGAAAGCAACTGCCGTTGCCCAACCGAAAGAGTAGCACCTCTTTCCATCACATTGTAATCTAGCTTGCCCGGTAGTTTTTCAATAAAATCAAGTGCCCCTACTGAATCGGCCGTGCGCAAAATCATTTCATCGGTTACATCCGGATTCCCCAGCGTAATGTTATAGCGAATGCTATTGGAAAAAAGAAACACATCTTGTAGCACAATGCCAATGTTTTGTCTTAACGAAATCAAATCATAGTCTTTAATTTCGATGTTATCCACTTCGATACTTCCACGGTTGATATCATAGAAGCGATTGAGCAAGTTTATGACGGAAGATTTACCCGCACCCGTGGCACCTACCAAGGCAATTGTTTCGCCCGGATTGATACTTAGATTTATATTTTTCAGAACATACTCATTATCGGTGTAGGCAAACCAAACATTCTTAAAATTGATCGCGCCTGTCATTTCTTTTGGCCTGTACGCTCCGTTTGTCATAACAAACTCTTGATCGTCCAACAGATTGATAATGCGCGATGTGCTTACAATGCCCATCTGCAACGTATTGTAACGGTCGGCAATCATACGGATCGGTCTGAAAAACATTTGGATGTACATAATAAAAGCCGTAAGCGTGCCAATGGTTATGCCTGTCGATTCTTCTTGAATGATACCATTGGCGCCATACCAAACCAACAAACCAATACCCATGGCGGAAATAATTTCAGCAATAGGATAATAGATAGAATAGTATAGAACCGACTTTAAATTAGAGTCGCGATGCTCTTCGTTTATTTCATTGAACTTATTGAACTCTTTTTTCTCGTTACCGAAAATCTGTACAATGCTCATTCCGGTAATGTGTTCTTGTACAAATGAATTAAGATTGGCCACGGCGTTGCGCACTTCATTAAATGCAACTTTTATTTTTTCTTTGAAAACATAAGTTGAAATGAGCATGAGCGGAATAGTAGATAGACTTACCAAAGCCATGCGCCAATCGGTAAAAAACATGAAACCTAAAATGAAAATAATTTGCAGTAAATCGCCAGCCATAGCAGCAAGACCTTCGCTAAATACATCGGCAAGACTTTCTACATCTGAAATAGTTCTTGTTACTAATCTACCGATGGGAGTTTTATCAAAAAAGCGAAGCCTGAGATTTACAATGTGTTGATACAATTGAATGCGCAAGTCGCGAATTACAAATTGGCCAATCCTACCAGAAATATACGTGTGAGAGTATTGCACTGCAGTTTGGATTACTAGCAGCCCAAGAATCAGCAACATCATATTAACCATGCCCCAATAATTGCCAACAGCCACATCTTTGTCTAGCGTGCGTTGAATAAGCATGGGGCGCAGCGGGGTGAGAAGGCCCAGCAATAAGGTAAGCACCAACAGCATATTGAAGCGAGCCTGATAGGGCTTTACAAATTGCATGAGCCTTTTCAGCACTTTAAAATCAATAATATTGCCGCTGCTTGTTTTTTCTTTTTCCATTATCTCACTCAAAATCCTCTACTAAAAAGAGGTGGTTTTTAATCAATAAAAATTGTTTCCGGATACTTTACTTCTTTTAAGTACAACCCTTCTGGCGGAACATTCATGCCCGCTCTTTTCCTGTCCTTACTCTCTATAATCCCTTCAAAATCGCGCACCGAAATTTTTCCAGCGCCTACCTCCAGCAGGGTGCCTACAATGGCCCTTACCATACCGCGTAAAAA
Organism: Cyclobacteriaceae bacterium; assembly: GCA_044349005.1. GTDB lineage: Bacteria > Bacteroidota > Bacteroidia > Cytophagales > Cyclobacteriaceae > ELB16-189. The sequence continues at coordinate 69,457 of JBIKRT010000011.1, forward strand.
TCGATTAGCAGTGATGTCAAAAACGAGTAATCCCGACTTTTGATTCCACTTTGCCAGTTTAATATCGCAAGTAAAGTTATTTACATCGGTTTTCACTTTGCTGAAGCATTCAAAATCGTGAACTCCATGAAGAAGTTCCGCAGCTTGATTCATCCACATCAAATCTACTTCCTTAAAGAAATAATACGCATATCCCGTAAGGAAAGGATTTTTTACCTGTGTGATTTTATATTCGTAGGATCGCTCAAATGCATCGTACCGGGCGTGGGCTTCGGCTTTCACTCTTTTTATTTTTTGGATGGCGATGTCTTTTGGAAGGAAAGAATTTAACCTTATTAAAAACGAATTTTCCTCAAACTCAGATTGTATATCGGCATGGAAAAATTGCTGCGTACAATGAACGCCAGTGTCAGTTCTGCCGCTGCCTACAATCTCTATTTCTTCGCGCAACAATTTGGAGAGGGCGTTTTCTACCACCTGCTGCACCCCAATGGCGTTGGCCTGGTTTTGCCAGCCGTGGTAGGAAGTGCCATTGTAGGAGATTTCGAAGAAGTAGCGCATGGGTAAAAACCGAATAGGCCTGCAAAGTTAGTTTTTTGCTCAATAGTGCTGGGGTAATAATTGCAGTAATAGTTTGGCGGAAATTATAAGAAATGATACGAGTCATTTGGTATGGCTACCAAACCCCTTGGTATTGATACCGAGCCTTCTGGTATGGTTGCGGAGCCTTCCGGTATGGCTACCAAGCCTTTTGGTATTGATACCGAGGCTTCTGGTAACGCTACCAAGCCTCTTGGTATGGTTACCGAGCCTTCTGGTATGGATACCGAGCCTTGTGGTATTGATACCAAGCATTCTGGTATAGCTACCAAGCCGGTTGCTCCGTTTGGAAAGAATAATTCAATGCGCTAATTTAATTGCTTGAATAAAAGCCGCTGGAATGGTACAAAGCCAACAGAAATTGGTAGGCAATGATATTTTGTGAGTGGTATAAGTTAGCATACATTTTTAGGACGATGGATAACATGACCAGAATAGAAACGATTTTGACTGGAATAGCGGCTTTACTTTTAATGTATGTATCAGGGGGAAAATCCCTCGCCTTTAGGCGAAGACTTTAGTTTAATAAATTTGTGTGATGCAAAACTATCGAAAAACATCACACAGTACTTATGATTGTAAGTACCATATTGT
>JBIKRT010000073.1:0-22848 GCA_044349005.1 Cyclobacteriaceae bacterium
AGTTGGTCTCCACCAGAGCTCTCCTCCTCTTCAGGTGAGGCCGGAATATTAAGCACAATCAATCAAAAAAGCACCAACCATTTTTCAGTACATTACCTTAATAAAAGCAAAAGTTCGAACAATGAAGGCGACATTGGGAGGAACGAAGCGATCCCTACTGTAAAAGGATTGTGTATTGTAAAAGATTGCTTCGGGCGCCCCTCGCAATGACGAATGATTAAAGAATGCCATTTCCATAAGGTTTTTTAATAGAAAGTTGGCCGCAGCCTAGCAACAAGGTTTCTATACTTATAGAAAGGCCCAAGCAGGGCCGCAACAGGGTTTCTACTGTTATAGAAAGCTTGTCGCACGGGTGCAACAGGGTTTCTATAACACTAGAAAGGCTGCCGCACCCGTGCTGGAGGGTTTCTACACCTTCGGAAAGGTTTTGTGCCATTTTATTTGGAGAACGTAAACTCATGTTTGCCAATAATGGAAGTGCTTCTTCCCCCTTCGGTGGTTTCTTTGTTCCAAAGCAGGGAAAGCTTCATGGTTTTGTCGTCCAGGCTTTCAATGGTCACTTCGCTGCCATCGCTGTTGCGGATGACAATATTGGCAACACCTTGTTTTACCGATGCTTCAGTTTTAAATTTCCAGGTGTCGGTTCTAGGCCATACAGGCGTAGTGCCGGTGGTGGTGTAGCCTGTGGGCGTGAATGTAATGGTGAAGTCTTTGAAGAGTTCGGAGACATCTACCCCGTTTACCACCACCCAATTGGTGGCCGATGAGGGTGACCACTTCCCGCCCGTTAAAAGCGTGGTATATTTTTCTAGTTCGGTGGGTGGGGTAGGCTCTAGAGGAGTACCTCCGCACCCGTTTAACGTAAGCGAAAGAAAGACAGCCAGAGCAGTAAGGCAAAACATAAAAGCACTGCCAACGATGGAAAGTACCAAGTATTTTTTCTTCATATTGAGCTATTGTTTGGATCGATAGTTTGGAGTAAGGCAAAAATCAGTGGGAAAAACCGCTTTGTCAATACCACTAAAGTGGTATTTTTCAAGAAAAAAGTCTGGTTTTAGGCCAGACTTTTTGAGGTTTCCTGGGTAGATTAACAATTTCCCCTTACGTATGCTTCTTTGAATTGAAGCTTTGACTGCAGCTTTGAAGCTTGATAACCTGCGCGGGCTTTTGCGGCTTCATTTAATTCACCCTCCCTGTTTCGAAAGCGAACATTGATTTCCGAATCCGTCCAGAAGTTTTTTCTTAAACTGGTCAATATTCAAAATTAGCGGGTTATCTTAAGTGGTATCGGTTTTGTAATGGGCAATGGAAAGTCACAACATGCTAAAATACTAGGTCATCCTTTTCCTACGAAACCTCCAACGCCAGCGACTTTTCTCGTTCATAAACATACTCGGTTTATCTGTGGGCTTGACAAGCGCCATCCTCATGTATTTATACGTGAGCAGTGAGTTGAGCCACGATCGATTTCATGTAAATGCTAATCGTATTTTCAGAATCAATCAAACCTTTATTTGGGGCGAAGCAAACGACCACCAATTTGCCAGCACTGGGCCAGGTGTTTCTTATGCGGTGGCTCAAGAAATTCCCGAAGTGGAGCAAATCGCACGCATCCACACCCCAGGCGATTTTCTGATAAGTTATACGGATACAAAAGGTCAGGTCAAATCAATCGATCAAGACAAAGTGTTGGCTGCAGATTCTAACTTTTTTCAAGTGTTTACTTTTCCACTTTTGAAGGGTAATCCTAAAACCGCTTTGCAAAATCCACAAACATTGGTAGTGACTGAATCAGCAGCAAAGAGATATTTTGGTGACGAAGAGCCGCTTGGTAAACTGGTACGGCTGGGCGAAGGTGATGCCCAACAAACTTATGAGGTCACGGGGGTAGCGAAAGACATACCAACAAACTCTTACATACAATTTGATGTGATGCTTTCCATGAACAGCTTCCCGAAAGTGAGGAAACTGTATTGGAGTTGGATATGGACGCAAGTAGAAGCATTCGCAGTGTTGAAACCAGGAAGTTCAATTGAAACGGCAAGGGCTAGGTTGAAAGACATTCCACATAAGCATGCCGGAACAACCCTTGAACGTGCCATGAATATGTCGTTCGATGACTATATCAAAAGCGGTAAGAAGTGGGATCTATTTCTACAACCACTAACTGATATTCACCTTCCAAGCGAAGTTGTTTACAATCGAATTAATGATGCTGGTAATATTAAAGTAATATATGCACTTATAGGTGCCGGGATTGTCATGATTCTGTTATCCTGCATCAACTTTATGAATCTTTCAACAGCGCAATATGCGCGTAGAGCCAAAGATACTTCTCTTAGAAAGATACTAGGATCGGCTAGAAGACAGTTGAGTGCGACCTTCTTTGTAGAGGCGTTCTTGTTTTGTGCGATCAGTTTATTAATTGCTATTTGTATTACACAAGCAATGCTACCGTTGTTTAATGTAGCAGTCGGGAAACAGTTAGAAATGAATTTTTTTACCGACTTGAAAGTATGGGGCGGCATTGGCCTACTCTTACTTTTAATGAGCACGCTATGTGGTAGCTACCCAGCGGTATTTCTAAGTGCCTTCAATCCTGTAGATGCTATGAAAGGCAAGTTCCACAAAGGTAAAGAAGGCAGATTTTTTAGAAACGGAATGGTGGTGTTTCAATTCGTAATCTCAATTTCGCTGATCATCTTCACAGGTGTCGTTTCGCAACAACTGAAATTTTCAGCAGAGAAAGACCTAGGCTTTGATAAAGAAAATTTATTGACGATTGAGCGTGCAGAATGGACGAAAGGCAGAGAAGCTTTTGCAAGTACCATTTCGCAAGTAGCAGGCGTGGCCGATGTAAGTTGGTGCACGTCCGTTCCTCCAAACGTTTTGGGAGGCGACAAATTTAAAGCGGAGGGGAGTGAAAAGAGTGTTGGGCTGAACTTTGCAAAAGGTGATGAGCATTATATTCCAACGCTAGGTGTGAAGTTAAAGTACGGCAGAAACTTCTCAACAGATATGCCGGGAGATTCATCGCGCGTCATTCTCAATCAGAAGGCAGTAGAGGCGTTGGGTTGGAAATTGGATGAATCGGTGATTGGTAAAAGAATATTTATGCCAGGTTGGGACGAAGCCAAGTTTGAGGTGATTGGCGTTACTGACGACTATCATTTTTGGTCTTTGCTAACTCCCATTGAGCCCATGGCCATATTTCATATCAAACATCCAATTAAGGGCGACAATACCGAATTTATGTTAGTGCGATTAACAAAACAAAACAGCGAATCGCTTCAAGCTGCCATCGAAAATATCAACATCAAATGGAAAGTGTTTGCAGGTGACAATCCGTTTCAATATTCGTTCGTGGATCAGGATTTTGCCAAAGCATTTAAGAGTACACAGCAATTTGGTAAATCGCTTTCGGTTATTTCAAGTTTAGCCATCTTGATTGCTTCGCTCGGTTTGTTAGGAATGATTATCTACACCTTAGAACAGCGTACAAAAGAGATTGGTATCCGCAAAGTGTCTGGAGCTTCCGTTTTCAATATTGTAACGCTCATTTCAAAGGACTATGCTAAATTGATTGCACTTGCTTTTGTAATAAGCGCGCCTTTTGCTTACTGGCTTATTCAACAATGGCTGGCCGATTATGAATATAGAATTATACCTTCTCCGGTAATTTTCATTTTGGCTGGATTGGGCACTTTTGCAATGGCGCTTGTTATTACCAGCTATCATTCCATCAAAGCTGCCATGAGAAATCCCGTGGAGGTGCTGCGCGATGAGTAATCAAATAAAGAAAACAAACGAATTGCCTTTCGCTGAAATTCTCGATCATTAAATGCTAATGCTCCTCAAACAAAATTCCATGGCATCGATAAATTTTATTTTTATACCATCCACTACTTTCGTTTCTTGACTAGCCATGCTTATAACAACTCCCACGTTGCTGTTTATCTTTTTACAGCAATAAACGAGGCTTGCTATTTCGCGATGATACGTATCAGGGTCAGCAAGATCAAAGCATACTTGCACGAGTAAAGGCTTTTTATCTTCATGATACAACACAAAATCACATTCTTTTACATCTTTAAAGTAAAATACGTTTTTCTTTTGTCTCCTAAATTCAAGATAAACCATATTCTCCAACATTTTGCCAAAATCCTGACTGTATTTGAACGTGATGGCATTGAGCAGGCCATTGTCAATGAAATAGGTTTTCTTGTCGCTGTTGGTTCGCTTCAATTCAGAGAAATCAAATTTTGAAATTGGGAGCGATAAATACACTGCCTTTGCGGCTTCATTTAACTCGTAAAGAAAATTCTTGTCCAACTTATAATTGAGCGAACGAAGTTCATTGTATATCTTATTGAGTGATAAGTAAGAACCTGTTGTCGATGCTATTCTCTTTAAGAAATACTTAATCACAGTGAGATTTGTAAACTGATATCGTTCCACCAAATCACGGTAAGTCATTACATCAAAGTATTCTTGCAACGCCTGAACTTTTAGCGAATCAGCAAGCAAGGTCACTTCGGGGTAGCCGCCCTCCATCAAATACTCCCGAAACAACTTCCGCATCTTGGCTAGGGCCGCTGTTCCCTGTTTTTTGCTATCTACTTTTTTGAAGTGCAAAAATTCCAGAAAGGAAAGAGGTAGAATTTCGTAGGTAAGTGTGCGACCTCGCATGGCGGTGGCTATTTCTTGGCTCAACAAGTTTGAATTTGAACCGGTTAGATAGATGTTTTTGGTGATGGTATCGTAGCACCTGCGTGCAAACTTTTCCCAATGTTCTATATTTTGGATTTCATCAAAAAAGAAATAGCAGTCCTTCCATTTTGTATCTGGATAAAGTTCTAGATAGGCTTGAAGCACAAGGTCCAAGTCTGCTGCTTTTAAATTCAAACGTTCATCCTCAAAATTTAAATAGAGTATTCGCTTTTGAGGAACTCCAGAACGAACGAGTTCTCTCATAAGATGGAGGAAGTAAAAGCTTTTGCCACTTCTGCGTGGACCAATTAATGAGATTACTTTTCCAGAGTTTATGGGTAGTGCTAATTCACGTGTAAAAACGATCTCTATTGGACTAGAATGAAAGTCAGCTATTATATTTTTTATCGTTAATTTCATTACGTAAAGGTAATTTATTTCTTGAAATTCAAGAAAAAAATATTGTTTATGTAATGCTATTGGAGAAAAATTGTATAATTGATTACAGTAAATCTTGATAAAAAGGCCCTTTTTTACATTACCTCACGCACTCTCTTCAAAAGAGGAGCGCAAGAAGATTAACTGCATGCAATTCCTGGCGATTAAAGGTGTTTTGATTTTGCAAGCCGGATGTTAAGATAATTGATAGGGTATTTGTTATTTTTAACCAATCAAATTTCCAACCGATGCTACAGTCTGCCCAGTTGAAGTCAAATTCAAACCTTTACATTTTCTTGCCAATACTCTATATCGTGTGGAGCGATGCGGTATTAACGCCTACTGAAATAAAGACTCTAAAAGAGTTAATCGAAGGTCAGGCTTGGTTAACAGAATCTGAAAAGCAGTTTTTAATTGATCAAATTGATCCATTGTATCCTCCTACGCCCGAGGAGTTAAAAAACTGGTTGCAAGAAATTCGCCATGCTGCCGAAAGTCTGCCGTCCGAGGTCAATCCAACCTTAGTTGAACTGGGTATTGCCTTAGCGCAACTTCATGGTACCGCGCCTCTTCATGGCACGTTGACGTTAGCAAAAAATTCGCTATCGTCAGTCGACTCTACCCTTGGTTTAATTAAAGGCGAAGTGCTTTACAATTTCTATCCCGAAAGACGAACAACGGTCACGCAGGGTCATGGCACCCAATTGTCGTTCAGTGTGGATATGCTTGCAAAGATTTTGGATGGAGACCAAGCTGATATTATCAAAAGAGTAAAAACCATTATTGCTGATCCGCAATTTGCTTACCTCGACACCGATAACCTCTTTGCTTATCGACAAAAAGTGATGCATTGGAGCAGACAATTAGCGCATCAAGGATTTGGGTCAATTGCCTATCCAAAGGAATTTGGAGGCAAAGGAGATATGGCAAGCTATTTCACCATTTTAGAAACGTTAAGTTATCACGATATAAGTCTGGTGATAAAGTTTGGCGTTCAATTCGGATTGTTTGGCATGAGCGTTTATTTTCTAGGCACCGAAAAGCATCACAAAAAATACTTGAAACAGATAGGTACATTAGAATTGCCCGGTTGTTTTGCGATGACTGAAACAGGGCATGGCTCGAATGTGAAGGGCATTGAAACAACAGCCACCTATGATCAGGGTTCAAAAACATTTACTATACATACGCCCAACGAATTTGCAAAGAAAGAATACATTGGTAATGCCGCTATGCATGGTCAGATGGCCACGGTTTTTGCGAAGCTAATGGTGGAGGGGAAAGACTTTGGAGTAAGTGCGTTGCTGGTTCCCATTCGGGATAAAAATGGTAACCCGCTGGAGGGTGTTACCATTGAAGACTGTGGTAGAAAGATGGGATTGAATGGAGTGGACAACGGTAAAATTCATTTTGATCACGTGGTAGTTCCGCAGGAGAATCTGTTAGATAGATTTGCGAGTGTTTCAGCGGAAGGGAAATTTGAAAGCGCAATTGCGAGCGATAACCGAAGGTTCTTTACTATGCTGGGAACGCTTGTGGGCGGCCGAATAGGGATTCCCCGAGCTGGATTAAGTGCAGCTAAATCGGGATTGGCGATCGCCATCCGATATGGTGACAAGCGCACGCAGTTTGGTCCCGAAGGCGGAGCGGAGGTACCCATTTTAAATTACCGCACCCATCAGCGAAGGCTTATGCCATTATTGGCCAATGCCTATGCCCTTCACTTTTCTCTTCGTTATTTAACAGAACGGTTTATTGCCAGAACAGAAGCCGACATGCAAGAGATTGAAGCATTAGCTGCAGGCATGAAGGCGTTCGCTACCTGGAACACAACAGCTACACTTCAAGAATCCCGTGAATGTTGCGGGGGCAAAGGCTATCTTTCCGAGAATCGCATTGAACGCCTAAAAAATGATACCGATATTTTCACCACGTTTGAGGGTGACAACACGGTTCTTTTACAATTGGTTGCCAAAAGCAGATTGACAGAATTCAAACAAGAGTTCAACAACATGAACCTTTTCGGGATCTTGAGTTTTGTGGCTGAACAAGCGGTATCTACTTTGACTGAGTTAAATCCATTCTTTACGCGCAATACGGATGAAGAGCACTTATTGAGTTTTGACTTTCCACTCGAAGCATTTAAACACAGAGAACGCGACATACTCATTTCGGCCGCACAACGGCTAAAGAAACACATCCAAAGCGGCATGGATTCTTTTGATGCATTTAATGTGAGTCAACAACAGTTGGTGGAAGTGGGGCTTGCGCACATCGAGCGCGTTATTCTGGAGCGATTTATCCATCAGGTAAACATCACCGAAGACACAGGATGTAAAGCAGTACTTACAAAACTTTGCCAGCTATTTGCGCTCGCACAAATAGAAAGGAACAAAGGTTGGTATTTGGAAAGTGGTTACATGGAAGGAGCGAAGACAAAAGCAATACGCAAATTGGTAAATCAGTTATGTTGGGATATTCGTCAGGAGGCAGTGCCATTGGTAGATGCGTTTGGTATACCGGAGGTTTGTCTTGCAGCACCCATTGCAGCTCGGCTTTAACCAAAGAAGCCAACGCCTCTTGCCATAAGTCCTGCCAGCAATGGGATAACAAAAAGAAAGAGTAATTCTAATCGTAACATCCAGAAAATGGACTGAGGTATTTTTACAAGTTCATCTGGATCTCCTTTTCTATTCTTAATAAAAAATACTGTAGGGTAAATAGATAAAATGCCGATCAATGAAAACAAACCAACTTTGGTAAGAAAGATCCAATTCTTGGTGTAGTAAATGGCAGGCTTTCCGATACTTCCTAACCACAAAGTGAGGCCGACTGAAACCAAGACTACGGCAGCAATACCATAGACCGCATCAATTTTCGAAAGCCTATCAAGTTCTGCTCTGGTTACTTCTTTGTTGAGAAGCAGATGTTCCGAAACTAAGGATCCCACAATCGCAAAAATGCTAATGAAGTGAATATATCGGAGGAATATTTCGAGGGTCATAGTGTGTCAATTCTAATAAACGCTACTTCACCAACTTCTTGTATTTGATCCTGGTTGGTTGTTCATCGCCTACTCGCTTGCGTCTGTTTTCTTCATATTCGCTGTAGCCGCCTTCAAACCAGAACACTTCCGAGTTGCCTTCAAATGCCAATATATGCGTACAAACGCGATCTAAGAACCACCTGTCGTGACTGATGATAACGGCACAACCGCCAAAACTTTCTAATGCTTCTTCCAAGGCGCGAAGGGTATTTATATCCAAGTCATTGGTAGGCTCATCCAACAATAAAAGGTTTCCCCCTTGCTTTAGCGCGATGGCTAAATGGGCCCGGTTGCGCATACCGCCCGAGAGTTCTTTTACTTTCTTTTGTTGATCGGTACCGCCAAAGTTGAACTTACTCACATATGCGCGAGAATTCACTTGCTTACCACCCATCTCCATCAAATCATTTCCACCGGTAATGGCTTGATACACGGTGTCCTCAGGCTTAAGGTCATCGTGCTCTTGATCAACATAAGCAATCTTCACGGTTTCACCTACGGCAAAACTTCCCACATCGGGTGTCTCTTGCCCAGTAATCATTTTAAAGAGTGTTGTTTTACCAGCCCCGTTGGGGCCAATAATACCAACGATACCTGCCGGTGGCAGAGAGAATGTTAAGTTTTCATAAAGCAATTTATCGCCATAGGCTTTGGATACACCTACCGCTTCAATCACTTTATTACCTAAGCGCGGGCCAGGAGGAATGAACATTTCCAGCTTTTCTTCTTTCTCTCTATTCTCTAAGCTCAATAATTTTTCATAAGCTCCCAAACGCGCTTTACCTTTTGCCTGGCGGCCTTTAGGGTTCATGCGCACCCATTCCAACTCACGCTCCAATGCTTTTTGACGTTTGGATTCCGTCTTCTCTTCCTGGGCTAAACGCTTTTGCTTTTGATCCAGCCATGACGAATAATTTCCTTTCCAGGGAATGCCTTCGCCCCGATCTAGTTCAAGAATCCAACCGGCCACATTGTCCAAAAAGTAACGATCGTGGGTAACGGCAATCACAGTTCCTTTATATTGACGAAGATGTTGCTCCAGCCAGTTTACCGATTCTGCATCTAAGTGGTTAGTGGGTTCATCCAACAACAATACATCGGGTTCTTGAAGTAAAAGTCGGCATAGCGCGACTCTTCTTTTTTCACCACCCGACAAGTGCTCAATTTTCGCATCGGGTGGAGGCGTACGTAGCGCATCCATGGCGCGTTCTAATTTATAATCCAATTCCCAAGCGCCAATGGCATCGAGCTTTTCTTGCACTTCGCCTTGTTTTGCGATGAGCTTATCCATGGCATCTGGATTGTCCAGAATTTCAGGGTCCGCAAATTTTTCATTGATTGCTTCAAACTCGCGTAGCAAGTCAACCGTTCCTTGCACACCTTCTTCTACAATTTCTTTTACAGTTTTAGTCTTATCTAGTTGAGGTTCCTGTTCCAATAAGCCTACCGAAAAACTTAGGTCAGAAACTACCTCCCCTTGAAATTCTTTGTCAATACCGGCAATAATTCTAAGCAGCGAGGATTTACCTGATCCGTTCAAACCAAGCACACCAATCTTGGCTCCATAATAAAAGCCGAGGTAGATATTTTTTAGAACTTGTTTTTGCGGAGGGTAAATCTTGTTTACGCCTGCCATTGAGAAGATAATTTTTTCGTCAGCCATGGAGTTGTTCAGTTGTTATGCAAATATGAATCTTTTGTACTAGAGTCCATAGTAAAAAGTGCCTCTCGAGGCTCAAATGCGGTTACTTTTTGAACATTAAAACAATTGAACAAACAGGTATTGACAATGGTTGAATTAATTCTATTTTTGCGGAAAAGTAAAAGGAGGGATAAACTATGTATTGGACACTTGAACTTGCCTCTTATTTGGAAGATGCACCTTGGCCAGCTACCAAAGATGAATTAATAGATTTCTCAATTCGCTCTGGCGCGCCCCTTGAGGTGGTCGAGAACTTGCAGGAATTGGAAGACGATGGTCAGCCCTATGAAAGTATTGAAGAGATTTGGCCGGACTATCCTACCAAGGACGACTTCTTTTTTAATGAGGACGAGTATTGATTTGAAGATTATCTGATTTAAAATTTGAAAATGCCCAGCCTAGTGCTGGGTATTTTTTTTGATAGAAGTCGATCTAGTAAATGTTAATCGTTTACCAATAACAATGTGGCACGACTTTCTTTCAAGTTTTGATTCTTGAATTTTGAATGAAATTATCCATCAATGCTTTTGCTATAATTAAGTCCTCTGGCGTGGTGATCTTAATATTCTCATAGCTTCCCTCAAAAAGAGAAATTATATGCCCCGCTTTTTCAGCAACACTTGCATCATCCGTTAAACTACTGTCTTCTTTTCCCTCGTAGGCTTTTTTGATCAATTGTAAATCGAATGTTTGCGGAGTTTGTATCAATCTGAATTTTGAGCGATCCACTGCTTTGGTATTGTCCTGATCTGTTATTCGAATAGATTCCTTTAAACGAACGGCCGCCACCGCACATGAGTGTATTGCCGCCAACCTAAAGGAAGCTCCAATGATATCCTCACTCACCAATGGGCGAACGCCATCATGTATTGCCACAAGGCCTTCTCCTTCCATTAATGCCAATCCATTTTTCACTGATTGAAATCGGGTTTCACCGCCTTTTTGCAGAATAATGGGCTTAGAAAAATTAAACTTTGCGCAGATAGATTTCCAAATGAAAAAGTCATCTTCCGGTAAGACAAGAACTATCTTTAACGTGGATGAATAACGATAGAAAGCTTCAAGTGTATGCAACAAAATTGGTTTGCCGTTTAATTCAATAAATTGCTTTGGTAAGGCACTTTTTATGCGTGTTCCTTTGCCACCGGCAACAATAAGCGCGTATTCTGGTTGCTTCAAACTGATCTGTTTTTGTATAAAAGTAAAAAAGCTTCAGGTATTTCCTGAAGCTTGTATTCAATATAAATTAGCTGGATTCTAAAGGATCAACAAAGCATCTCCGTAAGTAAGAAACTTATATTTTTCTTTTTTGGCCATTTCGTATGCTTTCATTACTAAGTCAAAACCACCAAATGCAGCGGTCATCATAAGCAAAGTTGATTCAGGCTGGTGAAAGTTGGTGACTAACGAGCTGCAAATTTTAAAATCATAGGGTGGAAATATAAACTTATCAGTCCACCCTTCCCGTTCTTTTAAGCGATTAGTGGCGGATACAGCCGTTTCTAACGAGCGCATAGAAGTAGTGCCAATAGCACACACCTTGTTTTTGTTTTCCAACGCCTTGTTTACAGCATTCACGCATTCTGTTCCAACAATGTAGTTCTCAGAATCCATTTTATGTTTTGTGAGGTCTTCCACGTCTACCGCACGGAAAGTTCCTAAACCGATATGTAGTGTAATATAGGCCATGTCAATGCCTTTTAACTGAAGGCGTTTTACCAACTGCTTGGTAAAGTGCATTCCAGCAGTAGGAGCAGAAACAGCACCTTTATTTTTCGCAAAAATCGTTTGGAAGCGCTCTTTGTCTGCCGATTCAATTTTGCGTTTAATGTATTTCGGTAGTGGAGTCTCTCCAAGTGAATCCACTACTTTGTTAAATGCCTCGGCATCGCCATCAAACAAGAAACGAATGGTTCTTCCCCTCGACGTTGTATTATCGATTACTTCAGCTACTAGGTCGCCATCTCCAAAATACAATTTGTTTCCTACACGAATTTTTCTGGCTGGGTCTACCAATACATCCCACAAATGCATCTCAGCATTTAGCTCGCGCAACAAAAAAACTTCAATTTTTGCTCCTGTTTTTTCCTTGCGTCCATACAAGCGAGCAGGGAATACCATGGTATCATTCGCCACCATGATGTCGCCATCCTCAAAATAATTTACAATGTCTTTGAAAATCTTATGTTCAATTTTTCCTGTTGAACGATTGACCACCATCAATCTTGATTCGTCACGATTTTCGGCTGGATGGGAAGCAATTAAACTAAGAGGTAGGTCGAATTTAAATTCAGATAATTTCATTGGTAACTTACGGGTTTCCTTAAGGATTTATAAAGAGGGTGCAAAATTAAAGAAACTACATTGAAATGCAACCTTAATTTTTCCTTTCCATTAAATCGTAATTGGGAGGCTCTACACCAACAGCATGATTATGATTTCTCATATCTCGATACTAATATCTCACTACTAATTTAAAGATGAAATGAAACTAAAATAAATTTTGCGCGTCATAACAAAAACTCAAAAAGCACGCACGAATGCTAACTATTCGCCTTATTTTCGAGAGCTTTAGCTTTGCCTGGAAAGCGCTGAAGTCAAATATTCTACGAACAATTTTATCGCTATTGGGAGTGACCGTTGGCATTTTCGCTATCATCGCAGTGCTTACTATGGTTGATTCGTTGGAAAAAAATATTAAAGACAGCTTGAATTTTTTGGGCACAGGAGTAATCTACTTGGATAAGTGGCCTTACATTGCCGAAGCTGGGCAAGAATACAAATGGTGGGAGTATCGGAGAAGACCCAATTTATCAGTGAATGAATTCAAGTTTTTACAAGCAAATCTGAAAAACCAAAGTGTCATCAGCATGTATGCTGATAAGCGCAACGTTATTGTTAAGAGGGGAAGCAATAGTATTGGGCAGATTGTGTTGAATGGTGCAGGGACTGGCTTCGAAAAAATATTTGAGATTAATTTAGAGGCGGGAAGATACTTTACAGACGATGAATTGGTAGGGGGGCGAAACATAGTAATTTTAGGGAAGGAAGTAGCCAACGCTCTTTTTCCGGATGGAAATGCAATAGGTAGTGATGTAAAAGTTCGCAACCTGAAATTCAAAGTGATCGCAGTCATTAAACGAGAAGGCCAAAGTTTTATGGGTTGGTCAAGCAAAGACTATTCCGTCTACATTCCTTACAACTCGTTCCGTAAACTCTATCAAATCGGCACGGGCGTCTGGAATGAACTTGAATCTACCATCGGTATTAAAGGTCACGAAAGTGATATTGGCTTGGTGGAATTAGAAAACGAAATCAAAGGACTTCTGCGAAGCAAAAGAGGATTAAGACCGAGAAGTAAAGATACTTTTTCTATAAACAGGCCAGAAGCAATTGCTAACGAAATAAGTGGCGTATTTGATGTGTTAGGGCTTGCCGGCTGGGTAATAGGAGGTTTTTCAATATTGGTGGGAGGTTTTGGTATTGCTAATATTATGTTTGTTTCTGTCAAAGAACGAACGCCCATTATTGGACTTCAGAAATCGTTGGGAGCTAAAAACTATTTTATTCTATTCCAATTTTTATTTGAAGCGGTTTTCTTGAGTTTAATCGGAGGTCTTTCAGGGTTGTTTTTAGTTTATCTAATGACCCTAATACCTTTTGGAAGCCTGGTGGTAGTGCTGACGTTCAAAAATATTGTTTTAGGTCTGGGAGTTTCTTCAATTATCGGACTGGTGGCTGGCATTGTGCCAGCCGCGATGGCGGCTCGGCTGGATCCAGTTGCTGCCATTAGAGCAAACTAGTCCAAAATTTTCTTTTTAGTTTCTGATCCAATAAACCTTGATTCATTTTTTCCGTTCTTTACCGAATGCTAGCACTTAAACTTGTTTTAGAAAGCTTTAGCTTCGCTTGGAAAGCGCTAAAGTCAAATATCTTACGAACCATATTGTCATTGTTGGGCGTTACGGTTGGCATTTTTGCCATCATTGCGGTGCTTACCGTGGTGGATTCACTGGAAAAGAGTATTAAAGACAGTTTTAACTTTTTAGGAACAGGCGTTTTGTATGTAAATAAATGGCCATTCGTTCCAGAAGGCGGTGGCGAATTTAAATGGTGGGAATACTGGAGACGCCCTACTCCTTCGGTAAACGAGTTTAAATTCTTACAAGCCAATTTGAAAAATCAGAGTGCTATGGCGATCTACGTGCCCAAGGGAAACAACGTGATCCGCAGAGAGAACAACAGCATTGGGCAAATAGGTTTACGAGGCGCTGGGTTAGGCTACGAAAATATTTTTGAGATTAACTTAGATCAAGGAAGGTATTTCACTGCCGATGAAGTAGAAGCTGGTAGAAACATGGTGATTATGGGATTTGAGGTAGCAAAAGCTCTTTTTCCAGACCAAAGTCCCATCGGAGAATTTGTAAAAATCCGAAATCTAAAGTTTAAGGTCGTAGGTGTAATTAAACGGCAAGGGCAGAGCTTTTTGGGCACTCCCAGCAATGACTACACTACCATTATTCCCTACAATTCGTTCCGCAAACTCTACCAAACCGGCACGGGTACATGGAATGAATTGCAGTCTATGTTTGGTGTTAAAGGTAATGAGTACGACATTGGTTTGGTAGAGTTAGAAAACGAAATAAAAGGACTGATGCGCACCCGCAGAGGGTTGAGACCAGGCCAAAAAGATAATTTTTCAATCAATCGCCCGGAGGCGATTGCTAACGCCATAAGTGGTTTGTTTGACATTGTCGGCATGGCAGGTTGGGTGATTGGTGGCTTCTCAATGCTCGTAGGTGGTTTTGGTATAGCCAACATCATGTTTGTGTCGGTCAAAGAAAGAACACCCATCATTGGTCTTCAAAAGTCGCTTGGAGCCAAGAATTACTTCATCTTATTCCAATTTCTTTTTGAAGCGGTCTTTTTAAGTCTGATTGGCGGCCTTGCAGGATTAGTGCTCGTTTATTTGCTCACGCTTATTCCATTTGGCAGTTTGGAAGTTGTGCTAACAGTTAAAAACGTGGTGCTAGGTCTTGGTGTATCTTCCGTGATTGGTTTGGTAGCAGGTATCGTACCCGCGGCAATGGCTGCAAGACTAGATCCCGTGGCGGCAATTAGGGCAAATTAGAATATAAATTCAATGTTTAAGATTCGAAACTTTGAATCTTAAACATTGAATTATTTGCTATTCCAGTTCTTTTTTCAATTCGACTGAACCGCTTGCAATTTTCTCTTTGATTTTTTTCTCCAAGTCTTCCAAAAGCTCCGGATTGTCTTCTATCAGTTGCTTTACAGTATCCCTACCTTGACCTAGTTTATTTCCATTATAAGAAAACCAAGAGCCTGATTTTTGGATGATGTTTAGTTCTACTCCCAGGTCAACAATCTCCCCTGATTTTGAAATGCCACGGCCATACATAATGTCAAACTCTACCACTTTAAATGGAGGCGCAACTTTATTTTTAACCACTTTTACTTTTACTCGATTCCCGGTAATGTCGTCCGCAGATTCTTTTATTTGCCCAATCCTTCTAATGTCAAGACGAACCGAAGCGTAGAATTTTAAAGCGTTACCCCCTGTCGTTGTTTCAGGATTGCCAAACATTACCCCGATTTTCTCGCGCAACTGGTTAATGAAAATACACGCACAACCTGTTTTGCTGATCGTTCCAGTTAGCTTTCGAAGTGCCTGAGACATTAGCCTAGCTTGCAAGCCCATCTTGCTTTCTCCCATCTCACCTTCTAACTCAGCTTTTGGTACCAAAGCGGCAACAGAGTCAATTACAATAATATCGATAGCACCTGATCTAATAAGATGCTCAGCAATTTCAAGTGCTTGCTCCCCATTGTCGGGCTGCGAGATCAGTAGATTCTCGGTGTCGATCCCTAGCTTCTCTGCATACGATTTGTCGAATGCATGTTCCGCATCGATAAAGGCAGCTAAGCCACCTTTTTTCTGCGCTTCAGCAATACAATGCAATGTAAGCGTAGTTTTTCCAGAAGATTCTGGGCCATAAATTTCAGTAACCCGTCCGCGCGGAATACCACCCACACCAAGGGCAATGTCCAAGCCCAAAGAGCCTGTTGAAATAGCTGGAATATCAGACACTACCTGATCATTAAGGCGCATAACAGTGCCTTTTCCATACGTTTTTTCAAGTTTATCTACCGTTAGTTGAAGTGCTTTCAACTTTTCTTTATTGTCTTTGTCTTTGTTATCGCTCATTTTTATTAATTGTTAATTCTTGATTTAAATTCAAAATTTATCTTTTTTAACCTACTATTCCAAAACTGATCTGATAAATCCTTCTTGCGTCAAAAATACTAAAAAAATTAGAAATGCTAATAAAAGTAGTAAATACTTTGTGATATTAGTTTTCGTTGAGACGTTGCATATTTGAGTCTTAATTTAAGATGATAAAAAGAATATTCTTAATTGCTTTTGGCATACTCAGTCTGTTAGTCGCGTGGTATTGGTCTCTTTTAGCCTACGGAATTCAACAAGGTGTAGGGCAATTGAAAATTGTTTGGGGAGCAAGGCCTGTAAATGAAGTAATGGCCGATCCCTCATTTCCCGATTCGCTGAAAGCGAGACTTTCACTCATCGGGGAAATAAGGCGATTTGCGATCGACTCGCTTGGTCTCAAAGACACCGAAAATTATACTAAAGTTTACGATCAAAAAGGCCAAGAAATCATGTGGGTGGTTACAGCTTCAGCACCTTTTGAGTTGAAACCGAAGATGTGGGATTTTCCGATAGTGGGCTCGGTTCCCTATAAAGGCTTTTTTGATAAGGACAAAGCCAAATCATTGAAAGTCGAGTTAGAAAATGAAGGATGGGATGTAGGGGTGAGAAATCCTGGAGGTTGGTCTACACTCGGTTGGTTTAAAGATCCGATCTTAAGCGGAATGCTCGATGATAGTGATGGAGGGCTGGCGAGTACCATTATACATGAGATGGTGCATTCTACTATTTGGGTAAAAGACAGCGTGGACTTTAATGAAAATCTGGCTTCGTTTATTGCCGACACTGCTGCTTACCATTTTTTAGCCTATAAATACGGTTCAAATTCAGATCAATTTATGGCTTATCGCGATAGCGAAAAAGATTACAGAAAGTATAGTCGTCATATGTTGCGAGGCGCGCTCGTTTTAGATAGCCTTTATAAGCGTATTGCCAATCGTTTGGTGAAAGAAAAGAAACGCGAGAAGGAGTTGATCATATCCAAAATCGTTAAGTCGCTCGATACCATTTCTTTGATTCGAGTCAAAAAGCCTTCCAGGCGTTTTTCCAAACGACTTCCCAATAATTCCTATTTTATGGGTTTTCGGCATTATTACGGCAAATTTCCCACTTTCAAAAAGGAATTCAGTCAGAATTTTAAAGGCGATTTGCCAGCTTACATTAAGTTTTTGTCACGAAAGCATCCGGCAAATTAATATTTCGTCAACAAGAATCGCTTCTATCCGTTTTCAGGGCTGATTTCGATTAAGGAATTGTTAATATGGTAACATTCGTTTTTAGTTGGCTTAATTTCTAGCTACTTTTAAAACTAAAATAATTGTTATTATGGGTAATAAACCCGCTCAAAAAGTACTCGTTGTGGATGACGAGGAGCCAATCTTAGAACTTCTTCGGTATAATTTAGATAAACAAGGTTACGATGTAAAAATTGCCGGTGATGGCTTTACGGCCGTTGAAATAGCAAAAAAGTTTTTACCCGATTTAGTGCTGCTCGACATTATGATGCCTAAAATGGACGGGGTTGAAACCTGCCGCCTGATAAGAGCCATACCTGAACTTCAAAATAGCTTTATCGTATTCTTAACGGCTCGGTCGGAAGAGTATTCGGAGGTAGCTGCCTTTGATGTCGGGGCAGATGATTATATTACCAAACCCATCAAGCCTAGGGCTTTGATGAGTCGTATTAGCGCATTGTTTAGGAGAGATTCCAAGAAAAAATCCAGTGCCTCTCAGATAACAATAGGCCCTTTAGTCATAGATAGAACTAGCTACACCATTCGCTTAAACGACCGCGAGATTAGTCTTCCAAAAAAAGAATTTGAATTGCTTTTTTTCTTGGCGCAAAATCCTAATAAAGTGTTTAGCAGGGATGATTTATTACAAAATATTTGGGGATCAGACGTATATGTATTAGCTCGCACCGTAGATGTTCACATTAGAAAAGTGCGCGAGAAAATTGGAGAAGATTTTATTACCACCGTTAAAGGCGTGGGCTACAAATTCAACCTTAGCTAGTTATGGTTTATAGTGCTCGAACAATGGCGCTGCTTTTGGCAGTCACAATAGCTATTGTTACAGCACTTTTTCTTTCGTTGGTGGAAGGAGTGGGGCGGCAGGCGTTGCTGGTGGCCAGCATTATTAGCTTTTCAGTTTCTTATTTGCTGATTTTTGTGGTGCTGGAGTTCCTTATTTTTAGGGAGATAAATAAAATCTATAAATTGATGGGAAAGCTCCGCAAAAAGGAGCTTTCGGGGATACGGAAGGAAAAGTCGGGGGTACTAAATCCCCTTGAAAAAATAAATGAAGAGATTTTTGCCTTTGCTGCTCTTAAACAGAAAGAGATTGACGAACTGAAAAAGCTAGAAGCATTTAGAAAGGAATTTATTGCTGATGTTTCACACGAACTAAAAACACCCATTTTTGCTGCTCAAGGCTTTGTCCACACGTTGTTAGATGGCGCAGTAAACGATAAGACCGTGCGGACTAAATTTCTTAAGAAAGCGGCTAAAAGCCTAGACGGGCTCGATGCCCTCGTGCAGGATTTGCTCACTCTGTCGCAGATTGAAACGGGAGACATTAAAATGCATTTTGAGCAAATTGACATTCACAAGCTTTGCCACGAAGTAGTAGATCAATTTGAAGAGAAAGCAGCTAAAAAACACATTAAGCTCCATTTGGATGGACACCCGAATAAAATGTTTGTGCAAGCGGATTGGCAGCGAATGTCGCAAGTCATTACCAATCTAATATCCAATGCGATAAACTACACTGCCGACGGTGGAGAGGTAAGAATTCAATTTGAAACCAGTAAAAAGAGTATTGTTACAATAGTAAAAGATACAGGCGAAGGCATTCCGTTGGCACATTTGAGTCGTATTTTCGAACGCTTTTATCGAGTTGAAAAGAGCCGTAGTCGCGAAAAAGGAGGAACTGGCTTGGGGCTTGCCATTGTTAAGCATATTTTAGAAGGTCACGGAACCAAAGCGGAGGTGGAAAGCGAGGTCGGTGTTGGTTCCTCATTTAGTTTCAGGCTTCCTAGGATAAAGGCGGAGGAAGAAATCGAAGAATAATCTCATTTTGCTGCTACCTAATTAAAGCCCAACTTGCAGGCCATTTTTTAATTATGGCTGTTAAGATCAATTTTAAAGAACTCATTGTTTTTGAAAACAATGACTATATTTTAATAAACAAACCATCATTCATTTCTACGTTAGAAGACAGAAATGACTCCCAAAACATTTTAGTTCTCGCTAAAGATTATTCTGACGATGCTCAGGTCTGCCATCGGTTAGACAAGGATACTTCGGGGGTGCTTGCAATCGCCAAAAACCCAGAGGCATATCGGCATTTAAGTATGCAATTTGAAAATAGGGAAGTGAAGAAGATGTACCATGCAGTAGTCGATGGTATCCATCAGTTTGAAAACTTTTTGGTAGATGCGCCAATTTTGAAACAAAATGATGGAACCGTTAAGATCTCAAAATTGGGAAAAGACGCCCAAACTTATTTTACTACCCTTTCAACGTATAAATTTCAATCGTTGATTCAATGCAGTCCGGTAACAGGAAGAATGCACCAGATCAGGATACATTTGTCAAAACTAAAGGCTCCCATTACGGGCGATGAGGCCTATGGCGGAAAGCTTTTTTATGTTTCGTCTATAAAACGAGGTTTTCAATTGAAAAAGGAAACGGAAGAAGAGCCATTGATTAAGCGCATGGCACTTCACGCCTTTTCGTTGGAATTTTTTCTTTTAAATGGAGAGTTGATCAAAGTAGAAGCACCTTACCCTAAGGATTTCAGGGCTTTAGTAAAGCAATTAGCCGAAAATTTACGCTAAAGAAGTGGCCAGAATAATGAATATTACTAGTAATTGTAAACCACACTTGCATTTTTAGATTCCTAAGCCTACTTTTGTGTCCCTTTTTAAAAGGGGAAAAATTATAGTTTACGTTTAAAAGCAAATAGAGTGGATCACAACAGTTATAAAACACTTAATACTAATAGCGCTACAGCTGATAAGCAGTGGGTTTTAGTAGACGCAAATGGCCAAGTACTTGGAAGAGTAGCCAGTCAGATTGCAAAAATTATAAGAGGCAAAAATAAGCCAGGGTATACTCCGAATGTGGATTGTGGGGATCACGTTGTGGTGATCAATGCAGAAAAAGTAAGATATACTGGAAAGAAATTCAACAACCGTGTTTTGTTTACCTATTCAGGCTATCCGGGCGGTCAACGTGAGTTATCTCCTGCTATGATCATGGCTAAACACCCAACTCGGCTTATAGAACACGCAGTAAGAGGCATGCTGCCTAAAAATAGCATCGGGCGTGAGATATTTAAAAGTCTGCACATTTATACTGGTGCCGAACACCCTCACTTAGCGCAACAACCAAAAGAAGTTAAATTCTAATCAATGGAAATCACTAACACCACAGGGAGAAGGAAAACGTCTATTGCACGCGTTTACGTGCAACCAGGTAAAGGCGTTATCAAAATAAATTCCAAAGAATTAGCCTCGTATTTCGTTTCTGATATTCACCAAACTACTGTAAAGCAACCGCTTACGATTTTAAAATTAGACGGTAGTTACGATATCACCGTTAACGTTGAAGGAGGAGGAATCAAAGGACAGGCCGAAGCAGTGAGACTGGGTATTTCTAGGGCACTCGTTGAAATAAATAGCGAAAACAAGCCTGCGTTAAGAAAAGAAGGATTAATGACTCGCGATTCACGCATGGTAGAACGGAAGAAACCAGGTCGTAGGAAAGCAAGAAGGAAATTCCAGTTTAGCAAGCGTTAATCCATTAGAAGAAAATAAAAGCATGGCAGATAAAATAACAACACAAGATTTGATGGATGCAGGGGTGCATTTTGGTCACCTTACACGCAAGTGGAATCCTAAAATGGCTGAGTACATTTTCATGGAAAACAATGGTATCCATATCATTGACCTGAATAAAACTCAAAAATGCTTGGAAGAAGCGATTTTTTCTTTGAAAAACATTGTTCGCTCCGGTAGAAAAATCATGTTCGTGGCTACTAAAAAGCAAGCGAAAGACATCGTACATGAGGAGGCTGCACGTTTAAATATGCCGTTTGTTACGGAGCGTTGGCTAGGTGGTATGCTTACCAATTTTGCCACTATTCGCAAATCGCTCAAAAAACTGGCGCAAATCGACAAACTTATAAAAGATGAATCTTTCAATAATTTAGCGAAACGTGAGCGATTGATGATTGCCCGTGAGAAAGCGAAATTGGAGAAATTGCTTGGAGGTATTACTGATTTGAATCGCTTGCCAGCGGCACTTTTTATTATAGATGTTAAAAGAGAGCATATTGCGGTGGCAGAGGCGCAGAAGTTAAATATACCTGTGTATGCACTAGTAGATACAAACTCTGATCCTAGCAATATCGATTTCCCAATTCCAGGTAATGACGATGCGTTCAAATCTATTTCATTGATCACCAATCAAGTAGGCAAGGCAATTGAAGAGGCGCTGATGGAACGCAAGAAGGATAAAGAAGATTCTGGTATGAAGAAAGAGCAAGACGAACGAATCAAAGCTGATCAAGCAGTAGAAGAAGCGAACTAAATCGTTATTAAATAGCGTTTAATGACAGCAAACATCGGCTTCCAGTCGGTGTTTGTTTTTTTAGGGTAACCCAAGTTGAATTATTTAATGAAATCGTAACAAATTAATTATGGCAGAGATAACCGCACAAGATGTAAACAAACTTCGCACCATGACAGGCGCGGGTATGATGGATTGTAAAAAAGCATTGACAGAGGCTGAAGGAGATTTTGAAAAAGCAATAGAAATATTAAGGAAAAAAGGACAAAAAGTTTCAGCATCCCGCTCTGACCGTGATGCCAAAGAAGGCTCCGTGTTTATTAAGACTGGCGATGATAAGAAGGAGGCTGTTTTGATTGCATTAAACTGCGAGACAGACTTTGTCGGAAAAAATGAGTCGTTCCAAGCATTGGGTAAATTGATAGTTGATACGGCATTCGAAAGGAAATCGGAATCGAAGGAAGTTTTATTGACCGAGAAGGTAGGAGACTTAACGATTAATGAACGAATCGTTGAATTGGTGGGTAAGATTGGAGAGAAGATTGAAGTTAGCCACTATGTTCATATGAAAGGCGAAGCGGTTGTTCCTTACATTCACGTAGGTAGCAAACTCGGGGTATTGGTGCTGTTGAAAGGAACCAACGGAAAAGATGTAACCGATGCCGGAAAAGATGTGGGGATGCAGATCGCAGCTATGAATCCTCTAGCTGTGGATGAAAAATCGATAAGCCAGACAATTATTGATAAAGAAATGGAGATAGCAAAGGCAATGATTTTGGCGGAGGGTAAACCAGCAAACATGGTTGATAAAATTGCGACTGGTAAACTTCAAAAATTCTTTAAGGACAACACATTGGTTCATCAAGCCTTCGTAAAAGACAATTCAAAAACGGTTGCCCAATATCTTGACAGCGTAACTAAAGGGTTGGCAGTAGAAGACTTTAAGCGAGTTTCTATTGGGTAGCAAATAGACTTTCTCGTCAGAATTAAAAGGGTTGCCGATAGGTAGTCGTCCCTTAAAAACTCAATTTTAGGATTAGAAGATTTTGGATTTGTGATTTTGTGGTTTTAACGAGCGAAAAAAGGCAATTAAAAAGTTGGGCTAAAAAGACAAGTGGATTTACTTTCC
>JBIKRT010000074.1:0-22642 GCA_044349005.1 Cyclobacteriaceae bacterium
GGACTATATAGAGAATCAAGATAAAGAAAAGAAAGATGAGGACTTCACTGTTTCCGATGGCCTTTAGTCGGCTTCAAGCCGAAGTGATCTCATCAACCCCTCGCCTTCTAGGCGAGGGTAGTTTAGTCAACCGCTCGAACAAATTTTTGCTATTTTGGAAAAAGAATAATTTTATGATGATACTTATTGCGGGTCCTTACCGAAGCGGCACTAATGATGATCCGGTCTTAATAAAGCGGAACTTGGATCGGTTAGAATCTGTTGTATTGCCACTTTTTAGATTGGGGCACGTACCAATAATAGGAGAGTGGGTTGCGCTGCCTCTTATGAAATTAGCTGGTTCGAAAAAACTAGGAGACGAAGCTTTTGAAGAGATACAATACCCAACCGCCCATCGCTTACTTTTGAAATGCGATGCCGTGTTGAGACTTGAAGGAGCGAGCAAAGGCGCGGACGAAGATGTGCGCATAGCAAGAGAAAGAGGGCTAAAAATTTACTATCGAATAGAAGATGTTCCCCATGCCAACGTATTTGTAAATAAAGATACTTAAGTATTGACCGTTTAACATTCTGTGATTTACTTTAGCGAAAAGTAAATCACGATAATGATACGATGCGTTAATTGGTGGGGGATGCCACCTACTGGCCGTTAGCTTTATCAATCCTTAATCATTATTTTTGAGCAAATTGAACTGTTCATGAGTAAAAATAAAGCTATTGAAAAGGATCCTCAAACTTCCACCGTTTCTCAAGATATATACAAACCAAAGAATAAGGTGCGGATTGTAACGGCCGCGAGCTTATTCGATGGACATGATGCGGCTATCAATATCATGCGAAGGATAATTCAAGCTACGGGGTGTGAAGTAATTCATTTAGGTCACGATCGAAGCGTAGATGAAGTAGTGAATACCGCCATTCAGGAAGATGCCCAAGCCATCGCCATGACTTCCTACCAAGGCGGGCATACTGAATATTTCAAATACATGTTTGACCTACTCAAAGAAAAAGGAGCGGGTCATATCAAAATTTTTGCCGGAGGTGGTGGTGTAATCCTACCTCAAGAAATTAAAGAGTTGATGGAGTATGGGATTGAAAAAATCTACTCTCCAGACGATGGCCGCGCCATGGGATTACAGGGTATGATCAATGATCTGGTCGAAAGGAGCGATTACCCAACTGGAAAGTCAATAGACCTTGCTCCATTGACGATCGGCCTACCAATCAGAACAGCGCAATATATCTCTGCAGCAGAAAACTATTTTGAAGTCCACAAAAAAACATTCGAAGAACTCAATAAAAAAGCTGCTTTATCAAAAGCACCCGTGCTGGGAATAACCGGTACGGGAGGTTCAGGCAAGTCATCAATGGTAGATGAAATCGTTAGAAGATTTCTGTTAGATTTTAAAGACAAAACTATTGGATTGATTTCGGTAGATCCCAGCAAACGCAAGACTGGTGGAGCTTTATTGGGTGATCGCATTCGCATGAATGCGATTAACAACCCCCGTGTGTTTATGCGCTCGTTGGCGACTCGACAATCAAACCTAGCATTGTCAGCGTATGTTAAAGAGGCAGTCCAAGTAGTAAAGGCCGCGGGTTACGATTTAATTATTTTAGAGACATCTGGCATAGGGCAATCAGACACTGAGATACTAGATCATAGTGACGTATCATTGTACGTAATGACGCCAGAATATGGAGCAGCTACTCAATTAGAAAAAATTGATATGCTCGATTTTGCCGATGTAATTGCACTCAATAAGTTTGATAAGCGCGGTGCTTTAGATGCGTTGCGCGATGTAAAGAAACAATATCAACGCAACCATAATTTATGGAATGAAAAACCAGAAGAAATGCCCGTGTTTGGCACGATCGCTTCGCAGTTCAATGACCCTGGCACCAATCAATTATACAGACATATCATCGAGAAGATTGTAACAAAAACGGGAGCTGAATTAAAATCAAGCTTTGAGATCACACGAGAGATGAGCGAAAAAATATTTGTTATTCCTCCTCATAGAATAAGATACCTCAGTGAAATTGCCGAAAATAACAGAGCCTATGATGCATGGGCACTTAAACAAAAAGAAACAGCGCAACAACTGTTCTCACTAACAAAAACAATTGATACTATTGCTCAATCTTCATTAGATGATAAAGACAGAATCATAAAGGGATTGACAGAGCAATATGAAAAGACACTTCTTGAGCTCGATCCTAAAAATAAAAAACTGCTGGATGAGTGGCGCGAAAAAGTAATACAATACAAAGAGCCAATTTTCAAGTTCAAAGTACGCAACAAGGAAATAGGGATACAAACTCACTCCGAATCTCTATCACATCTTTCGATACCGAAAGTCTCACTGCCCACCTACGAAGCATGGGGCGATTTATTGAAGTGGCGGTTGCAAGAAAACTTACCGGGTGAATTCCCTTTCACAGCCGGCATTTATCCTTTCAAAAGAGAAGGAGAAGATCCTACCCGAATGTTTGCAGGCGAAGGCGGGCCTGAAAGAACCAATAGACGGTTTCATTATGTAAGCCAATCAATGCCAGCCAAACGTCTATCGACTGCTTTTGATTCCGTTACGTTGTATGGTAACGATCCAGATTACCGACCCGATATTTATGGTAAAATAGGTAACTCAGGTGTATCGATATGCTGTTTAGACGATGCCAAAAAATTGTATAGTGGTTTTGATCTCTGCGATCCAAAGACTTCAGTTTCCATGACCATCAACGGTCCCGCACCTATGCTCATGGCCTATTACTTAAATGTGGCGATTGATCAACAATGCGAACGATACATCAAAACGAATGGATTGGAGGACGATGTTAAATCAAAAATCTCTTCCATTTTCATGGGAAAGGAAAGTCTTAGACCAGCTTATCAGGGCGAACTCCCGAAAGGAAATAATGGCTTGGGTCTACTACTACTTGGTGTCACCGGGGATCAGGTTCTTCCGAAAGATCTATATGAAAAAATTAAAGAAGATACCATCACGCAAGTTCGAGGTACAGTACAAGCAGATATTTTAAAGGAAGACCAAGCGCAAAATACATGCATTTTCTCAACAGAGTTCGCTCTACGTTTGATGGGCGATGTTCAGCAATACTTTATTGATAACAGTATCCGTAATTTTTATTCCGTTTCCATCTCTGGTTACCATATTGCCGAAGCGGGCGCAAATCCAATTTCGCAGCTAGCCTTCACACTTTCTAATGGCTTCACTTACGTGGAATATTATCTAAGTCGGGGCATGGATATTAACGACTTTGCACCCAATTTATCTTTTTTCTTCTCCAATGGAATTGATCCGGAATACTCGGTGATAGGGAGAGTCGCAAGAAGAATTTGGGCAAAAGCGATGAAGCTAAAATACGGTGCCAATGAACGCAGCCAAATGTTGAAATATCACATTCAAACATCTGGGCGTTCTCTCCACGCTCAAGAAATTGACTTCAACGACATTCGTACAACGCTTCAAGCATTATATGCAATTTATGACAACTGCAATTCTCTCCATACCAACGCTTATGACGAAGCTATCACGACCCCTACAGAAGAATCGGTTAGAAGAGCCATGGCCATTCAATTGATAATAAATAAAGAATTAGGGCTAGCAAAAAATGAGAACCCGTTGCAGGGATCATTCATAATAGAAGAACTTACTAATTTGGTTGAAGCAGCCGTGCTAACAGAATTTGATCGGATCACGGAACGCGGGGGCGTATTAGGTGCAATGGAAACAATGTACCAACGCGGAAAAATTCAAGAAGAAAGTCTTTATTATGAGACCTTAAAACACACAGGAGAATATCCAATTATTGGAGTGAATACGTTTTTGAGCTCCAAAGGATCTCCCACAATACTTCCCAGCGAAGTAATACGCGCCACCGAAGCCGAAAAAGAATATCAAATTGTGGTGGTAAAAAATCTCAACGAACTTCATGAAAATAAATCAGCAGCACTACTGGACAAGATGCAATTTGCTGCAGTTCAAAATAAAAATATATTCGTTGAATTAATGGAAGTCGCCAAAATTTGTTCATTGGGCGAAATCACAAAGGCTCTATTTGAAGTAGGAGGTCAGTATAGAAGAAATATGTAGTCTTAGAAAAAATAAGCTAAAAATACCTCTCGCTCGTAACGAGAGGTATTTTAGTTTATAGGAAATAAATTAATACTTTATTGTTTTAACATTGCCAGTTTTATCTGTCACTTCAAAAGTTGGTGTACCCGCAACTTGTTTCAAGTTATACACCAAACCAAAGCTACCAGATACCGTCATGTCCTCGTCATGAACCAAGTTGTTTGATCCATCAAATATTTTAACATTGATTTCTTCAGAACCTTTATTAGCAACAGCTAATAAATATTTATTGGCTTCCGCTAAACGGGCAACATGCACCGAGTTAATAGAAGTTTCATTTGTGTATGCTACTTTTTGCATTTGCTTACCATCATTGTCGGCAATCTCTATAGTATATTCTCCGGGAGTCATTCCTTTGAAATTAACTGGGCGTACAAATCCATTTTCGACAACACCAAGGCTTTCAGAAAATACTTCAGCTCCCGTTGCACTTAAAATTCTCATTGTTACCCGTGAAGATTTTGAGCCTTCATATATAACTTTGAAAACTCCCGACTTTTGATTAACAACTACAATCTTTGGACTGCCTGGATCTTTTGCAAAAGCCAGTACCGACACGAACAATGCTACTAGAGCCGTAAGGATAACATTTTTAGTTTTCATAATTTTTCTCGTTTTGTTTCGACACAAATATACGGTAGTAAGAAAGGCAAGTTTCGAAGTTGTAAGAAAACCTAACTATTCATCTAAAACATCGTTTGCGGATTTACCTCAAATTAAATCAGGTAGAAATATTCGAAATAATCGTGAGTAGAAGTCTCTTCGGTGTTTAGCTTGTCATCATTTTTCTATAACGATTGCACCAAACAATTCGGCAAATGAACGCAATCACTAAAGGCAGAGACAAAAAAAATGACTGCCCCTTTGAAAAGGCAGTCATCATTTTAGAATTAGTCTCTATTAAAAAGTCAATATCTTGCTTGCTCCTGTTGAATCCGTTATCTCAAAAGTTATCGATCCAGAAACCTTCTCTAATTTATAAACTCTTGCAAAAGCCTCATTAGAACTTGAAGATTCATTATGCAATATTTGCCCCTCTTGATTATAAATTTTCACGGTAACCGTCTCGTTTTCTTTGCCTGGCGCAGTAACTAAGTATTTATTTTCATCTGCTAATCTCACCACATTAAATAGATTCTTCACCCTACCCGAATGATAACTGACTTGTTCTTTTCTTACGCCCGAGTTATCTTCAATTTGTAAAATGTATTCACCTTCTGCTAATTCAGAAAAATTATAGGGTCTAACAAATCCTTCAACATTCGATAGCTTTTCTTTGAAGACGACTTTGTTATTTGAATCAATAATCGAAATTTTAACGTCACTTGATTCTGAGTTCTTATAAAACACCTTGTAGGTGCTTGTCCCTGTTTTATTGATGATAGCCAAACCTGTTACTGGATCTTTGATCCCACCTGCGAACACACCTGTACATAATAGTACACCAACTGCAATTAATAAATTCTTTTTCATGGTATTGTTTTTTGTCATTAAGACGGCAAGTCGTTGAATAAGGTTGCACTAGTAACATTAACGGTTTGTTAATGAAAAAAACAAAGACAAAAAATTTTAAAAAAAAATCGAAACGAAAAACTAATTCAAAAGGTTGTCTTAACGTTGGTTATTGATACTTAACTTTTGAACAGCTCAACTAATTAGTTGAGATGAAATACATCTTTCGCTTTCACAGCTTCGAGCAGCAAGTGCTTCTGATATTTTAACCTAGCTAGAAGAAAGCTTTCTTTCTTTTCATCATCTTGAAAGATAAATTTAAGACGATCTTCAAAATCAAAACCAATTTCATTTGCGATTTCAAAAACAGAAAAGGCTTTCAACGGACTATTACTATTTTGTAATTGGAGGTAAGTCAAATATTCTTCAACAAGCATTAAGGTGGCTGGTCGTTCAATATTGACACCCCAAGCCCGAGCCTTTCCCCCAGGATACAATTTATCTTTAAAATTTTTAGTGAGTGACCCCAGCGTAAATATATCCACTCCTTTCACTATGATATCAGATTCTCCCGTGGCGTAACGCTTTATGATGCTCTCCAATTTCACGATTGCACCAACCTTCTCTTTATTTATGGGATGATTAAAAAAAATACCAAATAGTATATCGTTACTTTCTGCATCCTCCAACAGTTGTCTGTAACGAGGTTCAAAAATATGTAATGGGACTAATTCGCCAGGCAAAGGCAAGATACTTAACGGAAACATCGGTATGTCAAAAAAATCATTCACAATAGATAAAACAACCTACCTTTTAGAATGTTTAATACTTTATTAGATAATGCGGAGACTTCAAATATTTAGTTTGAATTAACTGCTCTCCGGGTAGAAAAGTTAAATTAACGATAAAGGAAAAATCAATTACACTAGCACCTAGTTTCGAAACGAGCGCGGCCGCAGCTAACGCGGTTCCACCAGTAGCAAGCAAATCATCATGAATTAAAACCCGCTGCCCTGAACGTAATGCGTCTTCATGAATCTCCAAACAGCTACTGCCGTATTCGAGGTCGTATTTCTGTTTAATTGTTTTGTATGGCAACTTTCCTTCTTTTCTGATGGGAATAAAGGGGAGTTTCATTGCTGAAGCTATCAAAGATCCAAAAATAAACCCTCTGGCTTCAATCGCAACAATCGCTTCTATTCTTTCATTTGAATAGAAATCTGCTATTTCCGAAACTATAAAATCTCTGGCTTCAGGATTAGCAAGAAGTGGAGTTATGTCTTTAAAGAGAATTCCGTCATGTGGGAAGTTCGGAATGTCTCTAACTAAAGCGATCAGATCCTTATTTTCCAAAGGACTCCACTTTATAATCTAAATTAGTTCCAAATAACGGAAAAGCTATTTTAAACATTGCGTAAAAAGACCTACCGGAAATACTTGGTCGATAACCAACTTCTCCACCATAAGACCACCCAAGCTGGCGATTATACTTTCCATCTACCCCTACCCTAAATCCCAGTGGAGAAAACTTGACAGCGGCAGGAGAATAGGAATCGTCTTTATAACTTATTGGATCGATCTTTAATTGAGGTGCATAAAGTATGTCAAAAAAGACGGTAATCATGCCGTCATCAAGGCCCTCCTCATACTTATCGAAGGATACTGCCACATTTCTAAACCACGACATTGATCCCCCCACGTAAGCGGCAGTAGAATAAATATTTCCGAACACATTAAAATCTTTGGTTCTGCCAGACGTGGGATCGACATAAGAAATAGGAAGGCCAATACCCGCTGAATTAACTAGATCCGCATTTGTAAGTCCTTGCGCCTTCAGCGCCCTATTAAGATCAGTAGTACTATTCCACAGAATACCTCCTAATCTAACGCCATAAATTTTCCTAACCTTACAAGGGACATCAGCATGGAGTGGAACTCTTGCCGCCCAACGGTTTCCTTTGTAGCTATTTTTATACAATACCATTTTAGTTTTTCCGCTTCCCTCAAAATCCTTAATATGATACGTAGCACCTAGTTCAAAATAATTGAAAATCTCAGGAGTATTTTGAACATTACTGTTGTTGAGAGCCGTTTGGCGTTCAAAATCGTAAAAAGATGCACCATACGACTTTCGAAAGTGGGCTTTAAAATCCATTTTATCTTTGTAGTAATAACTCGCTTCTGCCCCAAAGCCAGCAGTTACGTTGGTCGCGAAAACTTCTCCATAAATTGGCTGGATTCCGATAAAAAACTTCTGAACAGAGTAGGGCTCATCGTAAATCTCTTCAAAGGTTACAGCGGCTTTGTCTTTCCTTTCGGGTTGTGCACTGGCAGCAACTGAAAAAAGTAAAATTATTAAGCCAAAAAATAGTTTACTAATCATAAATAAAGCAGCTTAAAGGATAAAGGTAAGAAAAAGACTCAAAATTCTTATTTTTCGGCAAAAATTCGCTTTTGCTGTCTACATCTAACTGCAAACCTAATTATCTGTTGTAAGCAGCTCACCATTTTTAAACCGTATTAGGGCCAGCTGCTGATTATCATTTGCGGCTTTAAACGAGTACCCGTTTGAAAGTGAACCGTTGAAAAACTGTGTCGATCTGATGCCGGCCAAAAAATCGTTCCTGTTGGTGTTAAGCACCTCACCTATGAACATCACAAAATCGAAGCCGTCCTTAGAATAGTTTTCATAAGTTGACGGGAAACTACCGTGGCGCTGAATAAACCTCTTTCGGAAATTGGAATACGACTCGGTACTGGTGGAGGTGAAACTAGAAGCTGTAAAAACTACCCCTAACCTCTCATAAATTCCATAATCTACCGAGTTGTCTTTGAGCCAAGCCTCATTACCGATAACCAAAACTGAGTCATTTCGTGCCTCCACGCTATTAATTACTTTAGAGAATATCAATGGATTATCAGACGCCACATAAATACAACCTATCGCATTGCGTTTTAACTTAAACTCCGTTGGTTTTTTGTATTTATCGAATTCAATGGCTGTGGCTAAAATGTTTTGTACTTGGGCCGCCTTTTCTTTCGTCAAACTTTCGCTAAAAACAATTTTCATTCCAAGAGATTTTGCGGTCTTTATAAAACTATTAGCCAATATACTATCTTTCGGAGAGTCACCACTAAAGACAGCAAACGTCTTTTTTACTTTACTTTTCGAACAGAACTCCGCAGCTTTTCGTGCCATCGTGCGGAAACTAGGCTTAAGTAGCAAAGCATACCTGTTGTCGGCTAAAAATTCACCATTGCTGGAAACCGGATTGATGACCGGAATCTTATTGGCCACAGAAAACTCGTTTACCAATTTAGCCTCTTCGACAAATAAAGGACCAACCAGAAGATCGGAGGACTTTAACTCTTCATTTTTTAGGATTTTCTTTAAGGTGTCTAAATTTCTTTCGGTATCGTATGCCAGTAATTCTATCATCGAGCCTGTTTTATTCAATGAATCGACTGCAAGTTTCATCCCCTGATACATGTCGATTACAAATTGATTTTTCTTTTTTGAAGGGGTTGGTTCCAGCACCGACAGCGTAAAGGGAAAAAGTAGAGAAACCCTAAACGCTTTCTTTTCTTTCTGGGTCGATGCTTTCGCAGGATAATTAGCAAGTCCCATGTTAAACACTTTGTTCAACGAATCGAATAACGTCCGATAAGCGTTTTCATACCCGCCAGAGGTGATCGATTTTGCAAGTTGCCGAGCAATTATCAGGTCAGACGGAAACTCTTCCTGTAAAAGTTTTAACGTCTCCACATCTTCGATGGAAGAAACAAAAAACTGTTTTGCCTTTACTCCATCTTCCTTCACCGTATTATCCTTCAACTCATTTATTTCCTTTATAGCTAAAAAATAATCGCCCTTTCTGAAATCTATACACGCTAGCTGATACTTTACTTCATCGATATTGACCCAGTTGGGATATAGTTTGGTAAGTTGGGCAAAAGTTTGCTTGGCCAATAGAGTATATCCAAGTTTCTGTGCTGTCAGGCCGACATAAAATGTAGCATGTTCGGAATAGGGGTTGTTCTTATCGTAAACCATCAACGCCTGAAAAGCATCCAGCGCTTCGGCATACTTTTCTTTTACAAAAAGACTTTTGGCTGTTTTGTACTGATCTTTATACTCTTGCGAAAAACTTGTAGTGGCGATGCTTAAAATAAAACCAATTGCAACCAAAAATGGTCGGGCAAAAAGGAGTATTCTAAAAATGTTTTTTTTCATCACTATTCCCACTCAATTGTGGCTGGAGGTTTAGAACTAATATCGTACACAACTCTGTTTACCCCTTTCACGGTGTTAATGATAGTGGAAGACACGTCACTCAAAAATTCATAAGGTAAATGGCTCCAATCGGCAGTCATGCCATCCACACTTACAACGGCTCGCAACGCTACCACCTTTTCATACGTGCGTTCATCGCCCATCACACCTACTGACTGCACGGGAAGTAGAATTGCGCCTGCCTGCCATACTTTATCGTAAAGATTTTGCTTCTTTAATGAATCTATAAAAACATGATCTACTTCTTGTAACAATTTTACTTTGGCAGCAGTAATATCTCCCAAAATTCGAATGCCTAGACCAGGCCCTGGGAACGGATGGCGTGCCAAAATTGTGGGGTCGATGCCCAATGTTTTACCCACTAATCTTACCTCATCTTTAAATAGTGTATTCAAGGGTTCGATCACCTTTAACTTCATTTTTTCGGGTAAACCACCCACATTATGGTGTGACTTGATAGTAACAGATGGTCCCTTGACCGAGACCGACTCGATAATATCTGGATAAATGGTACCTTGTCCCAACCATTTGACATCTTCAATTTTATGGGATTCTTCATCAAACACTTCTATAAACGATCGGCCAATTGCTTTTCTTTTCGCTTCAGGATCAGTAAGGCCTTTTAAGGCTTGATAAAACTTATCTTTTGCGTCAACACCTTTAATGTTTAGTCCCATTCCTTTATAGGACGCAAGCACTTGCTCAAACTCATTCTTTCTCAACAGACCATTATCTACGAAAATGCAATACAGGTTGGTACCAATTGCTTTGTGAATCAAATTTGCTGCCACCGTTGAATCAACCCCACCCGACAATGCCATTACTACTTTATCATTGCCTAATTTCTGCTTTAACTCGTGGATGGTGGTTTCTACAAAAAGGTTAGGTGTCCAATTCTGCGAGCATTTGCAGATGCCTACCACGAAATTCTCCAACAACTTTTTTCCGTCTGTGGTATGAGTTACTTCGGGATGAAATTGAATTCCATACAAGTTAGTTTCAACGTGCTTAAACGCAGCTATTTTTACAGACGATGTACTTGCTAATAACTTGAACCCAAGTGGAAGAGACGAAATAGTATCTGCATGGCTCATCCAAACTTGAGAATCAATATTTATGCCTTTTAAAAGATCATTTTGAGCATCGATTGATGAAAGCTTTGCCCTTCCATACTCACGAATCTGCGAAGGCAGAACTTCTCCGCCACTTTTGTGGGCAATCAATTGTGCACCGTAGCACACACCTAGAACGGGCAATAACTTAAAAACTGAAAGATCGACATCGGGCGAACCCTGGTCGCGCACCGAACAAGGGCTTCCCGAAAGGATAATACCTTTATAGTTTTCTAGGTTAGCCGGAATTTTGTTGAAAGGATGGATTTCACAATAAACGCTAAGTTCTCGCACTCTGCGT
Source organism: Cyclobacteriaceae bacterium (assembly GCA_044349005.1). GTDB lineage: Bacteria > Bacteroidota > Bacteroidia > Cytophagales > Cyclobacteriaceae > ELB16-189. The sequence continues at coordinate 11,317 of JBIKRT010000074.1, forward strand.
GCAATCAACTGCGTATACTGCGACCCAAAATCAAGAATTAGAATGTGTTCTGCCATGTGCAAAAGTATGGCTTATTTTTTAATTCACCGACCGAGATGCAAAATTCAAAGTTCCAAATTCAAAATTAGCATACTAGTCAATCTTGAATTTGGAATCTTAAATCTTCAACTATTGGTTCGGCTTTGCGCCAAAACGTTTTCTATCTGTTTCATTGAGATAGATTTTTCTTAACCGGATGGATTTTGGTGTTACCTCCACGTATTCGTCTCCTTGAATGTATTCTAGCGCTTCTTCCAATGAGAATTTAACTGCTGGGGCAATTCTCATTTTTTCGTCAGAGCCCGAAGCACGCATGTTGGTAAGCTTCTTAGTTTTGGTAACGTTTATTACCAAATCGCCACTTCTATTATTTTCACCGATTACTTGGCCTTCGTAAATTGGGTCGCTGGGATCAATAAAGAACTTGCCCCTGTCTTGCAAGTTATTTAAGCTGTATGCAATCGCTTCGCCCATTTCCATGCTTATCAACGATCCGTTAATACGGCCTGGAATCTCCCCTTTATAAGACTGATATTCTTTATATCTGTGGGTAACTACAGCTTCGCCAGCGGTCTGGTTCATCATATAATTTCTCAACCCAATAATTCCCCTTGCCGGGATCATGAATTTTAAAATCATCCGGTCGCCCTTTGGTTCCATATTGGTCATTTCTCCTCTGCGCATGGAAACGGCTTCGATGGCCTTTCCTGCAACGTTTTCGGGCAAATCAATGGTTAATTCCTCGATGGGTTCACATTTAACGCCATCAATCTGTTTGAAAATTACTTGCGGCTGACCAATCTGAAGTTCATATCCTTCCCTTCTCATCGTTTCAATTAACACCGAAAGGTGCAATACACCACGGCCGAAGACCAAAAAGCTATCGGCTGATCCTGTTTCGCCCATACGCATGGCCAAATTTTTCTCTAATTCCTTCTCCAAGCGCTCTTTTATGTGGCGAGAAGTCACGAATTTACCTTCCTTGCCATAAAAAGGTGAGTTATTAATGGTAAACATCATACTCATGGTGGGCTCGTCAATGGCAATTGATTTCAGGGCTTCTGGCTTTTCGATATCAGAAACCGTATCGCCAATTTCAAACCCTTCGATGCCAACTAGCGCGCAAATTTCACCTGCGTGGACTTCGTCTGTTTTTTTCTTGTCGAACCCTTCGAAAACGTAGACCTCTTTTATTCTAGTTTTAACTATTCCGGCACCTTCTCTTTTCACTAATGCCACTTGCTGCCCAGCTTTGATAGAACCTCTTTGAATTCTTCCAATCGCAATACGACCAATAAAAGAAGAATATTCGAGCGATGTAATTAGCAACTGTGTAGGGCCCACTTCAATTTTTGGAGCTGGGATGTGTTCAATCACCCCTTCCAAGAGAGCCGTAATATCGGTTGTTGGTGTTTTCCAATCCTTGCTCATCCAACCTTGCTTAGCCGAACCGTAGAAAGTCGGGAAATTCAACTGGTCTTCCGTCGCGTCAAGCGCGAACATCAATTCAAACACCTGCTCATGTACTTCGTCAGGTGTACAGTTCTTTTTGTCAACTTTATTGATCACCACAATTGGTTTTAAGCCCAACTGAAGAGCTTTTTGAAGTACAAAGCGAGTTTGTGGCATGGGGCCTTCAAAGGCATCCACTAACAAAAGGCAGCCATCGGCCATATTCAATACGCGTTCAACCTCACCACCAAAATCGCTGTGGCCAGGGGTGTCTATAACATTAATTTTATAGTCTTTGTATCGAACGGAAACGTTCTTTGCCAAAATGGTGATTCCACGTTCGCGTTCCAAATCGTTGCTGTCCATAATCAGCTCGCCCGGGTTCTCGTGATCTTTAAAGATGTGCCCTGCATGTAACAGCTTGTCTACCAATGTAGTTTTGCCGTGGTCAACGTGTGCGATAATCGCGATGTTTCTGATTTTTTCAGCTTCCATTCCCTTAATTCCTTAGTCTAAGATTAATTTAAGGGCGCAAAGATACTCTTTTAAAAGAACTTGCCGCTTTATTTGAGTAAGATCAAATTGAGAAGGTTTTGAATATCAGCGGAACTTATTCTCCAACAAAATAAAAGAGGGGCCGGAAGCCCATTTATTTTCTACTTGAATGTTCAATGGCCCCACCGACATGTTGCCCAATACAATGTCAACGTCTCCGTCTCCATCTAGGTCGTCTGCATCCATCGTGAGCCAATGCCCGCTCATAACCTGCGGGAAAGTTTGGGGTTCAAAGTTTAGATTTCCGTTATTCTTAAAATAAACAAAACCTTCTTCGGGTTTATTCTTTAAGTCAGCAAAAAAAGAAATGGTAGCAAGGTCTTGATCTCCATCTTTGTCAAAATCCCGGGCGATCACTTTAAAACATCCATTAATCGGAAAAAAGTACTCTTCTTTTCCAAAATTCCATTTGCCATCGTTCAAAAAAATATAAACACCATGATACGGTTTTAACGTTTTCGAATAATCAGAGTTATCTCCTGCTGTATAAACGATGTCTAGGTACCCATCGCTATTAAAGTCTGCGAGGTCGAAAGACGTGGATCCATTTACAGCGGCAAAACGAAGCAGTGTTTTCTCTTCGAATTTTCCATTCGACTTGTTTTCGTACAAAAAGATGCCTTCATCGGCTTGCGCCATCAAAGCGAAAACATCATCCTTCCCATCTTTATTAAAATCAACAAATCGAGTTTGCATAGCTCCGGGTTTATCTCGAAGTATAATTTTCCGATAGTTATTATCCTTCTCTGCTTTAAACCAGGCCAAGTCACCATAGAAATTACCAAACTCGCTGACTAAATAATCGTTAACTCCATCTTCATCTATATCCCTGTGTTCTATAAAAACCGGACGCATTAAGCTATCAATACTTGGCACCTCAGTTACTGTAGGAATCAGTTCTTTTGAAATGGCGAGTTTTTGAATTCTCCCGCTTACGACATCGCTGGGACTGAGAATACCCATGTCAAGAATTGTAGCTTCGCGAGTTCCGTTTTCAAAACTGTCCAATGAAACCGAGGATGCTGCCAAATGAGTAGGTGCTTCTCCTTTAAAGGTTAACTCGTGATCGAAGATTTTTAATTTATAAACTGCGCCATCGCAAATATAGACCGAATGGTTTTGAGGGTCGATCTTAACTTGAGTGGTGACTGGCGGGCGGGTATCCCTAAACGAGGTTTCCTTGTAACTAAACTGGGTCAAGTTTTTTAAAATAGCTGGACTTTCCCCTTTAAGCGTGTCTGGAGCAAGTGTATAGAAATAGCGCACTATTTTTTCCCAATCGGCTTGGCTCATAGCTGCTTGATCAGGCAAAGTACCTTTCGGAGCATTGTATTTGTACATGATTCCGTTTGATGCTCGTATGCCGAGGCGTGGCCCCATGGCAGGCAGAACGCCATACACCCAACTTTTCTTATCAAGTAAATGAGGAGAAGGGAATAGGTGGCATGATTGACAATGTTGTTTAGCAAGCTTCTCGGCTTCAACAAACTCTTTCCTGTTGGAGTTGCAATTGACAAACATTAAGGCTATCATGCCTGCTGTCATGATTGAACCACTAAGTGTTTTTTTACTAATCATCTTCTAAATCTCACAAACGTACCCATCGGCAAGTCATTTCCATTCTTTGATTTCAAGAAAAATTCTCCATACTGAAGCTCTCGCGATGGAAAATGTGTTTTGGCCACATTGTATCCTACCAATGACGAAAGCCCCACTGCGTACATAGATAATATAAAAAAAGAATTGTTCTGCTCAAGCAATTGACTGGCCTCCTCTATCAATTCGTTCAGTTTTTCTTGCAAGGTCCACTTTTCGCCCTCTGGCCCTCTACCGTAAGGGGGTGGATCCATAATAATGCCTTGGTATTTGTTGCCCCTCTTTACCTCTCTCTTCACAAATTTCAGTGCGTCTTCATAGACCCACCGAATGCCGTCCAACGAGTTGTTTTGCATGTTTTGATTCGCCCAATTCAGTCCTGGCCGCGATGCATCAACATGGGTAACATCCGCACCCGCTGACTTAGCTACTACCGAGGCCGCGCCCGAATAGGCAAACAGGTTGAGCACTCTGGGTTTGGTGGTATCCCAACTGGTAATTGAATCATAAATAAAATTCCAGTTTTGGCCTTGTTCAGGAAAAATACCAACGTGCCCAAAGCCAGTAAGCGCTAAGCGCAAGCTAAGATTTAGTTCTTTGTACTGATAGTTTATTTGCCAACTTTCAGGCATCGAAGGTGAGCGATTCCACCCCCCCTTTACTTCGTCAGTAAATCGGAATTTATCACTCTGTTCTCGAGCGAAGCGAGCAGACGCTAACTTCTTCCACTCTTGCTCTGGCAGCACGCGTTGCCAAATAGCCTGGGGCTCAGGGCGCGCCAGAATGTATTTTCCAAATCGTTCTAGTTTTTCAAACTCTCCAGAGTCAATTAACTCATAATCCTTCCACGAAGTGGGGTAAAGTAAATCCATCATGTCTTGTAACTTGCGGAAAGTTATGGAACTTTCCTTAAGATTATTGTATGCATTTTCTAATCACCAGCTCCCAAAACCCCAAAATTAAAAGCCTAATCGCCTTAGAGAAGCCCCGCGAGCGCAAAAAGCAACAACTTTTCGTGATTGAGGGAATCAAAGAAATAGGTATGGCCATCGAAGCTGGTTATAAAATTGGCAATTTGTTTTTCTGTGAAGAAATCGTTTCCAATCAAAATCTCCCGAAAAACCTTGGAACGGAAAGGCAGCTGATTCCTGTTTCAAAAGAAGTTTTTGATAAGATTGCGGTGCGAGAAAATTCTGGTGGAGTGATTGCAGTGGCAGAAATGCGAGTAAACGAACTCTCGCAACTAAAACTGAAGGCGAATCCGCTGCTTTTGATCATCGAGTCGGTCGAAAAGCCCGGAAACTTGGGGGCATTGCTACGCACAGCCGATGCCGCTGGTGCGGATGCGGTTATTTGCTGCGACACACAAACTGATTTTTACAATCCCAACGTTATCCGCTCCAGCATCGGATGTGTTTTTACTAATCAAATCGCTTCAGCAACTTCTGAAGAAACCATTAACTGGCTAAAAAAAAATGGCGTCAATATTTTTTGTACTTATCTCGATGCGGCAAAACCATATTATGAAATTGATTTTACCCAGCCTTCTGCCATTGTCATGGGAACAGAAGCCACCGGTATCAGCGATTTGTGGGTGAAAAATGCAAATGCGAATATAATTATACCTATGCAGGGTAAAATTGACTCGATGAATGTGTCAACAGCGGCAGCCGTGGTAATATTTGAGGCAAAAAGGCAACGTGGTTTCCTGAAATCGTAAGAAACGTGTAAGGGTTTTGCCAAAATAGACTTAATTGTTTGGCTGTCCTAGCTTACTTTTGAAAGACCTAAATATATGCTTTCAACAAAAGAAACTAGTTCTTCTTCAAAACCACTGCTAGGGTTCAATGCTGCTGAGCACGCTCAACTAACGCTGGCGGCACTCGAAAAAAGTATCCCCCACTTTTTATTTTCAACCAATCAGATAGGTGCAATTACTTTTGCAAACCAAGCTTTTCAAAAATTCATAGGTCGTTCATTAAACGATTTGCAAAATCAAAGTATTTTTGATTTTGTAAATGAAACAAGCGTCCACTCTGTAAAAGAAAAAACGGTTAAAACCTTAACTGAACCATTTTTTGAAAAACTCACCGAAGCTGTCCGAGAAGGAAGTGAAAGGAAAGGCATAGAACTATCATTAGTCGACAAAAATGGGGTTTCAGAGACTTTCGTAACCTCGATAACAGGAATTTTTATAAAAAACAAGCTCACTGGATTTTTGTTTGTGGCGTCAAACTTTGTTCAACCGACTAAGGATGAAAATGTATCGAAGTCGAACGAAAAGTTTAAGCTTTTGACTGAAAATATTCCTGGAACAATATACCTCTGTAAAAACGATGCCTTTTTTACCCCTTTGTACCTCAATGATCATATTGAAACGCTGGTCGGTTATACTGCAACTGAGTTTACTTCTGGAACAATTAATTTTGTGCAACTGTACCACCCGGAAGACACTAAAATGATCTTTCAAGTTGTCGAGAAAGCCCTCGAAAAGAAAACCAGCTTTAACCTGCAATACAGATTAAAGCACAAAAATGGAATGTATAAATGGGTTAGCGAAGTAGGAATTGGTTTGTATGAAGAGGGCGAACTAGTAATGTTGGAGGGATATATCAACGACATTACCGATAAGAAGAATGCTGAAGACGAGATTAGGTTATCGCGGAGGAATTTAGAGCTTGCGGCCGATAGCTTAAAAAAACAAAATGACCAACTAAATAATTTCGCATACATACTTTCGCATAATTTAAGATCGCCAGTGGGAAATATTTCAGCTTTAATTTCCCTATTAAGCGAAAAGAGTACCATCGAAGAGTATAGAACCATTTTTAACAACTTAAAACAAACAGCATCAAGTCTTCAAGACACACTCAACGACTTGATGGAAACGTTAAAAATAAAAGAGGATACGGAAATACAAAAAGATCGACTTTCTTTCAACGACTGCCTAAACAAAGTTCAACAAGACCTTGCTGGTGAAATAATTAAGGCGGAAGCCGCCATACTTCACGACTTTTCTCGTTGCCCTGAAATCGCATATCCAAAAGCCTACTTAGAAAGCATCTTTCTGAATCTATTGAGCAATTCAATCAAATATAGATCAACCAACCGGAAGCTAGTTGTCAACTTCACTTCATTTCGAAAAGGCGAAAAAGACTATCTTTCTATTTCAGACAATGGCAAAGGTATCGATTTAACTAAGTATGGAGATGCTTTGTTTGGCTTGCACAAGACTTTTCACAACCACCCCGAAGCAAAAGGCGTAGGTCTATTTTTAACTAAAACCCAAATTGAAACATTAGGTGGATCGATAAGCGCCTCCAGTGAATTAGATCAAGGCATTACCTTTACAATTCAATTTTAAAAACCACTTATTGCTTTCAATTTAGTAGCTTGGCTGCCTAATACGTCAAAAATGCATGCAGTAAAACTTGTAAATCCCGGTGTACTAGCTGCCCTATGTGTGGGCTTGGTGATTTTCATACTTGCTTACCGATTGATTTTTCGAACAAAGAAATAATGAAGCAAACAATTGAAACATTTTATACTGCCTTTGCCAACCGCGATTGGCAAACTATGCAAAGTTGCTATCATGAGCGGGCTAGTTTTTCTGATCCTGTTTTTGCTAACCTGACTACCAGCGAAACGAAGGCCATGTGGCACATGCTTACCTCGTCAGCAAAAGAACTAACAATTAGATTCAATTCCATCGAAGTAAATGGTCAGCTGGGGTCATGCAATTGGGAAGCATTCTACAACTTCTCAAAAACAGGCAGAAAGGTGCATAACAAGTTAAAAGCAACGTTTACTTTCGAAGATGGCAAAATACTCACCCATCGCGATTCTTTCGATTTATGGACGTGGGCTAGCATGGCGCTTGGCACGACTGGGCTGCTGCTGGGATGGACTCCATTTATTCAAAATAAAATAAGGTTATCGGCCAGGAAAAGTCTCAAAAATTTCATTGAAAACCATCCCGAATACCGACAATCAATTTAATTTTGAACGTTTTGATTCTTGAATACAATAATTCATGGAAAAATAAAATTAATTGTATATTTGTGCGGTTAATGAAGTAATCGGCAGTCTGGGAATAACTCAATAGTTGTTAGTCAGTTCAGATTATCAGAATTGACGGAAAATTTTTAACAACTTAATTACAACAACAAAAATGAACATTTACGTAGCCAACATTCCCTGGAAGGCGTCTGAAGAAGATTTAAAAGGGTTATTCGCAGAGTACGGAGAAGTAAGCTCTGCAAAGATCGTGATCGACAAATTCACTCAACGTAGCCGTGGTTTTGGCTTTATTGAAATGAAGGATGACAAGGCAGGCCAAAATGCAATCAATGAGTTAAATGGTGCTGACTTTATGGGTAAAAACTTAGTTGTGAACGAAGCTCGTCCTCGCACTGAAGGTGGACCTCCATCACGCGGTGGCAGCGGAGGCGGAAGCCGAGGCGGCAATAGCGGTGGCGGTGGCGGAGGTTTCCGCAGAGGAGATTTCAACAGAGAATATTAATTTTAGAAAATTATAGTAAAAAAAAGTCAGGCCAAAAACCTGACTTTTTTTATTGTTGGTATTCTAAGGTTACGCACTCTTAATTTACATTTGGTAATGAATTTAAACGGAAAAGCCAAAGAAGAAAATACATATGATGCTATTGTTGTAGGTTCTGGCATTAGTGGTGGCTGGGCAGCCAAAGAACTTTGTGAAAAAGGGCTAAAGGTATTGATGCTCGAACGCGGCAAACCAGTTGAACATCCAAACTTCCCAACAGCAACGAAAAACCCCTGGGAAATAGATTACCGAGGACGACTTACCGAGCAAGACAAACAAACTAGTTTTGTGCAAGCCCGTCACTATTCTTTCCGTGGCGACAACAAACATTTTTATATCAATGATTTAGAAAACCCCTATCGGGAAAAGAAACGGTTTGATTGGATAAGGGGCGATGTAGTGGGTGGCAGATCGCTTCTTTGGGCTAGGATGAGCTGGCGCTGGAGCGACCTTGACTTTGAAGCAAATAAAAAAGATGGCCATGGTGTGGATTGGCCTATTCGTTATCAAGAACTTGCCCCGTGGTACGATTATGTGGAGTCCTTCATTGGTGTAACCGGCAATACCGATGGCATTCCACATTTGCCTGATGGGAAATTTCAACCACCAATGGAGATGAATTGCGTGGAGAAAGACTTTAAATCAAAGCTAAAAGAGAAATTTTCTGATCGACATCTAATTATTGGCCGTTCGGCAAATCTCACGCAGCCTGTAAAAGGCCGCGGTCAGTGTCAATATAGAAATCTTTGTCATCGCGGTTGTCCTTATGGCGCCTACTTTAGCACAAACGCAAGCACCTTGCCAGCTGCTTTCGAAACAGGTAACCTTACCCTTAGACCAAACTCCCTGGTCAATAAAGTTCTATATGACGACAAAAAAGGGAAGGCAACAGGTGTTGAAATTATCGACACAGAAACAAATCAAGTGATTGAATACTATTCAAAAATTATTTTTCTAAATGCCGCCACCTTGGGTACTACATTCATATTATTAAACTCGATGAGTGCACGCTTCCCGAATGGACTGGGTAATGGAAGTGATCAAGTGGGGAGAAATTTGATGGATCATCACAAAGGGGCTGGCGCTAATGCTACTGTTGAGGGTTTTGAAGATAGTTATTATTCGGGTCGAAGGCCAACGGGAGTTTACCTGCCGCGCTTCCGTAATATTTCGGAAATAAGAAAAGATTACATCCGCGGGTTTGGATTGCAAGGCGGTGCCGGCCGATCGGGCTGGGATCGGTCGGATGCTTTTGGCGCATCGTTAAAAACAGAAGTTCAGAGCCCTGGGCCTTGGCACATCGGTTTTGGCGGTTTTGGCGAATGTTTACCATACGCTGAAAATCGAGTTACTCTAACTAATGAGCTAAAAGATAAATGGGGGAGGCCAACGCTGAACGCGGATTGCGAATTCAAAGAAAACGAAAAAGCCATGCAGCAAGATATGGCAAACTCGGCTGCGGAAATGTTGGATGCGGCAGGATATAAAAATGTGAAGCCTTATGTAAACACTTCCTTTCCAGGCAATGCCAACCATGAAATGGGTACAGCCAGGATGGGACGTGACCCAAAGACGTCCGTGCTAAATAGTTTTAATCAAATGCATGAAGTGCCTAATATCTTTATCACCGATGGCTCTGCGATGACCTCTTCTGCGTGCGTGAATCCTTCTCTTACTTATATGGCCCTCACAGCAAGAGCATGCGACTACGCAGTTAAAGAATTGAAAAAGATGAATATCTGACTATTGATTTTCAACCAAACAGAGTAAAAAATTGCTAAGAAGTCACCTCTACAATTCTCATATAAAAGCCAAAAAGGGATATATTTGATTTTTAGGTTAACGCAAAGTGAACTAAACTTCCTGCTTAAAGATGCTGGATTGATAAGTTGTTTGATTCTTATTCCTTTAATTTTACCCAATGTTTATTATCGTTTAAAAGCAAAAAAAATTGAACGAGAAAAGAGAGACCAAAATTGATCTGTTTTAGATAAAATAAATTCCAACTCCAACTCACTTACGCTATTAAAACTTCGTTTATAGTTGGAATAAAAGAAAGAACCTTGAAACTACTCTACTCGTTTTTACTCAGTACCATTTATTTTTCACTATCGGCTCAAGATAATGACAGTCTCTTTATAAAATCCATTGATGACAATGAAGAAATAGAAGCCAGCGAGGGACTAAAACAAGAAGTTGATCTTTTTGATGTGGCAAAAATGATCATTAAAAGAGATTTTTTGAGAAAGGATACTGCCTCGATCAAGCCAGGGAAAGTATATGCCAGTGCTGTTCCTGGTTTTGGATATACGCTAATAACTGGCTATGCTTTTACCGTTGGGGCAAATGCAGCTTTTTATCTGAGCAAGAAAAAGAATGCCAATATTTCAAGCATTGTCTCCTTCCCAACCTATACTCAATATAAACAGATTATTATTCCAGTGTTAGGCAACATCTGGACAAAAGACAACAAGTTCAACATTCAATTTGATTGGGATTACAAAAAATTCCCACAAAATACCTATGGGCTAGGTGGTCGCACCTCTCTTGACGATGCCTATAAAATTGACTTCTCTAGTATTCGATTATTTCAAACGGTGTTCAAATCAATTGCACCAGACTATTATGTTGGCGTGGGCTACAACTTCGATTATTTTTGGAACATTCGCGAAATAGATCCACCCACCGATAAGCAAACCGATTTTCAAAAATACGGCTTACCTTCGGCCGTCACCACCTCCGGCTTAGCATTCAATATCCTTCACGACTTACGGAGAAACTCTATCAATCCAAGAAAAGGTTCCTATGCAAATCTTACTTACCGCCCTAATTTCACCTTTCTAGGAAGTAGCATGTCATACCAAACACTGCAACTAGACTATCGTAAATACCTTCATTTAAATTCAAAAACAAAAAACACATTAGCTTTTTGGTCGTCCGCCTTCCTAACGCTATCGGGTAATCCACCTTACCTATTACTTCCATGCACTGGCTCTGACACTTACGGCAACTCGGGCAGAGGGTTTATTATTGGTCGCTTCCGCGGAAGAAACTTACTGTATGCAGAAGCAGAGTATCGATTTTCATTGACACGAAACGGAATACTGGGAATGGTACTTTTTG
>JBIKRT010000143.1:0-6857 GCA_044349005.1 Cyclobacteriaceae bacterium
TATAAGCATCAACCTTATTGCTGACAAGTTGCTCTCCAGCAGAGCTTGATTCCTCTTCAGGCTGACGCGCTAATTTTAACAAATTATCGCATCAAAGTCACCAACTATTTTTCAGTACATTACCAAGTAGATCAAAAGATAAATGAAATCACCATCATGCTCTCGAAAAACAGTTTTTGATTTACCTGTTTTTTCGATCTTTCTTTAGCTGCCTGATAAAATTGACCCAATTGAAAACGTTCAAGAAAGGATTGGTGCGAGCACTAAACTTATCGTTGATAGACCCTGGATATTGATCCATGTAGTAGCGATAATTGGCCGATCCGTCCATGGGCGTAGTGCGCAACATGAGCTCCATCAGCTCGGAATTCAAATTTCTTTTATCGATGCCGTTATCGTCCATGGGTATGTTCATTGCCAATACAGCCTCCTTAAACACCTCCTCCGTAGGAAAAGGCATAACCGTTATTTCCTTTAGAAAAGTAGCGTCTTCAATCATTTCAACTATTACCGTGTGAAATTCATTTGCATTTTTCGGGACGATATAGTGTTGCCGCTCGTAACCCACAAAAGTGACCACTACGCTATCTCCCACCAAGACAGGGAGGGAAAAAAAGCCCGTCCGGTTGGAGGTGGTGCCTCGCCCCGCTTTTGGAACATAAATATGGGCTCCTGGTACCACCGACATACTATCTGGCCCTAGAATAATTCCCGATAATTGAATTATGCGTTTTTGATTTTGAGCGAAAACTGAACCTGCGCTCGATAATAAGAGTGCTAAAACAACGGCAGCAATTTTCGTCAAGCGGGTCAATTCATTCATTTAATTTTCAAAGATAGAGATTTGGGCCAAATAATCACTGGAATCAAGTTCAGATGTATCTCGAAGGGAGTTTTTCCTATCTTGCAGCAAGTATTTTCAAATGCGCCTAAAACACTTCAATATAGAGCCTGGAGCCCAGATATTTCTCGCCTGCTCCGATATTTCCAGACTTCGCATATTGAACTTGATCTTTACCAATGGCGAAATGTGTATCACCGATTTAGAGCGAATCTTAGAGTTCACTCAGACCAAAACCTCCCGCCATTTAGTATACCTGAAAAATGCTGGCATTCTGTCTTCGCGAAAGCTCAACCAATGGGTATTTTATCATCTAAAAGACGAAGTGTATGACATCATCAAGCTGATACTTCAATTTTTGATGCGTGATCCTGTTCTCAGTCAGGATCAACAGTTATTCAAAACACTTTATACCAATCGCGATTTAGCATTGTATAAACTCAAAATTAAACCTTTGTCACAGTTCTGATTTATGCCGCTTTACTCTTGCGTATTCTTTGACCTCGACCATACACTGTGGGATTACGAAACGAATTGCAAGGAAGCACTCCAAGAGTTGTATCATAGTTATGGGCTAAATAATTTTGGTGTTCCCTCTTTCCATGATTTTCATACTTCTTTCAATGTAATCAATACTAATTTGTGGGATCGTTACGATCGCGGAGAAATTCATCGGGATGTAATCCGATTCGAAAGATTTGACCGCATATTAAAAGAGTTTGGGGTAAATCACTATGAAATGTCTCTTAAGCTATCCGATGACTACGTAAACGAGTCTCCAAAAAAGAAAAATTTGATGCCAAGTGCGGGCATAGTTTTAGAGTATCTTTCCTCTAAAAATTATCCTATGTATATAATCACCAACGGCTTTGATGAAATTCAAAGCACAAAGTTGCAAAGCAGCGGAATCGAAAAATATTTTCAGGAAGTAGTAACTTCGCAAAAGGCAGGATACAAAAAACCGGCAAAAGAAATTTTTCATTATGCTCTTGATAAGGAAGGCATTCTATCTCATCAAGCTATAATGATTGGCGATAATCTAATAACTGATATTGGTGGTGCGAAGAATGCCGCCATAGACGCTGTTTATCTTAATCCTACTGGCGTTAGTCATAATGAAAACGTGACTTATGAAATCCGCTCTTTAAATGAATTGACGACCATTCTTTAGCAACGAATATGAAATCTTAAATCTTTACCATAAAATTTAGCAACATGTCTACTGGATTTTTCTCTATCCCAAACCCAAAAAATGAACCTGTTCTTTCTTATGCACCCGGCTCGAAAGAGCGCGCAGCATTAAAGAAAGCGTTGGAAGATGCGCACGCCACGATAGTAGATATACCCATGTACATCGGTGACGAAGAAGTAAGAACAGAAAACAAAAAAACAATAACTCCTCCACACGATCATCAACATGTGCTTGGTTATTTTTTCGAAGGTGATGTTACTCATGTTGAGCAAGCTGTGAATGCGGCATTGGGCGCTAAGGAGCTTTGGGCAAACTTATCGTGGGAAAATCGCGCAAGCATTTTCTTGAAAGCTGCTGATTTATTAGCAGGACCTTATCGTTATATCATGAATGCCGCCACCATGCTCGGTCAATCAAAGAATGCCTATCAAGCAGAGATTGATGCTGCGTGCGAACTGATCGACTTCCTTCGGTTCAACGTTCATTTTATGAGCGAAATTTATAACGAACAACCAGCCTCATCGCCCGGCATTTGGAATAGATTGGAATACCGACCGCTTGAAGGGTTTACGTTTGCGGTAACTCCGTTTAACTTTACCGCAATTGGTGGAAACTTGCCGGCCAGCATGGCGCTAATGGGTAACACCGTGGTGTGGAAACCATCGTATACGCAAATTTATTCAGCTAACGTGTTCATGCAAATACTAAAAGAAGCTGGATTGCCCGCGGGTGTAATCAATCTTATTTATGTAGATGGACCTATTGCTGGCGATTATATCTTTAGCCACAAAGAGTTTGCAGGCATTCACTTTACAGGAAGCACGGGCGTGTTTCAACACATGTGGAAAACCATCGGGCAAAACATTGACAAGTATCGCTCCTATCCAAGGATTGTAGGCGAAACTGGTGGAAAAGATTTCATTGTGGCTCATAAGAGTGCAAATCCGAAAGAAGTATCGACAGCCATCAGTCGCGGGGCATTTGAATACCAAGGACAAAAATGTTCAGCAGCATCGCGTTGTTACATTCCATCAAATTTATGGGATGATGTAAAGCAATACTTGTTAGACGACCTCAAAAGTTTTAAGATCGGGCCAACCGAAGATTTTGGAAACTTCATCAATGCGGTGATTGACGAAAAAGCGTTTGATAGAATTGCTGGCTACATCGAGAAAGCAAGACAAAATCCGCTCAATGAAATTATTGCCGGAGGCAAGTATGATAAAACGAAAGGCTACTTTGTGGAGCCAACGGTGATTGTAAGTAAAGATCCATCATCGCTTACCATGTGTGAAGAAATTTTCGGTCCGGTTGTGACAATTTACGTGTATCACTCAGAAAATTTCGAACAAACATTAGAATTGGTTGATAGTACGTCACCCTATGCTCTAACGGGTTCCATCATTTCCCGCGACCGCTATGCGATTGAGTTGGCTACACATAAACTCAGGAACTCGGCAGGTAATTTTTATATCAACGACAAGCCCACTGGAGCAGTAGTTGGCCAGCAGCCATTTGGCGGGGCAAGAGGAAGCGGAACGAACGACAAGGCGGGAGCGAAAGTGAATTTACTTCGTTGGACGTCCCTCAGAACAATCAAAGAAACCTTTGTAACACCCACCGATTATCGTTATCCGTTTTTGGATAAAGAATAATTTTAGCTGGAAAGCAAAATAGGCCTCTAAACTAAGAGGCCTATTTTTTTACTGTTTATTGATTATACCATTTCACATTTTTCGAGAAGTACATCACCATAGCGATGATCAAGAAAAGGCCGATGCTTCCAAGCAACAACGAGTAATCCTGAAGCTGAATAATGACAAAAATAAAACTGTAAAAAAAGACTAAAAGAAAACTAAGTAGGGCTGATAGTTTCTTTGTCTCCAAAAACGTGAGCGAATAGAGGCTGATCAACGTTACCGTAGCGAAGCTAGATAGCATGTATGCAATATTGTAACCCACGTGTTCGGAAAATGAAATCAATAGCGTGTAATAAATGATCAAGGCTGAACCAATAAGAATGTATTGAAAAGGGCGAATCCTTATTTTCTTCATTATCTCAACCATGAACAAAGCAATGAAGGTTAATAAAATAATCAGTTGCCCGTATTTGGCGGTGCGTATGCTTTTTTGGTATTGATCAACTGGGATCAAAAACTTGACACCAAAGTTAGCATCAGAAACATTTTCATCGCCTTCTATCCATTGTTGGGAGAACGGCCGGTTGTAATGAAGAATATTCCATTGCGCTTTAAAGCCTGATTCAGTTATGTCACGTTTTGTTGGTAGAAACACGCCATCAAAACTTGGATTTGGCCAAGGGCCTTCCAACGAAACTTGAGTAGTTTTTCCCACAGGGGCAAAAAACAACTGCGAACTTCCCCTCAATTGAAAGTTAACTTTCACGTCTCCATTAAAGTCATCCTTCACTAACCAAGGTAATTTAACAAGTATACCCCTTTCATTGGCTACTCCTTGATTACCGTTTTCACTGTTTTGGGTTGGCTTAGAAAGCCCTAAGTTATTGATCGGCTCCCCTGTTAACTCAACTCCGCCAACCAAAATCGCTGGGTTACTGCTAATACCGCGCAGGTCGCTTAGCCCTAATAAAAACGAAGATTCCTTCCAGTGGACATCCATTTCTGAAACCCCTAATTTCTCAAAATCGGGTAATTTAAAAAGGGCAGAAATAGCTATGTTGGATTCGTATACCGCCACATCAAAAATGCCTCTATGAAGCTTTTCAGGTTTCACCTTTCCGTTGGATGAAAATTTTTCGGGTAAAAAGAAAGCACGTTCCGTCCATTCCCGAATCTCGATGCCATCCTTTCCCTTGTCTATTTTTTCACGTTTGGTAAAAGGAATCACTAACACTGGCCCCGTGATAGTTTGCGCCCGCGCCCATTTATCGGCCACCTCATCTGTAACCGACAAGGCCCTCTCCTGCCGCTCTTCCATCAATGATTGAATCCAAGATGACGGAACGAGTAAAATCAATACAAGAAGTCCTATAGACGCTAGTTTGATTGAAATTGACTCTTTCATCCAATTGTTAAACTTTTCCAGCAGGTTGTTTGTGTTTTGTGTTTCCATTTTTTATTAATTTAAAAGTACTTTTTTTTTAAAAGTTAAAGGGTAAATTTTTTTAGCTCTTCTGTTGCTTTATCAATTCTTCCATGGCGTCCAAATGCTTTTTAAATGAGCTTCTTCCTCTTTCTGTAGCCTCATATCTGGTATTTGGCTTATTTTGAATGAACGACTTGGTTGCAACAATATACTTTTCTCGTTCTAACGCTTTAATATTCGTGGCTAAATTTCCGTCCGTTACAGCTAGTAGATCTTTAAGTGCCGTAAAGTCATAACTTTCGTTCGCGACCAAAACAGACATGATCTGAAGCCGCGTTCTATGCTCTAGCACCTTATCTAAATTTTCGAAAGGGTTTTTCATGCATCGTACTTTCTGTACATTGCGGCTCCATAAACTACGTGCAAGCCTCCGAAGCCAATTGCCCAGAACAATAGCCCCAATCCTGAAAAGTAAGCAGCGATTAATCCAACTGCTATTTCGCAATAACCCAAGTAACGTACTTCTTCATATAGATTTGGGCTAGCGTTAATTAAGGCTAATCCATAAAAAATTAAGGATGCAGGCGCAACCACTCCGTAATGACCTTTCGATAATAGAACTAGTATAAAAATACCACCAGCAACTAAAGGAATGGCCAGATTAATGGCTAGCCGTTTTGTATTGGCTAGGTTAATTTTTATGCCCTGGCGCTTAGACTTTCGGATAGTAAGCAAAAAACCAGTAGCGAGGGAAGCGATTAGCACAACTGCAGCTATTGCTATCAATTTTTGAAAGATAGCAGGATTTTGGACCGAGTTGGTTCTATAATCTACCACCGACTTGTATTGCAGGCTCGAATAGGCCAATCCCGCTCCAACCAACGCATAAATGCCAGCTAAGATACCCGAGAGGCCACTTAACGAAATAAACTTTACCGATCTATCCATCAACTGGCGAATCGATTCTAAGTCGTCTTTATAGCTGTTGCTCATTTAGAAAGTACTTTTAATTACAAAGTAAACAAACGAGAGCTTCTCAAAAAAGGTTTTATAATAGTTTTTGATAAAAAATGCATTTGGTTTGGAATTTTTACCTACAAACCAGTATGTTTGCACTCCCAAATTCCTCCTTAGCTCAGCTGGTTAGAGCATCTGACTGTTAATCAGAGGGTCTTTGGTTCAAGTCCAAAAGGAGGAGCGTTGATAATCAATTAATTAGAGGTTACTACATCGGTAACCTTTAATTTTTTGATACCATTGAAGAATCCAGTAGTAACAGATTTGAAAGTCAGTCCTTCAGATTGGCTTATTAATCCCCACTCAATTAACAGTTCTTGGCGCATCTGGTATCGTTTCCAAGGTAAATTGGTCAAGCTCATGGGTATGAACCATGAGAAGAATTACAAAAAAAGGGTATTGCTTACCCGTGACTTACTGATTGACGAGAAAAATAAATTGCAAAAGTTTGGTTACAATCCATTAACCAAATCCTACCTGATCCAACCTCCCAATTTAATGGAGGAATCAAAAGAAGAACCCAACTTATTGTTTTTGGATGCTCTAAAGATTGCTTTCGGCCAACTAAGTTCCTCCCACAAAACACTACTGAATGTCAAAAGCTGTATAAAATATATTTCTCAATCTGCGATTTCAATTGGACTTGATAAAACGCCGATAGAACAGGGTAAATGGCTGAGAATTTTGACAGGTTGTAAATATAGATGACTGTTTTGAATTTTGCATAGTTGAACTGAAACG
>JBIKRT010000012.1:0-68565 GCA_044349005.1 Cyclobacteriaceae bacterium
TTCCTGTTGAAATATGGAAAACTCCACCACCCGTTGAGCGGGGTGGAGTTTTCCACATTCCAACAGGATGCCAAGTTCACCTGGAAATCTTTAATTTTGGATGCTACTAAGTAAGGGGAGCTTTCAAATCAACAATCCGATTGTCATCACTAACTTATTTGTAGCACTTTTTCATCTTGTCACCATCTACACGATGATAAAAACTGATACACTTCATTTCGATTTTTTACCATAATAAAAAGCACAACTGTACAAATATTAACACAATAAAACCATGAACAAACAACTAAAAAAGAAAATCACGTTGGCCCTTCTTTTAGGCGGAGTGGGGTCCTTAGCGCTGATGGGCTGGATCGTTTCTCCATCAACCGCTTACCGCGACCTCAATAAAAATGGTCGGATGGATGTGTATGAAGATGCATCGCAGCCAGTAGAAGCTCGCGTCAGTGATTTATTGGCACAGATGAACCTTGAAGAGAAGGCAGGCATGATGTTTATCAGCGGTACTCGGATCAATGATGATGGCTCATTGGACGATGTGCCAGGCAAAGGAATGTTTGCACGCATGCCGCAGGCGAATAAGTTGATTGAAGAAAGGAAAATTACACACGTCAACATTTGGGCAGCACCTCCTACGCAACCACTCGCAATTTGGAACAATAATGTGCAGAAGGCAGCCGAAAACTCCCGCTTGGGAATTCCGGTTTCGATTGCTTCTGATCCACGTCACTATTTTAGTAACAATATTTTCGCCATGGCGGCCAACGAGTTTTCACAATGGCCGGAGCAACTAGGTTTTGCTGCCATTGACGATGAAAAATTGATGCGGCAATTTGGAGACATTGCACGGCAGGAGTATTTGGCGGTGGGTATTCGTGTGGCGCTACATCCCATGGCTGATTTAGCCACTGAACCACGTTGGCCCCGCATCAGCGGTACGTTCGGTGAAGATGCCAAGCTTTCTGCCCGAATGGTGAAAGCGTACATCCTCGGTTTTCAGGGAGAGAAATTAGGTAACACCAGTGTTGCTACCATGACAAAACATTTCTCGGGTGGTGGCCCTCAAAAAGAAGGCCTCGATTCGCACTTTGAGTTTCATAAAGGACAAGTGTATCCAGGCAAGAACTTCAATTACCATTTGATTCCTTTTGAAGCAGCCTTTGAAGCCAAGACAGCATCGATTATGCCTTACTATGGAATTCCGATGGATCAGAGCAGCGAGAATGTAGGCTTTGGCTTTAACAAAGACATGATCACTAAATTGCTGCGCGAAAAGTATAAGTACGATGGCGTGGTTTGCACCGACTGGGGATTGATTACCGATGTAAACATGGGTATTGCAGTATGGCCTGCACGCGCGTGGGGTGTAGAGTCGCTCAGCGAAGTGGATCGTGTGAAGAAAGTAATTGATGCCGGATGTGATCAGTTTGGTGGCGAGAACCGACCTGAGCTGATTATTCAATTAGTGAAAGAAGGAAAAATAACGGAAACTCGAATTGATCAATCGGTGAGACGCTTGTTGCGTCAAAAATTTGAACTTGGATTATTTGACAATCCGTATGTAGATGTAGAACAAGCAAACAAAACGGTAGGTAAGCCGGAATGGAAAAAACTAGGTGAGATTACGCAACGCAGATCATTCACTTTATTGAAGAACGACAAAAATGCGTTGCCATTGGCATCTGGTAAATTCAAAATTTATGTCAAAAATATAGATCCAAAAGTGGCTGCGAACTATGGCACCATAGTGAGTAAACCGGAGGAAGCAGATTTTGCTATTCTGCGATTGTCTGCTCCATGGATTCCGTTCGAGACTAAAAATCCGTTAGCCCGTGGTTTTCATCATGGCGATTTGGATTTCAAAGGTGCACAAAAAGACAGCATTGTCCAGTTAATGAAAACGATTCCCACCATTGTCGATATTTACCTCGATCGCCCTGCTGTCATTCCGGAAATCAGCCGTGAAGCAAGAGGCCTCTTTGTAAATTTTGGTGCCAGCGATGCAGCATTGCTGGATGTTGTTTTCGGGAAAGCAAAACCGGAAGGAAAATTGCCTTTTGAACTCCCTTCATCAATGGAAGCGGTGCGGAATCAAAAAGAAGATGTGCCTTATGATTCCAAAGATCCTTTATACAAGTTTGGTTTCGGATTAAATTATTCAGCTAAGAAAAATTAAAACGCATTATAAAAACCAGAAGATTCTTTCTAAAAAAATTTGCCGCTCCCCAGATCACAGATGTTTCGTTTCCATTTACCATCATTTTAAACAAGATTCCAAATGATTTCTAAGCCGCATAAAAGCCGACTGCGCTTTGATGAATCCTGATTCTGTGTATATGTCAGCGCCTTACATCGCGATTCATTTCCAGCCAAATCATTGTGCCCTGAAATTTTTTTTCGCCTTGAACAATTTGAATTTTTGCGCTCTTATCGGCTGAAAGACAAACACCCACTATTCTATTGGATTGTGAGGTAAGCGATGTCAGTGTGAAAAAGAAAAGGATGGTAAGCAGGCGTTTCATATTTTTTTAGACAAATATGGGCAAGCCTCTAGGCAATAGATCCTACAAACTTACCGAAGCGAGTGAATTTCACAACCGAAGCGTATTGTCTAGTGTGCCAACCATGCTTTAAATTCAGGGGCGCGCTCGCGACTTACCAAAATTTCTTCTTTGGTTGGTAAGGTCAGCAGCACTTTAATCTTGCCATTGAAATGTTGGTGGTTGCTTTTTATGGAGCTGAAAGAAATAATGAATTGCCTGTTGGCTCTGAAAAAAAACTGCGGATCGAGTTGGCTCTCCAGCTCTTCCATGTTTTGATCTAAAATAAACATTTCGCCCGCCTTTGTATAGAGGTGCGAAGTTTTGTTCTCGCTATGTATAAACGCGATGCTGTCCGTGGAAATACTTTTTAACTCATCGCGAAAATGAACTAGCAACCTTGCACGATATACTTTTTCCTGACCTACGATTTGCTTTATTAACTTTTCGACATCCAATGTGGGGTGCGAGTTGCCACTAAAAAGCGTTTTGTATTTTTCAATAGCTTTACGAAGCTCATCCGCTTTTACCGGCTTTAGTAAATAGTCGATGCCATTTACTTTAAATGCCTCAATGGCATATTGATCAAATGCCGTGGTAAAGATAATTGGTTTAGTCATTTTCACCTGCCGAAAAATAGCTAAGCTTAGTCCATCGGAAAGCTGAATGTCGCTGATAATCAAATCATAATCAGTATTGGATTGAAACCAGTCGATGGCACTTTCTACCGCATCGAAATGCGCCACCATCGCTGCGTGTGGGGCAACTTCTTCGATCATCCGCTTCAAATGCCGAAGCGCAGGTTGTTCATCTTCTAATAAAACCAATTTCATAAGTCTAGTAAGGGTAAAGTAACACGAAAGAGTTGATCTTTATTTTCCACTTTGATTGATTTCTTACTCAATAACTTATACCGATCCTGAATATTTTTTAGCCCCACTTTAGTACTGTTCTCTACGTGAAGTTTCGGCTGAAAGGTGTTTTCTACAACGAGAGCATCTTCATCAGCACGAATAGTAATTACCAGCGGATGCTGCCCGTTGATCGTGTTGTGCTTGACCGCATTTTCTACTAGATTTTGGAGTGCCAATACGGGTAGTGACAACTTTTGTTGAAGCGGTGGAATGTCCACAGTAACTTGAAGGTGTTCACCAAACCGCTCTTTCAGCAAATGGGTATAAGCCTCAATCATTCCCAGCTCTTCTCTTAGCGACACAACCTTCTGGTCGCGGTTCGACAAGACGTATCGGTACACATCACTCATCTTTGATAAAAAGTAATTTGCACTTTTGGGATCTTCCTCAATCAAAGACGAAAGCGTATTAAAATTATTAAATAGAAAATGGGGGTCTAATTGCTGCGTTAAAATCTGAATTTGATTTTCCAGATTAGCCTGCTTCAATTGCTCTGCCTCCAATTGCGTAGCTTGCCAGCGTTGAAAAAAGAAAACCCCCACATTTAGGCCCATTACCAATAGACTTAATAAACCTGCTAAAATAGCAGTCGGAATAAAAATAAGTGAAACCTCGTGATCGTTCCATTGCTCTAATTGAAACACATATACATACGAAACTAAGCAACAGAACACCACAACCACCGTAAGGCAAAGTTGAATGGTGCTTTGAGTCAGAAAACGCCAGAAGGGTTTTACTGCCCAAGGGAACACTTTATCAAGCGCATCACTTACAATAAAACTGATCTCGAGGTTAATTGCCGACCAGGCAATAGCAATGATCAGGTCATAAAAGTATGCCCAGATCCCATATTTTTGGTAGTATTCATCAAAGCCTTCGTCCGACACCAAAAAGAAGGAAACAATGTACAGCACAATCCCAAACAGAGGCGATCCGAAATAGCGCATCCAGGTGCGAAGTGAAAATGGAAAATCTTTCATTCGTTGACTTTTGTTGTTTGGAAGAAACCCAAGCTAAAGTTAAATAATCATTTTACTCAAAAGTAGCATTTCCGCAAATCAAAGGGGAGTCTTTATGCCCATTTGAAAACTCATACCATTCAATGCTTGCTGCTGGAGTGGGCTTGTATCTGGAATGGATAAAAATTGACCCTCCAAATAAACGATGAAATTTTTAGTGATCTCAAAATCAAAACCTGAGCCAGTGCGAAATGCAAATGTTTGAATGGATGGTTTATCAATTTGAACACGGCTACCCACCGTTGTTGTGATCTGTGGTAGATTGACCAACCCAAGCCCTAACCCTCCGTAAGCATAGGGCGAAAATCGACCGATTTGCCAAGCATAACCAAAATCCCCACCTAGATTTAATGTCTGCACTCGATCATTGAATGCAAGTGTGATTCCTTGAGTAACCAGCTCATTTTTGTAACCAATGTCGTACGAATCAATAAAAAGCCTCGTAAAAAAATGGTCTTTGTAGTTTACCTGAAACTGAAAGGTAAATGTGTTGCCTGCATAGTCAGACTCTTGTGGCCCGTTGGTTGGATAATAAGCTCCTACTGCACCGTTGAAATAATATTCAAAACGGGAAGACTTTTTGTTTTGAGCTTCTGCTTGAAAGTGCAACCAGCAGCCAGCGAACATTACGATTATCTTCTTCATTTGCTGGGATTGATTTTTTCAAGTTCTATGAAAGTGCTGTTGAGTTGCATCCGAATGCTTGCAACTCCAAACTGCGCCTGAGTTAACACCAATTCAGAATCTTTCACTTCTAACCACTTCACTAAACCTTTCTTGTATCGATCGGCTTGTGATGCCAAAGAGCGTTGCGCGGATTCTACCACTTGCTTTTGAACATCTAGTTTACGCTGCAACTCTTCATACTTATTCAGTTGCTGTTCATACTCGAGCACCGACCGATTGATGGCGTCCTGATACTGCAACGTGCTTTGCTGTATGCCTACATTCGCCTGCTGCGTTCTTGCTTCACGTCTGAACCCGTTAAACAGTGGTATGGTGATACTCGCGCCCACAAATGAACTTTGCGGGAATTTCCAGGTCGCAAGATTTAATCGATCATCTTGCCCTTGCAGTTGCCAATTGCCCGTGAGTGAAAGAACGGGCAAGCTGGCAGATTGCGCTAGACGCAAACTCTGCTTTGCCAACTTAATTTGAGATTGGTACACATCCAAGTCTGCCCGATTTGCAAAGTTCGGGTCGCTCTTCTCTTCACTCACGTCATACGAGAAATCTTCATCGGTTAACTTGATTAACGTTTTGGCTTTCAAACCCAATTGATAACGGAGCAGATTCAATAAATTTTCCTCTGCATAGCGAAGCTGAATCAAATCCAATTCTTGCAATTGCCTATCCGTAAAAACGCGAAGAGTATCGTTGGGGATGGCAAAGCCATTTACTAACATGTCCTGCTGAAAGTCAAGTGCTAAGGTGTATCTTCTTATCGATTCTTCTACTACGCTGCGCTGCGATTTAATAAACAAGATATCGTTATATGTTTTCTTGATCTCGTAAGTCACTTGTTGCTCGGAAGCCCTTACCTTCTTTTGGGCAATTTCGCTGCTGATCGCAGCCTGCTTAATGTTGGCAGACGTTTGTAAGTTAATGAGGTCAAAAGTTCCATTCACCCCTGCGGTGACGGCATGGTTGCTCCCCGCTTTAAGGGCTTGCACCGGCCCGAAGATCAATTCACCAGTGGTGGGATCTGCTGAGAGACTAGGAAAAAACACAACCGGAATCTGGGTGGCGTGGAGGTAATTGCCAAAGCCATTCAATTGAGGCAGGCGATAACTAAATGCTTCGCGTTGTAAGGCTTGTTGCTTCAACGGCTCTAGTTTTGCTATTCGCACGGCCGCATTATTTTCCATGCCCAAAGCCAATGCACTTTTTACAGAAAGCTGCAACGTGTCTTGTGCTTGGACAGACGATGGCAGGAAGTTGAAAAATAGAATGACAACAACTGCCGCTGCCTTCAACAGTACTCCTCTATAATTATTGAACCTCGTTGTTACGTTGTGTATGATGGCATACACCACCGGCACAATTACCAACGTAAGAAACATGCTGCTGGTGAGTCCGCCCATAATGGCCCAGGCCAATCCGTTTTTTACTTCCGCACCGTTGCCCTTAGCAATAGCAATCGGCAACATGCCGAGCACCATGGCGATGGTGGTCATCATGATAGGTCGCAGTCTCGTCTTGCCGCTTTCCTCAATGGCGTTCGCAAGCGATTCTCCTGATGCTAAATTTTGATTGATGCGATCGACTAATAAGATACCATTCTTTGCCACCAGCCCCGTCATCATGATCATTCCGAAGATGGAAAAAATGTTGATGCTCTCGCCCGTAAGGCCCAAGGCAAGCAATGCGCCAATCACCGCGAGTGGAATAGAGAACAGAACGACAAAGGGATCGATCCATGAATTGTACAAGGCCACCATGATAAAATACATGAGCAAAATGCCCGCGCCAAAGGCAAGCCCGAGCGGGCCGAAGCTGTCATCCTGATTCGCCAAGTCGCCTTGAAAATCTAACGATACACCTTGTACATCTTTGAGTTGTGCAATGGCGGCTTTTATATCCTCACCTACATCGCCAACAGGCCGGCCTGCCACTCCGCAAAAAATTGTTACCGATCCATTTTTGTTGGTGCGCTCCAACATAGCCGGTGTGCTTAACGGTTCAATCCTTGCCACTTGTCCTAACTCAACGAGTTGACCAGATGAACTGTACACTTCTAATTGTGTTAACGTATTGATGTCTTGTTTTGCAGCAGGATTTAGCGTGATGCGAATAGGAACGCTCTCGGTCTTCTCTTCTATCTTGAATTCATCATAACCTACCATAGCAATGCGAACAGCGGTGCCGAGGTCGGTAGCGTTTACGCCAAACCGTGCCATTTTATCCTTGTCGGGAATAATCTGCACATCGTATTTTCGTGCTGTGCCGCTGATGCGAATGTCATAGGTGCCTTGAATGGAACGCATAGCAGAAGCCAACTCCTTGGAAATCTCACTCACTTTTTCGCGGTCTGTTCCACTTACTAATAATTGAACCGGTGCCTCATCGGCTGTGCCGAATAAGCCGATCATTGCGATTTTTACTTTTGTACCGGGAGAGGATAAAATACTTCGTTGGATTTCCCTACCCAATTGTTGAATAGACTTAGTACGCTTCTCTTTGCTTTGAAAGTTGAGGCTGAATTCGAAGTTCCTCTCCTCGGGAGCTCCCCATGCTTCGGCTGCAACACCATGGTTCACCATGATGCGGGTAATTTCAGGAAACTGCTTCGTTAAGTTGGTCTCTATTTTTTTGCTAAACGATTCCGTCTCCAACAACGTAGTGCCAGTAGGCAATTGAACGGTCACGGCCATTTCACCACGGTCGATGCGTGGTGCAAACTCACTGCCAACATAACCCAGTATGGGTAATAGTAGCGAGGCCACAAACAAGCCAAACGCCAGTGCAATTACTTTCATTTTATTTTGAAGAGACCATTGCAATAGTTTGCCGTATCCCTCTTCCAATTCTTTAAAGTATTTTTCAAACCACAATCCAAATCGGCCTGCCCAAGTCGCAGCCGATAAATGCTCGAGCTGACCAAAGCGGCTGGCCAACATCGGTGTGATGGTGAAGCAAACAATCAAACTAAACAAGGTGCTGATTACAATCACCATGGCAAACTCGCGCACAATATCACCCACCAATCCTCCTGTCAATGCGAGCGGAAGAAAAACAACCACATCGACTAGCGTAATCGCGAAAGCGGTAAACCCAATTTCTTCGCGCCCGTCAATAGTGGCTTTGATTTTATCTTTTCCCATCTCTAAGTGGCGGTAGATATTTTCCAACACCACAATCGAATCATCTACCAATATGCCTACCACCAAACTCATTGCTAACAACGTCATCAGGTTTAAGGTGTAGCCTAAAAAGTACATGAAGATGAGTGTACTTAACAGTGAGGCGGGCAACGAAACAAGTACAATCATAGAACTCCGCATGCTGTGAAGAAAAACCAACATCACCAGCGCCACCAAACCGATGGCCAACAGCAAATCTACTTTTACGGCTGTAGCCGATGCAGTAGTAAATACCGAACCGTCTTGTGCAATGGCAAACGTTAGCTTCTTATCGGCATAGGTTTGTTCCAACTCTTTTAACTTATCTTGAATTTGCGCACTCATCTCTACCGCATTGGCATTGTTTTGTTTAAATAAAATAAGTCCCACAATGCTTTTTCCACATAAGCGACTGGTAGTTTCCTTTTTCTTGGCATAGCGTATAATTTCTGCTACATCCGCTAACCTAATATCACTTTTTTCGCCTGTAGCTATAAGTGTGTTTTTCAATTCTTCGATGTTGATTACTTTGCCTGTGACACGAATACCTTGCTGATAACCATTGGAGGTGACGTTGCCGGCAGGCACGTTGATTTCTGCTTGCTCTAGGGATGATACAATTTGTGAAACGGAAATGTGGTAATGCTTTATTTTTTCAGGACTAATCTGCACGATGTATTCCTTCTCTTCCAATCCGATAAAATCAATTTTACCCATCCCCTTCAACCGTGCGAGTTGTGGCTTGATTTGGTTCTTTAGCAATGCGGACAATTCATCGTTGCCCATGTCTGCTGAAGCGGCTGCCTTGATCACGGGAACTTCATTGATGTTGAATTTACTCACCACCGGCTTCTTTGCTTGCGAGGGCAGCTTGTCTACTACTTCGTTCACTTTGCGTTGCACCTCTTGAAATGACTGCTCAACTTCAGCTCCATAAATAAACTCGATGTTGATAAGTGAAAAATCAGGGTTGCTGCTGCTGGTGATTCGCTTCACCTTTTCTACACTGGCAACCGCTTCCTCTAGCGGTTTGGTAATGGACTGCTCAATCTCTGCCGGAGAAGCCCCCGGGTACAATGTGCCAATGCTGACATAAGCGATGTTAAACTTTGGCAAAAGTTCGTAGTTCAATTTTTGGTAGGCGAATATTCCACCCAACCCTAAGATGATGAAGATGACCACTACAATAAGTGGGCGCTTAATTGATATCTCTACTATTGACATAAACTGGATTATTTATTTGAATTGGTTGTGTTGGCAATTGTTAGAATCATTCCCTCCATCACATTCTCAACACCTCTGGCTACTATTGTCGTGTTTGCTGCAATACCTTGCGTTACTTCCACTTGATTTTCGCGAGAGTTACCAAGGGTTACAGGTTGAAGACGTGCTTTGTTTCCTTCCAACACATAAACGGCAGGAGTAACGCTATTCAATACCAGCGCGCTTTTAGGAATTAATAAGACGTCAGTGGTATTCCCTTCTTGAAAGAAAGCGCGCAGCGTCATTCCTGCCTTGGCGTTCATGGTGTTGTTAAACTCAACGTGCACTTGAAATTTCCCCGATTCATTGGCTTTGGGGTTCACAAAAATTACTTTCCCTGAAATCAAAACATCGCGCATGGCATCAAGTCGTATTCTCACTTGATTGCCAATCTTAATCGAAGCAATCGCTTTTTCATCCAGCCATAGCAGCGCCTTTAACTTTTCAATATCAATGAGATTAACTACCGGTGTGCCGACTTGGAGATAACCACCAACGTCTGCCAGTTTTTCAACAATCATTCCCGTGAAGGGCGCATGAACTGAACTTTCTTTGATTTGTTGCTCGAGTGATTTTATGTTATATCCCCATTGCATCATTTGCAATTGGGCATTCTCCACTTCGGCCGTTGATGTATTATTGGCAGCTTGTAACCGTAAATATTTTCCGTAATCATTCTTTGCTTTATCGTATTGCACATTGGCCGATTTCAATTCTATTTCTTTCAGCGTGGCGTCTACCTTACACAGTATTGCGCCCGCCTTCACCACATCACCTTGCTTGACATATAATTGAGAAATCTTGCCGGTGGCCTCGCTGGCTACCACCACTTCTTGAAAGGGTTGCGTAACACCCTGAACCGAGAACCCGCTCGATATTGTTTGAGGAAGTAGTTGAAGTGATTCTACCGTAGTGGGGATGGGCGCTTGCGCCTCCTTTGCCTCACGGAGCTTGGTGTTTTGACTATTTCTTAACTGCCAGGCTAAAACACCTGCTGCTAAACCGATAACAACAACTGCAATAATGATTTTGATCGACTGTTTCATAAATTTTTCTCTTTTGTTGCTCAAAAGTGAAAATCTTTAGAAAGTCGTGTGATTAGAAAATAACCGAAGCGTAGAAACTAGGCACTGAAGTGAAGAAAATAGGATGGTAGCGATGCACTAAGCCGAAGAGGTACAGTATATCGCCAATACACTCTTAATACATGAAAAGAAATTCAAAATCCTGCTTCTGCAAAAGGAGTGGCAGAAAAAATGATAGGGCTTTTAGTGCTATCTTAAAAGATAAAAACTAGGGCAACCCGTTTTTAGCCAAGTGTATATTCAGGAAATGCTTTTTAAAAATTCATTTGAAGTTGTCCATAATCCGCTTTCGCGAAAAGTACTCAGCCACATTTAAAAACTCATTGGCTGCGTGGCAGGCGCTGGATCAAGCTAAGCGGATCCAGATAGAAGACTACGTGGATGTGTCGGGATGGTTAACAGAGCATATCGCGTAACAAGTAAGGTTCAAAAAATTACCACCGATTGTCCTTGAACATCATTCTCTTGGGGATGTTTGGGCAACTTGATAATAAACTCCGAACCAAGGTTGGTACTTGTTTTCAGTTCGATAGAACCTTTGAGCGCCTTAACCAAATCATTCACCGAAGATAATCCAACCCCAAAAGAACTTTCTCCACCAGTAGGCTTGGCCGATAGGCGTTGAAAAGAAATAAACATCTTCTTTTGATCCTCTTCAGTAAAACCTGGTCCATTGTCTGCAACTCGCAACGTGTAACCATGCGTGTGATGCGAAAAGGAGCAGTTGACGGTAGAATCTGCAGGTGAATATTTAATCGCGTTAGATAGTAGATTATCCAGAATTCGATCGACCGCCAATCGATCACTTAGAACGGAACCAGAATGGACATCTGCCAGGACAGAAACATTTTTGTCTTGCGAGGCCTGATCAAAGCGGGCAATGACTTCTCTCACCAATTCGGCCATCTCGAATTCCGACCACTCCGGTATCCACTCGTGGTAAGAAGTACTCTTCAATAGGTTATCTACGAATGCACGTCCGCGCTTTACTTCTTTCAAGGACATTTGGACTAACTCCGCTTTGTCTTCTTCCGTATTGACTTTGCTGAACAGTTGAAGTAGACCTTGTACTCGGTTTAAGGGACTTCTTATATCGTGGGTTACCTGCGCCATCATCCCCCTCATTCCCGTGTTCAGATTTTTAACTTGCTGGAGCGAATCGTCAAGTTCCCGATTTCGGATTTGAAGCAACTGAGATAGTGTTGCGCGATGTCGATAAAGCCTCCAAATCAGAATGGACATAATAAGTAACACGAGTATTGCACCCAGAGAAATGGCCAGTAGCGTTCCACGGTTTGCTGCAAGCTGGCGCTCGAGTTTCAGATTAGCAGTTAGCTCTTTTTCCTTGGCCTCGCGTTGCCTCATTTGATAGTCGAAATTCCAACTTGCTACTTTATTGAAATCAGTACTTCGTTCAATCGAATCCCTTAACGATACAACTCGCTGCGAGTAGAAGAAAGCTGAATCGTATCGCTTTTGAGTTCGGTGTAACTCAGCTAATTTAAGTGCAAATTCATACTCAAAATAGTTCAATGCAAATTTCTTCACATGTTGGTTTCCGTGCCAGGCAATGTTGAAAGCGCGATTGATCCGACCTTGCCGCCAATACAAATCGACAAGAGCTAAAAACCGTACTGGCTGTATTTCTTGAAAGTCCTTTTCGTTTGCTAAAGTTGTTGCCTCAGCAAGTAGTTTCTCGGCCTTGTTGTAATCTCGTAATTCAATGTGGATATGGGCAAGTTTCACCAGCGTTATTTGATAGAGATAAATATCCGCTGCTAGTTTTGCGATATCATTGGATTTTTGATAGCAAATCAAGGCAGAGTCCAAAGAACCCGAGGAGGCATAGGCATTACCCAGATTATAGAACGGATAACTCACTTCTACTTCAAATTTTTTTTCTGGCCTTAACTTTATCACCTCCTTCAAAGCGTGAATTGCTTCTCGATAATTTTGAACATCGCTATAAATTGATCCGATAAATGTTCCCGTAGCTACTAGCAACTCGGTATCGTTTAGCGCCAAGGCAATTTGTTGGCTCTCCAATGCTTGTGTCAGAGCCAACGCATAATTTCCAAATTGATAATAAGTGCCGGCCATATTAGATTTAACCCAGGCCATTTCGATGCTGTCATGAAGTGCTACAAATCGCTTTAACGACTCAAAACTCAGCGTAAGGCTTTTCTCGAAATCTCCTTTTGAAGACGTAGCGACCGCCTGCCATCTCTGAGCCAATGCCATCGTGTGCTCATCTCCAATCTGACTTCCCAGTCGAAAAGCTTCATTAGCATAGTGAAGTGCGCTATCCGAATTTAGGTTCAAGAAATTCTGCGACAATTTGTTTAGAATAGACGCACGCCCCCGGGGTTCTTTTGCTGTGGCAAGTAAATGCTGAAGGGAATCAATCTGTATTCTTGACTGACTTATTCCGGCCACGCTTACGACAATGAATAGTAGAATCAGCAACCAATACCTCATTTCAAAACAATGATTTTGCGTTTCTTCTTCAGGGTCCCACCGGAAATTGAACTTCTTGAACGATCTCGAAAGTAGCTAAAATAATCCATAAATGGAGAATCTCATAAAGTAAAAGTAATCCCATAAGTTCAAGCGATAAGACAAGATCAGCCCTTTTTTTACATCAGTCAGGCATATTCCATGTTTTCTATTCTTGAAAGCGTAATATGTTGCTTAACGGTTTGGCAGCCAAAGAATTCATCAACGATGGAGCCTAAGGGGTTCTTTTTTTGAAGCAGCAAACAAGGTCTGGACGCGCACATAGAAACCGTAACAGGTAAGCCCTTCTGAAAAGTATACGCTTTACAATAAAGCGTTGACTGATCTGGTTAAATTAGATATTTTTAAAGCTTATGACCATCAACGAATTCTTCTTGCAATTTGTCGACTTCAATGAAGCTGAATTAGCTCAACTCAATGCGCTTGCTAGGCACGAACAAACCAAGAAAGGGGAATATCTTATTAAACATGGACAAGTTTGCGACAAGCTTTATTTTGTAACCAAAGGAATTTTCAAACTCGGTTACACCAACGAAACCGGAGAAGAAGTTGTTTTAGATTTTATTTTTCAAAATAGCTTTGCTGTAGACTATGTGAGTTTTCTCCTCCAAAGACCGACCGAAATGGATATCATTGCCGTCAAAGATTGCGATCTACTAAGTTTTGAGCGGAAATCTATTCTTATGCTTTACGAGGAAAACATCAAGTTCCAAAAGATGGGCCGCCTGATTTCGGAGTTTTACTTTATCCGGTTTGCCGAGCGGATCAAGGAAAATTCCTTGCCACCGAAAGAACGGTATGAAAAGTTAGTGAGTACGAGTGGCGAACTCACCCAAGAAATACCCCAATACCTGATTGCCTCCTACTTAGGAATTTCTCCCGAGTGGCTCTCAAAATTACGCGCCAAGAAGTGATTTCTTGAATTAGTTCAATGAAAGTGGTGGACATGGTACCACACCTTTGTGCTATAATTTAAACCAAATAAGTATATGAAAGCCATCTCAGTCCTCGGATTATTTTTGTTATTTTCAGCCACCTTGTTAGCCCAAAAGGAATCATCAGGTACTTTCTTGAAGCCTTCACCAGCCAATTATGAAGTAAAACGAGCACTGGAAATTGAAGCCGTACCTTTCGTTTATCTGAGCCAAGGCTACCATGTATCAGTGGGCTACCGCTTGCAAAAATTCCGTTTTAGGGCGAGTATCATAGATGCCGGAACTTTTAACTCAGAAAATTCGAATGATAAATTTGAGAGATTTGAGACCAAGGGAACGTTTGGTATTTTCGCTGGCTACAACATTTGGAAAAATCTCGAGACGTACTTATTCGTAGACAGGCAAGTATTTGACATCAAACAAAAAACCACTTCTGAGACGAAACAACTAACCTCCGTTACCCCTGGCCTCGGCATTAGCTACCAGTTTTTTATCGGTCGTTACTTTTATGTTCAGCCCGGCCTTCATTTGTATATGAGAGGCAGTCAGGAGGCTAAGTTTTCTGACAATACAACTTACTCTCTTTCAACGGTAGATTTTTTTCCTGTCGTGAGATTTGGAGTGAGGCCTTGGAAGAAATTTTAATTTAACGTTAAGAAATATGAAGGTGAAAAGGACATTTTTGATTATTGGCCTCTTGCCACTTGCAACCACATTTTCTCTCGCACAATCAGACACTGGCAAGCCGGAAAAGAAAACGACATTTGGCCTCGAAGCGGACGTTGTTCCCTACATTCTCGGCGGCTACCATGGCTCGGTGGTGGTTGGGAACAACCAATGGCGCTTTAGAGGTGTGTATGTGGGATTGACAACTCCAAACTCGCTGTTGGATGACGGGTTTATAGACAATAAGATAAGGGTAGGAGCTGTTATTATCGATTACTTCTTTCAACCCAATTGGAAGAAATTTTTTATCAGCACCGGGTTTGAATACCTAAGTGGAAACTTATCCCACGAACAGGCCACCTCGACAAGCAACTATAACGGAGTGCTTTGGACTGCCGGTGCTGGATATGTATGGAAATTCCACAAGAACTTTTACCTAGCCCCCCATGTGGCCTTTACCTTGCGCGTATCGGGCGACAGTCAGGTAAGCCTTGACACCTTTACGCAGTCCATTCCCGCTTTTCAACCTGAAGGAGGATTGAGAGCGGGGTGGCATTTCTAACCTTTAATCAGGATACAAAGAAGGCTATCTGAAAAATAGATTTCATTCCTGTTTTAATTTTTTCTAGGTTAAACGAATTGCTTAATCTATACTCTAACCAGAATAAATCATAAAAGCATGAAATTGCCCATTGCTTTATTAACCATCCTCTTATTCTCAGGGGTAAGTTGCAAAAATGAAAAGCAAGAAGTTACAATATGCAATGAAGGTTTATTGTCGGGCTCGACTAATTTCCATTCTTTGATTTTAGCTTTACCGGATTATTTGATTAAGGGGCTTACAAAAAATCCGAACTCCAGTGGTGCACTTGGCAGAAACCTCGATGGATATTTCCATGTTCGGTTTCAAATGGATATTGGATTTTTGGCTTCCTACGCTGTTTATAACCAAAGTGATGATGCTCTCGCAAAATTTATATCGGCCGCAGAGTATTCATTCAATAAACAAAAACCTTCTGGCGACTTCGAATTGGTTATTCCCAATAACCTTCAATATTTAGGCACCCCTTCTGAGGGAGACCTTACCAGCGGAGTGGCATTTTTTACTTCTGCAGTCGGTTCTTCGCTTGTACTTTTGAATCAATCTTCCTGGTTTAGTAATAGGCCAAACGATGCGCTGACGCAAAGGCTTGCTAGCTTAAAAACAAAATTTCAACTCACGGTTAACTATCTAAAAGCTCAAAAGGAGGTTCTCAAAATGTATGATAAAGATGCGCCAAATCGATTATTCTTTGATGCATTGGCATTCTATTCCATGGGTATTTATTTGAACGACAGCCAGGCAAAAGCCATCGGCATTGAGTTTATTGAATTGGCACTTGCTCAGCAGGATGCCGCGGGTTTTTTTATCGAAGGGGGTGGTTTTGATAGCAGTTATAATGGGGTTTCACTTCGGTTGGGCATGGTCTTACTAGGAATTTTGCAGCCGCAGAATGATCTATATGGACGGCTGAAAAAGGCAATTAGTTGTAGTGTACAATGGCAAGCCTCCAGAATTTTAGAGTCGGGTGAAATTTCGTTGCAAGGGAATGCTAGAGTATACCCGGGTGGAGAGTCCTTTTTAGGGTCGGAGAAACAAATGGCGTGGATTGATACCTTACTTAGTTTCTATTTTACTTATGCATTATCCTCCAGCGAAAACTATATCGGCCTGGCAAAGAAAGTCGAGACGTTTTACAACTGATGAATGTCCGCAAGCGCCTATTGATATGTAACGTAGGGCAAAAACTTCAAAAATCATTTTTGTGTGGCATTCATCCGTTCTGAACAGTTAGTGAGGCGGGCAATCTTAGACAGTCGTGTAGCCGGAAAATAACCGAAGCGTAGAAATGAAGTGGCTTGAGCTAACTACTCACACCGTTTATAATCACGTCTCAACAAAGAGGACAAAAAGGGGCAGTTTTAGCATTCAATTTGATTGCATATATTCAAGCTTTTAAATAGAAATAAATGACAGAAACCACCTTCAAACCTCGCCTTGGACTTTGGGATGCCACCATGATTGTATCGGGCTCTATGATCGGCTCGGGCATTTTTATTGTGAGTGCCGATATGACGCGTACCCTGGGAAGCCCTGGCTGGCTTATATTGGCGTGGGTGGTAACCGCTTTGATGACCATCTCAGCAGCAGTAAGTTATGGCGAGTTGAGTTCTATGTTCCCCAAGGCGGGGGGGCAATACATTTATCTTAAAGAGGCGTTCAATCCATTGCTTGCCTTCTTATATGGTTGGAGTTTGTTTGCGGTCATTCAAACGGGCACAATTGCCGCAGTCGGAGTTGCCTTTTCAAAATTCACCGCTTATTTAGTGCCAGGAGTAAGCGAAGATATTGTTCTTTTTGATCTCGGTTTTATGGTTATCTCTCCGGCACAACTGCTGTCGATCGTGATCATATTGCTTCTCACCTTTTTTAACACGCGCGGAGTTCAAGGAGGTAAAATGCTTCAAACAGTCTTTACTTTGATTAAATTGATTAGTCTTTTTGGATTAATTGCCTTCGGTTTTTTGATGATGGACTCGAATGTATTTTCTGCCAATTGGAGTGACGCATGGAACTTACATAAAATCAATGCAGATGGCTCTTTCGAGAAATATGGAGTAATTGCCGCAATGGGCGCATTTGCCACCGCCATGGTGGGTTCCATCTTTAGCAGCGATGCGTGGAATAACGTCACTTTTATTGCAGGCGAGATCAAAGACCCGAAGCGCAATATTGGCTTAAGCCTTTTCTTAGGAACACTCATAGTCGGGGTAATCTATGTCTCTGCTAATATTATGTATACGGCAGTCTTGCCGATGAATGAAATTGCTTTTGCTGCGAAAGATAGAGTGGCGGTAACTACAGCGAACGTGATCTTCGGTTCGATCGGCAAGGTGCTGATTGCCATCATGATTATGATTTCCACTTTCAGTTGTATAAACGGACTGGTGCTAGCAGGCGCTCGTGTGTATTACGCCATGGCGAAAGATGGTCTTTTCTTTAAGAAAGCGGGGGAGCTGAATGCGTATTCGGTACCTCAATTAGCGTTGTGGGTGCAAGGAATACTGGCAAGTATTTGGTGCTTAAGCGGAAAGTATGGCGACCTGCTGGATATGGTATCTTTTGTTGTGATTCTGTTTTGTATCCTTACCATTTTTGGAATTTTCGTATTGCGCAAAAAAAGACCCGAAGCCGATCGGCCCTACAAAGCGTTTGGCTATCCGTGGTTGGCAGGTTTATATTTATTTACCGGATCCGCTTTTTGCAGCTTTTTGATTATCAATAAACCCATCTACGCGGGCGGTGGATTGATCATTACGCTGGTTGGAATACCCCTATATTATTGGGCAGTCGGAAACAAAAAATAACTAACCGATCTTACTCAGCTTAGGCGATTCGCTTTTGTTCCTTTACTTCTATGCCTAATTTTCCGTCATAATTCACTACCCGAAACTCGAGGTTGGATGCTTCGAGAAGCAAACTTTTCCCCGCTTCGTAGATAACGCAGCCATCAATGGATGCCCTATTGTGCGTTATGTTAGCACTTTCGGCCGTACGAATATTTACCCTATTGCCTTTTAAAAAAAAGATGCCCGCATAACCGCTGACATATTCGGGAAAGATAAAATCATTACGATCGCTTGATCCAAAAGTATTAGGGCCTTCCTTAAGCCAGAAAATAGTGTGTTCTGAGTGATTTATTTTTGTGGCGATTTTGTCTTTTTCTTCCATGATTGTAAACAACGAAATTTTTAGCTTGAAGATTTCGTAGAATTTAATTTACTGTGTTTTTTCCCAAATCTAAAGTAAATAATTAAGCCAATTCCTAACCAAACTAATAAACGAATCCAGGTATCTAGCGGCAAAGACACCATCATGAGCAAACACGTGGCGATCCCCATCAAGGGTACGAAAGGTACCCAAGGTGTTTTGAATGCGCGTGGCGCGTCTGGTTGTTGTTTTCGCAAGATGATGACACCAAGACAGACCATCACAAACGCCAACAGCGTTCCAATGCTGGTCATTTCACCTACTACACGAATTGGGACAAGCCCGGCAAACAAACTGATAAAAACACACAATATGATATTGCCTTTGTAAGGTGTTTTGAACTTTGAATGAACTTCCGAAAACAGGAGCGGCAACAAGCCATCCTTACTCATGGCAAAAAAAACTCTCGACTGGCCTAGCAAATCAACTAAAATTACAGATACGTATCCAATTATAATTGCTAAGATAATCGCCTGACCAAGCCAGGTGTAGGGTGTTTTGGCGATGGCAACGGCAACTGGAGCTGCGCTGTCCTTAAATTCGGTATAATTGGCCATACCTGTCAGCACGTAGCTAAAAAGACCGAAAAGAAAGGTACAAATAATGAGTGACCCGAGAATGCCGATGGGCATATTCCGTTTGGGGTTCTTTGTTTCCTGCGCCATGGCAGCAATGATGTCAAACCCAATAAAGACAAAGAAAACCACGCCAGCACCCCGAAAGATGCCGCTCCAGCCATATTC
Source organism: Cyclobacteriaceae bacterium (assembly GCA_044349005.1). Classification (GTDB taxonomy): domain Bacteria; phylum Bacteroidota; class Bacteroidia; order Cytophagales; family Cyclobacteriaceae; genus ELB16-189. Next base: position 19,336 of record JBIKRT010000012.1, read on the forward strand.
ACCAAACGTGCCTGTATTCTCAGGAATGTAGGGCACGTAGTTACCTGGATTGATATAGCTCCAGCCAATGCCAATAAACACCAGTACAACAGAAATTTTAATGGCAACAATGATACTGGTAAAAACAGCCGATCCCTTAATGCCTCTGATAATAACGAGTGTGATGAACACGATAATTAACACCGCGGGTAAATTAAAAATACCGTTGACCAAAGTGCCATCGTGCAGGGTTATTTTTTCAAAAGGTGAAGCAACAAGTTGAGGGGGAAGATAAATTCCATAGTTAGTCAGGAAGCGTACTAAATACTGCGACCAACTAATAGCTACCGTGGCAGCGCCTACGGAGTATTCCAGAACCAAATCCCAACCGATAATCCACGCAAAAAATTCGCCAAGCGTAGCATACGAATACGTATAGGCACTTCCGGCTACTGGAACGAGCGAGGCAAATTCAGCATAACACAACGCACTGAAGGCACATCCTACAGCAGCCACAAGAAACGATAAGGTAACCGCAGGCCCAGCGTTATTGGCAGCTGCAATTCCCGTTAGCGAAAACAGCCCTGCACCGATAATAACGCCAATGCCCATAGTGATAAGACTAAAACCATTAAGGCTGCGTTTCAGCGTATGCCCTCCTGTTTCTTCTGCTTCTGATTTTAAAAGAGCTAATGATTTTTTTAGCATAGATTACTGGGTAAAAAAGTCCTGCAAAGAAAAGGTAATTTTTCATTAATCTATTCGAACGATAGACTATTTAAACTATTATTTATCTTTCATAAAAAGCACTATATTTCTTTCTTAAACACGTGATATATATATGGATTACAGAAATGCTTTTGATCTGAATAACAAAGTAGCCTTGATAACAGGTGCTAGCAAAGGAATAGGGGAGGCCATTGCTCGTTTTTATGCTGCTTTTGGGGCCACGGTAATTATCAATTCGCGGAAGCAAGACGAACTGAACGTAGTGGCTGAAAGTATAAAAAGCGCGGGCGGCAACTGCGTGGGCATGGCCGCTAATGCGGGAGACCTTGATGCGTGCAAACAACTGGTGGATAAGATAGTTCAGGGCCATGGAGGCATTGACATTCTCGTAAATAATGCCGCTTCTAATCCGGTGTTTGGCCCCATTACAAATTCCGAGGAGTGGGCATTTGATAAGATCATGAGTGTAAACGTAAAAGCACCTTTTGCGCTTTCAAACCTAGTGTATCCAAGCATGAAAGAGCGAGGGCGAGGTTCAATTATAAACGTTAGTTCTATTGCAGGGCTTACTCCCGATCAAGGCTTGGGGTTGTATTCCGTTTCTAAAGCTGCATTGAATATGCTTACAAAAGTGCAAGCGAAAGAATGGGGAAAAGAGGGTATCCGTGTAAATGCTATTTGCCCCGGTCTAATAAAGAGTAAATTTTCTGAAGCACTTTGGAGCAACGAGGAGTTATTAAAGCGGTTGGTGAAGCAACTGCCTATTGCTAGAATGGGCACCGTGGAAGAAATTGCTGGCCTGGCACTGTATTTAGCCTCTGACGTTTCTGGGTATTGTACCGGAGCGATCTTTACGGCTGATGGTGGAACAACTCTGTAGTTATTCGAGAACAAAGTAAATCTCTATGTCGCGGTCGATCTTGTAATTTTAAACGATGCGTTGCCCATCATCCCCGAGATACTGAACTTGCGAACCCGTTCGTGATTTTTTTAAATTGCTGAATTATTATTTCTTATGTCGTTTCGGTTTTTTCCTGGTCTCTTGCTTCTCACTTGTTATAACTTTTTGTTGGCTCAGCCACGGTCTTTTCAACGAGAGCCACTGATCGAAAAAATAACACTTTACTATGACGGTGCTGCTGAACTTACCTCTTCGGATAAAGCCAGCGTAAAGCGCATTGTTGAAATGAATCTAGACGCGATGGTCTTTCACGGGGTATATCAGGATTTTGATCTTAACGACAACTTAATTACGGAAGGTTATTTTCATGAAGGACATAAGCAGGGATTGAGAAACGAATATTTTAAAGATCGATCCTTAAAGTCAACGATTGATTTTTCTGGAGATGATTTTGTTATCTGGCAACTAAAAAGTGAATTAAAACAAGATCTAGTGGTAAACGGGACTGGCAAGTTCATGCTTCCTTTCTTTTATGGCACGGGAACTACGTTGCAACCACGATGGAAGCAAGGAAAAGTGGAGGGGGAATTTCAATTTGGTAAGCGGATTGGCAAATGGCATTATTATGACTTAGGTAGTGCCAAGTTGGACGAGGAAGAGTATGACAAAGGAAAATTCACAAACAGATGGCACTATGAAAATGGAGATTCTGTCGAGTTGAACTATCCGAAAACAATTTATTTTTCGCTTAGCAGCCTCATGGAAGAAGTTTTCAAATTCAATTCACAAAACTACTTTAACCTAACTAAGTGTTTTTCAGAGCGCGTAAGCTATCCACCCACGTTTAATCGGGCTGCTACTTTTGCCGGAGGTTTAAAACGACTGCTCCTTTTAATAGCCCAACGTGTGCCGGTTCCTGAAAATTCACAAATGGTAATTCGCATTTCCGTTAATGAGAACGGAATCGTTACGAGCACTTCCGTTGAACAAGGGTTGTCTAAGCTGCTGGATGCTGCCGCTGTGGAAGTAATAAAAAGTGTGGAACTCAAGTTTTTCCCTGCCATTAGAAAAGGTAAGCCCTATTCCTCTGAGCTGCACTTACCAATCTACGGGGGGGAAGAAGGAATAAAACTTATTGAAGCATTGCCTTATGACTTTATTCAGCCAGACAACTAACTAAACTTCACCAGGCCTTGGCGAATTGTGGGCGTAGCGATCCAGAATAATACTGACGCTGTAGCAGTTTCAATCTAATCTTACCAGCCCGCTGCGCAATGCATACAGTACAAGCCCAACCCTGCTTTTGGCTTTCACTTTATCAAATAGCCCATTGCGGTAACCATCAATTGTTTTCGGACTCACAAACATTTTTTCTGCAATTTCCGCGTAAGTCATTTCACTACAGGCAAAAAGCAAAAAATCCTTTTCCCGATCACTCATGGTGATTTCGGTGGTCGTTGTTTTTTCGATATCCTGTTGAAGGGAGTGCACCAATTTACCCGTAATAAAATCAGTGTAATAAAAACCTTTATTGGCTACTGCGTCCAGTGCTTCGCCTAATTCTTTGGGCTCTACATCTTTGCATAAATAGCCCCTTACTCCCTGTTTTATCATACGCACTACGGATTCTTCCTTTTCGATCATGCTCACCACTAACACCTTTACCTGCGGATAATTGTCTTTTAACCATTGTACACTGGCAAAGCCATCCATTATGGGCATGTTTACGTCCATTAAAACGATATCAGGCAAGTTGTTGGTATCCATTTTTTGTTGGAGCACCAACCCATTATCGGCTTCAAACAAAATTACAAACCTATCGCTTACCATTTCAATAAGGGTTATTAGCCCCTTGCGGAAAAGTTTATGATCGTCTACTAAGGCAAGTTTAATGATGGGTAGTGGTAGGGGAAGCATGCGAGGTTATTAGCGGCAGTTCAATAGAAATTTTTGTCCCATTCCCCACTGAGCTTTGTACCGAAACCTGTGCCTGAATTAGCTTTGCCCTGCTTTGCAAATTGAGCAAGCCAGAACCACCGCTTTTTACTTTTTCTTCTAGATTAAAGCCCATACCATTATCGACAATCGCTAAAGTAAATAAATTTCCCGTTATGTTTATTGAAATTTCTATCCGTTTCGCACCACTGTGTTTTACCGCGTTGTTAAGTATTTCTTGCGCCATGCGAAACAAGATGATGGCCTTATTATCTTCCAGTGCTATTTCCTGCCCATCAAAGCAAAGGGACGCTTCAAACTGACCCGTTCTATTCAGTCGTTCCACCTCTAATTCTAGGCCCTTCACCAAGCCCAATTCGGTAATTCGGTTGCCGTTGAGGCTTGCCGACAATAATTTAATATCGGTAATCAGTTGTCGGGTAAGTTCTTTTGTGTCCTCAATTTTTGTTTTGGCTTTTTCCGTGTCATCAAACTTAAGAGTGTTCAAGTTGATTTTTATGATGCTTGCAATTTGGCCTAGGTTATCGTGAAGTTCAACAGCGAGGTGCTGCAATGTTTGTTCCTTTATTTCAAGCCTCGACTTAAGCAGGGTTTCGGAGAACTCAGTTTTAAGTTGTTCGCTTTCTAATAAATACTTATAGGTGCGTTGCTTATACTTAACAATAGTAATGACAACAATTAACAAGAAGAAGATAAAAACAGTAGATCCAATGGCAATGGTTAGTTGTATTTCTTGAATCTGTAATAGCATATTAATCCGTACGACAATAAAAGGTAGAAGAGGCAATTAAAAATCGTGTTAATAATAGTAAATAAGTCTTTGATATTTACTGAATTTGAATTTTTTAAAAAATTATAGGCGCCATTAAAAAAGAAGGTTCCGGTAAAATAAATTAGTATTGAGAGGGCTATCCAAAATTCAGGAATTGCATAAATGTGAACTTTGGTGATGGGTTCGATATTTAGTAGAATGATGGTGGAAAGAACAATCAACATAAGGCTTTCTATGCCGTTGGTAACCGATGGAAAGTTCAAAAGTGTATCGTCATTTATTGTGAACACTGCCAAAATAAAGAATAGAATAATACTTATTAAAATCACCCGCTGCACTGTTTTCAATTGAGTTGTTCGATAACAATACAGACTTAACAAGCAATATTCAACCGGTGTAAAAAAATGATAGAGTATAAAATGGTTTTGCTTAAAATAAACCAAATACTGAACGCTGGTTTCAATCAATATAGAAATAAGCAGCAATAAAAAGAGATAAATATTTTTCGTTGACCCTTTAATACAAAAAGTGCTAATGCCGAACGAGATCGACATTAGCACATAATAGGGAAGAAGAATAGGATCCATTAAAGAATAAATGCTAACTATTATTTCATGAAATCCGATAATAAAACACCTGTTTCGCTCACTAAGTCGCGGTAACTTTTTCCAACTCCCTTTTCTTCCATCATCGATGTTTGGGCAGCGCTCTTTGCTTTCTGCGCATTTTTTATCGCCTCCTTTTTGAGCATATAAGTGACCTTACTATTTTCTGGAGCTTTTTCATAGCCGCTTAAGATTACGCTCTCCTCTCCTACATCGTTAATACAGAAAGTAACGCGTAAGCCCTCGCAGTTAGGTTGCGAGAGTATGCGTAAAACATTTTGTCTTCCGAACTCAATCGAACTGGCGTGTTTATGCAATAAATCGGCTACTTTCTTATCGTCTGTAACTCCTGTATTGGCGATATGCTCTTTTAATTTATGTAGGCGGTTGCCTACCATTTTTACAAACGCCTTTTCGGTTATGGACCTACCATAGCCATCGGGCGAATCGTCACTTGATAAATCGAATTCAAGCGTTTTGGTGGTCCATTTTTTGCCATTGAAATCGAGGCCTGTTTTGGTTGAGAATTTGTTTTTTGATTTCATTTTTTTGAAGGTTATAGTTGAAAAAAATTTTTCCCAATCTACGGCAATCTGCAATTCGTTCATTTGCAATTCATCAAAAACAGGGTTTTTCCTTAAAAAAAACAGGGTTTTTCCTTACTAGATTCAGGGTTTTTCCTATTGTGTCACATCTCCGATAATATCAACCTTTGACTTACCAAAACGGAGAACACCGAAAATCCGCAGAAGAGTAGGTATAAATTTTAATGAATAGCATGAACAGACAAACTTTTTCAATGGGCTGGCTAAAAGACAGTCCTGATATCCGTGATTATACAATTGAGACCAACAGCATAAGCGAAAAACTAAAAGCGTTGGGTCAAAACGACTCCATTAAAATCATGGCAGAAAAACTCAAATTATCTGGGACAAAAAGTCTTAGTGCATCCGCGATGCCTACCAAGACAGATTTAAGGAATTTCTGTTCACCCGTAGAAGATCAAGGCAGTTTAGGATCTTGCACGGCCAATGCCGCAGCTGGTGTGTTAGAATATTTTCAACGGAGAGCATTCGGCACACATCTTAACGCATCACGACTATTTACTTATAAAACTACTCGCAACTTAATGGGATGGACGGGAGACACTGGTGCGTACCTACGCACCACAATGGCCTCGATGACTCTCTTTGGCGTTGCCCTTGAAAAATTTTGGCCCTACGAAATTTCTAAGTTTGAAAACGAACCAACTGCCTTTGTGTATGCCTTAGCTCAAAATTATCAAGCTTTGTCATACTTTCGGCTCGATCCACCAGGAACTACACCTACCGATCTTTTAGCCAATATTAAAAAACAATTATTGGCGGGCATTCCGGCTATGTTTGGGTTTACTTGCTATTCATCTATAGAATCCGCAGCTAATGGAATGATCCCATTTCCAAAACCAAGTGAACGGACTGTGGGAGGGCACGCGGTAGTTGCCATTGGCTATGACGACCAACTTCAAATCATAAATGGTAAGACAAAAACAAAAGGGGCATTAATTATTCGGAACAGCTGGGGCAAAAATTGGGGCGAAGATGGTTACGGATATCTTCCCTACGAATATGTGCTGCGCAAGCAAGCAGACGACTTTTGGGTGCTTCTGAAAAACGAGTGGGTTGACACAGGCATTTTTGGGATTTAAGAACAGCAAAAAGAAAATGGTTTAGGTTAAGCTGCTGCTTCGCGGGGCCGCCCCACATACGGCCCTGCAAGTGGTGGCGAATAGAGGTGAGACGGGAGACGTAAGATAATAGACATAAGACGTGAGACATGAGATTCTCAAAGGCGTCACCTCAAAGGTGTTTTTACGCCTGAACAGGATGAGACTCTAATCATGTCATCGCGAGGAAACGAAGCGATCTGGATTATAACTAGTTAAAAAGGAACAACTAAATGGATAAAAAAGATGGATAGAAGTGAACAACAGAATAAGTACACGCGGTTTGTAGCGATTGCCCTGGGCGTCTTTATCGTACTGCTGGTACTATTAACAGTGCTACAGAATTAGTGTAAGAGTGTCTAGGCGTCTGACACCTTGAAGGTGTCTTGACGCCTGAAGAGGAATTGACACCGAAGCGATCTGCATTTGAAAAGTACTTAATATGAATGGATAACTAAAATGATATAAATATGCCACGACAAACCATCATCGACACAGCGGCTTCGCAGAACGGAACAAAAGAAAGCCCGCCCAACACCAACAAAACCAAGTACGGAGAATGGTATGGCATGAACGGTGTGCACTGGTGCGCCATTTTTGTTAGTTGGGTGTATGACCAGGCAGGGCATCCGCTTGGTCAGATTGATTCCCCGAAAGGGTACCACTATTGCCCGTCTGCCTATAACTTTTGGAAGAGGAACAACCGAATAACCAAAGACCCCCAACCGGGCGACATTGTACTATACGATTGGGAAGGCGATGGCCTCAGCAACCATACCGGCATATTTGTAGCATGGGTAAAACCAGGCGAAACATTTAAAGCATGGGAAGGCAACACCTCCCTTACCAACGACAGCGATGGCGGTCAGGTGATGATGCGCACACGCTCCGTGAAGTTAGTGCAAGCGTTTGTAAATCCTGGTATTTTTGGAGATGCCATACAACCCACAATAGGCGTACTAAAAAGAGGCGACAAAGGCGCGGGCGTGGCCGCCATTCAAAAACAACTCTTCGATTTAAAATACGAAGGCGTTACCGTAGATGGCGACTTCGGTGCCACCACCGAGAAACTCATCAAGCAATTTCAGCAAGAGCATGGCCTTGCGGTAACAGGCATAGTAGATTCCATTGTAGAAGGCGCCTTGCAGGCAGAACTCAATAAACCAAAAGTAGCCGACACAAAACTTACCACGGGCATTTACCTGAAGAAAGGCAACTCAGGTGCCGCGGTGGTGGCATTACAAAAAGCATTGAATAAAAATGGCGTCCGTCCACTGCTTACCGAAGACGGTGTGTTTGGCACCGACACCGTGGTGGCACTGAAAGCCTACCAAACAAGCAAAGGCATTACTGCCGATGGTATTGCGGGGCCGGAAAGTTTTAAGGCGTTAGGGCTGAAAATATAACTTTTACAAGTTGTCGATGAAACTATCCGGTAATACAGTTTTTCTACCGCCAAAGCAACTAAAGAATTTACGCGTTGCTTACCTCCGCGAACTCTGCGGTTTAATCTTGCTAATTTTCTGCTGCTCTATAACAGGGCACGCCAGATCCTCAGTAAAAGCAGACTCTGCAACGGCTGCTCCCAATGCCTACACCATTCTGGAGGTGAAAGAAATGCACTCGCAAAAGGATACCATACGGTTCGGTGAGTTTATGGCTATAAAATTTAAACCGGGCGATAGCATTGAAAAGATCACCACATTATTGTTGGATGGAATTGAAGTCAATACCAAACCCTGGAAAACAAGCCCTAGCACCAACACCATTTTTTACAAAGTAGATGACGCCATGCAAAAACTAGCCGCTCAGTTTTTGGTGAGCGAAGCACTCAACAACAATTACATCAAAGTATCTATTTCTGTTAGCGATGGCAAGCAGTTTTCTAACTCCACCGTAGCGATGTATTTCGCTATTAAACAAAAAATTAAAAATGCCTGGATATGGATTGTGCTGCTGTTAATTCCCTTGCTGTTTTTTATCTACCTAAGTTTAAAGCACAACATATTAAAAGACGATGGCAATGTGTACTACAGCCTGGGCAGAACGCAACTCTTTTTCTGGACTGTTTTATTCTGTTTCTGCTACCTCTACCTCTGGCTTAAAACCGGCACCCTGCCCGACATTACCAATACCGTACTCATACTATTAGGCGTAAGCGTAGGCACTACTGCGGCTGCCAAAGTAATAGAGAACAACCCAGGCGTTGCGCCACCAGCAGTTGCAGCCCCATCCGTAAGCGAAGGGTGGCTAATAGACATACTAAGCGATAGTAAAAGCATAAGCGTGCATCGGTTCCAGAATGTGGCGTTCACTCTGGTGTATGGAGTTATTTTTATACAGCAAGTGGGCTATGCCTTGGTGTTCCCCGAGTTTGACACCAACGCTCTGCTGCTAATGGGCATAAGCTCGGGTACGTATGCAGGGTTGAAAATTACGGAAGCGAAATGAAGTAATTAAATATATAAAAACGGAGTAAGCCGAAAAGCCGATGAAGAGTAGGCGTAGTTATTTAGGAAATGCAATGAAAGTATTTTTTAACAAGAGATTTTTAACTATGCCAATAGTTATTGGGTTATTATTTACTCTGTTTGACTGTTCTCCTTGGATAAAAGTTTCAAAAGGTGTTATAGGAAAGAACGTAGAACAGGATTTCTCCAAAGAGAACCTCATGTTTACGATTACTCCTGATGTTACTGCCACCGGCAAAATTAATATAGTGCAGACAAAGCCATTAGCCAAGGCCTATGATGATTTTGTTTTTAAAACTGAAATTCATTACGATATGAATCATTATCTCTTGCTTAAAAAATGCAAAACAGACGGCACATACAAGTATAAAATAAGAAAAAGAAAATGAAACCCTTTCAATATTAACTCTTAAAATTATGTGTAACAAGAATCAAAATCTTCTATTGTACTTCGCTCGTAAAATCAAACTAATAGGAATTATACCGATGTTGTTTTTTGGAGTTCCATTACTAAGTGCACAACAAGTTTCCGTACTTCCACAATTCTTCTCAGCTAATCCAATAATCAAACGTGATCCCACCTTTGAGCAACTTCAGAAATATTTATCTGATGCAAACAAGAAGACAACACTTGGGCTAAATGAAAACATAACGAAAAAGCTAAAGGAGCTCAGGCTAGAGGTTGAGAATATGAAGTTGGAATTTTCCATAATTAAAGATGTGGGAGGTGAAATAAAGAATAATAAGATACATGTAGAGTGGGCTTTCTTAGGCAAAGATGAAAATGGTGACGTCATTAAAATTGGCGACATTGATGTTGTTGCTGAAAGAGAAAAATTAATATCAGTAATTTCAAATTTCATTACCGATCCTGTACTAAACAAATATCCAGTCGTGGATGGGAGCGGATCGACTTTGATTCGATTCAATAAACTTGTTTTGTTTTTGGTGCTGGAGTCCTTGAAAGCCGGAGATATGGCTATTATAAACTTTAATGATGATTTAATTAACAATGATGAGTTCAAGAAAGAAATTAAGACTAGTATTGAAACTTATCTTAATGCACAATTGGATGAGTTCATTAAAACTACTTTTCCGGCTGATGTTAAAGAAGAGGACTATTTTCGTAAGAAGATCGTTGTCTCATTCAATGGACTAATTGAAAACATGAAAAGCAAAATATCTGAAGGACTCTATCAACTTGATGAATCTATTCAGAAATCAAAAGCTGATCTTTCAAAAAGATTACTCTCAGCAAATACTGGTGTGGGAATTAATCAAGATGAGGGAAGCTTTGGTGGCGGTTTACTTCTTACATGGGTTGCAAAAGATCTTAACAATGGAAACAGTACTCAGTTTTCAGTTTTTACAAATGGTGTAGGGCAGGTAGGTAAAGACTCTACTGCAACAAAGCAGCCCTTTCTTTGTGGGGTCAATTTTGAGCAACAAATTGGGCATAGAACTCAGGTTAGCTTTCTTGCTTCTACTCGATATAATCAACAAAGCTTAAATGGAAAAAATTGGCTATTCGAAGGAGGGCTTGGTTTCTTAACAAAATCTCCAAATAATTTAATTTGGGGCGTATCCGCGTTTTACCAGTATATTAATGAGAGCGTAAAAACGTATGATAAAACGGTTAAGGAGATGGTGCCAGTGCAGGTTTATTCATTATTTACTGCTGGCATTACTTTCCGAGGGGATTCTAATACCTCACCAACAGTGCTAGTTGGGGTTTCCAACCAAAAAGGATGGACGCCAACTTTGCAAATTAGTTACCCAATAAATTTTACAAAGCAATGAGGTTTGTTATTATACAACTTATTGCCCTCATTCCTTTTTTCTCCTTTGCTCAAAGCAAATCACAAAAAGAGGATGTTAATGTGCTAAGCTACTATGCGGTGACTAACTCTATAGATGGCCAACCCTTCATCGATCAGCGTAATCTGTTACGGTTTTATCCGGTATTTGCTTTACGTGATTCAGTCCTTGCAGTTAAAATTACAATCTACTACGGCAATGAAATTTTTATTGACAATGCAGTTGAGCGCAACGATGGACTTTATTGGGAGGTAAAATTACCTGATTTTGATCTAGGAGACGCTATCCAGAGGTACGAGGTTGAAACAAAAATAAGCTATAGTACTAACGTAAAGCAGGAGATCGTTAACTATAAAAAAAATTTACTTGCAAAACAGACAGATGCAGAAAAGAAATGGGCCAGTGTACAAACCGGTTTAAATTCTTTTAGCGCGCTAAATTCTCAACTTTCAGGTTGTTTTAATGAGCTTAATACTGCAATGAAAACAAATAACTCTCATTTACTTGAGTTACTTGAGAATATGCGGGCTGCCAGCGAGCTATCGAAGATACCAAGGAAATTGGAGCGTTTGTTGGCTATTTCGTATAAAAGAATTGATAGCCTGGTAAACACCATCAAAAACGAGACTGGTAGTATGAATTTTTGCGAGGATCTTGTAAATCTCTCTGTCCAAATAGACGAGCTTTCAATATTATATTCGACCTGGCAACAACCACTATTCTCGCTAACGCAATCCGCGGGTAGAGCATTTGAAAAGGATTCTATAATTCAGTTACAGTATAAAAAAGTTATAGAAGAGATAGATCAAATGAAATCAGCGATCAATTTATTTTCACCGAAATTCAATAGTATTGGCGAAGAACAAAAGGCTGTGGCAAGATACATAGTCGCGCAGGAACATATTATTGATACTCTTAAACGAAGCTTGATTACGAAACTTACTGACAAATCTTTTACAGGCATAAGTATTGAGAAATCAGACATTGTTTTTGAAAATGATAGCATTGCAAGAATATTGTACAGAAACTATCGAGATGAAAATCGCCATCTTGTTGTGCTTGACCCCGCAGAGAAGCTTAGCATATTTAAAGTCCGTTACATTCCCTTCCCAGTTGTTGGTTCAACTTTAGCTGGACCCAATTATGAAGGAATTCCTATAGTCTTTGAAGTAGGTTTGACTTTCGGAAATCAGGTTATCACAAGTAATGATTTCTATAAGCCCTCCATAGAACGCCTAGGGGTTTCAATAGCTCTCACGCCTAAATTATTTTCCAAGCAAGCACAAATCCTAGGACTCTTATTTACCTACGATTTTAACACCTATGCAAGTATCGGCTTCGGAGCTAATTTCGGAACAGGTGTTGCCAATGACCAAACTAATCCGCCTAGAAAACTAGAACCTTACTTTAGTTTCGGCATAAATCAAAAAGCATTTCAACGACTTGTTACAGGTATTGGTAATATTTTCAGATAATAAACCTACAGCAGCGGCTCACAATAAGTTCATAAATTTTATATCTAAACATTAACTAAAACTACCATGCAAGAAAACAGAATCTCCATTCAAATCACCGCTGCCGAGGTGCAGAGTGTGAAAGATGCCATTGCCACCATTAATGGTGTGGTTGGCAAATACCTTATTGCCCTTACGCCCGAGGAGCGCAAGGCATTGCCCAAGATGAGCGATGGCTCCCTGCCCTTCGTAACAAAAGCACTCGACTATGCCACCACCAACCCCACGTTTGTGCCAGCCTACATTGATTTGCCCGAACTAAAAATTGATGTAGATGCCACCGCTGCGCTGCTGCAAATAGAGCGGCCGCTGGAGCAACTCGCACAAAACCTGAGCGACACCGTAATGCTTTGTGGCAGCGAAGCCTATGTGACGGCACTCACCTTTTATAATAGTGTGAAGCAAGCCGCTAAGATGAAAGTGCCAGGCGCAGAGCCTATTGCCAACGATTTGGGTGAACGGTTTGCAAAAAGCACCAGCAAGGCCGCCAAAACGACAGATAAGCCAGCTTAATAATGGGCAAAATTGGACAAAAAGAACCAACGATGGCTCTTTTGAGCCATCGTTGCACCTAAAAGGTGCATCGTTGGTGCTTTTTGCTCGGCTGCTGCGGCTTTTAGGTGCTCCGTTGGTGCTTTTAGGTGCAACACTCCATCTTTTTACTCGAACGATGAGGCTTTTTACTGGAAGGCTCCGCCTAAAAGGTGGAACGGTGGTAATAAAAGGTGCAATGATGAGGGTTTTAGGTGTATTGCACTGGTTTGGCCAGCCGTATTGGAATAGTTAAGGTTTAGAATGGAAATAGGACTAATTTAGGTAGTTGTTGAAACGCAGACTACAGGCGAAAATTTAAAACTTACATCATGAATAACTTTGGCGGAGATTGGACGAAGATAAAAATAGAAATTTTAGTTGAATATGCTAAAGCTTATTTAGCTATAATGAAAGACCGACCTTTCTTTAAATTGATGTATTTTGATGGTTTTGCAGGCAGCGGTTTTATCGTAAAGGACAAGAAGATTGGGGTTGATATTACAGTTGGAGCTGCTAGAAGGATTATTGAGCTATCTGACCCTCGGCCATTTGATAGCTATTATTTCGTTGAGAAGGATCCTGAGAATTTCGCTTTATTGGAAGAGAACACAAAAATGGCATTTCCGAAAAAGACAATCTATACAAAATGCGATGACTGCAATAAAAAGATAATTGATCTTTCTAACTTCCTTCGCGACCCTAAAAACAGCAAAGTAAGAACGCTAGCGTATATTGATCCTTGCGGTATGCAGGTTGAGTGGCGTTCAATTGAGAGTTTGAGGAAACTTCCAGTTGACATGTGGATTCTTGTTCCAACTGGATTAGGAGTTAATCGACTTTTAAAAAAGGACGGTCAAATCTCAGAAGCATGGCTAGAGAAACTGGAACTATTTCTTGGCCTTACGCGGGAAGAAATTGAGAAACGCTTCTATAAAAAAACACCAAGCCTTTTCGAAGAAATCACATTCGTTGAAAAGGAGAAGGGTGCTATTGCGAATTCTGCTAAATTATATCAATCCAGACTCAAAGAGGTTTTTGATTTTGTCTCTAAACCTTATGAATTAAAGAATTCTAGTAACTCTACTATGTATCATTTATTCTTAACTTCGAACAATAAAGCAGCCGAGAAGATAGGAAACGATATAGTTAAAAAATACAATAAATAGCAATGGCACAATCAAGTATAGAGTGGACAGAAATGACTTGGAATCCTACAACTGGATGCGATAAAATTTCTGCTGGATGTAAATTTTGTTATGCAGAGGTAATGTCCCGCAGATTAAAAGCAATGGGAGTTGATAAGTATAATAACAATTTCAAAGTCACTACGCATGAAGATGAACTAGGTACGCCATATACATGGAAGAATTCAAAAATTGTTTTTGTTAATTCCATGAGTGACCTTTTTCATAAGGATGTTTCAATCGAATTCATTCAAAAGGTATTCAAAGTAATGAATGAAAATCCTCAGCATGTTTTCCAAGTATTGACTAAACGAGCTGATTTATTATTGGAATATGATAAGGCTAAACTATTAAAATGGACTCATAATATTTGGATGGGTGTAAGTGTTGAAGATGATCGAGTAGTACATAGAATAGATGCACTCAGAAAAACAAAAGCAAAAACGAAGTTTCTTTCGCTTGAACCTTTGATTGGCCCTTTACCGAAAATGAATTTAAAAAAAATTGATTGGGCAATAGTTGGTGGTGAAAGCGGGAGAAAGCCAAGACCTATGAATGCCGATTGGGTGTTAGACATTCAAGAGCAATGTGAAAAAGCTGACGTGGCTTTTTTCTTTAAGCAATGGGGCGGAACAAATAAGAAGAAAACTGGAAGATTGCTTGAAGGACGTACATGGGATGAAATGCCTGAATTTCCGGAGATGTTTGAAAAGTAGACTTATTAAAACATTGCAAATCCTCGCAATATTATTTTGATTAGGATTTTTTTATTAAGAGATCAAAATGGCTTTTAATTAGAAAATTAAATATTTATATGATTGATGAAATTATTGTTTCGCTAATTACTAGTGTAATTACGTGGACTGTACTAACAGTCGGAAAAACGACTCTCATTCCCTATTACGAGTCATTAGTGTATAAGGGAGTTTTTGTGAAAGGGACTTGGACTCAAACAACTCGGTATAATGAAAATACTGAAGATGAAGTCTCTTATAACGAAACATTTGTGATTCATCAAAAAGCCAATAAATTAACAGGTATTTATACGGTGACAAATATGTTTAAGAATGAGAGTAGTTTGACTTCTATTTATCATTTTCAAGGAACTCTTGAAAACAACTTCTTGACTTTAATGGGGAGAATTGACGATAAAAAACAAATAGGTCACAATTGTTTTTTATTGAAGGTTGTAGCTGGGGGACAACAATTGATCGGTTCTACAATATTTTTGGATAGACGAGGTGATGAACCAATCTCATATCCAGAGATGGTTTACAGCAGACAATTGTGAAGGCTAAGCCTTGGTTCGTGTCCCCACGAAACAAGCTAAAACTCCTCCCTTAAATCTTTTATAAAATTAAACTCCTTAACACCCAAGCCAACTTAACGCAGTTGTGTTTCGTGAGGACACGAACCACGGGTAACGGAATCCCAAGCCTTGGTTCGTGTCCCCACGAAACAAGCTTCATTTTAAGCTAAAACTCTTCCTTTGCCCGCGTTGGTGTTCTTCAACAACCCGCGTGCTAATCAAAATAGGAGAGAAATAAATCGTTGTTGGAGAAGAACTCCAACAACGGCTTAGTTGACTAGGCGCCCAACTTTAACTAAGGTGAAAACACGAACCAGGGCCCGAAGCTAGTCAAGTGACAACAATTTGTTGTGACAGAACTATTTGCTTTATGCCAGACTGTGTTTACCTTAGACTAAATCTTCTGCAATCATTTAATAGCCCGTTTATGAAGCACGCTGTATTTAGTCTTTCTATTCCTTTGTTACTTTTTTTCTCTTCTGCGGGTTTTTCGCAATCGACAAAGAGCTATGCTTTTATCAATGCAAGTCTTTTCAACGGCAAGGAGAATAAAATTTATAGCGGTTCAGTCATTTTTACCAAAGGAGGAAAAATTGAACGGGTGGGGAAGAGTGGAGAACCAACAGGCGGCTATGAAGTGATTGATTGCGAAGGTTATTTTCTCATGCCCGGTTTAATTGATGCCCACTCTCACTTAGATAATCTGGCTGCCGCTAAACGGGCTTTAGAAACTGGCGTAACCACCATACGAACTGCGGGCGTCTCTGCCTTTCAAGATGTTGCACTTATGGAACTAAGCAAAACGGGAAAAATTGCGGGCCCTGATGTAGTGCCCGCAGGCGTGTATGTGTCGCCACAGCTTGAAGAAACAGTTTTAGCAGATACACGGCTTGGCGTTCTTCTCAATGGAGTTCGTACAGATGACGAACTGAAGTTGCTTGTAAATGTAAATATTGATAGGGGCGCGAAGGTGATAAAAACACGAGGTACAGAGCGAGCGGGTCGTGCTGACACAGATCCACGCGAGCAAGTGTACACCGAGCAACAGATTAGTGTGATCGTACAAGAGGCTAGAAAACGAAATGTGCCCGTGATGATTCATGCCCATGGCGATGAGGGTGCGCACGCAGCGGTGTTGGCAGGAGCTAAAAGTATTGAGCATGGTACATTCCTTTCTGATGAAACCTTAAGGCTTATGAAAGAACGTGGTACTTTTTTAGTGCCTACTTTTATCACGCTGGAAGATCTTACTCAACCCGGTGGCGACTATACAGGCCCTGTATTAGAATTGCGAGGGAAATTTATGATGCCTCAAGCCGAAAAAGTTTTTAAAAAAGCGTTAGCGTTGGGAGTCAAAATTGCTACGGGAGCCGATAACAGCTACACTGCTACTACTACCAGTCGCATTTCGTTAGAGTGTGCCCATTTTGTGCGAATGGGAATGTCTCCCTTTGAAGCTATTCAAGCCGCAACAATGACCAGTGCCGAGCTGCTTGGCGTAGAGAAAAACACTGGGAAAATTGAAAAAGACTTTGAGGCAGATATGATTTTGGTTCCCGGAAATCCATTGGAAGAAATTCGCTTTCTTCAAGATGCACTAATGGTGATCAGCAACGGAAACATAGCGCTGAAAAGAATTCCCTTTGGAAAAAAATAACTAACTATTGCCTTGATTCGTGTCCTTCGGTTATTGTTGGTCTCCGACCAACCCAAGCCTTGGTTCGTGTTCCCACGAAACAAGCTAAAACTCCTCTCTTAAATCTTTTACAAAATTAAAATCCTTAACACCCAACATGTAAAATTTGGCAAGTCGTAGATTGATTAGAAATCGATTTTATATCCCGTCCTGCAAAGAAAGCAGCGATACAAATTTTACCTCCCAATTTATTTCACAATTACCATCCGCCAATCAGTTCTGAGCCAAATAGACTTTCACTGCCTCTTCAGCTTTTTGTCTTCCAATTTCAATTCTTCTATCAATTATTTCAGGGGTAACTACAAGTTCATCTCCAAGCTGATTGCGGTCAGGTTGTATAATTATTGATTTGAACTTTCTCAATTTTCTATTGCCTCTTTGTCCAGTGTAATAATCATAATCCAAAATTGGTTTATCGCATGGCGGGCCTGAATTATGGAGTTGGTCAAGAATATCGTTAATTTTTAAGAAGGTCTCGTAATCAGAGTTAAATATTTCTGTTATGGCTATTTCATTTAAAGAGCGCAATGCTATACTTGCTATATCAGTACTCCTATTTCCCCATTCTTCTAATTCAACGCTTCTGCAGTTGATAATGACAATGACAAATTCTTCGCCTTCACCTATTTCTTTTATTACTTCTGCAATTGGCCCCACATTTCTGACTCCGCCATCAACAGTATTTTTTAATATCTCAGCGTCTTTTTTTAGTTGAATTTCTTTTACAGGTTCCCACACAATTGGAATAGCGGTGGAAGCGAGAACAGCTTTTCTAAAATCCTCGTCAGAGTTAAATTCGTTAGGTTGAAATGAATAATACCTGCCATTGTTTAGGGAAACAAAACCGCATTTAAAAATACAATCTTTTACCGAATCAATGTTTACATAGTCTTTCAATTTAGCCTGTAATGGTTGATTATCCGCAAGCGACCTGAATGTTTTGAAATTTTCTTTGAATTCCTCGGTGGCCTGTTTGATAAACTTCTTTCTGAAATTTGTTAAAACTAAAATTTTGAGAATTGTCCAGAAGGAGAATTTTTTCGAGGTACCTGGTAAAAATCGCGCAAGTAATTTCTGTGAATCTATTTTAAACTGAAGGGTATCAGATTGCGAGGAGGTGTCTATAAAATCAGAAGTATAAATTGCCTTGGGGCCTTCATTTCTTACTTTTTCCCAAAGTTCGTTGAGTTCATCAAACTTATTACTTGCTATCAATACGCCATTTAAAGCACCAACTGAGACACCAGTAACGATATCAAATTTCATGGCTCCGTTTTCAGAATCAGGGTCAATCTTTGTCCAATTGTCCTTTAAGTATCGAAGGGCTCCTAGCTGAAATGCACCTCTAAACGCACCACCGCTTAGAACGAGAGCGAACTTTTTCTTTGCCATTTGATTGGAGAATTTTAGTTGTCAAAAAATAAAATTAAAGTTTGCACTCGAATTGAAGAAGGTATTATGCTTTTTTTTATTTTTATTTTGTCTTGGCTTAATTAATCTCTCATGCGTGTAAAGAAAGTGGTCTTCGAATACAGTGTATTCATAATTGCGTTTTGTCTTCTAGATGTGCTTCTAGTTCACATTTTGCCCTATTATTGCGACCCTTGGACTACATACCATCATTTTGAATGCTATAGAAAACAATGCAGCATAGTTTTGCATTTCTTTGAAACGCCTATCATTCTTTTTAACCTATATGTGGCGTATTATGGGTTAAAAAAATTCTCCACCGAAAATAAACTTCTGTTTGGATCACTCCTTGATAATGTTTTTGCAACGAACGTAGTATTCTTCACGGTTAAGTGTTTCCAACTATTTTATAGTTTCACAAATCACCCTCAAGGTTGGGAGATAGCGGTTTATGTTGTAATTGTTACATTAATTTTAGTAACAATTTGTTGGCTTCTTTATGTGAAGCGAGTCGTAATAAACGATAAAGTATTAAGTGGTTTAGTTAAGGATGTTGATGGCTTTTACCATCCGTCAACGGAAGAGGAAATTATATCATTGATACAAAAAGCAAAAAACGAATCAGTTTCCATTCGCTGCCGCGGATCTGCCCATTCTCTTTCGCATTCAGTTTACACCGATCCTGCAGGCAAAGCAAATAGGGTTTCTCAGCAACTTCCGCCAAAGGCAACTAAAAATATAAATGTCATATTAGATCGATACCAAAAGCTTGTTTGGATTGATACATCAAATGGTATCGTTGAAGTTGAAGCGGGAATTCATTTGGGGCATGATCCCAATGATCCTACCGGCAGGTCTACTTGGGAGAATAGTCTTTTAGGTCAAACCAGTGAAAAGGGTTTTACATTAAGTAATTTAGGAGGCATTTCACATCAAACAATTTCTGGATTTCTAATGACTGGTTCGGCAGGAGGGTCGCTAAAATATAGTATTGAAGATAACATCGAAGCGTTTTCAATGATTGATGGGGTTGGCAGGGTTCAATGGTTTTGGAAAGGTGACAATCATTTTAATGCATTGCTTATATCTTTTGGGATCCAGGGAATAATAAGTAAAGTGAGGATTAGACTTACTAAAATGTTTGTAATTACAGGCGAAGAAAAAACAGTGCCATTAAATCAAAAGTGTCCCGTAGATCTATTTAACAAAGACAGTGAAAAGTCATTGATTAATTTTTTCAAGAATACGTCTTATTCTCGATTGCTCTGGTGGCCACAAGCGAAAGTCGAAAGGCTTGTTATTTGGAAGGCAGATCGTATTTATACACCAGATAATTTTAAGGTTAAACCTTACGTTTCACTATCTAAAAATAAACTATTTGCGTTGCTTTTGCAGATAGTTGGAGGAAGTCTATTTACAGTATTAAAAAATAGAAACCCATTGATTGCGTTGTTTAAGTTAGTTAGGCAATACAAACCGATTAGTGAGGGTTTATATGGAGCATTGGGCAATACCTTTATGGCATGGCTCTTTTCTTTTTTACTTCTGCCCGTTTGCTTGCTGGTAGCCTTCATATGCGTGATTATCGCTTTTTTAGTTAAACAACTTGACCCTAAAGAGTATTCGATTTTGGCACGGCTAATCGTAAGAAGTTTTCAAAGCATTACAAAGGCTGGAAAAGCTAAAGAGTTTTTAGATTATCCGTGGAGAAGCCTTTCAATGGATAATGATATTAACGATGGCATGTTATCTACTGAGTTTACGGAAATTTGGGTTCCTCTTCATAAGGCGCACGAGGCAATAATTTTCTTTCGGGATCTTTATCAAAAAAACTCCTATAAGTCTACGGGGTACTATGCAACTGAACTGTATACTGCAAGGAAGAGTAACGTTTGGCTAAGCCCGTCATTTAATGACGATTCTTTGCGATTTGATATTTTTTGGTTTACTAATAACGAAGGAGATCCATCTGCGAATGAAACTTCGCAAGATGGTTTCTTCAATCAATTTTGGGATGGTTTACGCAAGGAAAGGATTCCTTTTACTTTGCATTGGGGTAAATTCCTTCCAGGTTATATTGAGGATGGTAATGACTATTCAAGCTTTAAAGATTGGTCTATTCACATGAGTAATCAGTTTCCAAAATGGAACGAATTTCTTAAGCTTCGTGAGCAAAGGGACCCCCATAACATTTTCCTTTCAAATTATTGGTCGCTTCATTTATTAGGTAAACCGAAATAAGAGCAAATATCTAGGCCTATGTTCGCTTTTATTTTCCTCTATAAATTCTACAAGTTAACGTGGTGATTGTAGATACAAAAGAGGGATTTTTAATCCCGAAGAAAAGCCATTTTGCCCTTGGTTATTCTGGTAAGTGTTTTTACCGATCGCATGTTTTCGCCATCGTTTTTTTGTTTAAATTCGTTCAACCAACTCCACCAGCTGTTCGACAAGTTAATGCAGTGATTGTCGAACTACAGATAAAGAAAGGATTTTTAATCCCAAACAGAAGCTATTCCTGCCGTTTAACAAGTTAGCAATGAAACGATCGCATGTTTGCGCCATCGTTTTTTTGTTTAAATTCGTTCAACCAAATCCCCAAACATATGCCAACCTTTCAGATAGCAAAATCAGTCACTATTCAAGCATCGCCAGAAAAAGTTTATTCTATTATCAGCGATTACCATCATTGGCCAGTGTGGTCGCCTTGGTTGATTACCGAACCAGGTGTAAAAATAGAAGTAAAACCAGATGGCAAGGAATATAACTGGCAAGGCAAGCGCACGGGCAGCGGGGAAATGAAAGTATTGAAAGAGAATGGACCTTATCGATTAGATATGGTGGTTCATTTCTTAAAGCCGTGGAAATCCACTTCCCCGGTGTGGTTTGAACTAAAACAACAAGGGCAAGCCACCGAGGTAACCTGGGGCATGACGGGCAGCCTTCCATTTTTTATGTTCTTTATGACCAAGATGATGACTGCTTACATAGGCATGGATTACAAGCGCGGGCTTACCATGTTAAAAGACTATGTGGAAACCGGTGCGGTGCCCTCTAAACTCGATTTTAAAGGTGTCAACCAATTCCCGGGAAACAAGTATATCGGAATCAAAACAGCCTGCACCACAGAAACGCTCGATACCAAAATGGGCGAAGATTTCGGAAAGCTTTCTGCCTGGGCAGCGCAACATGGCGATCAGATGGCAGGTCCTGGTTTTTCAATCTATCACACATGGGATGTAGTAAAAGATAAAGTTGTTTATACCGCAGCCTTTCCTATTAAAGAAATGCCTAGCCAATTGCCGGAAGGATTTATCAGTGGCGCTATTCCAGCCATAAACGTAAATACCATTGCCCATATTGGATCTTACAAACATTTAGGCAATGCCTGGACAACTCAATACATGATGCAACGAGGCAAAGAGTTTAAGTTCCGCAAAGGAATAGATCCCTTTGAGGTTTATTTGAATATGCCCGGTCAAGTACCCACAGAACAATTGGTTACAGAGATACATTTTCCTGTTGCGTAACAGTTCAGTTGCACGCTGACAACTGCTATGCATAGTCTTCGACAACGTGATTGTTTAAAAAAATCGCTGATTTGTATTCGATGGTGTTTCTAAGATTATTTTAAAGCAGCGCAAGAAACCACACCTCGCTGGCAGGCGTTTTTGACGCGCTGACCTTAAAAGGCTCTTTAGTTTGAACGATGAAGATACACTACCCCGACAAATGGCTTCGTATTATTGGCTACCCATTGCTAGGTTTTATAGTAAGGCATTTTGGTGAGTATGAGTCTATCGGCACATTAATGAAGCAACCTCTTTATTATGGCGACCTTCTGTGGAATACGCTACTGGTATCGTTCAGTTGGGAAGCAAACCGAAGATTGATTCAATACCTGGACACAGAATACTCTTGGGTAAACCAGCGATTTCAACGGTTCATCATACAATCATTCGGGTCTTTGATTATTACAGTTCCGTTGGTTGCATCTATGATTTATATCTGGAATGAATTGCTCATCAACCGCCCTAATAATTTCAATACTGGTTATTTGCTAGTCTACGATTTTCCACTTACAATGGTATTCACATTGTTGGTTCATATGATCTATACGGGTATGTACTTTCATCAATACTATACTCACACCATTAGCAGTTTGAACGACCGCGTGCGCGAATTGGAAACTTCGGTAGCCGGTGTAAAGAGTGCTGCCGATCTGATTAAGCCTTCCGGCTACCGTGATTTGCTGATAGTAAATTACGGAGCCTCCTCGGTGCCTGTGCCAACCAATGACATCGCCTTTATTTATAAGCAGAATGAAATCAGTTTCATTAAAACATTCGATGCTAAGGTGTATACTTCTTCCTCATCGTTGGAAATGCTGGAGGATTTGCTGGACCCCGCTGCATTTTTTCGTTTAAACCGCCAGACGATCGGCAATGTTAAAGCCGTCAAACAATTTAAATCGGATAGCTCAGGTAAGTTAATTCTCATACTAGAACCTTCCGCTAACGAAGAAGTGACAATTAGTAAAAAGAAAGCTTCTGAGTTTAAAGAGTGGATTGGAAATAAAGTTTAATGAGTACCAAGCTCGATCAACTGAACATAAACGCCCAAACCAATGTGCCAAATTAAATAATGACCTAAGCGAACGGACAAAGAAGCTAGAAAGCCTGCCTTTTTAAACCAAACGGCCTGTGCCGCGTTCATCAAAAAGCCTGTCAAAAAGGAGTAGGTGATCAACCACAAATTCCCGTCAGGCAATTGCTCAAGCGGTTCTCTTAATGATGTTAGTATTACACCTGCCCAAAAGAGCCTCTGAAAGTACTTGCCTTGTTTCCACCATTTACCTATCAATAATAGTAAGGTTAATGGAATAAGACGATAGAATACTTCTATTTCAAAAGCGCCCGAAAAATAAAGGAAAATAGAATACGGGAAAGGCTGAAGAAAGGGGGGGAGTTCAGTATATGGCTGTGGATGTAATATGACCTTCCATACCAAGACATCTAGTAAGCCAAAGGCAAGACCACCCATTGCGGGATAGAGAAATCTGTGACGGTTAGTTACTGTATTGTCATAGAAATCTGGCAACCCAGATTTCTTCTGCATGAACAAAAAGGGAATACCAATGAACATCAATAGCACATTCGAAAATTCCCAGACTCGAACGAGTGAATAATCCTGTGCAACAGATCGTCCAACGAAAATCCCTACGAGGGTAATGATCAAAAACAAAAAATAGATGAACAGATTTCGATGTGATAATGATGTTAAACTTACCAATGACGTTTTCATAATTTCGATTTTTTCCCCCTATTAACGAAACCCAGTGCTGTTCAGATTTTATCGATTCTGTTGAAAAACCCATTAAACCATTTGATTAGCCAATGTTTGGGTTTGAAGTGGAAAAAATGGGAGGTGAAAGACTTGTATTCTATTGCATTTATTTGTTCGAACTCCGCGCGTGAGGTAGTCGGAGAATATGGTATGGAGTAAAAAAATCTCTGATTGTATTTATGATTTCGCTGGCGAGGTTTTGCATCGCGTTACCACGCTAGAAAATTGGGAACAAACCAACGATCAGCTATTCTGCCAGCTTAAAGCCAAACACTGGGTAGCCGCTGATGCCAGAGGTTTGTTTGGCTAACTGAAACCCATTTTTTGCCATCTTAGCAAGGAACTTACTTACAGTGTAAAGTGGCCGCGCACAGTTGGGATCAGAACAATACTGGCCTTCATTGTGATCGCCTCTAAAAGAATCTCGGATGAATATTTTACCCATTGGTTTTAGTTTTTTACGCAAGTCCTGCAACATAACGTCCGGTTCAGTGAAAGCATGCATGGTGGCGTTCGAGTAAATTAGGTCGAGAGAGCGCTCTGGTAAATTAGACTGTGTAGTACTACCATAAACAAGGTCGAAACGGTTTCGTACACCCAATTTGTAACCTAATTGCTTTGAGTAGTAGGCAATCATTTTATCTACATTTTTTTGTTGCAATACATTGCGGTCAATATCCTGAATATACACCGAACAGCTATCAAACTGAGTAGCCATAATGACTGTAAGTGCGCCTGAGCCAGCACCCACATCGGCAACAACCATCCCTGGCTTTACCTCCAGAAACTCAACAATTGGCTTAAAAGTCTTCTTGGCATTATCGGTTGTAAAAACTGGACCTTTAGCATACGGGGCACACGATCCAAAGAGAAAGATAAAGACAAATTTTTTTACGTTGATCATGGCAAGCGGTTTGTTCCCGAACGAAAAATGATCAACCGAATTATATTTACTGCTTACTTTCTTCTCTTTTCATCTTGACCAGAAAACCTGGGCAAACTGAAATAGATTTGTTGTTAAGAGTAAACCTTAGATTTGTAAACACTTATGACGTAGTTCGAGACGTTAGAGACTACGCCAAGCGTTGGCATTATTTATTTAATTTCACTGTTTTTTGAGCGCGTGCACTTTCGCGGGCGGCATCTAAAATTTCCATTACCAATAGGTTGTTTTCTAATGATGAGAGGTCGTACGGCAATAAAGTGATTTTGTTCTTTATTACGGCCGCCAAAAGAGCAAACGGATCATCCAACGGAGCTTCCCGCTCTGGCAATGTAAAAATTTCTTCTTTATAGCCATCGTATCCTTCGGCCAACCGAGTCCGCAATACACTCCTGTTGTCCACCAACAGAGCTCCTTTCAAACCATATACCTCCATGTCTTTTCTGCCGATTGGCCAATTCCATGAAGCTTGAATAATTGCGCTTGCATTGTCATAGGTAAGAAAAAAGGTAGCTTCATCATCTACTTTTGGATTGTTTTCTTTCTGCAGTTGTTGGGTGATGGCAGTAACAGTCGTTGGCTTTTCTCCCTTCATTAACCACGTAGTGAGATTGGCGCCATAGCAACCGAAGTCGGTAATAGCACCACCGCCATTTTGGATAGGGTCGATTAACCAATCTAAAAATTCACTGTTGACTCCGATTTTTTTCGGCCCCCGATGTCCATCGCGAACCACGATTTTCCGAAGATCGCCCACCATACCCTCGGCCAGTAGTGTATGCATTTTGTGATGACTAGGATACCAAGTCGTTTCGTAATTGGTGAGCAATTGAATATGATTTTTTTTTGCCAATACTTCCATTTTTTTTGCATGTTCAAGGCTAACGGCCAGGGGCTTTTCAACCATCACATGTATTCCTTTAGGCGCAGCTATTTCAACTAGCTTCAAATGCTCATAGATAGTGCCGAAGCCAACAACAGCTTGCGGGTTGGTAGCGGATATCATTTCTTCCAGGCTCTTATAGACGAGACTCATAGGAAATTTATACTGGTCGGCATAGCGTTGAGCCAGTGTATTGTTGGGCTCTGCTATACCTACAATTTTTATGTCTCCGCGATCAGCACGCCCTAGCAAGCCATGGACGTGGGTATGCGTTAGTCCCACTACACCGATGCGCAAGGGCTCTTCCTGGGCAACAGCACGTGATAGCATAAAAATTAAAATGAAGGAACCAAAAGCTAGAAGTCGCATAATAATAGGAGTAGCTAGTTAACGGGAGTAAAGGACAACTATACAAAGCAAGTTAAAACAAAGTTAAGTTGGTATAAGATAACAAAAAAATGTAAGATAAAACAGAGGGAATCGCGATGCATTAAAATTGATTGACATCAAAGGCTTAGGCTTCGGTTTTCGCTTTTAAGGACTGGTGACCAAGGGTCGCAAATTTGCAGTTAAAGCGCGTTTGCAACGCGTGTTAACTCCTCCGAAAGTTTCGGGACTCGTTGCAAACAATCACCAGCAGTCTGATAGATTTAATTGAATATTAGATCGATCAGAAATCGATTTATCTTAGGTTCTCCAATCGCTTGGCTAACGTTTCGAACAGGGAGAATTTTGATTTTATAAACGATTCAAGAAGGAATTTTTGAGGGAAATTGTGTTTGAAGAAGCTTATAATACGACAAGCGCTTAATTTGAGCAGTTTGTTTTTTTACTATTTATCCATACTTTAGTAATTGATAAAATAGAGCGCTAAATTGTCAGTTGTGAATAAATTTAAGTTAGTTATTCTGAGCATATGTGTATCTTTTAATAGCATGGCTCAGTGGTCACAAACAAATGGACCAACGGGTGGAGGAACATATGATTTGACATCTGCTGGTAAATACATCTTTGTTAATGGAGGACCCGGTGGAATATTTCGCTCAGAAGATAATGGCCTAAATTGGAAAGCGGTTAATAAAGGTCTGCCGTCTTACCCGCATTGCTATTCATTCACGAAATCTGGCTCAAGTCTTTATGCGTCAATAGCTGGATCTGGCGTTTATTATTCTATAGACTTTGGAGATAATTGGATTGCAATCAATAAAGGGATTGAGAGTTTGACTGGCTACAGCCTTTTCGCCAACGGAAATGATATCTACGTAGGATCAAGTCAGGGCGGCTTTTATTACTCCACTAATAATGGAACCACTTGGTCTCTGATAGAAGGGATTCTTAAAGGTAAGCAAATACGCGACTTTGTCATCTCCGGGAATAAACTTTTTGCTGCGTCTGATGGGCTTTACGTTTCTGAAGACAAAGGATTAACGTGGGTAAAACTTCAACTTGGAATAACAGGCGTAAATGCAATCACTGCCATTGATAACACTATTTACGTTTCTGGCCAAGAAGGGCTTCAAATTTCGAGAGATTTTGGTGCTACATGGAGCACTTCGACCATAGGAAGGTCTGGAGGGGCATACTTTATGAATGCCATTTATGCTAATGGAGATGAAGTTTATATAGGAGCTTCAAGTGGAGCTGTTTTCTACTCTGCAGATGAAGGCAAAAATTGGTCTACCTATCTTAGTTCTACAATTGACAATATTGCTAATAGTATTTTAAAGAACAACGAATTTTTATTTCTAGCTACTAATGAAGGAATGTATCGTTCGGCTGACAAAGCAACAACCTGGCAGGCAATAAATCAAGGACTCGTTAATCAAATTATTAGACAAACAGCAATTGACGGAGCAAATATTCTTGTTGCTACAGACTATGGACTTCACTCGTCAAATGGTAATGGTTTGTCATGGAAAAAACAGATAATAGGCAATAAAAACTTTGGCTCTAATCCGATTGGAGCTATCTATGTAGAAAGCAAATACATTCTTGCGGGTACAAATGGAATATATAAATCTAGCGATGGAGGGAATGCCTGGAATTTACAACTTTCTTTGGGGGCAAATAAATATGTGCGAGCATTGTCAGGAAGCGGCAACAAGTTAGTTGCTCTTGTAAATGGAGACGGAATCTATGTCTCAGTAGATAATGGTGAAAATTGGTTGCTCAAGTCTAAGTCGTTTTTGGAAAATGTAAATTTTATCACCTCTTATTCAAAAGGCGATACGGTCGTGGTAGCATCTGATGATAACATATTTATTTCTAAGGATTTAGGTGGAAATTGGGAAACAAGAAAAATAACCCCCACTTATTTTTATCCGACTTCGATTAATTTCTATAGCTCCAAGCTTATCGTATCAACCTATCAAGGAATATTTGAAAGCTCAGATTTTGGTAATCTATGGAATAAGATAGGAGACTTTGATTTGCAGATTACTTTTAATGGTCTTACTATTAATCCAGCAGGTATCTTCTACGCTGCAACAAATAAAGGAGTATATGTCTCGTATAACTCTGGAAAAAACTGGTATCCACTAAATGAAAATTTGGATAATTCTGGAGTATTTTCCATCTCAATTAATACTGAATTTGCTTTTTGCGGAACTTATGGAATGGGTGTATGGAAGAGGCCTTTAACTAATCTAAATGTCAGACCAAAAATTATTGGTTTAAAAAAGGATATTATGGTTTCACAAAATCAAAGCATTACTTTATCTGTTTCTGATTTTAATATACTGGATCCTGACAATAATTATCCTCAAGACTTTACGTTAAAAGTAAAGTCGGGCGCTAACTATACCGTTTCAGGTACAAACATAACTCCAATTCTTGATTTTAACGGTGACTTATCTATACAAGTTAAAGTAAATGATGGTTATGGAGATAGTGAAGAGTACGTGGCGAAAGTCAAAATTATCCTGGGTTTTGACGAGATAAAATCTCAGTCTTTTTTGTATCCTAACCCTGTCGAGAATGTTCTTTATATAGGTGATGAAAGTAACGCCACCAGGATTATTATTTATGATTGCTTTGGAAGAGAGGTAATGAAGCGGAATTCATCCGGAGCTTCTTTAAACGAGTACGATGTTTCCGATTTGAAAACGGGCATTTACCTAGTAAAAATCGAGGGTCAAAATAGGTATCAGAAGATGATTAAGAATTAGAAAATTTAAATTCTTGCCCTCACGGAACAAGCTATTTGTAATAACCTTAAGCTTATAATAAAATTTCTTTTTCATACTCACTAAAATAAGATTGATAAGTTAGATTTTTTCGTGAAGTCACAAAATACAGTGGTGAAGCGTTACACGAAACAAGCTGAAGCTTCTCCCGCAAAACGTTTATAAAATTTGACTTGCTGATAGAGAATTTTCTCAATTATGTATAAGTAACTCTACCCTCCTGTTTTTCTTCCGTCCTTGATCAGTCGTATTTTCTGCAATGGGTTTTGCGCTGCCTAGCCCCGCTGTCTCTACTCTCTTGATATTAATACCTTTGTTTATAAGGTATTCGGCTACAACGTCCGCTCGTTGTCTAGAGAGCGTAAGGTTGTTTGCTTCTTTTCCGATGTTATCAGTATGACCAGAGATGCGCACCGAACGTTCAGAATGCAAATGCAGGTATTCGACAATTGAATTGAGAGTTAAAAAATGTTCACTTCGCAGCGTTGATTTGTTTGTTTCAAACAATAGTTCCGCGCCTAGTATTATGAGACTGTCGGCCTTTATTACGGGCACAGTGGCGGTGGACTGAGTGCTAGCAGTGTCACGCACAACCGGAATTGACGCGCGCACTGCTGGCTTTGGCTTGCGGAGAGTATCTGTCCAGAAACTTTTATACACACCCTTTTTTGCATTCCTTGCCACTTGCTTTTTAAATTTTTCGAAGCTAATAGCATGAAGCGATGCGGGGTGGCCCGCTTGTATGCGGCACAGCTTCCGGAAGCAAAGTATTCTGCCAAAAAACGAATGACGTGCATTTTTGTTTGCTTGCTTCAGTCTTTCTTTGTTCGTGCCGCTTAGGTGCGATACCATCCATGGCATTTTTGGATTACCATATTCACGCCCAACGTTATTGGGTGCAATAACAGATTGAGCCTGCGCACATATAAAACCGAATGAAAAAACAAACACAAAAATTGATTTCACGCGTAGGGGTGATATAAGTGACGAGAAGCAAGCACTTGAACTTGCCAAACTTTCAAACGAAAGTGTGGAGCGGAATATTGCATGGTCGGAACAACAGATGAAAATGCAAACCCTAATTCAAATCATCGCGAGGAACTTGTCTCAAGGCGTCTGACACCTCAAGCCTCAAAGGTGTCTTGACGCCTATCCGCGGTACTAATTATTTCGAACCGCGGGAACCTACCAGAGACTGCGTAAACTAACGGCCTCTACGAAATTATTTTTTATGCCGTTTCAAAAAATTCCATGCTACTAAAGCCCCTTCGATGTCTTGGTTTTGCGGTCCTACTGCGGCCTGACTTGAAGTCGACAATGGGTTAGCGATGGAGGGCATGCAATGACCCCCGCCCACCACGGTATAAAATTCAATTTCTTTAGCGGGGTTTGAAGAGCCATATGCGCGCTTCACAATGGTGCTATTGTCGGAAGGGTTGCTATCGGCCAGATTAGTAAGTACAAAATCCGTTGAAGCCACGCTATTAGCACTCAACCAGAACGTCAATGTTTCAGCCGCTGACAGTACCGTGCCGCGGTTGGTAATGGCAACGTTTCCGCCTAGGAACGGCATGAGTGGATCAAGAGTACCCACGCAAATCATCATAGGCATGGGTGCAGCGGGGGCGACACATTCGTTAGGGGAAGGTTGATTGGCAATGAATGAAGCGACAGCGGCAATTTTCGAATTAAGTTCGGCCGCTAAGCGATAACATAACAGTCCCCCATTAGAAACACCGGTTGCGTAGAAACGTGTGTTGTCAACGTTAAAAGATTTTTTTGTCCACTCAATCAACTCGCTGATAAAGGCCACGTCATCTTGCCCGGAGTATCCGGGATTAGCATTGGTGAGTGGTCTGCAATCATTCCAATTTTGGTTATTGCCGCTTGTGTTATTAGCAGTAGCGTCAAATCCGTTGGGTACCACTAACAAGAATTTTTCATTGTCGGCCACAGTAGTCCACACACGTGTGCCTCCCGCTGTTGGCTCGAATAGGTCGTTCATGCTTTGACCACCTCCATGTAGCAAAATTACCACGGGTGCACTAGCAGCAATACCAATAGGCTGGTATACTCTAAAGTAGCGTGCTTGATTGCCGATGTTAAGGGATAGGTTTTCGTTCCAACCGGTGACAAAGTTTTGCGCAAGGATAGGGTCGCTTTTCTTGTTACAAGAAAAAATAAAGCCAAGCAACACGATAAGATAAAAATACAAGTATTTCATAAACGTTCGAATTAACAAGTGTAAAAATCGATGCAAAAAGACCAAAGATGCAAACCCTAGTTCAAATATTCGATTTTGGTGATCCGCCACAGAAATTGTTGAGTAGGGGTTTTAACAATGACTTCATCGCCTACTTCCTTTTTCAACAGGGCTTGCGCCATGGGCGAATCCATAGAGATATAATCTTTCGCTCCAATAAGTTCTTCACCGCCTACAATCCGAAAGCGGTTTTTCAAACCTTTTGAGTTTGCTATCTCCACCCAAGCGCCAAACATCACTTTACCTTCTTGATAGGTAGAGTAGTGCACCACTTTCAGATCGTCAATACATTTGCGCAAATAGAGAATGCGCTTGTCAATTTCGCGCAAGCGTTTTTTATTGTAATGGTAGTCTGCATTTTCAGAGCGGTCGCCCAAGCTGGCTGCCCATGTCACCTTTTGTGTTGTGTCGGGGCGCTCCACTCGCCACAGATGGTTTAACTCATCTTTCAATTTCTCTAAACCTTCGGGCGTAATCAGCAGCGTTTTCATTGATTTTAGTAACTGGCCATTGAATAGAAATGGGCATCGCCAATGTAGTCAAGAAATTTTAAATTAGTTGATATGATAGCTTCGCTTGCTTTGGAACAACGATAGTTACGAAAATTGGCCACAAGACAACTGTTAAACAAGATCAATAATTTTTCCGTAGTTTCTTCCCGCACACAAGGTGTTTGCATACGCCCCTTGCTCAACGCAGTGACAAGCCGAAACACGCCTTTACTTTTTGGCAGCGCGCTTTTTCTTATCTGCTTTCTTGCGTTGTCTTCATTTCCTTCCACAGCTTTTCAAATTGATTGGCAAACGCTTTGATCGCGGCATCCTCGCGTGTCACTAAGATATTTTCATGATTGTAGTTGGCCGCGCTAAGGGTCCAGTTGTAGCTGCCTGTAATCAACGTGTCGGAGTCTGCAATCATAAATTTATGATGCATATGATTTGACGTGATATCCATTTTAACAGCAATGCCTGCTTGCGCAAGTTGATGAATGTCGGAGCCTAAGTCCAGACTTTTGTCGTTATCCGTAATTATTTTAATATGAATTTTTCTTCGATGAGCCGCGAGCAAACTTTTAGTGATACGGTCGTCACTGATGGTAAACACACAGATATGCAGTTGAGTAATTGTGCTGTCAATGTGTTGTATGATGGCGTTGCGACAGGCGTCTCCCGGGCTAAAAAATGCACTGGTAGGTTGAGTTGTTGGAAGCACCAATGCGCTGGTCGCAGTTTTTATCCATTCAATAATGAAGGCATAGTTTGCAGGAGTACACTTTTCGTTTGCGAGTTCGAATATTTTGCTGCGTAAAAAATTCAATTGATTTGTGTCCAATAGCTTTTCTTGCACCATCAATTTGAACGTTCGCTTTTCGTCTTTCGAAAAAACCTCGTCAAGGAGGGTGCGCTGCAAATAATTGATTAGTTCGTCCATTCATCTAAGCTAAGTAAATCGATTAGAAAACTGAAGCTAAAAAGTTAGTATCTTTGGTTAAGATCTTTTTATGTGATCGATTTATACATCTGTAACCAATAACTGCTAACCTAAAATAATTATGCGAATAAGGAGTTTTTTTCGAACCGTACCTTTGGTGTTCTTCGTGCTACCCTTGTTGATCATTGCTTGCAAGACGAAATCAACAACCGAGGGTAAACCTGCCGAAGATACCCTCACACTTAAACTCTCGCTGGCGCAGTGGTCTATTCACCGCGCACTCGATAGCGGAACTTTACGTGCTGAAGATTTTGCCTCGATTGCGAAAAATGAATTTGGAATTGGTGCCATTGAATATGTTAACTCGTTTTATAAAGACCATGCATCGGATAAACAGTTTTGGCAAAAAATGCGCGCTACTGCCGATTCGCTGAATGTAAAAAGTCTATTGATTATGATTGATGGTGAAGGCGACCTCGGTAATCCTGGTGCGGAGGAACGAAAAAAATCCGTGGAAAATCATTATAAATGGGTGGATGCCGCCAGTATTCTTGGCTGCCATTCGATCCGTATCAATGCATTTGGCGAAGGCACAAAAGAAGAAGTTCAACAGGCAATGATTGATGCATTGAAACAGTTGTGCACCTATGCAGCAAAAAGCAATATAAATGTGTTGATTGAAAACCATGGGCTTTATAGCTCGGACGGTAAATGGATCGCAGAAATTATGCGCCAGGTGAACATGGCTAATTGTGGCACACTTCCTGATTTTGGTAATTGGTGCACCACCGCTAAGTGGGGAAGCACGCAAGATGGAAAAGATTGCAAGGAAGTATATGATCGATATGTAGGTATTTCTGATATGTTGCCTTTTGCTAGGGGTGTAAGCGCAAAATCGTATGCATTCAATGAGCAAGGCGATGAAACAATTATTGACTATGGAAAAATGTTAAAAATGGTAAAGGACGCAAAGTTTAGCAGCTATGTAGGTATAGAATACGAGGGGTCACAACTGAATGAGTTTGCAGGAATACGGGCAACAAAGAAGTTATTGGAAAAATCATGGAAAGAAGTAAATTGAAATTTTAACGCACGCGAACCCACCATGCTCACTGATATTCATCCAAAACTACCTATGCGTGACAAAGCCGTTACGCGCGATTTTTATTTGAACAAACTTCAATTCCAAGAATTTGGGAGTGCTGATTTTGACGGCTACCTCATGGTTCAAAAAGATAACATTCAAATTCACTTTTTCGAGTTTAAGGAAATTGATCCGAAAGAAAATTATGGACAGATTTACATTCGCACCAATAACATTGACGCGTGGTATAAATTGGCACTTGATAAAAAGTTGGCAATGCCGAAAGGGGTGCGCTTGGAAATAAAACCCTGGGGACAGAAGGAATTTTCACTTCTTGATCCTGATAATAATTTGCTTACGTTTGGCCAGAGTGCATCAGTTTAGATTCCCGCAATTCCTCCGTAAGGTCGGTAATGGCTAATAAACTATTCCTATTTTCTTTTCGTTGTGGAGATTGCTACGATAAAGTCGGGTCGAAAAATGCGAGATTTTGACATGCTCAAAAAAATAATTGGCGATCTATTGGGTCAGCAAAATCTATTGTTCAATTTCCTCGCTGCCTACCCTTTCGATTTCTTCTAGCTTAAAAACGAAAATACTTCCATCTTTCATTTCAATCTTAACGCTGGTTTTAAGGTCAGTTTCGATTATTTTCCCTCGCACTTTGCCACCGTTCTTCAGATAAACAACATCAATTTTTTCCTTTGCTTTATTTTTACATCCTTCGTATTTTACGATATACTGATAGCTCTTATAACTCTGTTTTACTATGCTTGGGTCGTTAACATCTGGTTTCCACAATGCGCCATCTGCCAAATCGACAATTAGACCGTAAGGAATAAATATGGTGCTTGAAGTAAAGGTAAGGATCGTTCCAGCAAAAGCCCACCCTCTGAAAGTTCTTGAGTTATAGGAAAACGTTTGATCTTCGCACCCTTTTTGTTTTACTACAAAAGAAAATCTGTTTGCGTTTTGACGCCTATTATAGATGGTCGCATTTCCCCGGCCAACAAATCGGCTATTGTAAAAGATATCGGCATCAGGTCCTCCATTTACTAGAACATTCGCCCTATAGCGGGAACCACCAACAATGGTAGCGCAATTAGAGAAAATGAAACAACAAAGAAACGGAAGTAAAAGGCACAGTAGATTTTTTTTCATGTGTTGATAAGTGTTTTTAGTTGCCACGTGGGATCGTTGAGATTATCATGCTATTGGTTGTAAAGCATCTTAATGGCGTTTTCATGAGTGGAATGGCTGTTAAAGTAAGTTATAAATTTAAAGGTCAATCATTGGTTTATTTTTTTCAAGCATCTCATCGTTTTTTTTTCACCTACCGCGATTTGCAGATTCGGTTCGTCAAATTATTGCCAGTATCTTAGGTGGCAGGTGGCGAAAGGTGGCGAAACACGCAAATAGCATTGACACCTTTTACTTTTTTATTTCCCACCGAAATTGGATACTTTGCGTCCCTTTTCTCAAAAAAAAGTTAACAAAGAACTGTAAAGATGGACGATACGCCTGATTTGAGTGCTATTAGCAAGCTTCAATTTCATTATTGGTTAAGCGACAAAACCCACTCCATGGATGCATTGGTTTATAATAAGTGCGAGCGGGAGGTACTCGAAATTGCAAGGATGGTAGCTAAGTTATGTGGGGTATCCATTGTAATGGAGACCGAACCATCGGGAAAAGGAGGGATAAAAAGTTGGCTCACGCTCACAGCAAAGTCTCCCAAAAAAACTGCTCATGAAAAAATTGCGCTGGTAAATGTACTTGTGGCAGCGTCAATAGTCTCGGGGGGCAATGTCCAATCTGAGCCACTCCTGATTAATGTTATCGATAACTTGTTTGCCGATCAAAACGTTGACGCTGGGCAACAGGGTTTGGGGTTCGAACAAATGGTGAGATTAAAGGGCGAGGCGGTTAGCATGCTTTCACAGATTGAGCAAAATGGTACCATAAAAAAAAGGCGCAGTAACTTCTATCAACTAGTAAGTAAATACCATAAGGTGAAAGGCATATCGGTAGTGATAACGGATACTGCAAAAAAACCAATAACGAAAGAGCAATTAATAAGCAGAGACAGATTCAACGCCTTTAAAGTTAGTTCGGGCTCCACGCTAACGTACATTTTAGAAAGCGCTGTGGTAGATATTATCTCTCCAGTATTGGTAACAGGCAAGCACAAGTGGAAGGGAATTTATAATAACAAGTCGATTTCATTTACAATGAAATCAGACGAGTTTCTGTCAATGGTGCAATCGGGCAGGGTGGAGTTTAAGAGTGGCTCCAGCATTAATTGCCGACTGGAAGTAGAAAAGAAAATAAACAGTGCTGGAATTGAAAAAGTCACTGGCTATAATATTATTGGGGTGGCTAGCTATTCCGAAAACGGAAAAACTACTGAAACGCCAGAAACAAAGCAGAAACAAAAAGAGAATGTTGTCAACAAAAAGCAACTGGATTTATTTGGTTAAGAAGGTGACTCCACATTAAAAGTGCTCGTCCAGACTAGCAGTTTTAAACTCCTCTGCCTTTATTTCAGCATTTAGTTTGATCTCTTTTACTGTAACCTCAAGTACAGTTTGATCTCCCGACTTTGTCAGCATCTTAAATGGAAATGTAGCATTGTCAACTTTTCGGTAATCGCCTTGTGATTCGTGATTTCTTGCAACTGACGATTTTTGGTGCAGCCAATTCTAAGAAAACGGATTTTAAATTTAGTTTTAAAAAACGGAAATTTCAGTCATTTTAACCACTATCTTCGCTTTGAAAGTACATTCATTATGGAAAAGACGTGTTTGGTTTTTATGCCTTTTGGCGACCCAATCGGTTATGCTGCGGGTCATTTTAACAGAATTTTTGATTATATTATCATTCCCGCTTGTCGAGCGGCAAATGTTAACCCCGTCCGCGCGGATATTAATAGCGAAACAGTTAAAAGTGTCATCTCCGCAAATATGGTGCTATGCGATTTAAGCTCGGCAAACACCGATGTGCGATACGCCTTCGCACTACGGCAAGCGCTCGACCTACCGCTCGCTTTGATAAAAGACACAAAGACCGCAGTCGATTACACACTTTTGGAATTTTCGATAACGGAATATGATGAGTCGCTTAGAATAGATATGGTTCAGCAAGCCATCGATTCGGTAAGCAAGGCATTGAGGGCTGGCGATAGGGGAGAGGCATCTTTATTGAAAAAACTCAACATAGGAGGCGATTATGTACCATCGGCATCGGCCAGCTATACAAGTTCTTTTGTCTATACCGAGCCTGTTCAAGAGCCTGTTATAGTTGCGCCACCCATCATCTATCCAGATTTTGTTGGAGACGCGCTTACCGAAAGAGACATAGAGAAGTTGAAAGCGGGCGATGCGCTCTATCATACTACCCACGGGAAAGGGGTTATTGTGACTATAAAAATTATGGCGCAAGATAAGATGGCCAACGTGCAGTTCGAAAACGGGGTCAAGCTGCTGGTACTGGGTACCTCTGGCATTTTTAGGAAAATTATCGAATAACAAATTTCAGACATTGTTAGAATAAAAAAGGCTGCCGTTAGTGGGCAGCCTTTCTTATTTTAAACGTATTGTTCGCTAATGTCCTTTAAACACTGTTTTATATTCTTTGCTTTGATGGGTTCACCCACGGAGATGAAATCCCAGCCTGCGTTGGTTCGCACAAATTTCCCAAGTACCATCGAAACATATCCTTTAAAAGTACTATCCATTGCTACTTTGAACGAAGCAAGTTCTTCCAGATCAGCCGGGTTAGATGCATCGATAATGCTAATGTTTGCATAGGGAATCGTTTCGAAGTCCTGCTGGGCATATGAGTTCAAATAGAATACTACCTGATCAATTGCCGGATTGATCGTTCGAAAATTAACATGGATGGTTTCATTGTCAGTACCATCATCTCCGTTTCGATCACCTTCTCTATCATCGCCTGAATGCATAACAGCTTTATCATTGCTAGTAAGTTTATGGTAGTAAACGTTATCTACCAATTGTTTTTTGCTAAAGAGAGCCACTGAACTATCAAGATCGACAGCTGTGGTATTGAATGTGATTCCAAAAAATTGATTCTTGATAGATCCCCAATTTATACCTACTCTCACTTGCGAAATCGCCCGACCTTTTTTTTCTAACGAGATACTAGAACCTTTCACTAGGTTAATACCATTTCTTTTAATCAAATTCATAACTTTTTATAGATTTAAATTTCCTTGTCTAACGCCTAACTTCCACCGCTCAACGCACAAGACCTTTATTATACATATCGGTCTACTAAGCCTTGTAACCCAACGTTGGTTGCTTCACCTATGGCGATAAACTCCCAGTTAACCGAATCAGCCCTTCTTAGTTTTCCAAATAGCACTTCGGTAGCGAACGAAGCTTCTGCGTCTAAGTCGTAGATAGCTATTTCTTCTTTCTTATCCACATCCACCACTCTCACATAGGCGTCTTTTAACCTACCGAAGTTATGACCGCGCGCAGTGGCTTCGTGCACTGTTACATATACTAATATCTCGTGGGCTTCGGGTTGAATTTGTTTTAAGTTAGCAAGTACTAACTCATCATCACCTTCGCCAACGCCAGAGCGGTTATCACCTTGATGCGCTATGCTTCCATCGGGGGTTCGTAGGTTATTATAGAAGATAAAATGTTGCTCAGATAAAAGCTTGCCATTGGCTCCCAAAACAAACAAACAAGCATCAAGGTCTAGTGATTGGGATAATAATTCCCAACCTAAGCCGATATAGATCTTTGATAGTTTCGGGTTGGCTTTGGTTAAATTAATTGAACCGCCTTTTCTTAAATTGATTGACATAGTTTTAAGTGTTTAAAATTATTTTTTATCTATTTTTTGTTTTTTACTTATCTCCAAAGAAATTTTTAAGCTTCTCTTCTTTAGGCGCCAGAATCTGTTTCACCTGTTTTAGGGGAACTGTTTGAGACGCCAGTTTTATATTTAGTGTCTCCATTTTTTTCTCTTCCAGCTTCTCTTTCTTTTTTTGTTCTTCATTTTGCATTTCCATTTTTAAAATATCTAGGTCGTTTGCTACTTGCACGTTTGATTCAAGTTGATCAAACTCTCTTTCCAATTGCTTTTGAGAAAAAAGCGATTCCTGCATGGCTTCGCTTTGGTCGGCCATTTCATTTATCTTGTCCTCATAGCGTTGAAAGTTCGAGAGTGCGCTTGTGCCGATGCCTTGAAGTTGTTTTGCAATCTTGCCTTGAGCTTCCGCGTTTTTTGCTTTCGCCTCCAACACCGACTGCTTCGCTTTCATCTCCTTCAGCTTAAATTGAAGTGAATCCAGATTTTGGCGCAGCGTCTTTATATCCTTCTCCGACTTTTGGAAAATGGCTGTGTATTCAGTCATCTTTTTGTCTTCGTTGGATTTCTCGATCAACGCTTTCTTGGCCAACTCTTCGTTGGCTTGACCAATTGCCATTTTTGCTTTTTGCTTCCAATTCTCTGAAGCAAGCGTGGCTTGTTGTAACTCGCGGTCCCACTTTTTGTGATTGGCAAGTGCAATAGAGAATGCCTCTGTTGCATCATTGATAGCCTTCTCCAGTTCGGCTACTGCCAGCTTCGACATCTCGACTGGATTTTCTAACTGATCAACGGCAGTGTGCGCTTTTGCCTTGAAGATATTCGCAAGCCGTTGCATGATTGATAACCACATAGTTTTTAGTTGTTTCTTTTGTGCTTCTATGCATCAAAACAGCAACCAAGTGCCAAATCAGGCAAAAAATGGGTTTTTGGCTATCTCAATTTCATCAAAGTGAGAAAAGAAATACTTGAAAATGGAATTGCGGGGGGAATCAAAAAGTGTTCCGATCTTGTGTATTGAAACGGTAACTAGTTGATTATTAGTAGATAAAAATATTTACCTAGTCGATTGGTTACCACTTCATGTTTGTTTCATACAAGTAGTAAGAGGGTTTGAACGGACTAGGCAATGAAATCAGCTCGTTAAAATTGGCCTATTGATGATCGATTTTACCGTAGCTTCAATAATTTCGAAAGCACACTCCGCAGTTTTGTTTTGATCGTCCAGCGTAGGGTTAATCTCGGCAATTTCCCAAGCACAAAGTCGTGGTTCTTTGCAAAGCTCTTCGTTCAACTCTTTGGCTTCCTGCAAGGTAAGGCCGTTGGCGATAGGTTTACCAACGCCTGCCGATACTTTAGGATCTAGCGCATGGATATCAAAAGACACGTAGATTTGATCGCAATGATCTAACAACTTAATCGCTTCTTTAGCAATCTTACCAGTACCTTTCTCACGAAGTTCTTCAACAGTAATGAAGCCCATGCCAAATTTGTTAACCAAGTAGTTTTCGGGTTTTTCCAATTCACGTACGGCAATGTAAACAATGTCCTCAGGGTATATTTTAGCTCCGGGCATGCCCACGTTCATAATTTGCTCCCAGTACTCGGCTGTTTCTCCAGAGGGATTATTGACCTTGCATTCAAAATTGTCGATATCGCAAGCCATTGCCAGTGCCATGCCATGCATATTTCCAGTGGACGTAGTGTACGGAGTGTTTAAGTCAGCATGGGCGTCAATCCAAATTACACCCAACCGTTTATCGGGATCTGCTTTCTTAATACCACAAATAGTACCGTAGGATGTGCTGTGATCACCTGAAATAATCAACGGAAAGTTATCCTCGTAAATTTGCTCATATACTTCTAGGCATGTTCTTTCTTCCATCATTAAAACGCCATCAATAAATTTGGCGTCTTTATAGTCTGTGCCTCCAAAAAGAAGCTTGTTCACGTTTTCTACTTCCACCGAACCATGTTGGCGAAAGAAATCTGACTTCGCGTCTAAACTGGCGATTTTAATAGCCTCAACTCCAAGGCTGCTTCCGCGCGTTCCCGCTCCAATCTCTGATTTTACCTCAATGATTTTTATACTTTTTTCTCTCATAAAAATTTATGATTAAGTTTTTGTTACTAAGTGTTATTATGGTTGGCCGCGTGGGCAATGAAAAGGACAATAACTTAGGCGTCCTTCAGAAATCAGGCAAAGGATGAAATTTCGCGGGCTGTATAGCTAGAAAACGGCAATTCATATGTGTTGCAAAGATGGCAAATTTATCCCAATATTGCACCTTGTTTTTTAGTTGTTAGGGAGTCATTGTAGCGATTGTTTCTGCTTGCAGTTATTGGCTTAGCGATTTCCTGATAACACATCACAACAACGAAACATAACAAAATTTAGAATGAAGAGTTATCGTGAACTAATCGAACAAACCTTTGAATTTCCGCAAGAAGAGTTTAAGGTTTGGGAACACGAACTTCTTTTTAACGATGTTCCGTTGATGGACATAATTAAACAGTACGGAACACCTCTTAAGATTACTTATCTGCCACGCATAAGCGAAAACATACGATTTGTTCAAGCTACATTTAATAAGGCCATCGAAAAGTTTAAATACAAGGGAACTTACACGTATTGCTATTGTTCAAAATCTTCACACTTTTCGTTTGTGATGGAGGAAGCGTTGAAAAACAACACGCATCTCGAAACGTCATCGTCTTTTGATATTCCTATTATAAGAGAGTTGTATGAACGTGGAAAAATAACGAAAGACCATTACATTCTCTGCAACGGATTTAAAATGCCGTTGTACACACAATATATTTCCGACTTATTGAATGATGAATTTAACTGCGTTCCGATTCTAGATACACTGGAAGAGATTGATATATATGAACAAAAGGTAGATAAGCGATTTAGGGTGGGGATACGTGTGGCCTCTGATGAAGAACCCAACTTTGATTTTTACACCTCGCGTTTGGGTATACGCTACAGCGATATCACTCCGTTGTATAAAGATAAAATTGAGAAGAGCCAGAAGGCATCACTTAAGATGCTCCACTTTTTTATTAATACGGGTATAAAAGATACCGCTTACTATTGGAGCGAGTTGAGCCGATTTATTTTTAAGTATTGCGAATTAAAGAAGATATGTCCCACGCTAGATTCGATTGATATCGGAGGCGGTTTTCCTATCAAAACGTCACTTACTTTTCAATACGATTATAAATATATGATCGAGCAGATTGTTGAAAATATTAAGTGGATTTGTGATAAGAACAATGTGGAAGTGCCTCACATCTTTACCGAATTTGGAAGCTACACGGTAGGCGAAAGTGGGGCTGTTTTGTATTCGGTGGTAAACCAAAAACTACAGAACGATAAAGAACTTTGGTACATGGTAAACGGCTCGTTTATTACACACCTGCCCGATGCATGGGGGCTTAAACAAAAATACGTTTTGTTGGCTGTTAACAAGTGGGACGACCCCTACCATAAAGTGAATATTGGTGGACTGACTTGTGACAGTATGGATTACTACAATTCAGAGTCGCACACGGGTGAGGTATTCATGCCGATGATAAACGATGAAGAGCCTTTGCATATTGGCTTTTTCCATACCGGTGCCTACCAAGAGTCGCTGGGTGGTTATGGAGGCATTCAACATTGCTTAATACCGGCACCACAGCACGTGTTGGTAGACAGAAATGAAGATGGTGAAATCACAACTAAATTATTTGCCGCTGCTCAAACGAGTGAGAGCATGCTAAAACTGTTGGGCTACAAATAGTTACTTTTTCTTGCCGCTTTTTAGAATAAGCTTCGAGGCTTCTAGCAGACTCTCTGTTTTAAAGTCGCCCATTTCATTCGCTTCGATCTCATTACCTATTTGAATTGTTTTAATTCCGAGCTGACGCGCTGGAATGATATCCCGGCCACGGTCGCCTACCATCCATGATTTCTTTACGTCAATTGAAAACTTGGCGATCGCTTTTTCGAACATCAGCGTCCCAGGCTTTCTTAAGAGTGAGTTCGTTACCGAAGGATGGTAGGGGGAAAAATAGATATGATCGATTACATGTTCACACGCTTCTTGAAGAAAGATATGGCATAGCTCCATTTGCCGTTGAGTATATTTCCTTTGTGCTATGCCCGATTGATTGGTAACTACCACCAACACGTAACCGGCTTCTTTGAGGCTGTAAAGTGCTTCTAAAACGCCTGGCAGAATTGTAAATTTTGAAAGCAGGAAGGTATAATTTATGTTGTCTTCGTTGAGAACTCCATCGCGGTCTAGAAAAACGCATTTTTTTGAAATAGCCATAAGTAACTCAAATTTAATAGATTCGATTTGATCCCTGTCCATTCTAAAACAATTAAAGAAAATTTCTTGTGTTGATCTGTATCTTTTAAAAGATCTTGCATTATGGTTTCGACCAAGTAAATTCTCAATGCCACAGCAGATAGCAAAAGAAAAG
The DNA here is from genome assembly GCA_044349005.1 of Cyclobacteriaceae bacterium. GTDB lineage: Bacteria > Bacteroidota > Bacteroidia > Cytophagales > Cyclobacteriaceae > ELB16-189. The sequence goes on from JBIKRT010000012.1 coordinate 62,375, forward strand.
GAATTGGATTTCGATGAAGAACGTATCATCAGGCAAGCCCAAACAGATCCCGCTGCCTTTAAGCAAGTGTATGAAATGTACTTTCGGAGAATTTTTGTTTTTGTTCATCATCGGATTGGAGAAAAGGAATTGAGCGCAGACGTTACTCATCAAGTATTTTTAAAGGCCCTTACTAATTTATCAAAATTTCAATTTAGGGGTGTACCCTTTTCCGCTTGGCTATTTCGGATTGCTCTAAACGAATGCAATGATTACTATCGAAAAACAAGAAAAGCGAGGTTGGTCTCCTTAGATGAAAAAGCAACAAGTAACTTATTTGATGAACTTACCTATGACATTCGAGTAGATGAGCTTGAGAATAGATTGCCAGAAATGCTGGGGAAACTAAATTTCGATGAGTTACAATTAATACAGCTTCGTTTTTTTGAAAGCCGCTCTTTCAAAGAAGTTGGTGACATTGTGGGTATTTCGGAAGGAAATGCGAAGGTCAAGACCTATCGAGCAGTAGGTAAAATAAGAAAAATGTTTTTAAAAGAATGAATAACGTAATTGTTAAGAAAATGCAAGAGGTGACAGAGGAGGAAATCGACAAGTTTAAGAGCTTTGATCGGTTGTTGGTTGATTACAATCACATAAAAGCTAAAAAAGGCATACTGGTAAAAAAGATAATTGTTGCTGGCATAGTAGTGGTGACTTCTATTACGGTTACTTACGTTGCGTTGTTCTTTGAGAGGACGCAAGTAGCAACTAAGGCCGTGGTCATTGAAAGGCCCACAACTAAGCAGCTAAATGAAAAAAAGGAAAATAACCAAACACCTATAATTGAACCGAAAAAAGTAACTCAACCTAGCAAAAAAGTTACTGAATTAAAGCCAATGGAACCTAGCCCAGCTTATGCTGCTGCTGAGCCCGAGTTGGGTTATCCCCATCTATATTCTTATTTTGATCGCGAACTTAACTATCCAGACATGCACCGCAAGGATTCAATAAATGGGATCGTCACAGCAGTCTTTATTATTGATGAGAAAGGGATACCAACCCAAATAAAAATACTCAATTCGTTGGGCGCTGGTTTTGACGAAGAAGTAACACGCCTCATTGCGGGCATGCCTAAATGGCGACCAGCTACCTTAAATGGTAAGCGGGTGGTTAGTAAGATTTCTGTTCCTTTTACATTTTCAATAACCAAAAAAGTAAAATAGTCATGAAAAAATTGATTTGGTTATGTGCGTTGATTATCGTTTCCAACTCATTGAGTGCTCAACAGCTCAAGAAAAAATTTAGTTGGAGAGAAAAAGCCTTCAAAACACTAGATATTACCTGGGTTGATGTTGATAACGATAGTCTTTTGGATGTTGTGCTGACAGGGAAAGATAGCCTGCAAAAATTTAAAACAATTTTTCTAAAAAATAAAGTTGATTCGTTTGTGGTAAGATCTGGGCTGATTCTCAGCGGCACGTTAAACGCCCAGACATGGAAAGATGTGGACCACGATAACCGAATTGATTTAGTCCAGTTTGGCGTAACAGGTTCGATCGCCACCACCTCCGTTTTATTGAATCAAGGTAAGTTTACGTTTTTGAAATCCGAAAGGAAATTTCCGATTATTAAAGATATTACATTTGCTACATTACAAGACTTAGACAATGATGGTCATGAAGATTGGATAGCTGCGGGCATAGATTTTATTAAGATTTTTCAAGCATCAGACACAATTTATCAACTCAGGTTGGATTCGGCTAATCTCACCATTGAATCAATTGTAACCAGGGATTTTAACAAAGATGGGTTAAACGATATTGTTGTTTCAGGCTACGATAAAAAAGGAAACCCACAATTGCAATCATGGATCAACAAAGGAAATTTCAAATTCAAAAATCTCCTTATTAAGAATCCGATAGCAGGAAAGGTAGAGTCGGGGGATTATGATCATGATGGATGGTTTGATTTAATAGTTGCGGGTCAAAACCTAAAAAAAATTGATCAGACTAATTTTTACAAGAATGACAGCCTTTTGTTTAAAGTAAAAGACTCTATTCGTTCTTATGGAAGATCGCAAATGCTTTTGGCCGATCTGGACTCAGATGGTTTGGCCGACCTTTCTTTTTTTGGTAAGCAATCAACAGGAAAAAAGTTTAACTTGTTAAAAAAGTCCGACAGTACTTTTTTGGCAATCGATACAACTGGGCTAGTTGCGCAACGCTGGGGCGATTATGATCGTGACGGTGATCTTGATCTAATTACAGCTAAGGACTCGCTCGGCTATGCTGTAGTATCTGTCAGTAAGGCGGAGACAAAGGTAAATAGGCCTCCAGTTAACTCCGGTCTTAGCTTTGCCATGTCTACTTTCAAGAAGACATTCTTTTATTGGAGCCCCGCGGTGGATGATAAAACACCTATCAGGGCACTCACCTACGATCTGTACTTAATTCGTGATGGGAATGCCACAAGTATATTGGCTCCAGAGTTTGACTTTGCAACGAAAAGGAGGCTTTTGGTAAGCCACGGTAATCAAACCACCAATAACTTTGCTGTGCTCAATAATCTTTCGGATGCTCGATATAAGTATACTATTCAGCCAATAGATAATGCTTTTAATGCAGGCGGAAAATGCTATGGTGGTGGAGTTCAAGATTGCTTGGATTTAAAGCACGATTACGTGCAAGCATGCAAGGGTGAAACAGTCGAACTTAAGTCGCCCGGTATGGCTTATTGGTTCTCGACCACAAAAGGCTTTCTGAAGATCTCCACCAGCTTTAGCTACCAAGCTTTAGCAACTGATACGATAGTGAGTGTTGTTCCACAATCAACAGACTGTAATAAAAACAACATTTGGGTTGTAAGGGTAAACGGGTCATCAAAAGCGGATAAGCAAACAAAATTTTTCTGTGAAAATAATACCGTTAAAATTGGCATTGAGCCCGGTTGGAAAAACATTGTGTGGACAGGACTGGCCACAAATCCCGCAACCGACAGTATCAGTATAAAAGTAACAGGACCTATTAAGTTGAAGGTAACTGCCTCTTCTTCTACCTGCATTTATTCTAAAGAATTTACTATCGGGATGAGCAAGCCATTGGTTTCTGTAGCTGCCAAGAACCTACTCCTTCGGCAGGGTGAAAGTGTGCAATTGACAGCCTCTGGTTCCAAAAAATATTTATGGTCGCCTTCAATTGGTCTTGATAACAAAACCTCGGCCACACCAATAGCTACTCCAAAAAAGCCAACAAAGTATAGTGTGCAAGGATTTGATTCTATTGGTTGTGTTGCCAGCGATACTGTTACCATTGACGTGGAGGAAACGGCTTTTGTTCCTGCCATGTTTACGCCAAACGGAGATGGAAAAAACGATGAATTTAAAATTTTGGGACTAACCTATGGAGATGAATTTCAGTTTACCATTTTTAATAGAGAAGGAGTTACCGTTTATGAATCGAACGAAATAGTGAAAGCAACATCACAAGGTTGGAACGGAACTAATGACGGGGCACCACAGCCAAGTGGTTTGTATTATTGGAAAATTATTGGTAAACAAAACGATGGTCAGCCCTTACGGTTGAATGGCAAAACAAAAGGTTCCGTGTTATTAGTTAGATAATAGATTCTATTCCAACTTGAAAAATATTCTCATTCTGTTTTGTTTGCTGACGGGAAAAAATGTTTCAGCGCAGTACTTTCAATTTTCGCAATTCAACTTTGCCAAGGCGCGTGTAAACCCGGCAATGATTGCAACAACGAGGTACGCATCCGCTTCTATACTTAGCAGAACTCAGAATACGGCTGGCGATTTTGCGATTTCAAGCAATTTTTTGTCCTTGGTTTATCCATTGGTGAACCGAAGTACTGGTAAACCCGGATCTGGAATAGGAATTACTATGATGGACGATCGCTCGCAAGGAATTTTTAGTAATCAGGAAGTCACTTTAAACTACGCCATCAACGCTAGATTATCTAAATACGCAACGCTGTCATTCGGGTTTAAAGGACTTTATGAAACGCGAAGTATTGGATTGGAGGGTTTTACTACGGGATTGCAATATGTTGAGGATAGAGGTTTTAATGCATCGGCCCCTAGTGGTGAAAGCTTTTCCCAACTTAGGTCTAACTACACCACCTTTAGTACAGGATTATACTGGCAACAGGTTGACAAGAAAGACAATCCGATCGGATACTGGGGCATATCTCTATTCGATCTAAACAAGCCAAAAGATATTTCATTTACCGGGCGGGGTCATATCGAATCAACCTTTGTTATTAGCGGAGGCCTTCGTGCATTTCAAAAAGATGCAATATCAGTCTTTCCCGAGTTGCTGTTTACCACGAGTTACGGCAGCAATTTGTTAAATGCTGGTTTTCGATTTCAATATGATCTAAATCCCAATTCAGCTAAATCGGCTGGTAAAGTGGATGTGCTTGCAAAGTATGTTCCTGGCAGGTCAGTGATAGCGGGGGCTCAACTTCATCGAGAGAATATTTCATTTGGGCTTAGTTACGATTTTCCAGCTTTCACTTCCAATTCTGGCAATCTTGGAGCCCTCGAAATTGGCTTGGAGGTGCGAAAGCTGGTAACGCCAAACAATTCGCCCAAAAAGAAAACTAATAAAAAGAAGAGTTCTAAAAATAAAAATTTTAAAAAGAAATCGAAAGCAAAAAAGCAAGTAGTACTGCAAAAGAAACCACTGCCCAAGCAATCAATTCCGCAACCAACTAAGCCGGCCGCGGTTGCAAAAAAGGAGGTTAGGAAAGATTCTGTGCCCACAATTACGTTGCCTTTGCCGGAACAAAAGCAGATGCTTATTACAGTTGAAGATAATAAAATAGATACTACCTATGTTACCATGGATGCCAAGGCTGGGGCGATTAGGCAAGAGCCTTATGCGTTTGAAAAGATAACGCTGCGCTTCCATTTTGAATTTAACAGTGCTGACATTGACGATGAGTCAGAAGCTTTTTTAAGCGACCTAAGCAAAACTCTTTTAGAGGATAAAAATCTCAAACTTAAGATAGTTGGACATACGGATAACAGAGGCTCCGTTTCCTACAATGAAAAACTCTCCTTGCGCAGAGCCGAATCCGTGAAAAAGCATTTGTTAAAAACCGGTGTCGATCCCACAAGAGTCGAAACCGAGGGCAAAGGAATGATGGAGCCCATCGTGGAGAATGATTCCGATGAAAACAGAGCAAAAAATAGGCGCGTCCAAATTCTCCTGTTCCGAGAGTGATTTCGTTGCTTAGTCAGGATGTTTTTTTATCAGATTCAGACCAATTACAACCTTGAACTTACATCACGTGTTGCTTAAAGCATTGTTTTTTATAGTTTTGCCTGATAACCGAAAGCGTTTTGTCAAAAGCAATTGTCATTATCCCCACTTTTAATGAAAGGGAAAACATCTCCTTGATCATTGAGGCAGTATTTTCGTTACCTAAACAATTTCATGTTCTCATCGTAGACGATGGCTCGCCAGATGGAACAGCAGATCTCGTCAAAGGCCTTCAGGGGAAATTCAATTCAGAGTCGATTCAGCTGCATTTGATGGAGCGAAAAGGGAAGCAGGGACTAGGAACAGCTTACATTGCCGGATTCAAATACGCTATCGAGAAAGGTTACGAGTTTATCTTGGAAATGGATGCCGATTTTTCTCACGACCCTAAAGACCTGAGCCTTCTTCTAAAAGCGTGCGAAGAAGAAGGAAATGATTTGTCTGTTGGTTCTCGGTATGTTACCGGTGTAAATGTGGTGAACTGGCCGATGAGTCGTGTGTTGCTCTCCTATTGCGCGAGCATGTATGTCCGTTTTATAACCAATATTCCTATTCGCGATACCACCGCTGGTTTTGTATGCTACCGGAAAGGAGTTCTAGAAGCAATTCAACTGGATAAGATCAAGTTTGTGGGCTATGCTTTTCAGATAGAAATGAAGTTCAAATCATGGAAGCGTGGGTTTAAGCTCAAGGAAGTTCCCATCATCTTTACCGAGCGAACACGCGGGCAATCAAAAATGTCGGCTGGAATTTTTAAAGAGGCTTTTTTAGGAGTTATCCAACTTCAGGTACAGAGTTGGTTTACTAACTAGTCACTCCTTAAAAAGCCCAATGGGATTAGTTTTTGAATAAAATCGATCGAATTGAGTTGAAACAATCTGCAAGAAAGTCGGGTTTTATCTTTAAAACCTTGCAGATTTTTTATGCTTA
>JBIKRT010000013.1:0-68104 GCA_044349005.1 Cyclobacteriaceae bacterium
TCCTGTTGAAATATGGAAAACTCCACCACCCGTTGAGCGGGGTGGAGTTTTCCACATTCCAACAGGATGCCAAGTTCACCTGGAAATCTTTAATTTTGGATGCTACTAAGTAAGGGGAGCTTTCAAGGGGGTTATAGCTTCTAATTTACGATCTCATCTGTTATCGTGAGGACTGAGCCTACAAGCTCAGTCCTGTAACGGATTAAAGGCCTTGAAGCTGGTCCGCCTGTGGGCATTCCATCTGAAAAATTAAATGTCGAATTGCAACACGGGTCTTTTAAAAAAAGCCTAGAGAAATCAACTTCAACCGTTGAACATTCAACATCGTAGGGATGATGAGAGCAGTTTTTATCGTAAGCGATGTAAGTAGTTGCGCTTGCGCGATATAGTAGAATCCCCCTGATGCCAGTATCGGTTAGCTCTTTAATTCCCCCATCGAACTTTAAGCTGCTATAATCGGGCAACGACAGATTGATTACTATTTCTGGGAACGAGGCGTATTGAGCATGGGCTTGATGAAAGCTGGCTGTCAAAATAAGGATGGGTAGGAGATATTTTTTGGGATTCATGTTTTAAAGGCTACAAGCTTCAAGCCACTGGCTTCAAGCTGATTCTGTGATATGAAATATATTATTATACTTTGATTACCCAACTAATTAGTGAATCCAATCAGCTTGTAGCTTGAAGCACACAGCCTGAAGCGTTCTCAAACTACTGCCTTAAACTGCTTCAAGAACCGCACATCATTCTCCGAATAAAGTCGAAGGTCATTAACCCCATAGCGCAATTGCGTTACCCGTTCAACACCCATGCCGAAGGCAAATCCAGTATATTCCTCTGGGTCAATGCCACAGTTTTTCAACACATTTGGGTGTACCATGCCCGAGCCAGCAATTTCCACCCATCCGCTGTATTTGCAAACGTTACAACCTTTACCATGACAGATTAAACAAGTTATGTCAATCTCTGCACTTGGTTCTGTAAAAGGGAAGAACGATGGTCTAAAACGAATCTCGATGTCCTTTCCGTACATTTCTTTAGCAAAATGAAAAAGTGTCTGTTTCAAATCGGCAAAGCCAACATTTTTATCAACATATAAGCCTTCGATTTGATGAAAAAAGCAGTGCGCACGAGCCGAGATGGCTTCATTGCGATAAACCCTTCCCGGCATGATGGACCGAATGGGAGGCTTTTGTTTCTCCATCAATCTGATTTGAACATTCGAAGTATGAGTCCGTAAAAGCATGTCAGGGTTTCTCTCCACAAAAAAGGTATCCTGCATTTCCCTTGCCGGGTGATTCTCTGGGAAATTTAATGCTGAGAAATTATGCCAGTCGTCTTCAATTTCTGGTCCATCAGCCACTGAAAAACCTAGTCGCTCAAATATTTCAATGATTTTGTAGCGGGTAAGATTTAAGGGATGAAGATTGCCCGTTTTTTCAGAAACTGGAGGGAGACTTAAATCAATTTGGCTTGTTGGCGTGTTTAAAGATGACTCTAATTTCTCAGAAAGTTCTTTGAACTTGGCCTCAGCCAATTGCTTTAGCTCGTTCAATGACTTGCCAATCGTTTTTTTGTCTCCAACGTTAGCAGATTTGAACTCATCAAACAATTCATTCAACGCTCCTTTTTTACTGATGTACTTCAACCGAAAGGCTTCAAGTTCATGGGAGTTCTTAATTTCTTCGATCTCAAGTTTTTCCTGTAGCTGCTTAATTCGTTCAATTAACATAAATCAACCTTTTGATAGTTTTCGAGTGATTAGGCGATCCAAAACAAAACTCAACATAAATGCCAAAAAAATTACCATAGGCAACATAATCATATCCCCCAGATGCCGTAATGAAAAAGCCATGGCAATAAATACCAGATTAACTGAAGCCAATGTAATTGCAGTTTTGCCATGACTGAACCCTAGCCGCATCAAAGCATGGTGGATGTGGCTCTTATCTGGTGAAAATGGAGATTGACCTCGAGAAATTCTTAAGATCATAATCCGCAAGGTATCTGTTAATGGAATAATTAATAATGCCGCGGCTGATGCAATTGTCCCTGAAAGTTTTAAGTCATGAACACTCGGTAATTCATAATTGGAATTCATAAAGTGTATTACTAACATCCCCAACAATATACCTATGACCATTGCTCCAGTATCGCCCATAAAAATCTCAGCTGGCTGCCAATTGAAGACGAGAAACGCTAGTATTCCACCTATCATAGAAAAACTTAGTAAAGCAAAGACAGTATCTCCTGTTAAATAGAACCAAAAGCCAACGGATGTTAGCACAACAAGTCCTACACTTCCAGCAAGGCCATCCAATCCATCAATTAAGTTGAAGGAATTAGTAATAACTATTAAAGTAAATCCTGTTATGAAATAGCCCAGCCACACAGGAATTTCTGTGACTCCCAAAAATCCATAAAAGGAAGTTATTTGCACTGTGGAAAACGAGAGTACTATTATTGCAACTATTTGACCTACTAGTTTTTGAAAAGCACGAAAAGGAACTAAATCATCCCTAACCCCTAACAGAAAAATGATCGACAAACTAGCTATTACGTAACGCATATTTGTCCATTCATTTAGATCCATCCAGATGATGGTTGCGGATACAAAACCAATAAAGATTCCAATACCGCCCATGGAAGGAGTTACTTTCTTATGTATTTTCCTTCGGCCAGGTATATCAACTAAGTTTTTTCGCAAAAAGTATTTTATTATCACCGGAAGAGTAATAAAAGAAAGCAAAAAAGCGGTGATGCACGCAGCAACATTAACTGGCATAGGTTTTTTTGCGAAATTTACCTGTTAAATCCTTCTATTTCAAATGATTGATTTATCCAGAGTAGGATGGATAGCTGTTTCGTCAGATTTATCAGGGAGAAAAACAAATACAGAAACAAAAAAGTAAAAAAACACGATACCGCGTTGTGTATTTAAGCAAGACTCTGTTAACATAAGCAGTGAAAACGAAATTAGAAAAAGCATAAAAATCAGATTCTGCTGTTGTTGCGCTTTCCAGAAACAATAAATCAATAGTGCCAAAAAAGCACCTAGTTCGATTAAACCATTTCTACAAACAAATTGAAGGTACTGGTTATGAGCGTTAAATGAATTTTCTAGGCCCTCTGAAAAACTTGCTTGCCTGTAGCCTTCATTTATCAATGCCTGCTCACCGCCTGTTCCGGCTCCAAATAAAACATTCCCTTTTAACCCGTTGATTACCGCTTTCCATAGAATAACTCGACTATCCAAAGCTGTTGAAACGTTCTTGCCGTAGTAACTCAGTTGACTTAGCGTTCCCTCAGAATCTAGCAATAGTGTTATGAGTCCAACCGTAAAAAGAAAAAATGCAATCAGCCATGCTCTCTTTCTTGTAATCACCAAGAGATAGAAAACGACCACTGTTGTGAAAACCATTAAAGCCATTTGCGAACGTAAAAAAACAAGTGCTGCTACAGATGAAATCAGATAGATCAATTTCGGTAGCCAGCTTTTTAAACCATTTGAAAAATTAGCATGCCTCAATTCCTCCAAAGAATAAAATGAAATGAGGATAAAATACATGGAAAGATAGGTAGGATGGATACCGCTAATGACTTCGGTAAATTCTAAGTGACCTTCCGACAGAATACGTGATGTATTTTCGATATCATAAAAAAGCAAAATCTTAATTAGTCCAAATGCAACAGTTGAAAGGCTTGCTATACTGAAATAGTTCAATAATTGAGCTGAGCTTATACTTGTATTTTTGAATTGAAATAAAACAATGGGCAGAGCTATTAAGAATAGGTTTCCTTCTATTTCCAAAAGCGAGGCAGAAGAGTTTCCAAATCTAAAAGAACCCAGAATTAAAATAGCAAGAAGTAAAGAACAAAAAATGAACAATTTTGACTTAACAAAAGACCACTCAAAATTATATTTTAGAGATGAGAACAATAAGATACCAAGTACTGTTGCGATTACCAATGAGTTAACCCGTATCGGTAATAAAAGGCTACAGACTATACAAGTTGCAAGAATTGATTTTCCTTGATTATTCATCTTCAGAATAACTTAATTCTTGTTTTGTTTGTACCAATTAACCATCTTAATCAACCCTTCTCGGGTTGTAAAGTTTGGATAAAATCCACTCTGTTTAACTTTTATTGCCGAGTGCTGTGTTTCTGTGGCTAACTTCCGTACTCGAGCAGATGAAATGGGTAGATTCTTACCAGTAATTTTAATAATGATATCAAATGGCAGCGCAAGCCCAAGCCCCAACCAAAGTGGAAACGTGAAATGAACCTTCTTTCTTAATGCATTAGCTATCACATCGGCAATTTCTCTAGACGAAAGCTGAGGTTCATCCGCATAATTATAAACAGAAAATCCTGAGGGTATTTTATCTTTTAAGTAAAGAGTGGCCATTACTAAGTTCTCCACATACGCAATTGATTTCACATTGCTAGCCTTACCTAGATGAAAATATAGACCAGAGTCAATTTGTTTAATGAGATTAAACATGTTTGCTCTATTGTTAGCACCAAAAACCAACGCTGGTCGCATTATCAAAACTGATCTCTGGGGATTTCCACTCGCCCATTTTTTTAGCACTTCCTCACCAGCGAGTTTGGAAGCCCCATAGGGAGAACTTGGGTTAGGCTCAAAATTTTCTGATGAGGCCTTTTCTAATAATCCATATACAGCTACTGAAGAATAAAACACAATTTTATTCACATTGAACTCAGCGGCAACTTCACATAACATTCTAGTACCTTCTTCATTGGTATCAAAATATTCGTCATGCCCTATGCCAAAATCATGATGTTTGGCAGCTAACGAAATAATTGTGTCAATTTTATGTCCGCCAAATACTTTTCTTAAATCTTCTTTTAAGCGAATATCCCCTTGAAAGAAAATGGAGTCTTTTAATTGACTAGGAGGCACTAAATCAAAATTTATGAGTTGGCTTTTTTCCAAGTAGTTGTGGAAGTGACCCCCAATAAAACCTGAACCGCCTGTTAATAAAATCGACATATTTAACAATATTTTTTCAGAACATGTTTGTTGATCCTCACTCTCTCCTTGTCAAAAAACCACCCCCACTTGGTAAAGTAAATTATTGCACCATGCATGTTATAAAGCATTAACTTAAAATTCTTGTAGGAACCTTTTGCGTAGTTATGATAAATAGTAGCGTCTGGATAGAAAACTGTTTTGTATCTCTGATGAATCCTTCTCGTCAAATCAGCATCCTCGATATACATAAATATTCGTTCATCAAAGAATCCAATTTCCTTTAAAACAGAGGTCCTTAAAAGCATAAAACATCCAGACAGATAAGGTATGTTCATCACCTTGTTATAGCCCGAATCAATCAATTCATATTTTCGATTTTGCCTTTTTGCCAAAGGAAGAAATCCTAAAAATCTTCGAAACACCAGGTCAAAAGGTGTTGGCAATAGTTTACAAAGATTTTGATTCTCTCCAGATGGGTACAAAACTTTTGGCATTAACTGGCCAACATCTTCATTCTCATCCAAATATTTTACCATCGCTTCTAGATTGCCAGGTTCAAAGTAGATATCTGGATTCAATACTAAGTGGTAGCGAGCTTCGGTAATTGATTTTCTTAAGGCAATGTTGTGAGCCCGTCCAAACCCTAAATTCCTTTCATTAAAAATGTATTCAATGTTTTCGTTTAATTTGAGCACCCTTAAGCGATCTGTTGGCGAATTGTCCACAAGACTAATTTTAAACGACAGTCCATTGGATGAAAAGCAATTTAGAAGATTAACAACTTCTTCCTCAGAGCTTCTATATAGTACAATCGAAACGGATACGTCAAGCATTACTTCTTTTTTAAGGAAAAAAAATAGATCGAATTAAAAAATGAATACAAAATTAACCCTTTATGCCTGCTTAGAAAGTTTTCAGTGATTAAGATTAAGGCAATTGTTATTAGAAAACATAAGTAGAATGCATCTTTTTTTAAAATAGAAACTCTTAATTGGCAATAAATCGAAAAGACTATGAAAGCAAGACCAAAAACACCGGTTGCCATTAAAAACATTAAATACTGATTGTGTGAATTAAAATATGCTTTACCCTTTTTGTTTAATTCTGCCGCAAGCACTTTTTCACTTCCAAAAAGGCCGTATCCAAAAAACATTTTTTTCTCCACCAAGTTTAACGATGTCTTCCATAAATGTAATCTATGCCAATTTCCAGTTTCAGTTTCCTTTAAATAGGATTGATCACCTATTTCTGAAATCATTGACTTTATTCGAAATGATATTGCTGGAACGAAGTAAACCGAACAGAAGATTATTGATACAATTACCAAGCTAGAAAAAAAACTTACTCGGTTCCTAAAAAATCGGAATAAATAAAACCCTGCTATCACCAACAAGATTAACAACGGTCCTTTTGCACTCAATAAAAAAAGTTCAGCAGTTAAAATAACTATTACAAGACCGTAGAGTGCTTTATAGTTCTTTGATGACTTTAAATCCTCAAAAGCGATTAATAATGCTATGCAAAAATAAATAGAAAGATAAACTGGTAGAAAACCAATGGGCTTGCTTAGCTCTTCATATAAAAAGAACCCCCAATTGATATTGCCTATTGGGTATGCTTCATAGAATTTCAATGTCTCTTCAAAATTCCAATTATCCATCACCATTCTGTTATGCTCTACTTCATTCTTGTAAAGAGCTACTATAATGCAATAGATAGCAGCTATAAAGCAACTAGCTAGAAAAGAAACCTTTGCCTGACCTACATTTTCCTCTTTGACGTCCAGAATTGAAATTATGATGGGAAATATCAATAGCGGTAGAAAAACTTCCAATGATTTAAACCCATTGAAAATAGACCGATTTGCGATATCTAAACCAAATCCGTATAGTATAATACCAAAAGGAATTAAAAGGGAAAAAAGGGACTTATATTCTAATTTATTTCTTGATTGGAAAAGAATTAGGATAGAAATAAATAAACAACTGAATAGAAAAAAATTGGTGTAAGGTATAGGTAAAAAAAATGTTATTGGACAGATTGAGTAGAAAAAACTTGAAAAGCGAGCTTGAAATGACTCCGTCTTCATAAGATTAAATATAAAATCATACAGCCTTTGTTATAAAATAAGTCGTTATCCATCTAACCCAAAATCTCAAAACCTTTCCTTCTAAAAATACGTGAGGGCTCAAAGCGCTTTCAAAACATATTATACCCAAATATTTTTATTTAGTGTTAGATAGAAATTCTACCGTTAAAAACTTGATGATATAGTTTAAGATATTGAAAGGCCATATTTTTTGCATTTAGATTATTCCTAATCAATTCTATCGAAGATTCCCTTATTAAATTTTGATCTTCTGAAAGTATCTCATCAATTCTTAAAGAAAGATCTTCTGAATCATGTACTTTGAACAGCCTACCTGCTTTAGGGTTGATCATTAATATTTCTCTATGCGATGGAATATCAGACAAACAAACAGGAAGGCCACAAGCAAGAGCCTCCATTACCGTATTCGGAAGACCTTCAGAAATAGATGCAGAAATGAAAAAATCAGCGACTCTTAGGTAGCTGGCAACGTTGCTGGTAAATCCTAAAAAAACAACATTATTATTCAATTGAAATAATATCCTAAGTCTATCCGCTATTTCGCCCGTTCCCAAGATCAGCAAAAGAGAGTTCTCGAGATCATGGCTTCCTAAAAAACCTTTGATCAATGTTTCTGGATCCTTTCTGAGACTAAGTGAACCAACAGAAACGAAAATTTTCTTTTCTAACGGTAATCCTAATTTTGAACGTTGACCTTTAATCTGATCCTTTGTTAAAGGAGAAAATATGGTTGTATCAACTCCATTTTGCACGAAAGTAAGGGAAGGTAACTGTTTTCTGTATAGGTCAAATACCGAAATTGAACAGGCTACTTTACAAATTAATCTTTTAGCACTTTCGATTTGGACAAAAGCGAACATTCTTCCTATTAGATTTCCATAAGTGTCTACGTAGTTTTCTTCTAAGTTGGCATGGATTGTTGTGATCGTTGGTATTTTTAAGAAAAAGGCACAGAACAGATCTGGCCTTAGTGAATGGCTGTGTATAATGTCTGGTTCAATCTCATTGATTTTACTAATAAGCCCTTTCCACCCTTTAATAAACAGTTGAACCCTATCTAAATTAAGTTGCACTACTTGGATGCCTAATTTTTTAAAATCTAATATCGCAGAATTGGATGGCTCGGGAGACATTGTTAATATAATTGGCTCAATCAAATCCCTGTCAATAAACTTAATGATATTATAAACTACGCTTGTTGGTCCTGTTCTTTCAAGTGTTGAAAGAAAAAAGAGAACCTTAATTTTTTTCATCTAGGTGCGAAGGTGGGTGACAATTCCTGCTTTAAGATAATAGTTTTCCCGCGTTGCTTGACATAGATCATGGCTATTGCTACGTAAAAAAAAGGCATAAATATAATTGTTGAGGAAAGGGTAGTTATCAAAAATGGAACTATGATAAACAACGCTTTGCGATGTGTGATATAAATAAAATTAGTAAAGCATAGAGCCATCAACAAAAAACCAATTACACCAGACTCAATTAGAAAAACCATTTCGAAGTTATGCGCATAAATGTCGAGTACTGTCAACGAATTTGAAAAGCCAATTCCTAATAGCCATTCCACTAGTGTAGCGTTTTTAAAGTGACTTAAAACTATTTCTACAATTTCAAATTTTGATTGAAAACTCAAATCAGTTTCAATTTTTTCGCGCAAATAAAATATATAGACTAAACTAGCTAAAAAAACTAGCGCTGTAAAATTCAGCAGGTAGAATGAAAATTTCTTTTGTTGAAGAAACCGAACATAAATCCATCCTAAGACGGCTCCAAGCCATGCGGCCCTGGAAAAAGTGAGCAAGAGCAACACAACTAATATCAATTTTGATTTTCGCCATTTTTGCGTATGTACTTCCTCCAAGTAAAGTATATAGAAAAGAATCACAACTATATGAATGGCTGTACCATTACTATCTGCATACATAAAACTGGCATATTTATACATGTAAATCCACCTCGCATCATCTCCGTCCGCAAATTTCAAGTAATCTAAATTTGGGTGAGTAATTCTCCAGATGCTTTCCAAAACTAGAAGTGCTACAGCAACTTTAATAAATTGATCAGAAAGTTGATTTATCTGATCTTTATGAAGCTTACCTATAAATAAAACTATTACTACAAAATATGAAATTGCGAAAAAGGCACTCATATATCTTGAAAAAGGGGCACCTACAAGTGGTTGTGTAACTAAAAAGTAAGCCGCAATAAAAAGAGGTATACCAATTCCACTTTTTGCTTTTGCTCTATTTTGGGAATAAAATAAAATCATTGAACCAAACAAGAACATAATTAACGCAGGAGGCAAAGGCACGCCTTTATGAATAGCGAAATTTGAGAATGGAATGAGTAACCATAATCCAAGATATCTCGTGCTTGTTTTTTTTACATATTGAATACCTAGCTCAGGCATATTTCTTGTTTGGAACAAAGGAGAAAATCCAAATCCTAAAAAGCTTGCAAACTGAAGCTATCGCTCCAATCATATCTTTGCCAATAATTGCATATTTCAACAAAGAAATCTCGTATAACAACCGGGCGTCAGTCAGTAGAGCCTTGTCTCCATTCCTATATTTATTAATGAAAAAATTACGAACATCATTTGCTGATTTTTCAAAGTCTGCATATTTGGATTTGCTCATTCTATTCGTTACACTGTTTTGAAGAACCCTGTAAACACCAGATTTGAAATGGATATAGCGGACTTTGCTTATTTGGACTAATTGCAACCAAAGTGGATAATCGCCCATTTTCCAACCCTCATCAATCGCAAAATCATTAATAAATTGAATTTTTCTGTAAATCTCTGTTCTTAAAACAACTGTAAATGAAATGATTGTGTTTTTCTGCAAAAGTCTATTAAAGGTTATATCACAACTTGCATTGTGATATAATCGTCTTTTTATGTAACTAGAAGATTGTTGATTATAAAACTCAGCGTCAGTACAAACTAATCCATATTCCAAATTAGATTCCAAAAAATCAATCTGCATTTGCAATTTCAGCGGATGAGTCCAATAGTCATCACCTTCCAGATAGGCTATATATTTACCATTTGCGGCTTCCATTAACCTCGCAAAATTCTTTCCTCCACCAATATTTTTTTGCTGAAGAATCAGCGTTATCAGTTTAGGGTACTTTTCTTTGTACTCCTCTAAAATTTGCCGTGTTCGATCTGGAGAGCAGTCATCAGCTATTATAAGCTCCCAGTCAAAGTTGACGTTTTGAAGTAGCACACCATCGATAGCCTGGCGAATATACGCCTCATGTTTGTAAGTAATAAGGCAGATAGAAACAAGTGGAGAAGACAATTTGATAAAATGATTTCCTGTTTCCAACCTATTTTTTACCCTTTGACACAAGAATAAGATCTTCATCTCCGTTTACCCCATAGTACTTAGTTGTTGTAGCGTCAAAAAAGTCTGAATGCTTTTTTAGTTGTAACTCTAACCCTTGCTTTTCTATATCATGAAGGAATTGGGTTTGACCGAACACCCTTACGTGATCTTCTTGCCCATAGAAAATATTACGAAGTTCCTTTGAATCAATATTATCCTCTTCAAAATTATTGACCAGCAATCTACTAAAAGGTGTCTGCAAAACAGCTAGGCCATTTGGCTTTAGGACTCGGTATATCTCAGACAACGCTTTTTTTATGTCAGGAACATGCTCTAATACATGATTACATATGAGAAAATCAAAACTGTTTTCATTAAATGGTATTTTAGTTACATCCAAGTGAACAATACCTTTTTCCAGATTGGGAGATAAATCACCCATCACATACTCGGTTGGCGATTTTGCAAAAATATATCTGGGTAAATTGATTTCAGGCGCAAAATGTATTATTCTGCTATTTTTAAACTTAGGCCACAGATCGAGTTTATCGAAAAACATAAATAGGTGTCTTTCCCTGTCATTCGAATTGCAATACATACAACCAAAGTTATCAATGTCAGATCCAACGAATCGCAAGGCATTTATATAATCACTAAGGTTCTTCGAGCCGCCTCTAAATTCAGTAAAATGATGAAACGTCCTCTTACAGATATAGCATTTTTTACTTGTGCCAAGTGAGTTAATGGCCTTTCTAAAAAACCAATAAATAGTTTTCAGCAGATTAATCATGTTTTCTTCCTTTTTCGCACATTAAAAAAATGCTGGAACAAAGGTCAGGGTATTGCTGACCAAGTTGATAACAACCTTCTAAATAGGCTTCTGAAATGACATCTGTCCCCAGAATCTTATCCCATTGAAAATTTGCCAGGGCCTTAAAGAAAATACCTGACCTATGGACGACATTCAATCCTGCTGCTTTTGCATCGCGTTCTAACGTATCAAGCGAATAGGTTATTCTATGCCCATGCTCCAATTCTGCAGGGGTTACCGCAGCGTTGTGTGTGATCAATCCCATCTTTACGGCAATCTGACGTGATGGCGCATTGGCATTTGGGCAAACTAGAAAAAATCTTCCCGTGTCGGATAGCCATTCATCGTTCACGCGCTTCAACACGGCTACGGGATCATCAATATGTTCCAGTACATGGGTTAAAATGATGTTATCATATTTTTCAGGAAGCGTTGCCTCCTCGAACATAGAATGCACGTATTTGATTTTATCTCCAAGTTTACTTCTAGCAACAACAATTGCCTCATCAGAAGCTTCCACGCATGTGATGTCATCGAAATAGGGTAGAAATCTCTTCGTGAAGGCGCCCTTAAAACTGCCGAGTTCCAAAAAATTTCCTTTTCGGAAATGAGGTATGAACGACTTTAGCATGAATGGATGCATCACGTCAAAGTCGAACGAATAGCCATATTTTCTACCCTCGTTGTCTTTGAACTCTTTATTATAATCTCTTTTTTCAGCCATTGTATTTTATTTTAATCGTTTATTAACTCCGCTAAGCCGAAACCATATCGGCCAAACTCGTTGCCATTATATAAAAGATAAATTTTGCGATCCAATTCAAAAACATTTGGGTAACACATCATCTCTGAGTCCCAACTATCTGCATCCTCGTTAATGGCAACCGCTTCATCATTGCGAGACCACTCGATCAAGTTAGTTGAAAATGCGTAGCCCAATTTGTATCCACGTCCCTTTTCATTTCTAAACCCAACCGCCTCTCTGTAGCAAAAAAACATATGGTACACTTCCCCTATCTTGATGACAGTGGGTAGCGCCTGACACTCATCAACGTCCAGCTTATCCGAGATAATAAGTTTGCCTTCTTTCTCCCAGGTTAACCCATCGAAGGAAGTTGCGTGGGCAATTTTGTAAACTCGCGATGGCCGGCCATCAAATTCCGCATTTGGTATCCATTTTGTTCCAAAAATATACCACATATGAAATTGGTCACCAATTTTCAATACATAGGGGTCTCCCACCATAAATGGTTCAAACAATGACGAAGTCAAAACAGGGCCTGGACCCTGACGAACAAAAGTCTCTCCGCCATCATTGCTAGTGGCCAATCCAATGCCGGTTTCAACCGGGACAGAAACTCTTCTGCTGATACCACTGATGAATCCCAGGATTTTTTCGCCATCTCTTAAAACGTTCAACGGAAAAATTCCGTGCTCATCAAAGCAACCGAGCTCACCTAACTCAATGACGGTATGATCAGAAACACGCAATACTTTTTGCATGTTCTTGTCAAAATCCACATAACTAATGTAGCTTAGAAACTTTCCGTTTGCCTCCTTTTCGCGCGTTGAAAAGTATACTCTAACAAAATTGTCAAAAACTAAAGCCTGAGGAGATTGCGCGAATTCTTTGCAATTATTCGTTAGCGTGTAATCTCGCGGATCAAATATCTTACCTATTTTTTTCCAGTGCATAACAAAGATTTTAATTCAATTTCCCATCTAATTTTGCTAAACCGAATCCATATCTGCCCATTTCATTTCCTTGGTAGAACATAAATGTATCCCCCTTTAGCATAAATAAATGACCATAACTCACGGTTTCTGAATCCCAACCTTCAGCAGAAACATCTATGCCAGCTCGCTTGTCATCCCGCACCCAATTCAACAAATCCGTTGACTGCGCATAACCGAACCGGTAACCTCGACCTACTTTTTTAAAATCTAAATTGTAGCGAAATGAGAAAAACATATGATACTTGCCGTTTGCAAATGTGACATCCGGACTTGCCTGACATTCATTTTCCTCGAGCACATCGGATAATAAATTAACACCGATTTTCGTCCAATTCAATCCATCGTCCGAGACTGCCATCCGAATTTTATAAACGGGTTCTGCTCTGTTTTCCGCTTTCACATATTTTTGTCCCGATACATACCACAGGTACCATTTGTCGTTGAATTTTCGAATTCTAGGACTACCGAGCACAAAAGGTTCGTTGTAACTATATGACAATACAGGTCCCTGTCCTATTTTTGAGAAGGTTTCTCCATTGTCCTTACTAGTAGCAACACCTACAGCCGCATTAAAGGGAACGGACTCACAACGCGCAAAACTGCTATAATAAATACGTATTTCATTTCCGTCCTTTATCGCTGATACGGGATATGTTCCGAATTCATCAAATGAGCCCAGGCCACCATGCTCAACTACTGGGTTTTCAGAAACCCTGATAATTTTCGATAAATCGTTCTTATCAAAATCAACATAGCCAATGTAACTTTTGTACATGCCATTGGCATCGGGTAGTGGGCGACAGCAAAAATAAACCCTCAGGTGGTTTTCAAAAAAAACTACTGAAGGCGATTGTGCAAATTCTTTCATCCAAGGCCTGTTCTCGACCGTTCTTGGATCAAATACTCGCCCCATTTTTAGCCATTTATACATAAAGAGATTTAGATTTTTAGTTACTTGATTTCGAAACGAGGACTGTTTCACTTACCACATCTGACAATAACCGCCTGACCATTTAGGTTGTACATTTTGATGCCTTCCTGAATATCAAGCTCATCCACAAATTTTGTAATCCCCTCACAGCCCAGGAATCCATAGTCATCGAATACAACAACTCCGTTGACAACCAATCTTGGCCAAACAAAATTAAAGATATCCTTTGTCGATTGGTACACGTCAACATCAATGTGACAGAATTTGATCTTCACATCGTTTAATCGTTGCTCAAAATCCTCAGGAAAAATTCCTTTCAAAATTTCATAATCGGCTATCGAAGCACTTTTAAGCAAGCGATCCACTTCGTCCTTTTTTGCATCTGCATGTTCTCCTCCTTTATACCAGGTATCGTTTTCGCCAGCCTTGACCACACCCTCAAACGTATCTGCTGCATATAGCTTACCGGTGTTATTAGAGGCAACTCCAATGATAGATGAGGTTCCACCATTCCATACGCCCACTTCTAGGAGATCACCCTGCAAGTGATTTGTTTGCTTTACCAAATCCCACAAATTATAACATCTGTAAACATCCACCAAGGTATTTGGTGATGCCATTCTATAAACCACCTGAAAGGAAGAGTCAGTGATCCATGGGGAATATGTAGTCCTCGGAATTATCGTTTCATGGAAATAACGGGGATTGTTTTGGGTTAACTTGATATCCTTAAGGGAAGAAATAATTTTATTTCTAAAAAGCCGAAGTTCAGTTGTAAAGTCATTCATGAGTAAAACTCTTTTTATATTAAATTTTTTAAATTAAACTCTCTATCGCGTCTACATCAAAAACCGGGATGCCCAATTCCTTATGAACCTGCGCTCTCTCCAGGAAGTGATTATCAATAAAGATACTACCCTCTTTCTCAATATGTTTAAACTTCTCCTCTTCCATCTTCAGATGGATAATGCTATCGAAAAGATTTTTGGAGATGGCATATCGGGCAAGCGTGTCATCCAGATTGTGTAAGTGCTTGGTGATCATAACAATTGAAATCCCCCGGTTCTTGCAGCCATAAATATACTTGATCGCCTCCAGATTCACCTTCTCATTGACAATTATGGTGTCGTCAAAATCAATAAACACCTTATTATATGAATAATTGATCTTGTATTTGTTAGAGAGGCATCTTTCCAACTCTAAGGAGTAACCATTATCCAAAACGGAAACCTCATAATCCATCTTATCAAAGAGCGACAGCAAGGCAAAATTCACTCCAGCTTGTCGATACAGGCCCATCGTGCTGGCCTGTCGAACGGCAAATTCCAACAGTTTGAATTTACCGTTATAGTCCTTCTTGATTTGAAAGAACCATGCACCTTGTATTACAGCCCTGCTATTTATTTCATCCGCAATTCGCTGTATTTCATTTGTGAGGGTAACCCTTTTTGAGTTGAACGATATCCCCATTTGAACACGCTCTCGGGTGCGCGGCCCCACAAACAAAAGTTTTCCGTGTCTATTCGTGAAGCAATCAACACTAAGTTCATCCCCGGGCAACAGTTCACACACAACAAGATTTGGATCTTTGTTGAAATGTGCCATCGCCTCATCACGATTACCTGCCACGAGTACCCCTTTGCCACCCTGTCCTTTATCTGGCTTCAGAAAGACGTGATTGGTTACTTCCTTGAATGGCGGTTCAAAGACCATCGGACAAAAATCACAATCCTTAAAAAGATCATAGGTTTGCTTTTTTGATCTTGCGACCTGTGTCGTTTCATATGGGGATGTAATGACTTTCGCTTTTAACTGAGCCTGATTCTTCGCAAGAAAGTTTGTTACACTATCGTGCGTTGGGAAAATGTATTCAATTTCTTTTTCAGTTAATAACGAATTAAACTGTTCCAAAAAATCCGGATTGTCGATGTAGTATTTCCCTTCGAAATAATTAGGCTCATCGTATAAAAATCTGGCGTAATCAGCCTTTCCGGAAACGCCTATTAGATTAAAGTGTAGATTATATTTTAACGAATGAAAAATTTCAATGCCGATTTCGGATCCTGCTGGAAATATTAGAACATTAATCTTTTTATCCATACTATTTCAAGTTCGACTTATCTCCAGACAACCTACGCATCTGCCAAAAAGTATTTTGAACAATCAAAAAATGAGGTCATTGAACATATCACTTTAGTTATTTCAGCTCAAAATTCTTCAGTAATACACCAATCTTTTCACGTGAATTAAACATCATCACATCAATGATGGACAACCAAGGAACAAAGGTATTGCCTAATTGATCGTATATCAACTCAGAAGACTGAAGAAAGCTCAGTTCAATTCCCTGATTTTTAAAGATTGTCTTATCATATAGCTGTAACCCCCCAATCGGGTTAATGTAATGAGTCGCATTCCTTTCCTTGCAAAGAGCCAGAACTTTTTGTTCAGCCTTTAATGAGTGATCAATAGCAATGGTTGAGGATACCGACAACGGTGTTGTGATACTTAAATAACTCTTCAAGGTTTCGAGAGAATGCAAAATAAATTTGAACAAGTTCGGCTCCTCAAAAAGGATGCATTTTTCAACTACCGCAAAGACAAACTCAAATTCAGGAGCCTTTCTGTACGATTCATTTATCCGATTTAACATCTTCTTCCGATCTGTCACCCATACTTGGGCTAGAAATCTATCTCTAACGTCAAGAAAGTCAGAATCTTTCCTGATAGGAACCGAGATGTACGCATCCTTTCCGTTCACAAGGATCCTATTTCTACTTATCCACCCCTTTTTTGAATACTCAATGTTGTCATAAACAATGAACTCATCGACCGTATTCAAAAGCTGAAAATAACCTATATAAGGAAAAAAATAGGGCTGCATAATTGCAACTTTCATAACTTCTTCAATGTAGCTTTTATAATAATTGCACTTATTTTTGAAATCTCTTTATCCGTTAATTGCTGATAAAACGGAAGACAAAGAACACGTCTGGATATATCTTCGGAAACCGGACATTCGTCCTCGGACGTTATATACGGGAGCTTATTTAATGATGGATAAAAATATCTCCTGGTATTTACACCCTCTGCTTCCAAGGATTTTTTCACATGGAGCAAAATCTTCTCATTTTCAAAAATAATTGGAAAGTAGGCGTAATTGTATTCAATGTCGGGAGCTATTTTCGGCAATTGGAGTGGCAATTCTCGAAGAATAGAAATGTAGCTATCCGCAACAGTTTTCCGTTTAGCAATCGCATCGTGGACTGTAGGGAGATTACAGAGACCCATTGCCGCATGAAATTCGGAATTCTTGGCATTCACACCCACTGAAAAATACTCATCTCCCAAATGACCGAATGCGTGGAGATTAAATATTTTTTGGTTCAAAGAGGTATCATTTGACACTATCGCCCCGCCCTCAACAGTGTGAAATAGTTTTGTCGCATGAAAACTTAGTGTCGAAACATCTCCGTAATTAAGTAAACTTTCTCCTTTATATTTCACACCAAAAGCATGGGCTGCATCATAAATCACACGTAGGTTATGTTTCTTAGCTATCTGTTCAATCTTTTCTACTTCACAAGGAAAACCGTACACGTGGGTAGCTAGTATTGCAGTGGTATCACTCTTGATTTTTGATTCTATCAGATTGGGGTTTATACAGAAGGTATTCGGCTCAATATCTACAAATACAGGCTCACAGTTCTCCCAAAGAATAGAAGTCGTAGTTGCCACATATGAAAAAGGCGTTGTTAATATGCTGCCTTTTAATCCCATGGCTTTAATTGCAACTTGTATTGCTAAGGTTCCATTTGCAACAAATAACAGATGATTAAGACCTAGATACTGTATGAGCTTTTGTTCCAAGTCAATGACCAAAGGACCTCTATTCGTTAGATGAGCCCGTTCCCAAATACCAGTCAAATACTCTGAATATTTATTTAGGTCCGGAAGAGCCGGGCGAGTAACATTAATTGTCATTCAATATTGTCTTTAAACACCTAGTACCAATCTAAAATCAGCAAAAACAGTTGGCGCAAACCTCTTAGAAACCCCCAAAAGTAGCGCAATACTAAACAAGAGGCTCAGAAACGAGCTAATTATTTGGCCGAAAAATGGAGTAAAGAGCAGAAAAAACATCCAAAGAATGGCTGTGTAAGCAATAGAGAGAATGGATATGGGAATCAGATCAAATATCTGATCCTTGACAGAATAATTTGAGGCCTTTCCAGAAACCAACATGTTGAAATAGAGTCCGATGACAGAAACCACAATCAAAGCATACAAAATCCCCATGATTCCCCAATTTAAACCAACCAGTAAAGCCACCAAAAGTAAGGACTTTTTCAATACTGTTAACTTAAGAAATTCTCCACCCCTACTTTGAGCCAGTAGGACGTTGATATTAATGGCGCTCACGGGATAGAAAATAGCAATAATGGCAAACATGCGAAGATAGGGGATCGCGAGTACCCACTTATCGCCCAGGAAAATTCTGACTATTGGATCAGCCAATACCACTACAGAAAGCATGGCTGGAATGAAGAAAAAGTTTACCATATTAATCGACCTTTTATATGTCTTTTTTGTTTCGTGGATATCTTCTTGTAGTCGCGACATTACAGGGAGTAATGTCCTTGCAAAAACCCCACTGAAGGTGGCAGTAGGTATGTTGATAATATTTTGGGAAAAGCTATACAATCCCAAAGTTACGGTAGAAAAATATTTGCCAATGATAATTGTGTCTAGCCCGCTAACTAAAGTATTTAAAATTGATGATAATGATACTTTGAATCCGAATGATAACATGTTCCTTACGAGTGAAAACTTCAAAACAAAAGAAGGTCTCCATTTTTCAAACACCCATACCACGAGAAAATTCATTATGCTTGTGAATGAGTAAAGCCCTACAAGGGCCCAAACTCCCTGATTAAGGTAGGCGAGAGCAATCGCTCCAAATGAGGCAACGAAAGTAGAAATTGTTGTGTACAATTCATATCGTTTAAAGTTTAATGACTTGCTGAGCAATGCATTGTGTGTTAGTATAAGTGAATTCAAAAAAAAATTAAGAGAAAGAACCTTAACCACATTCACCAAGTCTGGCTCGTGATAAAAATCAGAAATAAGATTTGCTGACAAATAGAATAAAATACTCACAAACAGCCCGAGGATGCAATTAACCCAAAATACGGAAGATAACTCTTGTTGTGTAACTTCTTTTTTCTGTATAATGCTTGTCACCAACCCTAATTCACTGAATGAAGTCAAAAGGGCTATTATTACAGTAACCATGCCCACCAAGCCAAATTCTTTCGGACTTAACATCCTCGCCAATAAAATACTTACACCAAATTTTAAAAACAATTTTGCGAACTGCCCAGAAATACCCCACGCCATTGCCGATACTAACAGCTTTTTTGTCATTTTAAGCTAGTTCCATTTCAATGTCCTGTAGACGTCAGTAATACCAGATACTAACTCTATAGAACTTTGCCATCCCATATCTCTCATCCGACTAGAATCCATCAGTTTTCGGAAAACCCCATCTGGCTTATCGCTGATCCAACTTATTTCTCCTTGATATTGGACTATTGATGAAATCGTCTCAGCTAATTGTCGTATTGATAGCTCTAACCCACTTCCAATATTAATGTACTCCCAATTGTTATAGTGGTTAATTAAAAATAAACAGGCGGCCGCTAGATCATCTACATGCATAAATTCTCTCAATGGCTTTCCTGATCCCCACACTTCTACATAAGCGGAATTATTAATCTTAGCTTCGTGAAATTTTCTAAGCAAGGCCGGAATGACATGAGAATTATTCAAATCATAATTATCATTTGGGCCGTACAAGTTGGTGGGCATAGCCGATATAAAATCACAGCCATATTGCCTTCTGTAATTTTCACAGAGCTTAATCCCTGCAATTTTGGCAATGGCATAAGGCTCGTTGGTTTCTTCTAGATAACCAGATAACAGATATTCTTCTTTCAAGGGTTGGGGCGCATTCTTTGGATAAATGCAAGAAGAACCCAAGAATAATAGCTTCTTCACTTTATGGACATAGCTTTGATGAATTACGTTACTTTCAATCATTAAATTCTCATAAAGAAAATCCGCCCTGTAGGTATTATTTGCCATGATACCACCTACTTTGGCTGCGGCTAAAAAAACATACTCAGGTTTCTCCGTTTCGAAGAATTTTTCTACCATTGCTTGGTTGCGCAAGTCTAATTCCAAAGATGTTCTTAGAACAAGGTTGTCATGCCCTTCGGCCAGCAATTTTCTTACAATAGCAGAACCAACCATGCCACGGTGACCCGCTACATAAATTTTAGAAGTTTTCTCCATTACTCGTTATATTGAAAAATTTTATGGCCTCCTTCTTTTAAATAATGATCGCGTTTAAACAATTGTAGGTCGCTTGAAACCATGTCATCCACTAACTTATCTAGATCATATTCTAACTCCCATTTCAAGTCGCGCTTGGCTTTTGCTGGGTCTCCAATCAATAACTCAACTTCTGTTGGACGGAAGTATTTGGGGTCTATTCTCATGATAACATCACCCACTTTTACTTTGACAGAACTATCCTTTAACTCAGACACAAAACCTATTTCATCTACCCCAGTTCCTTTAAAATCGATTACGATTCCTAATCGAATAAATGTTTTCACAATAAACTCCCGCACAGTAGTAGTAACGCCTGTCGCAACCACAAAATCATCTGGCTTGGTATGTTGGAGCATTAACCACATTACTTTCACATAATCCTTCGCATGACCCCAATCGCGCTTAGAGTCAATATTGCCCATATAAAGACATTGTTGCAAACCCAGCACTATTTTACAGGCAGCTCGGGTAATTTTGCGAGTAACAAATGTCTCTCCGCGCAATGGTGATTCGTGATTAAAAAGAATACCGTTTGAAGCAAACATATTGTAGGCTTCTCTATAATTTACCGTGATCCAATAACCATACAGCTTTGCAACTGCATATGGTGAGCGCGGGTAAAAAGGAGTTGTCTCTCGTTGAGGGACTTCCTGAACTAGCCCATACAACTCTGAAGTTGAAGCCTGATAAAATCTGGTCTTTTGGGTCAGACCAAGTATTCTTATGGCTTCTAAAAGGCGCAAAGTGCCTATTCCATCCACATCTGCTGCGTATTCCGGGGAATCGAAACTTACTTTTACGTGCGACATCGCGCCCAAATTGTAAATCTCGTCTGGTTGAACTTCCTGAACAATTCTTATAAGATTACTGGAATCACTTAAATCTCCATAATGGAGTTTTAAGTTGATCTTATCTTCGTGTGGATCTTGATACAAATGATCAATCCGATCCGTGTTGAATAAAGAAGTTCTTCGCTTGATACCATGAACTTCGTATCCTTTCGCGAGCAAAAGCTCCGCCAGGTAAGCCCCATCTTGGCCAGTTATGCCTGTAATTAACGCTTTTTTCATCCTATAAAAAGAAATAAAGTTACAAATTTAGTGATTCCATACGATTTGATCTAACGCCAAAAACCCAAAAAACTCTTCCATTTGTTTTCCTTCTCGCTTTGGCTCCTTCTCAGTTCAAGCTGACGGATGTCTTCTAGATCCTTCGGTCGCCTTGTCATAATTTTATTCTTGATCAAAAAATCATAGCTCATTACAAGTCCTACTTCATTGATTAGCTTTACTTTTTCTGCCTTTTGATAGGCATCCATAAAAGTGAACTTCCCATCAATGATAGAAAGGAGCTCTATCGTATAACGCTCCAGTGGCAAACGAACAACACCCTTCAATTCATAATACTTTTGCTTCTCAATATCTTTGGTCTCAAACCCCATTGCTTGGATGGCAATCAATAGGTTGGCATAGTTTTCTTTGGCAGGGTTGTACCAGATATCGATATCACCCGTAGCTCGTTGAAACCCATGGTAATTAACAGCAAGACCACCGACTATCAGGTATTCGACACAGCACCGATTAAGATGCCCACAAAATTGATCTAGGTCTTTACGATAAGGCTGCACTTCGTCTTAAGGTAACACAGTTTTCTTTTTCCAAAAGCACATACTCTTTCTGCAGATATATTAGAGCGTCAATAAGTTCAAACATTCTGTCCACTCGTTCTTGCGGAGTAAGGGAGATATCTTCCAATACCTGGGCTTCTTTTTTCTTTTCCAATGGTACAAAAACTGCCTTTTTCATGATTGTTGTAAAAATACAAAAGGTATGTCAAAGCTTCCAAATATATAAGGTGCTGTGATGCCTCCATTAGTTGCAGTTATTGTGCTTTAAGGTACCAATCAATGGTTTTCTTAATACCACTTTCAAAGTTTTCTTCGGCTTTCCAACCCAGTTCGTTTTCAATTCTTGTGGCATCTATGGCATAACGCCTATCGTGGCCAGCTCTGTCTTTCACAAAAGTGAGTTGTTCTTTATAGCTTTTTTGATCGGTCCGTGGTTTCTTTGAATCCAGCAACTCGCAAATGGTGTTAGCTATCTGATTGTTTACCCGCTCATTTCTGCCGCCAATGTTATAGGTTTCTCCTGATTTTCCGGTGTGAAAGGCTAAATCAATCCCTTTAGCGTGATCTAATACAAACAACCAATCTCGAATATTTTTACCGTCACCATAGATAGGGATGGGTTCACCTGCTAAGGCCTTTCTAATGATTGTTGGGATGAGTTTTTCCTGGTGCTGTTTAGGGCCATAATTGTTGGAGCAGTTTGTTGTTACCACATTTAGGCCATACGTATGAAAATAGCTTCTCACCAGTAAATCGCTACCCGCTTTTGAGGCTGAATACGGACTATTAGGTGCGTAAGGCGTGCTTTCGCTAAACAATCCGGTTTCACCTAAGGTGCCATAGACTTCATCTGTTGAGACATGTAGAAACCGGTTTCTCTCTTTTCCTGTTACGGATTCGAACGGGGCTTTAATCCAATTTTTTCTTGCAACGTCAAGCAAGGTAAACGTGCCATTTATATTGGTGCGAATAAATGCCTCCGGCCCGCTTATTGAATTATCTACGTGCGACTCAGCAGCAAAGTGGATGACTCCGAAAAAATCATGTTTTTTAAATAATTCTTCAACAAGAGCGCGATCGCAAATATCTCCTTTAACAAACGTGTATTTCGGATTCGCCTCCACTTCCTTGAGGTTATCCAAATTGCCCGCATACGTCAAGGCATCTAAATTAACCACATGGTAATCATCGTGAGCTTCCAAAAAGTAGGGTATAAAATTGGAGCCTATAAATCCTGCTCCGCCTGTGACTAGAATCGAATTAGACATAATTAATAAGTATTGAGATGTGAGACAATGCGGGTTGAGAGTATACTAATAGAAAAGTTTTTCATCTTAAAAAATTGAACCAAGTTGTGATAAAATTGGATGCTTTTTGTCTTTTTCGGAAAGGATGAATTCATTAGCAGGTAGTTTCCAATCAATATTCAGGGCTGGATCGTTGAATAACAAACCAGCGTCAGCTTGCGCATTATAGTATTGATCCACTTTGTAAAAAACTTCGGCTTGTTCACTCAGCACAATAAAACCATGAGCAAAACCTTTCGGAACCAATAGTTGTTTTTTGTTTTCTGAGGAGAGTTCAATCGAGAATTGCATCCCGAAAGTTGGTTCTTCCTTTCGTATATCAATTACGACATCTAAAATCAATCCGCTTAAAACACGAACAAGTTTTGTTTGAGCGAAAGGAGGCTTTTGAAAATGTAGGCCGCGCAGAACGCCTTTTGCTGAACTTGACTGATTGTCCTGGACAAACGTTAGGTCTATTCCTACCTCAATCAAAGTCCTTTTACTGAATGATTCCATGAAATAGCCCCGAGCATCGCCATGTACTTTTGGCTCTAAAACGAAAAGGTCTTTAAACGGTGTTGAAACTACCTTCATTTTATCGAATAAATTTCTCGTTAATAACTTTCATCAAATATTGACCGTATTGGTTCTTAAGCAACGGTTTTGCCAACTCAATTACTTGTTCTTTTGAAATGTAACCCTTTCGGTATGCAATCTCCTCAAGGCAAGCTATCTTTAAGCCTTGTCGCTCTTCTATAGATTCAACAAAATTTGAGGCCTGCAGCATGGATTGGTGAGTACCCGTATCTAGCCATGCCATGCCACGACCTAGCAATTTCACGGTCAGTAAATTTTCTTCGAGGTAAATTCTGTTGAGGTCGGTGATTTCCAATTCCCCTCTTGGCGAAGGTTTTACTTGTTTGGCCCGTTGTACAACGGTATTATCGTAAAAATAAAGCCCTGTAACTGCATAGTTCGATTTAGGCACTTTGGGCTTTTCCTCGATGGAAAGCACTTTACCTTCTTCATCAAACTCAACTACACCGTAGCGCTCGGCATCATTTACATAATATCCAAAAACAGTCGCTCCGGTTTTTAACTCGCTGGCCTCTTCCAATAATTTAGAAAAGTTATAGCCATAGAAAATATTATCGCCCAATACCAGACAACAGGAATCATTTCCAATAAATTCTTCACCCAGTAAAAATGCTTGTGCAAGTCCCTCTGGAGAAGGCTGAATCTTGTAAGAAATCTTCAACCCTAATTTTGATCCATCAGCAAAAAGGTTTTCAAATAAATGAATGTCTTGAGGAGTGGAAATGATCAGGATTTCTCGAATATTAGCCAACATCAACACCGACATTGGGTAATAAATCATGGGCTTATCGTAAATAGGCAAAATCTGCTTTGAAACAGTTTGTGTGAGCGGATAAAGTCGAGTGCCTGAGCCGCCAGCTAAAATTATTCCTTTCATATATTAGACGTGAGACATTAGTATGAAGACGTTAGACATTGGAATTTCATGTATTAGACTTTAGTATTGAAACATTAGCCATGGTATTTAGAATTTCATGTTTTAGACGTGAGGCGCTAGTATTTAGACGCTAGACATGGAATTTCAAATCTAGGTTTTTTCTGTCCCATTGAGTTGTTGAAGGCGTTTTAGATTTCAAATAAGAAGGTTTCTACGAGTTCAACCGAACCAACAGTTTTACTTATTTTCAGTTATTTTTTCAAAGTTATAAAAAAGAGTTTGTTTCGATGTTGTGCAGATCTTTTCTTTAACCCTGACATTTTCTCCTAAAACCTTAGATCGAAGCTTACTTAGAGGATACCCGAAGGATGCCTCACCACATAATAATGCTTTTCACAAGAAAAACCTGACGAAACGGCATGTTTTAGGCCAGTTTAATTCTTAACCCTAAACCCATGAGCCAATTCAATAGAAGCCCGTGCTTCTTTTAATCCAAATCCATTTCCCTTTAATATTTCGCTATAGCTGTTTGTGTGAAGTTCTGTAAACCCGTCACTAAATTCAATTTCCCTTCCTTCAATAGTCAACGATCGGTGCGTCCGCTTCCCTTTTTGTTTCGCCTCATAGGGTAAGTGTTCCGAATTAATACTCAAAAACCAGTTAATGTTTGCCTTCTCTAAATTTAGCACACCAGCCGCGTGATAGTCGCTACGTGCTGTTAATTCGCTATTCAATGGCTTACCGAAAATCCATAGTAACATATCAAAAAAATGGATACCAATGTTGGTGGCAACCCCTCCCGATTTCGACTCATCACCCTTCCAACTGTGCTGATACCAGTTGCCACGAGAAGTAATGTAAGTGAGATCAACTTCAAATTTTTTGCCTGAAGGTGCTTCATCTATTTCCTTTTTCAAAGCAATAATGGCGGGATGAAGCCGCAACTGAAGAATCGTAAACACTTTCTTTCCCGTTTCTCGCTCAATTTCCTCGAGCGCATCGATATTCCACGGATTTAACACCAATGGCTTCTCGCAAATAGCATTTGCACCATGTCGCAGCGCAAACCGAATGTGCGAATCGTGCAGGTAGTTTGGGGAACAAATGCTTACAAAGTCAATCTTTGTTCCTGTTCTTTTTAGCTTGTCGATGTGACGATCAAACCGTTCAAATTCTGTAAAAAAATCAGCTTTGGGAAAGTAAGAATCAATAATTCCAACGCTATCGAATTTATCTAAAGCAGCGACAAGATTATTCCCAGTGTCTTTTATGGCTTGCATGTGCCTTGGGGCGATATAACCTGCGGCTCCTATTAAGGCAAAATTGATCATGATTTTATCGGGATTTAAGGATTCTCAGGGTTTACTAGTATTTACTTTTGAAACACCTCCGTTTTTTAACACATAGTTTTCACCGCTTTCTTGACAGGTTGCAGAGCCGCTTTCATCGAATTTTAATTTGTGGCCAAACTCACTCATCCAACCAGTTTGCCGAGCTGGGTTTCCTACTACCAGTGCATAATCGGGAACTGTTTTGGTTACTACTGAGCCCGCACCAATAAACGAATACTTTCCAATATCATGCCCGCACACAATTGTGGCATTTGCGCCAATGCTAGCACCCTTTCTTACAATCGTTTTTTGATATTGGTTTTTTCTATTTACTGCGCTCCGCGGATTGATGACATTTGTGAACACCATAGATGGCCCCAAGAAAACATCATCTTCACATATTACTCCTGTGTAGATCGAAACGTTATTTTGAACCTTTACATTGTTACCTAAGATAACCTCGGGTGAAATCACCACGTTTTGGCCAATATTGCAGTTTACTCCTATTTTGCAGTTGGGCATAATGTGCGAAAAATGCCAGATTTTTGTCCCTTCGCCAATTTCACAGCCCTCATCAACCACAGCCATTGGATGTGCAAAGTAGCCTTTACTTATCATTACCCTTGGTAGTTTTTTATTACCTCACAAACATGCGACAGTTGTTCTTCATCCATTTCAGTGTGCATGGGTAACGACAGTACGCGCTTACACAAATCTTCGCTGATAGGAAATGAGCCTTCATCAATTCCCATAATTTTATATGCTTTTTGCAAATGCAAGGGTACTGGATAATATACCATAGAAGGAACTCCATTACTTTCAAGATAGGCTTTGAACGGCTCTCTCTTGATTCCTTTCAGTTTCAATGTGTATTGATGAAATACATGGGTGCTGGATTTACTTCTAAACGGTATTTCTAAGAATGGAATATTCGCTAAAGCTTGGTCGTAAAAACTTGCTGCCTTATTTCGACTTTGTTCATATTGGTTGAGAAATTTTAATTTGACATTAAGAATCGCAGCTTGTATAGTATCTAGTCGGCTATTCACACCAACTATCTCATGATGATATTTTATTCGCTGCCCGTGGTTGGCCACCATTCTCACTTTTTCAGCCAATACTCCATCGGTAGTCACCAATGCTCCACCATCTCCGAAACAACCTAAATTTTTAGAAGGGAAAAAAGATGTGCATCCTATTGTCCCCATCGTTCCCGCCTTTTTCCTTGTTCCATCAGCAAAACTATAAACCGCTCCAATGGCCTGTGCATAATCTTCAATTACATATAGGTTATGCTTGGAAGCTATTTCCATAATAGCATCCATATTGGCACACTGGCCAAACAAATGCACCGGAATAACGGCCACAGTTCTGGCTGAGATTTTTTCTTCTATTTGCTGTGCGTCTATGTTAAATGTGTCGGGGTCAACTTCCACAAAAACTGGCGTGAGTCCTAATAGGGCTAGGACCTCTGCATTAGCTACATAGTTGAAAACTGGTAAGATTACCTCATCGCCAGGTTTAAAATCTAAAGCCATCATTGCTACCTGCAAGGCATCGGTGCCGTTTCCGCAAGAAATCGTGAATGCACCCTGATGAAAATCCGTAAACGATTTCTCAAAGGCCGTTACGTCTTCTCCTCTTACAAACGAAGTTGAATCTAACACGGATTGAATAGCTTGATCAATCTCCGGTTTGATCCGTAAATATTGATTATGCAAATCAACCATTTGTATTTTCTTTGGTAGCTTCATTACTTGATGTTAGAAATTTTCTTTTGCCAGTTCCAACCATCTAATAGTGCGTTGCTATACGTCAACTTAGTTTTCCAACCTAGCTTCTCAAATGCCTTGGCGGGATTGGCATACGTTTTTTCAACATCGCCCGCTCTTCTTGGGCCAATTTGATAAGGAAGTTGAATGCCAGTGACTTTGATAAATTCATTGACCAGTTCCAAAACAGATACACCTAACCCTGTTCCTAGGTTGAACACCTCATATGATTTCAATTCGTTGGAATCTATCATTTTGCTCAATGCGGCAACATGTGCTTGCGCTAAGTCAACTACGTGGATATAGTCTCTTAGGCAAGAGCCGTCAGGCGTATTGTAATCACTTCCAAATACAGTGAGTTTTTTACGGATCCCAGCTGCTGTTTGGGTAATATAAGGCACAAGATTTCCTGGAACATCTAACGGCAGCTCACCTAGCATTGAACTTGGATGAGCCCCAATAGGATTGAAGTAGCGCAAAGAAATTACACGAAGGTTACTATCTGCAATCGACTGATCTTCAAGTATCCTTTCGCACATTTGCTTGGTAGCCCCATAAGGAGACTCTGCCTTTTTGAAAGGTGCATTCTCATCCACTGGAATAGCGTCTGGCTCACCGTAAACGGTGCAAGAAGAGGAAAAAATGATGTTTTTTATTTCGTTTTTGTTCATTGCTTCTAACACAGCCAGCAATGAATTAATATTATTTTGATAATACATTAGCGGCTGCTGTACCGATTCGCCCACAGCTTTGAAAGCCGCAAAATGCATTACACACGCTATCTCTTTTTCTTTTTCAAAAACCATTTGAATGAAATTCTCATCCGCACAATCACCTTCGTAAAACGCAACTGTTTTATCGGTAATCTTTTCAATTCCTGTAAGAAGAGACCTATCCGATTTTGAGAAGTTATCAATAATAATCGGCTCAAAACCTTGCGCAATTAATTCTACAGCTGTATGGGCTCCAATATAGCCGGCTCCGCCTGTTACTAGCACTTTTTTCATACTTTAAAGCCTTGCTGTCACTAGTGATCTGTCTAAAAAACCCTTGATGTCGTACACCACCGTGTCATGATCTTTAATTGCTTGCCAACTTATCGAAGCGAATTCTTTATGACTGACGGCTAGCACCACGGCATGGTATTTCTTTTTTAACGAGTCGATTAGGCTGAGTCCATACTCATGTTGAACCTCTTCATTGACCGCGTGAGGATCATAAATATCCACTTCTGTTCCAAAACTCTGAAGCTCCCTGACAACGTCTATTGCCTTGCTGTTCCTAATATCTGGGCAATTTTCTTTGAATGTAATTCCTAGCACAAGCACCTTCGCTCTATTTATTGGCAAATTATGGCGCGCCATTAACTTGATTACATTATTTGCGATGAACGCACCCATATTATCGTTGATTCTCCTTCCAGCTAAGATCACTTCAGGGTGATAACCCAGACTCTCGGCTTTATGAGTGAGGTAGTAGGGGTCAACACCGATGCAATGGCCACCGACCAATCCCGGTTTAAAAGGCAAGAAATTCCATTTTGTGCCGGCAGCTTCCAGTACTTCGTGGGTATCAATACCGATTCGTTGGAAGATTAACGCTAGTTCATTCACAAAAGCAATGTTAACATCGCGCTGCGAATTCTCTATAACTTTAGAAGCTTCAGCAACCTTAATAGATGAAGCTTTATGAGTACCTACTTTTACAATTGTTTTATAAAGCTGATCTACCTTTTCAGCAATTTCAGGCGTACTTCCGCTGGTTACTTTTTTGATATTGGCAACACGATGAAGTTTATCGCCCGGATTGACTCTTTCGGGAGAATAACCGCAAAAAAAGTCTTGATTGAACCTCAATCCGCTAGACTTTTCTAATACGGGCACGCAAATTTCTTCAGTGCAACCAGGGTAAACGGTAGATTCATAAATAACAATGTCGCCCTTTTTTAAAACCTTGCCGATCATATCGCTTGCCTTAATTAAAGGCTGGAGATCTGGTATTTTTGAATCGTCCACGGGGGTAGGAACGGTAATTATAAAGTAGTTTGCATCCTCCAAATCAGCTAAATGGTCCGAAAACGTTAATTTCTTCGCCTCTAACAGTTCGTCCGTACTTAACTCCTTTGTTAAATCGAAGCCCCTTTTTAGTTGATCAACCCTACTTTTGTTAATGTCAAACCCTACCACGTTCAGTTCCTTGCCGAATTCGGCAGCCAAAGGAAGTCCCACATAACCTAAGCCAATTACTGCAATTTTATCCATATTAATTAATCCGTTGAGCTGATCTCGATTTTGAGTTGGAAAGTACTATCTGTATTTTCGTGCGCAAATTAAGTACTTAAATTTCAAACTTAGTAATTATTACCAATGGAGAATCAGCCAAAACCCGTGCAGTCTGACGAAATTGATCTTGGTGTGTTGTTTTCGAAAATAGGAGATTTTTTCCACAACCTAGG
Source organism: Cyclobacteriaceae bacterium (assembly GCA_044349005.1). Taxonomy (GTDB): domain Bacteria; phylum Bacteroidota; class Bacteroidia; order Cytophagales; family Cyclobacteriaceae; genus ELB16-189. The sequence continues at coordinate 30,274 of JBIKRT010000013.1, forward strand.
AATGAGTTTTTTGAAGGCGCTGGCTGTGTTAAGGTTAATCCCATCCCAAAATAAGATTCTTTTTATTGTACTCGTTTTAATAGGTGCAGTGGGAGCCGTTTTGTATGCTAATGGAGTGATAACAAAAAAGTACTACGAGTCAACTATGATTGTCAATAGTTCTTATATCAATACTCGCATTCTAAAACAAACAGTTGAAAAATTAAACCAATTGGCTGAAGAGAAAAACAAAATTGGATTAGCCAAAACCCTTCAAATTCCTCAAAAACTGGCTGATAGCATCTCTTTTTTTCAATCCAAGCCTTTTGTGTCTGAAGAGGAGAAAATTGATTTAGAAATCCTTTCCGAGAAGATCAAGAATCTCTCTGAGAAGAAAGACGTGAAGTTAATCGATCAGATTATCAACCGGTTACAAATCGAAAATCGGCATTCTTTTGAGATCACTGTGAGGGTGAATTCGCCTAGTTCGATCAAACCACTTGAAAACGCGCTTGTCAATTATTTCAGAAATGATCCATTCGTCAAGAAAAGAATGGAAATTGATAGCATCAACTTGATTGCAAAAAAGGGCAAGTTGGAATCGGAATCAAAAAAATTAGATAGCCTCAAAAAAGTCATCTTCCAAAACTATCAAAGCATGGCACAGCAAAGCAGACAAGGCTCCAACAATGTTATTTTGAGCGACAAGGCCGTGACCGACCCAATTCAAATTTACAACCAAGATATTGGGCTTTACAATGAAATTCTGGCTATTGATAGAGATTTATATTTAAAGCCTGCCTTTGAGATTGTTACGGGCTTTACAGAATTTACCGAGCCGGCAAGCCCAGGAATGGCAAAATCTGTAGTTGTCGCGGTTCTTTTTGCATTTGCTCTAGGTTATGTAATCGTGGCGTTGCTTAACTTTAACAAGTACCTCGCTTCACTCTCTTAAATTTGATACTGACATTAATAAAAAAAGAAATAAACCTTGAGATACGCAGAAAAACGGTCATCTCGGGTTTACTTGTTTATCTGGTATCCACGGTTTTTATAAGTTACATCGCGTTCGGATTTAGAGTCATTGACGCTACAAGTTGGAGCGCACTTTTCTGGATTACGCTTTTGTTTACCACGGTAAATACGGTGGCGAAAAGCTTTATTGGCGAAAAGAAAGGCAAAGACATTTATTTTTATTCCATTGCCAGTCCTGAGGCAATTATTATTTCCAAAATCTGCTATAATTTTTTGCTCTGCGGGATTCTTTCCTTTGCGGGATTTGCATTTTTCGTGCTGTTTTTGAGCAATCCCATCAATGACGCTTTTCTGTTTTGTATAACTATTTTGTTGAGCGCGCTCGGTTTTGCTTCAGCCCTTACACTACTTTCGGGAATTGCAGCCAAGGCCAGCAATAGCACTATTCTGATGGCCGTGTTGAGTTTCCCGGTGATTATATCAATTCTTTTGTTATCGATAAAAATCACAAAAAACTGTATCGATGGACTAGATCGATCGGCAAGCTATGATGAACTTACCATACTGACTGCAATTAATTGTTTGGTGGCAGCCGTGTCATACATGCTCTTCCCGTATATTTGGCGCAGCTAAGCTTATGAAGAATTCTTGGTGGAAATTCCTATCTGTTATTTTGCTACTCTACTCGTTTATAGGGGGGCTTCTTTTTTCAGTACCTAGGCTTGCAATCGTGAACGAAACTATCCGCGGACTGTACTTTCACGTACCCATGTGGTTCACTATGGTGACTATGTTTGGGATTTCATTTTTCAACGCCATAAAGTATTTGCGCAAACCTAGCATTCAATTGGACACTATCTCGGCAGAGTATGCGAATGCTGGGCTTATATTCGGAATCTTGGGCATTTTTACAGGCATGGTTTGGGCGAATTATACGTGGGGCTCGCCCTGGCACGGTGATCCAAAGCAAAATGGAGCCGCCATTTCTATCTTGGTTTATTTCGCTTATTTCATTTTGAGGGGATCAATTGAAAATGACGAGCAAAAAGCACGGTTAAGTGCTGTTTATAACGTTTTTGCCTTTGCCGCGATGATTCCGCTAATTTTCATCATTCCGCGAATGACTAGTTCTATGCATCCCGGAAACGGTGGAAACCCCGGTTTTAATATGTACGATTTAGACAGCCGAATGCGGCTTGTTTTCTATCCTGCTTGTATTGGCTGGATTCTTTTGGGGATTTGGTTGGCGAGCCTCCGAATTCGAACTAAAAATGTAGAAGAAAAGCTTATCGAAAATGAAAACAATTTATAAGACATTAACGGTTTTCGCCCTATTGTGCTTTTCAAAAATAGCCATTGCACAACAAGACGCTGAAATGGCAGATGGCATGCGTGCCAATGGAAAAATTTATGTGGTCGTGGCAATCATGGTTATCATTTTGGTTGGCATTCTCGCGTATCTTTTTCTGATTGACCGAAAGGTGTCGCGACTGGAAAAAAGGTTAGGCGAAAAAAAATAAAGATTCTGGAATTTGACCAGCGCCATAACTTAACTTTGTTTGTTTAGTTAGTAAAGTCAAAAAAATTTAGTTCGGATGAAAAAGTCATACATAATTGCAATTGCCATCATTGCGGCAGCTATCGGTATAATTATTGCCACGGCAGGAGACACTAGTACTTACGTTGACTTTAGCCAAGCCTACAGATTAGCAGAGGCAGGTAAAACTTCCAGTATTCATATAGTTGGATCATTGAAGAAAGATGGCAATGGCACCATTGTAGGATTAGAAAATGGCGCAGATAAGCTTTCATGCTCTTTCATTTTGGTAGATGAAAAAAATAAGGAAGAACGCGTGGTTTACAACGAACCGGCACCTGCCGACTTAGGCAAATCCGAAAAAATTGTGGTCATTGGCGAGTATAAGGGGAACCAATTCGTGGCAGAAAAAATTTTATTAAAGTGTCCTTCCAAATACCAAGAGCAAAAATTAAAAGCAGGCGTTTAATACTTGTTGATCCAACAAAAATCAGTTAGCGCTTATGCATTATTTTATCGGAAATCTCGGTCATTTTTTTGTCATCGCCACTTTTGTAACATCAGCGATGGCTGTTTTCGCTTATTTTAAAGCGCATCTTGAAAGTAACCCAGCACAAAAAGAAGCTTGGCTTCTTAACGCCAGAGTTGCTTTTTATGCTCATGTAGCCAATATTTTCGGTATTATCATTTGCCTGTTCATCATTATCAATAATCATTATTTTGAATACCATTATGCTTATTCGCACTCGTCACGGCATTTAGAAACTCAATATGTGGTTTCTAGCTTTTGGAATGGCCAGGAGGGAAGTTTTTTGCTCTGGATGTTTTGGGAGGCCATTATTGGCATTGTTTTGATCCGAACGCAAAAAAAATGGGAGGCAACTACCATGGTTGTGTTTTGTAGCGTTCAAGTATTTTTAGCTTCCATGATTTTGGGAGTAGTTCTTCCAGTTATCAATTTGAAAATAGGTAGCTCTCCTTTTATTTTATTGCGCGAGGCCATGGATGCTCCTATTTTTAAGTCGCAGCCAGAGTTTATTCCAAAAGACGGCACTGGCTTAAATCCGCTGCTCCAAAATTATTGGATGGTCATCCATCCACCCACACTTTTTTTGGGATTTGCGCTAACGCTCGTCCCTTTCTCCTTTTGTATTGCCGGCCTTTGGGAAAAGAGATACTCAGAATGGATAAAACCAGCCTTGCCTTGGAGTTTATTGGCCGGAGCTATTTTGGGGTTGGGCATTTTGATGGGCGGTTATTGGGCGTATGAGACATTAAACTTTGGCGGATACTGGAATTGGGATCCTGTCGAAAATGCTGTTTATGTGCCTTGGCTCATCCTAATAGCCTCCATTCACACTATGATCACTTATAAGAACAGTGAAACGGCTTTAAAAACTTCTATTATTTTAGTGATCAGTGTTTTTGTGCTGATTTTGTATTCTACTTTTCTTACGAGAAGTGGCATATTAGGTGATGCATCTGTTCATTCCTTTACCGATCTTGGCCTTTCTGGTCAATTGTTAGTGTATCTTTTATTTTTTACACTACTGGCCATTGGCTTAGTCTCCGTTCGTTGGAAACACATCGCCACCTCCGAAAAGGAAGTCTCCATTTACTCTCGCGAATTTTGGATCTTTTTAGGAGCTACAACACTTTGTTTAATGGGCTTTCAGGTAATAATACCCACGTCTATCCCCGTCTACAATAAAATAGTTGAGCTATTTGGATCCACATCCAACGTAGCCCCACCCGCAAATCAAATTCAATTTTATTCAAAATTTCAACTTTGGTTTGGCGTGGCGGTTGCTTTAATTTCTGGGACCGGCCAGTTCTTTTGGTGGAAAAAGATAGATGGTAAGGGGCTTAAGAAACAGTTGATGGGGCCAATTCTTCTGTCGTTAATTCTTTTTGCATTGATCATTGCGATAGCAAAAATTTATGAACCTACCTACTTGGTTTTAGCCTTGGCGAGTGTCTATTTAATAGTATCGAACGGTAACATTTTGTTTACGCTATTAAAATTAAACCCAAAATTATCTGGTGGTGCTTTAGCGCATATTGGCATTGGCCTTATGCTGATAGGTGTTTTGTTTTCTGCTGGATATTCTAAAGTAGTGTCGTTAAATAATACTGGATTGCTTTACTCAAAAGAAGCGGGAACGGAATTCAATCGAGATAACCTTCTTCTGTTTATTAATGAAACCAGAACAATGGCTGGTTACGACATCGAGTTTCTGGGAGAGCGTTTGCAACCCCAAACGAAATCGGGCTTTATGAAAAAAAGCGACCTAGAATTAACGAACGACCCATTTAAAGTGGTGGCAAAAAACGATGTGTTGTTCCAACAGAAAAAGTTATTTAGCGCAAAAGATACGATTGAAATCAATCCAGAAAACACCTACTACGAGATCGAGTTGAGGAAAAACGGTAAAGTGGAAGCCTCGCTTTTCCCACGTATCCAAGTTAACGAGGAAATGGGAGGTAGAGTGGCTTCGCCCGACATTAAAAGAAATTTGTTGAGCGATTTATACACTCACGTTGCATTGCCCATGGATCATGAAGCCGAGATAGATTGGGGTAAAACGGAGGAAATAAAAATAACGTATGGAAAAGAATTCTTCGTGAACGATTATGTGGCTCAATTGGAAGAAGTTAAAAGATTGGAAAAACTAGATGGCATCGATTTGGAGAACGAAGATGTAGCGGTGCAAGCAAGAATTAAAATTCAAGGAGAACGTGATAATTACTATGCAGAGCCCATTTTTATAATAAAAGATAGAAGCCAAGTGGGAAGGATTCCATCGGAAGTAAATGATTTAGGAATAAAAATCACACTTCTAAATATTCATCCAGAAACGAATGAATTTAGTTTCGCTGTTAACCAACGGCAAAAAGACTGGGTAATAATTAAAACGCTAGAAAAGCCCCTGATCAACGTTTTATGGCTGGGTACCGGAATTTTAATGATTGGATTTTGCTTAGCAATGGTTAGAAGATTTGGGGACTTCAATAATGCGATCAACTGATGATTCGTCTGTTTCTGAGATCGATCAGAAGAACATTGTTTTAGGCTCCCTATGCTGTTAAGGGCTACAAGGATAATCTCACGCAGATTATTGTTATACCCGAAATCTAATAGAAAGTCATTTATATACTATTTCGAAATTACTTGAAACCCCATGGGAGCACCGAATTACTATTCTGGAACGAACACAGATGATCTCCGGCTGTAACCTATTCTTTTGTAAGAAGTGGATTAGAGGGATTAATTAAGTTTTCAACTCAATTGCATTTTTTCGAGACTGTCTTTTCTCTGGGAAAAACAGAATTACCAAAAACCTCTATAAAAGAAAAAAATTAGCTTAGAAGTATAGCAAGAATAACATCCTTCAGATGGATATGAAAAATGCTGCCCTTCCATTACTTTTCTCTGGCGACAAAAAAATTGGAAAGTGATTGCCTTAATTAGTGAAAAAAGAACAGACGGGGTATCAAAAGAAAAGCTCACCACCGATGAGCTTTTCAAAAAACTTTGAGATCAATTTGTACTCGATTCATCTTAAGGTCTCCATTCCCAGATATCATCATAGTATTGCGAACCTGCTTCTCCCAAGCCAACATACACTCTACCGCCTGTTATAAACCAAATTGCATTTTGCCTAACGGACCCTTCAAAATTACTTCTTTGCGTCCATTTATAAGTTGTTGGATCTAATTCATAAATAGAAAGCGTTAGTGAAGGGCTTGCTCCCAGAGCCATATATCCATAATTATTAAATCCAAAAAATACCGCATTGCTTCTTCTCACAGCAGTTTTAAAGTCTGAATAATCTTCATCATTAGTAGCCGGAGTACGACTGATCCAAGTTGTAGAAGCTGGATCAAATTCCCAAAGATCGGAGATATACAATCCGTTGTTTTTACCCCCCGCAAGCATCATCTTACCGTTCAAAATAAATGCCGAGGCACCCTCTCTCTTGTCTCCTGCATAGCTCACAATTTCAGTCCAAGTATCTGTTCCTGGCGTATACTTCCAAAAATCACCGAACCAGCTTGTTCCATCATATCCAGTGCCCAGGTAACCGTTTTCGCCAATTCCTACTGAGACCACATTGTATCTTCTTCCACCTGGAAAATCTTTCAATTGCGTCCATTTGTTGGCAGCAGGGTCATATTTCCAAAAAGTATTTAGTTGCTGTGAAACGCCACTATTATTTCTATTATAGCCCAATCCCACATAGCCATTTCCGCCAACACTAAAGGCGGTTGCCCGCTCGCGTAAGTTATCGTTGTTGGTTCCAGTGGGAAAACTTGCCAACGCTTTCCAAATTCCACCATCTAACACATAAAAATCGGAAAGATAACCAGTGCTATTGTACCCCAAGCCAGCGTAAACTTTTTCGCCAATGGTGAAAGTAACTAGCCCTGTTCTCGGCACACCTTTAAACGGTATTGATTTAACCCAATCGCCTTGGGTAGTAGTGGTGGTGTTATTGGATCCACATGACTGCAGTGTTATAAAACCTACAATTAGACCCAAGAGAAGAAACAATTTAATTGATTTCATTTTTTAGTAAAATTCAGAGTGTATTATTATTTATTCTGTGGAAGTGTTACGAAGTAAAGGCTTAATTTCATTTTGTACTGGCTTCTGGCATCGCCAACTGCTAGCCTTGCAATTGTATTTCTAAAATTAGTATCATTAATTATAAAAAGTAATCCATTATCGTTGTCAATGTCGGTTAACATTTGCTGATTCACAAAGCTTGTAATATCCACACTATATCGCCTACTCCTCTCAAGATTTTCGTTGTCATCAACTAATACGGCCGTGTAGGTACTGTTAGTCAAAATAGAATTTTGCTTGTCTACTATGAATCCAGTAAGAGCCAATGGAATAGGCGTAGTTTTGGTTTTGTAGCCTTGAATAGGGATCATCTCCAAAACGGCACTAGAAGCTGAGAATCCCGCATCTTTAAGCAAAAGATTCCTTAAATGCGGAATTTGAACTCGTATCCCCAGCCCAGTACCCGACTGCAGAAAAGCAGTATTGGCAGTTTTTTTTGAATTAATCGGATTTTTAAGTGTGGTCAACTCCTTCAACACTGTAGCACTTCTATCGGCCACGATACTATTATATGTAATCACTGAAGATGTTGAGAAAGATTGATATCTTCGTTTGCTTGGCAACACCGACTTATCGTAATAATAAAGTCTCATTTCAATGGAAGGATTTATTCCTAAAAAACATGCATTTTGGTTTTTATCAGGAAGAATTGCCAAACCCTTCAAATAGTTTAGAAACTGATCTGTATTTGTAACTTTTTCATCTCCCTTCTGCATCAGATCGAATAGTTCCTTTCCTAACACGTCAGAAAGAGGTATTTCAATGCTATCTTTGGTATGCAATGGCCGAGCTTCGAAAGAAAGGCTTCCCAAGTGATTTGTATCAATTCTAAAGCTACTTGTGTTATATCTTCCGCCATTATAAAGCTTAATTTCGTCTGTTACACGATGAACATTCACTGAATGCAAAGCAGAAGTATCGTAATAATAGTAGCCGCTGGTTCGTATTGTCAGCCTTAATGCTTCATAAGAAGTAAAATTTTTATCGAGTTGGGAAATTGACCTTGAACTCAATTGAAAAACTGGTGTGGCTGTTATTGTTCCTAATTTTTCATCAGTATGCCTACCTAAAAGGAGTTTATCTGGAGCATTGGTTCTCAAACTGTCAAATAACACTGTTGACACGTCCAACGTAAGAGTATCTGTAACACCAATGTCAAAAGCGCTGCTTTGAACAAAGTCAGCTCCCAAATTTGAAGTCTGGTCATTGCAACTAAAGCAAATGCTTACAAGCATCAGCTTCGCTACTGTGACCAAATCAGATACCTTCAACTCTATATCCATTTTTAAAATGACCGCAAAAATAGCATTATCTTGTTAACACTCCCAAAACAATGTTTTTTTGATACGTTGGTAGAAGATGATTGAAAACGTTGTTTTGTTTCATTATTCTGAAAAAAATTAAATTCAAAAATATAATGCATCACAAATAGGTGTCCATAAAACAATAAGCAGTTAATATTCATCCTAGGCCATTAAATGACAGCGAGAACATTTATTTAATGACTTTCACTTCCCTTAATTATCTTTGCTGCTTAATACAACTATGAAATTGCTAAAAATAGGTGGTTCTATACTTCTTTTGGTTACGCTTATTACCACTCAGACCAGAGCTCAAGATGTTTCCGGTTCCGTCTATTCAGTTTATGGCATAGGTGACCTGAAATGGAAGGGATCGGCCTTAAATAGGGTAATGGGCGGAACTGGTATTGCCGTCAGAGATATTTATAACTTAAACACGGCCAATCCTGCGGCCTATACTGCAATCGCGCCTCCTGTGTCTAAACTTTTTGAATTTGGTGGATACTCTGAAAATAACACGTTTAGAAACTCATCGTCTTCTACCAATTATCAAGCAGGTACGATTTCTAGCTTAAACTACTGGTTTAAATTTTCTCCGAAGTTTGCCGGTGTTGCAGGCATTGCTCCATTAAGCAGTTCCTCTTATAACGTGACGAGCAACCAAGCCATTTCAGCAGGAGCTAGCTTGATACCGGTAAACTATGAAGGCAGCGGAGGGTTCAATCAGTTTTATCTGGGTAATTCGTTTCAAATCATAAAAAACTTAAGCATCGGGGTAAATGCCTCGTTAATCTTAGGTTCTCTCAACAAAAAAGCAATTACAGGTGCTAATTCTTTCAGCGGGGCACTTGAATCTAATACCAAACTTTTCGCACAAGGAGCAAATTTCGATGCCGGTATTCAATACGTTTTTAATGTTAAGCAGAGCCAATTTACATTTGGGGCTACCTATAAGACATCAACTAAGCTAAATGGATATAACCAAACGGTTTTAACGACACTTTCATCTGGATCAACAAGAGAAACCGATAAACTTTCCGTTAACTATACTTTACCAAAACAATATGGAGCTGGTTTTTCATATATGCGCAAAAGAATCGTTCTCGCAGCGGATGTTTCTTTTCAAGAATGGGCAAAAGCAAAACTTGAAAATGGAACGATCACAAAAGATGTTTTTCGCTATTCATTTGGTGGAGAGTACAAAGGCAGTTTAGAGACAAGTAATTACTTGAAAGCTATTAGTTGGAGAGCCGGCTTTCATATGCAAGACTACTATATCATAGTTAGAAATACACAGTTGTCGAGCTGGGGATATACGATTGGAGCAGGTTTGCCTCTAAATGGAAACTTCGCCACCGTTAATGTTAACTATTCGTTCACCAATTTTGGAACAACAACCAACGGGCTTGTGCAGCAAGAATCAAATAAGCTTTCTGTAGATGTTATCATTCGCGACATCTGGGGTATCAGGCGAAAGTTTGATTAATGTGTTTGGATTTAGTACGATCTCTAAATGGTCATTGCCTACTTGAAAGCTGTTACTTTTTATTCCGTTCAAAACTGGAGCATTAATGCCTTCATTAAATTTAATTGGTGAATAAAAGATACGAGCCTCATCCCACAGATTGGCCTCAATAAACAGCATGTGAAGTGTAGAGCCACCTTCTATCATTAGCGACTGGACTCCTCGGTTTGCTAGGTCCCCCAACATTTCCAGCAAAAAGTTTGTCTTTGATAATTTTACGAAACTTAAATTTCTCTCGGCTGTATCAGCTTCAAGATTGTAACAAATTGTTTGCTGACTTCCGTTAAAAATCCGTAGATCGCGAGATAATTTAAGATTTCTGTCGAGTACAATTCGAATGGGATTTCTTCCTACCCATTCGCGTACATTTAGTTGTGGATCATCGTGTATTGCCGTGTCACTGCCTATTAAAATAGCATCTAACTCTGTCCTCCACTTATGTACTAACTGCCTTGAACGTGCTCCGCTGATCCATTTTCTTTCTCGATTCAACGGAGCAATAAAGCCATCTGCTGTTTGTGCCCACTTTAGAATTACATAAGGCCGCTTTGTTTTGATTGAGACGAAGAACTGGCTGTTTACTAACGCGGCTTCTTTGGAAAGTAGACCAACAGAAACCTGGACTCCCGCCTCCGTCAATTTTCTTATACCTTGGCCTGCAACCAATGGATTCGGATCTTGAACAGCGATTATTACTCTCGGGATTTTATACCTAATCAATAAATCGGCACAAGGTGGAGTTTTGCCGGTATGTGAACAAGGCTCTAATGTTACGTATAATGTGGATTCATTTAATACACTTTTATCAACAACTGACTCGATTGCATTTACCTCTGCATGCGGCCCTCCAAAAACGTTGTGCCAACCCTCGCCAACAATTTTATCTTGATGAACAATGACACAACCAACCCTCGGGTTAGGGCTGACAGCACCTGTTCCCAGCTTCGCCAATTCTAACGCGCGCAGCATAAAAAGTTCGCTTTGAGTCATAAAGAAGAATTATACTTGCAAAGATCATTGTAGCTATGGCCAATTCCAAAGCCCTTTTCAATCAATTAAAAAGTAAAATCACTATTAATGAGACGGAGTCTGAAATTAATAGTATGCTTTTCTTACTCTTTGAAAAAATTCTTGGGATAAGCCCAACTGATCTAATGCTTTCGAAAGAAATAAATTCTGATGTAGATTTCGATGTGCTTCTCAACAGAATTAACAGCTACGAGCCAATTCAATATATTATTGGAGAAGCTAATTTTTTTGGAAGATGGTTCTACGTAAATGAACACGTTTTAATACCACGACCAGAGACTGAGCTATTAGTAGAGGAAGCCATGGTTCAATTAAAAAGGAATCCGATGAATGGAGGTATTGTGGACATCGGAACGGGCAGTGGTTGCATTGCGATAACACTTGCAAGGGAACTCCCACACACAAAAATTTTTGGAATTGACATAAGCACCGAAGCCCTTGAAGTTGCTACAACAAATGCAAAGTTCCATAAAGCTGACAGTCATTTTATACATCACGATATTTTAAAGTACAACTTATCATTCAGCAATCTAGAATGTATCATAAGCAATCCGCCTTATATCGCGCAAAGCGAAGAGAAATTAATGCGCAAGAATGTGATTTCTTTTGAACCACACACTGCGTTATTTGTAAGCGATCACGACCCTCTGATTTTCTACAGACGCATCCTGGCATCGGCTCAAGTTTCTCTTGTAAAAGGAGGCCTCTTGTTAGTAGAAATAAATGAAAGGTTTGGAAATGAAATTGCTGCTTTGTTTCACGAACACCAATTCAAAGACGTTAGAATTAAAAAAGACCTGGATGGGAAAGACAGGATTGTGTTAGGGCGGTTAAACTAATGATTCTTCCGAGATTGATTCTCCTACCCAAAAACAACTGCTTGATTCTATTTTAATCTTCCCGGTTTCGATTACCAGAAGCTGTTCGGTTAATCCTGCTGTTATTATTTTTACGTTAGGATAAATAGCAAGGCGCGTGCCTTTTGTCAGCCATTTTCCAAAGTTGCCGCTTCTGATTAAGCTCCACCTATACTGCTCGTGAAAAGCTACCAGATCAATATCCGCGCCAGCTGCTGAAAGCCAGTCAAGATCTGCCCTTTCTGAAACCAAGATATTAATTGCTTTATATTTTTTGGATAGGGCAAAATCAAGTCCATCTTGTATCGGCCTTCCGCTCGCTTGAACTATGTGAATGGGCTCTTGATCCACCAGCTTGTCATACCATAAAACTGAATTCGATAGAATCGCTGCGTCTATCTTTATCCCCCAAGATAATACCTGTTCAATAGCTGCTTCACAAACTATTACCGTTGGCGACCATTCCAGAAGCTGTTCTATAATTTCGAATGATGTCGCTGCCGTATCTAAAATTAAAAGTGCTGGTTCTTGATCCTCCCTAACTATGTGATGACTTGACATTACTCTTCAAAAAAACAAACTGATCCGCCCACCCATGTTTTATCTTTATTGAATTTTACTCCTATCATCTCCCCACGGCTTAGTCTCGCCAAATTGGTTATTAGCCTAGGCCTCGCTTCACCGTCATCCCAAATAAAAAGAAGTCGAAGTTCCGTTTTTACTAAACCATCGGGTGCCTGAATAACGGGTTCATAGGTAACCTTTCTTTGCAGCAAATAATTTTCGCGCTCATCGAGCGAAATTGCCTCTAAGTCCTTTTGAGTTAGATTAAAAATAATCCCGGTTCCTGAAAATGAAAATAGTGGCTTCAGAACGTACTGCTCTAAGTCAGTAGGCCAATTTGTATACTCATTTAAAAACTTGCACTCGGGCACATACTTGCTTCTAATGAAGGGCATGGTGTACTTACTTATTCTAAAAAACCAATTAGGATGGCCAACCCATTCAACATCTACGTCTTCCGTCAAACTAAAGTCGAGGGTTAAGTCGTCTCGTTTAAGCAATTCGTCAAAAATTACCCGATTGTAAATGCGATGTATCTCGATTTTTCTACCTTCGTTTTTATAAAATAGCTTTCTCCCGTCCCTAATAACATCGCCAATATGCACTGGTTTGATTCCACTAATTTCTTGGGTGAGAATAAAATCAATTGCCGTATTTTGAAGGAGCGGATCGATCTCCAACAAAATAACATTTTCAGGTTGATGATTACCTAAAAGAAATTTCCGAAGAGTCGTTTTGTATTCAGCAGTAGATACTCCGAAGTGGTTATTAAGCGTCTTAAGAACGTCATAGTATTCTTTAAACTTATTGCCTAGAAAATCTTGAAACCCGAAGAGTGAAGGGAATCCTTGCATTTCAATTAATTGAGGCTGAAATTCGCCAGCTTCGTCTTTTACAATAGCAAAGTCTAAGGCCAAGAAATGCGAATGGTTGGTTTCATTACGCACATAACAGTTGGCAGGAATAGCCCTTTCTGTAATCATTTTAAAATCCGGCTTCGTAATGAAGTCGATGATTTCGTCAGAAGCATGAATCAATTTTGCCTTAAAATCGGAAGATATAAATACTGGTGACTCAGCAACACGAAAGCGAATATGGAAGTTATAGGATTCGTTCAGGTCTTCAATAAAGGCCTTATATTTCTCTTCAGAAAAGTCTTTATTAAATTGACTACGGATTGTTGCAATCATATGATACGCCTATTTTGGAATCGCACTTCGTAAAAAAGAGGGAATGATTGTTCTGTACGTTAACTTAATTTTGTCGGGCTCATTCACCATCGTTAGCATATGTTCATACTTTTTCTGACCATATTTTTCAATAATCAATTTTTTCTTGTCGTCTCTCAATAAATATTTAAACATTCCATCCGAATCTGTTTCCGGATGAAACTGCACTCCAATAAATGCCTCATTAAATCGAATAGCCATTACAGCTCGTTCTAGAGAAACAAAGGGTCGTTCCTTTTCTATACATAAAATGTGACCACCCCCCGACCAGATCTTTGCTTCATTAGGCTCCAGAATTTGATAATCTCTGGAATCTACAGCATAGATAGGGTCACCTAGCCCTTTAAAGAATGGCTCATGATGGCCAGCCTTGGTTTGATGAATTGGCATGATGCCAAATGAAGTGCTTTTGCGTTTCGAAACTTTGCCGTAATGATAGTGGCGCGAAAACAGTTGAAACGAATGGCAAATTAGAAAAACCATTTTACGCTTAAACGGATGTTCTGAATTGTAATGAAGTATACTATCCATCAATGCAAAATAGTTTTGCTCCCATTGAGAACCCTCGCTTGACAACGGGCTACCCGGCCCGCCAGAGGAAATGTAAGCATCAAAGCTCAAGTCTGCCATTTCATTCTTCAGTCGAACTTCAAAGACATGCGAAACAATGTCGAGATTATTTTCCTGTCTAAATTCATCAATCAATTGATGAATACAGCGCATCCCTTCGTTTGGCTCGCCTTCGTATAAATCAAGAATTGCGATTTTGAATGGATTCATCTTTTAAAAAGATGTATAATTGAAATTAATTTCTAAGGCCAGCATCCTTTAATATCGAATTCAAGGTACCGATTGGAACATCTCTGCTATGAATGGGAACGATAGCTATTTTGAATCCAGTCTTTCTATAAATTGCATGGCTACCGGACTGTCTAACAAAAACAAAGCCCTCACTCTCAAGTAATTTTATAAGTTCTTTAGGCTTCATCGAGCATATTGGATGTCTGGATTGCAATTTCTTCTTCTATTAATATATCGAGATAAAGATTTATTGCATCCTTAAGATTTTCTAAAGCAATGGCAACTGTTTTGCCATGCGTATGACACCCTGCTAGTTCAGGACACCAAGCATGAAACTCTGATCCGTCTCTCTCTACCTTTAAAGAAATTAGTTGAGGTTGTGTGTTCATAAAACAAATTTAATCAATTTTCCTTCTGGGTTTGCTCAACAATATAATCGACTACGCTTTCTAAACTATTGGTGTTTTTAAAAACCTCCAGTTGTCTGTCGGCTCCTGTACCATTCTTTAGAATAGTATAGACGTAATTTATTGCGTGCCTGCTACCTAATTGGTCGACCACATCATCGACAAATTCAAGCAGCTCAAGGATCAAAGCGCGAGTGTCTACCTCTTCTTGCTTACCAAAATCAATCAGCTTACCATCGAGGCCATAGCGAGAGGCCCGCCATTTATTTTCATTGATTAAGGAACGATTGTACATGATGAACGTCATATTTTGCATCCTAAGTTTGTATAGCTTCACCACGAGAGCCTGAAAAATAGCGGTGATTGCCATTGTTTCTTCAACCTGCATCGGTACATCACAAATGCGAAATTCAATTGTATCAAAAAAGGGATGAACGCGCACATCCCACCATATCTTTTTTGCATTATCAATGCACTTGGTCTTAATCAATAGGTTAACATAATTCTTAAAATCATCCCAATCGTTAAATTCATCCGGCACACCGGTTCGCGGAAACTTATCGAATACTTTCGTACGAAATGATTTGAACCCCGTGTTGCGGCCTTCCCAAAAAGGAGAATTAGTTGAAAGGGCATACACATGCGGAAGAAAGTAGCGAACGGTGTTCATGATATGGATCGCCATGTTTTTATCGGCAATGCCCACGTGCACGTGCAATCCAAAAATCAAGTTTGAGCGGGCGGCTTCCTGCATCTCTTGAACAATCTCATCATACCGAGGATTAGGAGTTATCAATTGAGTGCTCCAATGAGAAAACGGATGAGTTCCTGCCGCGCCCATTTTTAGCCCTAAGTCACCAGCCACGCTGCTAATTATCTTCCGAAGCTTTGTTATGTCTTCGCGTGCTTCATCTACATTTCTGCAAATTCCAGTTCCCGCCTCCACCACAGCCTGGTGCATCTCCGCTTTCACCTGATCTTTGACTATCCGTGAAGCGATCTCGACAATCTTTTGATCGTGTGATTTTAATTCACGCGTAGTCGGGTCAATTATCATGTACTCCTCTTCAACACCTAATGTAAATTTTTCCATAACTAGTCGATAGTAGTCAAGCCGTAAACAACACTATTTTCAAGAACTTTTACTTCTTTTTTGGAGCTGCTTTTTTTGTTTTGCTTTCTGCGTGTTTGGCAACTTTATCGGTGCCGCTGGCTTTTGCAACTTGTGGTTTGTTAACCGCATCAGAAACAAAAGTCCCCCAGGTAAGGTTGTCCTTTCCTGGTTTCTGCGCTTGGGCTCGCTCCACCGCCATTTTTGCAGCGTGTTCCACTACCCATTCGAAATTTTCCTGACCTACCGATTTTACATCTGCATCGGGAGCAGGATTGCAAAAGTCAATCGCATAGGGAATTCCATTCCGCACCGCCATTTCAACGGTATTAAAATCATACCCCAAGGCATTATTTAGCGCAAGCACATCTTTGTGTACTTTCATTAATAGTTTTTCGCTTGCTGGCCCTTTGTTCACTACATAACGTAGTTCATGGGGATTGCGCGGTTCATATTGCATAATGCGCACGTGTTTGCGATCTAAGCAATAACACCTAAAGTAATCATCAAAAACAATTTCTTCTTGAAGCATCATCACCAACTGATTGGTTTCAGCGTATGCTTTAAAAAACTCATCCAAGTTGTTAAGCTTATAAACACTTTTCCAGCCTCCGCCAGAATGGGGCTTCATATAGGCTGGCCAGCCGATGTAATTGAAGATTTTCTCCCAACTAAGTGGGTACTTTAAATTGCTGAACGAGGCGTCAGAAGTGTCTGTTGGCCGTTCATGCGAGGGAAGTATAACGGTGTTAGGCACCGCCACCCCAATTTTGACAGCCAGCGCGTTGTTGAAAAACTTTTCATCTGCACTCCACCAGAATGGATTGTTAAGTACCGATGTTCCATCGATGGTCGCATTTTTTAAATAGGCACGGTAGAATGGAACATCTTGTGAAATGCGGTCAATAATAACGGCATAATCATCCCCAACTCCCTGCTGAACCATGTCTACCATTACGGGTTCGGCCATGATATCTTTCAAGCCCAGTTTGTTAACACGCTCAACAAACGCCTCGGGAAATGAGCGTTCCATGCCATGAAGTATTCCGATCTTTTTCATACTTAAGAATTTAGATTTATTTAATGAGTGATAGATAATGAGGAAACATTTCTCGCCATACTGGCCAATCGTGATTGGCGCCATGCCTTACATCCAACCAATGGTTAATTCTTTTAGCACGTAGTATTCCAGCCAGCTTTTCGTTCGCATTCCAACACATGTCGCTGGTGCCCGTGCCTAACACAACGTGCAAGTCGTCATAAAATCCATTCTGAGCGTTGGGAATGAAATCAAGTGGATTATTGAAGTAAACATTGTCATCATAATATCCATCTAGCTGATCCCTGATGTCAAAAGCAGCACCCATATTGAAAATGTATTTCACCACCGCTGGATGCTTGAAGCCGAAATTGGTGGCATGGTATCCTCCAAAACTGCACCCCGCTGTAACTACTCGTCCAACCCCAGTTTCTCTTTGCGCCAAGGGAACAAGTTCATGCAAAAGCATGAGGTCATACCAAATGTGATTCCTCACGCGGTCGGCCGGATGAATACTTTTATTGTACCAACTTGAGGAGTCAATTCCATCTGGGCAATAAATCTTCACAAACCCATTATCTAAATACCACGCTGCGCTTTCAATCAGCTTAAAATCTTTGTTTTCATAAAATCTTCCCATCGAAGTGGGGAAAAGAATAACCGGATAGCCTTGATGACCAAAGGCCAACACTTCAATATCGCGATTGAGATTAGGAGAATACCAACGATGTAAATGTTCGTGAGGCATGGAATAAAAATTATGACCTTTAAATATTCAGTTATAAGTCATCTGAAAAATATAATTTTACACACTTTCAGAATTATTTCAGGAAGCTAAACCAAAAATTGTGACGATAAAAGAGTCGGATAAAAATAATTTACAGGAGGCAATAGCTTCGGGTACTTACGTCTCGGAAAAACTTACAGGGATTTACACGAAGCTGCTCGATAGAAAGGTGGATGTTGAGCTTTTACTACCGGCAGATTATAAATTTTCTAATAAAAAATATCCGTTGCTCATTTTAAATGATGGCCAGGACAATAAAGTAGTTCAAGTGAAAGAAACACTGGAGCGGCTTTGCGGGGAAAATAGTATCCATGAAATCATTGTGGCAGCAATTGTGGCAGGCGATAGAATGCAAGAGTATGGCGTTGCCGCGAAGAGCGATTACCAAGGCAGGGGCAGTGTGGCCAAAAACTACAGTCGGTATGTTACTTCCGAGTTAATACCCTATCTAAGTTATCAATATCCAGTCGATGGGTCACCTTCACAACACGCCATTGCTGGTTATTCGCTGGGCGGACTTTCAGCAATGGATATAGCATGGAACAATCCTGAAGTATTTTCAAAAGCGGGGGTGTTTAGCGGCTCGCTTTGGTGGCGAAAACGCGATACCAACAGCCGATTTTATTCTGATGATAGAGATCGCTTAATGCACCAACAAATACGCAGGGGAAAATTGAAACCGGGGATGAAGTTTTGGTTTCAAACAGGCACGCAAGATGAGTGGAGCGACCGCAACAAAAATGGAATTATCGATTCTATTGACGACACACTCGATTTGATTGTAGAACTCACAAAAATTGGCTACCGACCATTTCACGACATTCAATACCTAGAAATTAAGGACGGCAAGCATAATCCTGAAACCTGGGCAGAAGCAATGCCCCATTTTTTGACATGGGCTTTTGGTAAATAATTTTGTTATTTTTGAAATATGGAAATTGAAATACCATCCCCTCCGCGCACTATTATGGAAGTTTATAAAATGCTTCCTGAAGGAACTTTGGCAGAGTTAATCAATGGACAACTTTATATGTCACCGGCACCGAACACGAATCATCAGCGAATGAGCGGAAAAATAGAGAGCCTGCTCAGATCGTTTATCGAAATCAATTCTTTAGGGGAAATGTTTCATGCTCCCTACGATGTTTATCTCGATGAGGAGAACAATGCAGTTCAACCCGACATTATCTTTGTGTCGTCCCAAAATTCTGACATCGTCAAATCTCATGGCATTGTTGGTGTGCCCGATTTAATTGTTGAGTTCCTCTCTCCTGGTAATAACAAACACGATCTGGTAACCAAAAAAGAACTTTACGAAAAGTTTGGCGTAAAGGAATATTGGATCATCA
Source organism: Cyclobacteriaceae bacterium (assembly GCA_044349005.1). Taxonomy (GTDB): domain Bacteria; phylum Bacteroidota; class Bacteroidia; order Cytophagales; family Cyclobacteriaceae; genus ELB16-189. Next base: position 49,394 of record JBIKRT010000013.1, read on the forward strand.
ATCCAGCCACAAAAGAGTCGCTTGTTTACCAATTGAAAAATAATCAATATACCTTGGCGGGAAAAGAAATTGCCACTCTCTTCTCTCCGCTTCTCACTCATCATTTTGAGTTTTAGAAAATGGAAACGAACTTATTGCAAACACCAAAAACCATTATGGAAGTTTACAAGATGCTTCCAGAAGGAACATTGGCCGAAGTAATCAATGGACAACTTTATATGTCGCCATCACCCTCAAATAAACATCAATGGCTCCTTATCTCAATGATGAGAACAATTGCAGATTTTGTAGACGCCAACTCATTAGGCAAAATTCTTATTGCCCCTTCAGACGTTTATTTAGACCAAGAGAGCAATGCAGTTCAGCCGGATATTTATATTATTTCCCATACAAATATTAGTCAACCCCTAGAAGAAATTCCATATCACGGAGTGCCCGATTTAATTGTCGAATTCCTTTCTCCAAGCAACAACAGGCATGACCTGGTAACCAAAAAAGAACTTTACGAGAAATTTGGTGTGAAAGAATATTGGATCATCGAGCCATCGACCAAAGAATCAATTGTGTATAAATTGGAAAACAATCTATACACCTTAGCGGGAAAAGAAATTGCCACAGTTTTCTCACCACTTTTTAATCATTCATTTTCATATTAATCCCTATCAATTTTGTCATCCATTAACACCGTTATTTTCGATCTGGGCGGAGTTCTGATCGATTGGAATCCACGCCATCTATACCGTAAAATATTTAACACCGAAGAAGAAGTCACCTGGTTTCTAGAAAATGTTTGCACCGGTGAATGGAACGATCAACAGGATGCAGGCCGGTCGTTTGAAGAGGCCACAGAGGAACTAGTTCAAAAATTTCCCGACCATGAAGAAGCCATCCGCGCTTGGTATGGCCGCTGGCAGGAAACTATTTCTGGCCCGATTCACGAAACTGTTGAAGTATTGAAGACGATCAAAGATTCGGGCAAGTATAAGCTCTATGCGTTAACGAATTGGTCGGCCGAAACATTTCCTTGGGCGCTTGACAATTTTGAATTCCTTCATTGGTTTGAAGGCATCGTGGTATCGGGTGTTGAAAAAACGCGCAAACCGTTTCCGGATTTTTACCAGATTCTTTTTGATCGGTACAACATTAATCCTGCGCAAGCAGTGTTTATTGACGACAATGTTAAAAATGTGATCGGGTCAAGGGAAGTGGGCCTACCCGTAATTCATTTCCAAACACCGGATCAGCTAAAAGAAGAACTCATTAAGTTGAATATATTGTGATATGGGATTTGTAATTGAAAAAGCATTAATAAGCGATGCGGCAGAGCTAGATAAGTTAGTAAACTGCGCCTACCGAGGAGAATCATCCAAACAAGGATGGACAACCGAAGCCGATTTGTTGGATGGAACTCGAACCGATGCAGCAGCCATTCAAGATGTGATGGAAACGCCAAATACAACCGTTCTCAAATATGTTGAACAAAATTCGATTTTAGGATGTGTTGAATTGCGAAAAGATGCCGAGAAATTATATCTGGGTATGCTTAGTGTAACACCAAACCTTCAAGGTAAAGGCATTGGTAAAGAATTATTGAAGGCAGCGGAAGTAGAAGCCAAAAAGCAAGATTGCACAACCATTTATATGACCGTTATTTCTGTTCGAAAGGAATTAATTGAATGGTATGTTAGGCACGGATACATTCTTACCGGAAAAACCAAGCCATTTTCATTTAACGACCCACGGTTTGGTCAACCAAAACAAAAGTTAGAGTTTGTAGTGTTAGAAAAATCACTAATATAGTTCAGAAATGAAAACTAAGTTTGTTGTCGCTGCGATATTGATACTTTTCAATTCGCTTTGCTCAGCACAAAATGCAGACCTGCCTTCCGATTTTCTTTCAAAAGAATTTCATTCAGACAGAAGGCAAAAGCTCCGCGACAAATTGCCTGCAAATTCAGTGGCCGTTCTTTTTGCAAATGCCGTGAGAAATCGCGCAAATGATGTCGATTATTTCTTTCATCAAGATCCAGACTTTCTCTACCTCACCGGATTCAAAGAACCCAATTCAGTACTTTTAGTTTTTAAAGACTTGCAAACAGCCAACAATGGCGCTCAATACAACGAGATAATTTTTACCCAAGCCAGAAATGCACGAGCCGAAATGTGGACAGGCAGGCGGTTAGGCAAGGAGGGCGTTAAATCAAGTCTTGGCTTTGAACAAGCTTTTGATGCGGCTGAGTTCTCACGTTATAACCTCAACTTTTCTAAGTTCGACCAAGTGCTATTTTTTGATTTTAAGAATGACGTACGCGATGTTCCCAAAGACAGCACTGATCTTTACGATCTGATTGAAAAATTTAAAGCGAAAGCAAATTATCCTGTAAAGAACGGGGTGACACTTGCCGTTGAACCAAACAAGAATAATCTGAACACAACCGGCTTGGGCCCACTGATTGCCGACTTGCGTGGAATAAAGACCAAAGAAGAATTAGAGTTGTTACGCAAAGCAGTTAGCATATCAGCAATTGGTCATGCAGAGGCAATGAAAGCCATCCGGCCAGGCTTATCCGAAAGAGAAATTCAAGGCTTACAAGAATATGTGTTTAAAAAGTATCAGGCAGAAGACCAAGGCTACCCGTCCATTGTAGGTGCCGGCCATAACGGATGCATATTGCATTACATGGAAAACTACAAACCCTCCATCACCAACAAAGAATTAATTCTGATGGATTTAGCTGCTGAATATCATGGTTACTCGGCTGATGTTACGCGCACTGTTCCAGTTAATGGGAAATTTTCTCCTGAGCAAAAGCAGATTTATGAATTGGTGCTAAAGGCACAAGAAGCCGTTTTCAAAATTTGTAAACCAGGTACAGCTTTTAAAGAAATAGAAAACACAGCGCGCATTACTATCAACAAAGGATTGAAAGAATTGGGCTTTCCTATCACATCAGAAACTGAACGAAATTTGTTTTATCCCCACGGTTGCTCTCACCACATTGGATTGGATGTTCACGACCGTGGTAAATACGACTCGTTGAGACAAAACATGGTAATTACAGTAGAGCCTGGAATTTATATTCCTGAAAACAGCAACTGTGACAAAAAGTGGTGGGGCATTTCTGTTCGTATTGAAGACGATGTGCTCATTACCGAAAACGGAAACGAACTTCTCTCCTTTGCTGCACCTCGAACCGTAAAAGACATTGAAGAATTGATGAAGCAACCCAGCACGTTCGATAATTTTGTTTTACCGGAATTAGATAAAGTTAAGCCAAAAGCAAAAGGAGAAGAGTAAGTTACTTCAACAATTCCCTCGAGATAACCATCTTTTGTATTTCCGTTGTGCCTTCATAAATCTGGGTGATTTTAGCATCGCGCATCATTCGCTCAACGTGAAATTCTTTTACATAGCCATAACCTCCGTGTATTTGTACGGCCTCGGTAGTTACTTCTTGTGCAATTTGCGATGCGAATAGTTTTGCCATGGCAGCCGCTTTCACAAAATCCTTCTTCTGATCTTTCAAGTAAGCCGCTTGCCAAACTAACAAACGGGCTGCCTCAATTTTGGTGGCCATGTCTGCCAGCTTAAACTGAATGGCCTGATGTTCGGATAAGTTTTTACCGAATGCTTTGCGCTCTTTAGAATATTTTAACGCCAATTCAAAAGCCCCCGAAGCGATACCCAGCGCTTGTGCCGCAATCCCAATTCTGCCACCGTTAAGTGTAGTCATGGCAAAGGTAAAGCCGAATCCGTCATCGCCTATTCTATTCGCTTTTGGGACTTTCACATCGGTAAACATAAGAGAATGTGTATCGCTTCCGCGGATGCCCATTTTGTCTTCCTTCTTGCCTACCACAAAGCCCTCCATCCCTCTTTCTATTATCAAGGCATTGATTCCTTTATGTTTCTTTTCAGGATGTGTTTGAGCTATTACAACATATATGCTAGCGGAACTTCCATTGGTGATCCAGTTTTTGGTGCCGTTTAGTAAATAATAATCGCCTTTGTCTTCGGCTGTTGTGCGCTGACTGGTGGCATCTGAACCTGCCTCTGGTTCACTCAAACAAAATGCACCGATCTTTTCGCCTGTGCTCAACTTTTTCAAATACTTCTCTTTCTGCTCTTCAGTTCCAAACTTCTCAATTCCCCAACACACCAGCGAGTTGTTTACCGACATACAAACGGAGGCCGAAGCATCTATCTTTGAAATTTCCTCCATCGCCAACACATATGAGATAGAATCCATACCTCCACCATTGTAAGCCGGATCCACCATCATACCCATAAAGCCTAGCTCGCCCATCTTCTTTACCTGATCAGTTGGGAATTTTTGATGATTGTCGCGCTCAATTACACCTGGCAATAATTCTTGGTTGGCAAACTCACGGGCAGCAGTTTGCACCGCTAATTGTTCTTCATTTAGTTGAAAGTTCATACAAGTTAGGTTACTTACTTTGTTCAATTATAAAAATTTTACAAAAAATGTTACTTAAAGCTCATTAAGCAAATCTTCTATCGGCCGTGCTTTTAATTTACCTTGCTTCACCAATTTCATTTCCTCCACCGCTTCCCTAGTATCCGACAAAAGAGCGGCTTTTGAATCTGTCAATTGCTTTGCTTTTACATAAGAGATGCTTTTCAACGCTTCAAGCAGCGAGAGATCTTTATTATCCGGTATATAAAGAGGTATTTTCATCAATAATAAAAGTTAAGATTGCTTTAAGGTTTCAATAATTCCAATCAGACGTCTATTCTCTTCTTGTAAAAATAAAATATCTTGTTTCATTTCAGCAATTAGCGAATCATTGTTAAAAACCCCACTCTTTGTTTCTCCTTCAGCCTGATTATAGGATGTACTATGGAAAATATACTTTTCATGAAAATGGAGAATATCAGTTACATCCACTTCTAATACATGACCTATTTCATACAGCTGATCCAGATTAAGCTTATTTTGATCAAGCTCTATTCGGCTATAATTATTCTGTGACATCTTTAATTTAGACGCGACATAATCCTGCGAATAGCCCTTGATGGTTCTAATTTTTCTAATGTTTTCTCCAATTGCTTTCATTGACAGATGCTTTCGAACTCTAAAATACCAAATCAAACGGATAAAACACAAGCAATTTTCTTTTGATGTAAGGAATTATGAAATCAATTTTGATGTATGAGCCGACTAGTTACAAAGTTTCTGTTAGAAGTTACACTTCCGCTATTATTCGGCTTATTGTTATATGTTTTCGGTAGGAAAAGCGATATCATGTTATATAGGTGGTTAGGCTTCGGTCATGTAATGTTTATGGATATTTCGCATCTACCTAAATGGTTAGTTAACAATTTGCCAGATAGTTTATGGATTATCGGCTTTACCCGAGGCATAATTTTAATTTGGAAAGATGCGATCAATAAGCATTCAATTTTGTGGTATGCATCGCCTTTAACTATTTCAATTGGCTTAGAATATGCCCAACTCTATGGATTCATAAATGGCACGTACGATAGCTTAGATATAGTATTTTATCTTCTAGGCTTTGCGTTTGCCCTTTCACTTAGCTTTAAACAGCTGGCAAGATCGTTAATGCCACATTCTATGTGAAATCGTGGAAGTTCATATACCTCAAATACTATTTTACAAAATAAACTCGTTAATTAATAAAAAATACTTATTCAAACATTTTGGCTCGATTATGACTATTTCAGCGTTTGTCTTTTTTGCCGTTGCCTCAGGAGACCCTCCGTCACCTACCACAAAGAAAATTTCCCTCTCTCTTACAAGTGGTTATCTTGGGAATTGCAGTGCCTATTATTCTGGGGTTGTAAGACCTGTAAATGTTACACTTTCTGTTAATATTTATGACGGAAATGGTGGGTTTAAGTCCAATGAAGTTCAAAGGATTAACGGCACAAATAGTGACAGAAGTGATTCCAATCTGAAATTCAATGATGTTGAAGTTCCGACTAAAGGCTCAATAATAGTCACGGTATCAGCGGAAGCTACAGAGTGTTATAATTGTTGTATGTCGCAAACGTGCACTATACAAAATAATTACAAACCTGCTGGCAAACCTTACTATTGGGTTACTTCCGGTAATAAAACTACAGAAGGACTTTCGTCCTTGGAAGTCACACCCGTTTATAATTCTTGTTTTTAAATTTTTGAAGTTTTAAATTAATTCTACTCACATGAAATCATTAAAAATTTTAGTATCGATAGTACTTATTAATTTGTTATTTTCTTGCACGAATGAAAGTGTTGACAAAAGTAAAACTGAAATTAGTTTGGGTGATCTAATGAAAACATTACCCACCAACTTTTCATCACTTAATAGCGTAGTTATTTCAAGTTCGTCAGTTGGCTCAACGTTAGCTCAAGTTAACGTGCAAAGTGTATTCAAAAACAATAAATATGCTGCCATTAAAATTGACAATGATGTAATTGAAGGAACTGAAGGTGTGAAAACATTTAGTTATCTAAATCCTGGTTTTGAAAAATGGTCATCAAAGTTTGGCCGAGATATCGGCTTCACCATAAATAAGGAAATAGAAAACGGAAGAACGGAAGCCGTGGGGATCAGTTTATATGCGCCTCAGCTGCTGATTTTGAATTTGGATGAGCTTTTGGAATTTTCTAAAAGTAAAGATTTGAAAATTAATTGGAATAAGGACAATGTTAATTCCAAACCTTATGTTACCATAATGTTAGTAGCAAGGCAATTGGAAAATGGAGATTTCATAAAAGAGAACATCAGAATCCAAAAAACTGTAAACGACAACGGCACTGTAACAATTGATAAATCGGAGTTGCAAAAATTTTGTACCAATTGTAGGCTTGGCATTACTCTATTAAGGGGAAATTACTCAATAGTTGATGATCTTGCTGTCGCTGCTATAAATATTAACTCTACAGTTTCTACTGCCAGAGAGTAAATTGGTTCACCCATAATTATTGGTATTTAGGTTTTGACGGATATGCAAGTAAAATTGACCATGAAACATAAATTCTACCACCATCCAGATGGCTGGCATAAAGTTGTTTTAACTGGCGTTTATGAAAAGTAAAAATTGACTTAAAAAAAAATCGAAATTATGGGTAAATAAAAATGGGCTTATTCAGCCCATTTTTATTTTTACTATAGTTGATTGCAAAGTGCTAGTTTAATCCCGATCTATCCCTAAAAACATCAACACATAATATACGAGTGTTGTTACAGCACCAACAGCTGCTACCACATAAGTCATAGCTGCCCATTTCAAAGCATCTTGTGCCATATCGTATTCAGAAGAGTTCACAATACCTCTTGATTTCACCCAGGCTAACGCCCGGTTGCTCGCATCAAATTCAACAGGTAAAGTGATCAACGCAAACAACGCAAATAAAGCATAGCAAGCGATAATTATGATTAGCGCTGTTTTCATCGGTAAAATGCTGCTGGCGAAGAAAGAACCGAACATCATGGCCATGAATATAAAATTGATCACTTGAGCTCCAATATTTTGAACAGGCACCATGGCTGACCTAAACTCGAGCATAGAATACGCTTTTGCATGTTGCACAGCATGGCCACACTCGTGGGCAGCTACAGCGGTAGCAGCTGCATTTCTTCCATGATAAACCCCTTCGCTAAGATTAACAATTTTCGTAGACGGATTATAATGATCGGTAAGCTCACCTTGAACAGACACCACTTGCACATCTCTTATTCCATTATCAGCCAACATGAGGCGGGCAACTTCGGCACCTGTTAAATCTCTTTCTAGGTGAATCTGCGAATATTGCTTGAATTTGCTTTTAAGTCGAGCACTTATCATCCACCCGATTGCCATAAAAAATAGACCAATTACTAAAGCACCCATAGTTATATAAAATTTATGTTTTTTTAATTTTCTCTACAATTCGTGTTGTTGAATATCCAGACACAAAGTCAATGGTTTTAACAACACCTCCGTTTCGTTTAACAACATCTGCGCCAACGATGTTTTCTGCCAAATAGTCACTTCCTTTCACCAGCACATCCGGAATCAATTCGGTAATCAAATTTAGAGGTGTGTCTTCATTAAAAAAAACAACCAAATCGATAAACTGCAATGCGGCAAGAATTCTTGCCCGCGAATGTTGATCCTGGATAGGTCTGGTAGGACCTTTAAATCTGCTGACAGAATCATCGGTATTTAATCCGAGCACTAACCGATCTCCCATACTTCTCGCCTTCTCCAAATAATCTACATGCCCCAAATGCATAATGTCAAAGCAGCCATTTGTGAAAACTACTTTCTCGCCTTTTGCTTTCCATAGCTGAACTTGTGCGGCAGCTTCGGCCAGTGTTTTTATTTTGTCTGCGCTTCTTTCCATCTTAGTTTTCCGTAGCTAATCAACAATGATAAAACGCCTACCACAATCATGATAAAAGTTTGCCACGCATGAAAAATAAAGGTAAACGTAATCGCGTCAGGCTTCGGCAAATTATAGAGTATAACCAAAACTAATGGAACCAGTGTGTGGTATGAGCCTGTGCCCCCGGGTAGCGGCACCGCCATGGCAATAGAGCCGATCGCAAAAAGGCTAATCACCGCGCTAAAGCCCAACTGATTGGTTTCTGGGAAAGCCTTAAGCACACAATAGCTCATAAAAAAATACATGCCCCAAATTAGAAGTGAATACAAAATAAATAATCCCTTATTCTCAAGTTTAACGATCGAAAGCAACCCTTCGGTAAATCCGGCAATCAATTTTTTTAGCTTTTCGTTTTTACGAAGTAGGAATAATCCAACTAAACCACCTACCCCTAAAATGGCAAGTAGAATCAACCAAACTGGAATTTTAAAGCCTGCTGAAAAGGAAAAATCAAGTGTTGAAATAAATTTCTCGAGTTTGTTCCATTCCAGAAAAAAAGAAACCACCACTAAGACAAACAGTAAGATGACATCTACTATCCTTTCAATGATTACCGTGCCAAATGAAATTTCAATGGGCGTTTTTTCTAGTTTGAAAAGATTATAGCAACGGGAAACTTCTCCGCCTCTTGGAATCACCAAATTTACCAGGTATCCTATCATCAGAGAAAGGAAACTGTTTTGAAGTGAAACGATGTTTCCGGAAGGCTTTAACAACATCCGCCATCGTTGCGCGCGTATCACATGACTAAGAATAGCGACACCAGCCATCAAATACAAATAAAACTTTTCTGATTGGTTCCATGCATCAAGCAACACATCGAGCGAACTTTGGCCTTTGCCCGTAACCAATCCGCGCAAAGCAAACCAAAGCAAACCAGCTGTTAAGGATATAATTATTACAAATTGAAGAAACGACTTTAGTCTTTTATCCATCAATTGAGTTTGTTATCAGGCGTAGGGAAAATCAAGGTTGGCTTAAATGTTTTTGCTTCTTCAAAATCCATAGAAGCATATGAAATTATGATAACAATATCACCGACTGCGGCTTTCCTTGCTGCGGGGCCATTGAGACAGATCATGCCTGAATTTCGCTCGCCTTTAATTACATAGGTTTCCAACCGTTCTCCGTTGTTCACATTCACAACATGTACCTTCTCACCTTCAATTAAATTGGCGGCTTGCATGAGGGCTTCATCAATCGTAATGCTTCCTACATAATGTAACTCAGCTTGAGTGATTCTTACTCTATGTATTTTGGACTTTAATATCTGAATGGTCATACTAAAAATGTATTGTCGATCAATCTCACCTCTCCCACATATCCTGAAATCAGCAAAATGGAATCTTTTGGATCGAGAACGAAATTTAATGGGATTAAGTTTTTGCGATCCGCTAATTCAATGTATTCAAGTTTTACTTCGTTTTCTTCAAAAAAATTAATTGTCTTTTCTCTTACATTCGTCATTTCAATTCCGTCCAACAATAAATTCTTCGCAAGCTGTAACGAGTTGTATAGAGTTAATGCCTTCAATCGCATTTCTGGTGTGAGCCTTAAATTGCGTGACGACATGGCTAGGCCATCTTCTTCGCGAACGGTAGGCACACATTCTAGTTTAATGGGAAACATAAGTTGCTCTACCAGTGATGATATAACTTGAAACTGTTGATAGTCCTTTTGGCCAAAATATGCTTTTGTTGGTTGAATAATGTTGAAAAGCTTAGAAACAACAAGGCCAACACCGCTGAAATGTCCTGGCCTGAATTTCCCCTCCAAAATTTTATCAAGCTCACCAAAATCGATTTTTATTGGGTTTGCGGCCGAATACATTACGTCATTAGAAGGAAAGAATAGGATATCGCAGCCAGCTTGGTTCAAAAGGGCAACATCTTGTTCAAAAGTTCGCGGATATTTTGCTAGATCAGACAGTTTATTGAACTGTGTTGGGTTTACATAAACCGTTGCAATCGTAAGATCATTCTCTTTTTTTGAAGATTTTATCAGCTCCAAATGCCCCTTGTGCAGAGCACCCATGGTGGGCACAAGACCTATTGAATTGACGGAATTCCGCCTTTTAAAATCCAAAAAAGCCCTTATGGGCTCAACTTCTTTAAAGATTTCCATCAAGGCTTTTTCCTAAAGGGGTGCAAATATAGGTTTTACAGATGAAGTACAGTTGAATACGGGGTGAAATTTGAGTACTTTTGTGGCTCGTTTTCACTGTACTTTTCTAAAAATGTAATATTATGTCAAAAATCCGTATTCTATACGTAGCCAGTGAGATCAATCCGTTTCTGCAAACTACTGAAGTGTCAGATTTTGTGAGAAAGTTGCCCCAAGCCATGCAAGAAAGAGGGATGGAAATTCGGATTCTGGTGCCACGTTTTGGTTTGATCAATGAACGGAAGAACCGTTTGCATGAAGTTGTAAGATTATCTGGTATCAATATCTCGGTGGGTGATGAGGAAAAACCGCTAATTATCAAGGTAGCTTCTATTCCAAACGCTAAATTGCAAGTGTACTTCATTGATAATGAAGATTACTTTCATCGCAAATCAGTTTTTCATGATAAGGAAAACCGGTTTTATGAAGATAATGACGAAAGAGCCATCTTCTTTTGCAAAGGGGCCATTGAAACCGTGCGTAAACTCGGCTGGTCTCCTGATATTGTTCACTGCAATGATTGGATCACCAGCTTCATTCCATTATATTTAAAGACAACTTATAAGAACGATCCGTTGTTCAAAAACACAAAAACCATTTTTACTATTTATGATAATAGCTTCACCCATAAATTTAAGGGTGACCTACTCGGTAAAGTAAGAATGCTGGATATCGAAGACAACATGCTCGGTCATTTAAAGACAGCCGACTATGAAGGCTTTGTTAAACTAGCCGCTCAATTTTCCGATTCGGTATCGGTGGCTGGAGAGAACAACAAAAAGCTCGAAGGGCTGATGAAAAAAATTAAAGAGAAGAAAATTGAATCGATTGAATCAGACGACACGTTCACCGAATCGTATTACAATTTGTATAACGAATTGGTGAGTTAGTTCTTTTTCAAACGATAGAAAAGATAAAGTCCCAACAAGGTTACTCTAGTTGGGATTTTTTCATTAATCTTAAAAAAAAATTTTATGTGTGGAATAATTGGATACGTTGGTTTTCGTCAAGCGCAGGAGGTAGTAATTAAAGGACTAAAAAGGCTTGAGTACAGGGGGTATGACAGTGCCGGTATAGCATTACTCAATAATAATAAACTATCGGTTTACAAGAAAAAGGGTAAGGTCTCAGAATTAGAAGCGTTCATAAAGGAAAAAGACCTAACCAGCACCATTGGGATGGGCCACACACGATGGGCAACCCATGGCGAGCCAAATGATGAGAATGCACATCCCCATTATTCAGCCACAAAAAAACTTGCCATAATACATAATGGTATCATTGAAAATTATGGCGCACTAAAGCAAGACTTGATTAAGAAAGGCCATACCTTCCTAAGTGAGACTGATACGGAGGTTTTTATTCATTTTATCGAAGACATAAAAGAAAAAGAAAATTGCTCATTAGATGAAGCCGTGCGACTGGCACTAACAAAAGTGGTCGGTGCGTACGCAATCATTGTAATTTCGTTGGAAGATCCTTCGTTATTAATCGCTGCTCGCAAAGGCAGTCCGTTGGTCGTTGGTGTTGGTAAAAATGAATTCTTCTTAGCTTCCGATGCCACACCTATTATTGAATACACCAACGAAGTTGTCTATTTGAATGATCAAGAGTTAGCCATTATTAACAATGGTAAGCTAACGATTAAGAATATAGCTAACCTTCCTTTAACTCCCTACATCCAAACGATAGACCTTGAATTAGATGCAATTGAAAAAGGTGGTTATGATCATTTTATGATCAAGGAAATATTCGAACAGTCACGATCAATAAAAGATTGCTTGCGTGGAAGGCTTGACTCTTCCAGCGGAAGACTGGTGCTGGGAGGCTTGCGCGAATATCTTAATAAACTTGTGAATGCTGACCGGATCATCATTATTGCTTGCGGAACTTCTTGGCACGCTGGTCTAGTAGCGGAATATTTCTTTGAAGAATTTTGTCGGATACCGGTTGAAGTAGAGTATGCTTCGGAATTTAGGTATAGAAATCCAGTAGTGCGGGAAGGAGATGTTGTTATTGCTATCTCACAATCTGGAGAAACTGCTGATACGTTAGCCGCAATTGAACAGGCGAAATCAAAAGGAGCGATAATTTTTGGCGTTTGCAATGTGGTCGGCTCATCCATTCCGAGGGCAACACATGCCGGAGCATACACGCATGCCGGCCCTGAAATTGGCGTAGCAAGTACAAAGGCATTTACGGCTCAGCTTACCGTGTTAAGTATGATTGCGTTAATTGTTGCGCAAAAGAAAGGCACTGTTACAGAGCAAAAATTCCACGAACTATTGGTTGAAATGGAAAATCTTCCTGCAAAAGTAGAAAAAACACTTTTGCTGAATGAAAAGATAAAAGAGATTGCACATACCTTTAAGGACGCAACTAATTTTCTGTATTTAGGGCGAGGCTACAAGTTCCCTGTTGCTCTTGAAGGCGCACTGAAGCTAAAAGAAATTTCTTACATCCATGCCGAAGGATACCCAGCAGCTGAAATGAAACACGGGCCGATTGCTTTGATTGATAAAGATATGCCTGTGGTCTTTATCGCAACAAAAGATAGTTCCTACGAAAAAATTGTTTCAAACATTCAAGAGGTAAAAGCTAGGAAGGGGCGAATTATTTCTATTGTAACGGAAGGCGACACTACAATTCCTGCGATGTCAGAGTTTGTGATCGAAGTGCCTGCAACCCTTGAGCCCTTGATGCCATTAATTTCAGTGCTGCCGTTACAACTTCTTTCTTACCACATAGCGGTCATGCGCGGTTGTAATGTTGATCAACCACGAAATTTAGCGAAATCTGTAACGGTTGAGTAAGTGATTAAGTCTGGTTGGTTGAATTATCGATCAATGAATGGAATTGAATTGAAAGTTCAGAAGTAGTTGGGGCTTTGCTTTGTGGCAACAATTTTTTTATTCAACCGATTCAGAAAAAGAAAGAATCCGGATTTATTGGATTTGCCTAACAAATAATGGCAACACACTATACGATCGTTAATAAGTTAATGCAATCGATCGAGCTAGGTGAATTGCCGAACTATTTTCAGCTGGTAACCGAATTACTGAAAATTCGTAGGTTTTGAATACATTTTCTAATGCAAAAAAACCGCAAACGTTATTTCAGATGAATAGTGTGGTTTTCTTACAACTTACAACCCTGCCTAATTTGCTGCCGTATATTTGTATCGAAAACAAAACGAGAAAAATTATGAAAACAAAAAATGTAATCCTTACTGCTCTAGTAGCAACGTTTGTATCAGTACTGGCTTTTGCTAAAGATCCAGGTACACCTCAGGTGGTTGTAGTAAACCAAAAATCAGGTGTGTTTAAAGTTATCTATGACGGGCAGAAGTCGTCAAAAGTAACCATGAGAATATTAAGTGCAAATGGCACTGAAGTGTTCTCCGAAAACTTAGGTATTGTTAGCGGATTTGTGCGCCCTGTAAACTTTACTGGCATGGCTGATGGTGAGTACACCATTGAAATAGCTGATAACGCAGGAACTCAAAGCCAAAAAGTTACTTATAGTAAAGAAGTATCTGCTAACTCAGTTCATATTGCACGTATTGCAGAAAGCAGCAAATATTTGCTAGCCGTTGCTAACAAAGGGTCTGAGCAAATCAATGTGAAAATATTTGATGGTTCAAACAACTTGGTTCACGATGAAAACATGACAGTGACTGGTAACTTTGGTTTAGTCTACAACTTGACACAAGTTGCTGGTACACCAACCTTCGAGGTTTCCGACAAAACTGGTAATGTTAAAACAATAAAGTATTAATCAGAACTATTCTGAAAACAAAAAACCTCCCGTTACGAGCGGGAGGTTTTTTTATGGTTAAGCTGATACATCAATGCTATCAAATACAGTTTTTTTTTGTTAACAACTCTATTTGAAATACTTTCTCTTTATAATCGGATAATTTCTGATATTTGAACAAACGTAAATCAACATTATGTCAAAATCAGCCATCTATTCAGCCAACGCCCCCGAACCCATTGGCCCTTACAGCCAAGCGATACAACACGGAAACATGCTTTTCATTTCTGGACAGATCGCCATACAAAAGCCATCTGGCAACATTATCACAGATGACATTGTACAGGAGACAACTCAAGTGATGAAAAATATTAGCGAAATTTTACGTGCCGCTGGGTTTAATTTCTCCAACGTGGTAAAAAGCACGATTTTCCTCAAAGACTTTAATGACTTTGCGAAAGTAAATGAAATTTATGGTCAGAATTTTCCTTCTAACCCACCTGCTCGCGAAACGGTGGAGGTAAGCCGACTACCAAAAGATGTGAATGTAGAAATTTCGTGTATTGCAGTGAAGTAGATTATGAATACCAAAAAAGGGATCATTCTTTCAGCCTCTTTTTTCTTTTTTATAAACCTGTTAGGCATTCATTTTTGGGTCGGCAAAAACTGGACAGTCAGCGTTATTCAATCACTTTTGACGACCGCAATTTGGATATCACTAGTAACTGGATTTCGATATTGGAAAAGTAAAGAAAAATCGGCCAGTTCTAAATCAAAATAAATTTGATCACGCAGGTGTCTTTATCTTTTTTCAACCTCCTTCGCCCACATGTCATTCAAAGTAACAGTTCGGTTAAAGATCAATTTATCTTTGGTTGAGTCTTTGTCTAATACAAAATATCCCTTCCTTAAAAACTGAAATCGTTCCATTTCGGTTGCGCCAGCAATCGCTGGTTCTGCATACACGTTCGGTAACACCGACAATGATTCCGGGTTAATATAATCTTTAAAATCTCCCTCGGCAATTGACACATTCTCTACTTTAAAGAGCCTGTCATACAACCTTACCTCAACACCTACAGCATGACTGGCACTCACCCAATGCAAAACACCTTTTACTTTTATTCCTGATACGTCTGAGCCGCTTTTACTCTCTGGAACGTAACTGCAATGGACTTCAATTATGTTTCCGTTGCCATCTTTTATTACCTCATTACATTGGATTATATAGGCGCTCTTCAAGCGCACCATCTGCCCTGGCGCCAATCGGAAATATTTTTTTGGTGGCTCTTCCATGAAATCTTCGCGCTCGATGAACAATTCGCGCCCGAAAGGAATATCACGACTACCTGGATTATCATGATCTTCCGGATTGTTTTCGCTTGCTAAAATTTCTGATTTATCTTCAGGATAATTGGTAATCACTACTTTTAGCGGATCGAAAACTACCATTCTCCTGGTAGCTACCTTGTTCAGATGATCGCGCACACAAAATTCCAACAAACCCACGTCAATTAAATTTTCTCGTTTGGCAATTCCAATTTTGTCACAAAACTGGCGGATGCTTTCGGGCGTGTAGCCTCTTCTGCGAACGCCAGCCAGCGTGGGCATACGAGGGTCATCCCACCCGGCAACATGTTTTTCATTTACCAGTTGAAGCAACTTACGTTTGCTCATAATAGTATAAGTCATGTTCAATCTGGCAAACTCATATTGATGTGAGGGGTAAATAGAAAGCTTCTCTATAAACCAATCATATAAAGCGCGATGGGGAACAAACTCAAGCGTACAGATACTATGCGTAACATTTTCGATAGCATCGCTTTGGCCATGAGCAAAATCATACATCGGGTAAATGCACCATGCATCGCCAGTCCTATGGTGGTGCGCGTGCTTTATCCGATACATCAACGGATCGCGCATGTGCATGTTCACGTGGGCCATATCTACTTTTGCACGCAACACTTTTTCTCCATCTTTATATTTGCCTTCTTTCATTTCAGCAAATAGTCTAAGGTTTTCTTCGATGCTCCTTTCCCGATAAGGGCTGTTTACACCTGGCTGCGTTGGCGTGCCTTTTTGTTTGGCTATTTCTTCGCTCGTACTGTCATCCACATAAGCTAGGCCATGGCTGATCAACGTAACAGCAAACTGGTAGAGTTGCTCAAAATAATCGGAGGCATAAAGCTCTTGTGCCCAATTAAATCCAAGCCACTTGATATCGTTTTTAATACCGTCCACATATTCCGTTTCCTCGGTAACCGGATTGGTATCATCAAACCGTAAATTAGTCTTACCTCCGTACTTCAATGCCAATCCAAAATTTAAGCAAATGCTTTTGGCATGGCCCATGTGGAGATAGCCATTCGGTTCGGGTGGAAAGCGAGTAATTATGCTATTATGTTTACCTGAGGCCAGATCAGCCTCAACAATCTCTTCAAGAAAATTCAAACTCTTTTCGTCCATCGATAAAATCAAATTACAAGTGGTAAAGGTATAACTGATCGGACGAATTGCAAGATAGGAATGCTTTAAGAGGCTTTGTTGAATACCTCTTTCTCAAGACGAAAAACTCGTTCGCCAAAGTCTGCAAGCTTCATTACCGAAAGACGTAGTTCTCCTATCCCTAAATTAGTCTTTGCTTGCTCATTTTCTACCTTTTCCATTCGAGTAGAGAGAATATCTATTTTTCCATTCAAATCGGTACGCATTCCCTTGATCTCCATGCGCATTTCATGTACTTCGGCCAGCAGGTCTGACATCACTTCGATCAGCTTTTTTTCATCATTCACAGTCTTTATGATTTCAACCTATCAAAGTAGTAAAGTTTTGTTGCTTATGTAACAGATCGATTTGAAGAGGCTACGTATTTTCTTTACCGTCAACAATCTCTTCAAGAAAATTCAAACTCTTTTCGTCCATAAAAAAAATAGATTAAAGCGTAAAGGTATAAAGGGTTTTGGGTTGGTTGGAGAATAATTTTAGAAAGAAACGGTGTCTTCGTTTTAACAAAAATCTAATTTATGATAATTTAGCACAACGCTAAATAGACTAGCTAGGTGACACTATCCAACCTTAATATTTTCTGCACCAAATAAAATTATTTATCCCAATGAAAAAATTGTTTCTCTTGCCTCTGTTGATTGTTAGCATAACGTCATTTTCCCAAGACCTTGAAAGAACGAAAAGTGATAAGGACTTTCAACAGTTGACGAAGGTGGGAAAAGAACTTGAAAAAGATAAAAAGTACACAGAGGCTATTCAAATTTTTGAAGAGGCAAGGATAAAAGCTGAAAATGAATTCGGCAAACTCCATTCTGATTATGCTGCTTCCTGCAACAACTTGGGAGAATTATATTACAATCAAGGCTTGTATTCCAAAGCGGAGCCGTTGTATTTGGAAGCAAAAGACATAAGAGAAAAAGTGCTTGGCAAACTCCATCCTGACTATGCTTCTTCCTGCAACAATTTGGCACTGTTATATAGAAATCAAGGCTTGTATTCCAAAGCGGAGCCGTTGTATTTGGAAGCAAAAGAAATCCAAGAAAAAGTGCTTGGCAAACTCCATCCTGATTATGCTATTTCCTGCAACAACTTGGGAGAATTATATAGAAATCAAGGCTTGTATTCCAAAACAGAGCCGTTGTATTTGGAAGCAAAAGACATAAGAGAAAAAGTGCTTGGCAAACTCCATCCTGATTATGCAAATTCCTGCAACAATTTGGCAGGATTGTATAGAGCTCAAGGCTTGTCTTCCAAAGCAGAGCCGTTGTATTTGGAAGCAAAAGACATAAGAGAAAAAGTGCTTGGCAAACTCCATCCTGATTATGCAAATTCCTGCAACAATTTGGCAGTTTTGTATGAAAATCAAGGCTTGTATTCCAAAGCGGAGCCGTTGTATTTAGAAGCAAAAGACATAAAAGAAAAAGTGCTTGGCAAACTCCATCCTAATTATGCTACTTCCTGCAACAATTTGGCAAAGTTATATAGAAATCAAGGCTTGTCTTCCAAAGCGGAGCCGTTGTATTTGGAAGCAAAAGACATAAGAGAAAAAGTGCTTGGCAAACTCCATCCTGATTATGCTACTTCCTGCAACAATTTGGCACTGTTATATAGAAATCAAGGCTTGTATTCCAAAGCGGAGCCGTTGTATTTGGAAGCAAAAGACATAAGAGAAAAAGTGCTTGGCAAACTCCATCCTGATTATGCTACTTCCTGCAACAATTTGGCAGTTTTGTATGAAAATCAAGGCTTGTCTTCCAAAGCGGAGCCGTTGTATTTGGAAGCAAAAGACATAAGAGAAAAAGTGCTTGGCAAACTCCATCCTGATTATGCAAATTCCTGCAACAATTTGGCAGGATTGTATAGAGCTCAAGGCTTGTCTTCCAAAGCA
>JBIKRT010000144.1:0-6700 GCA_044349005.1 Cyclobacteriaceae bacterium
GGAGCAATCGGAAGAGAAAAAAGCATACTCAGTCAATAAATATTATACTAAAGTCTTCGCCTAAAAGGCGAGGGATTTTCCCCCAGATACAGACATTAATTAAAGATGCTGGAAATGCAACTAAATTAGCTAGCTGAAAAAGGTACGGATAGATTTCCGAATTCTTGGAAAGGAAGTCATGAGCGCTTTTTATTGTTTGTAATGAAAGGCCAATTGCTAAAAAATCTTCAGACTCAACAAAACTGCCATCAATGGCGATTATTGAAAATAATGCTGTTGGATCAAAGTAGTTAGCGCTGGGAAAAGGCTCCGCTTTTTCAATGATCGACTTAAATTCGAAGGTTTGATTAAGTTGACGTTTGACAACTGAAACATCGTGAGAGAAACTAAGTTGACCTAGTTGGTCAATTCCTAGTTGGCAGAGGCAATAGTCTTGGAGCTTTTCGCGAAGCTGAGCGAACCCCAGTTTTTGCTCCAGATCAACAGGATAAATCATTTTTTTGTACTCTCATCCCCTTTTACCTTCTCAAGAATCGTGAGCGAATCAATCAACATGTCGTACACTTCATTAAAATCATCCGGATGTTGGAGATAATAGTCATACGTCTTCTTTAAGGTAGAATCTTGTAGATTTCTTTTCGCAAGAATGGCATTTTCCCGAGGCAGAAAAAGTGCTAGCGAGGAGTCTCGCTGAATCGGATAACTGCTCAATCGGGCTTCTGCTAAGTACAAATCAATCATAAGTGAAGCCAATTGCTGCTTATCTAAAACATCGCGCGGCCTTTCATCCTTTTTCTGACATCCTAAGAAGGCGAAGATCAAAAAAATAAAAATCAGCGTTTTAACTGAATTGAAAAGATTCCTTTTGTTACCTATTTTTTTTGTTGCTTCCATATTTAAAGACTCAAAATTAATCATAATTCACGTATTTTTGGCGGTTAGCGCAAAACGAAACCTGCATCGTTTAATTTTGTGCTGCTAATAAAGTGCCAAGAGTTGAAAGAGCTGTTAAAAAGACTTAGAAAGTATGAAATCCAAATACGCAAGGCTATCAATAGCCAAATGCAAGGAGATTTTCATTCCATTTTTAAGGGTTCGGGCTTAGAGTTTGATGAGGTGCGTCCGTATCAATACGGAGACGACATACGAACCATCGATTGGAACGTGTCGGCCAAGGGCCACGGAACATTTGTAAAAACTTTTAAGGAAGAAAAAGAGCAAACCATCTTCTTTATTTTGGATGTAAGTGCTTCCCAAGAGATTGGTGCAGAAGCAAAAACCAAATTTGATATAGGTAAGGAAATATGTGGCGTGCTAGCACTCTCAGGCGCAAAGGAATCAAGCCAACTAGGATTGATTTGTTATTCGGATGAACGCGAGCACTTTATGAAGCCCCGAAAAGGCCTGCCTCAAGCCTATCAACTGATTTACGCCTTGGCAAAACTTACGCCCAAGTCGCTTAAAACAAATTTGGCCAAAGCAATTTCGTTCGCGTTAAATTCTATCAAAAAGCGAAGTGTAATTGTGATGATATCTGATTTCATTGACGAAGGTTATGAACACAATTTAAAATCGTTGGCTCGGAAACATGATTTGGTTGCTATACGTATCTGCGACAAACGAGAAACAAACTTGCCTAAACTTGGTATTATACCGGTTCAAGATAAAGAGACAAAAAAAACCATTTGGATCAATACTTCCTTTGGTGGTTTCAGAAGTAATCTGACTGCAAACTATAAGTCACGACAGAAAGCACTTGAAGATTTCAGTCGAAAACACCAAATCAATTTTATCAGCATTGATACAGGAGATGACTACGTGCCCAAGTTGCTAAAACTGTTTAAAATCAGGAATAAATCATTGAAACGTGTTTAGTCGAATTTCTCTTAGCTTTCTATTTGTAATAGCAGTTTCCTTCGCCTTATCCGCGCAAAGCGAAAATGAAGTTCGTGTAAACGGAAAGTTTTTAGTGGATAGTGTAAAAATTGGTGAGCTTGTTCCGTATAGCATCACACTGTCTTATCCATCGCATCTAAATTTCGTATTTCCCGATAGTACGTTTTCATTTGCCCCTTTTGAGTTTAGTAAAAAAAAATATTTTCAAACAAAAACAACGGATAAAGTCAGTTTTGACAGCGCGGTGTATTACCTCACCACGTTTGAGATTGACAGCATTCAAACGTTACAACTTCCGGCTTTTCAAATTCATGAAAAAGACTGCACCGCGGTTTTTGCTAAAATTGACAGCGTCTTTTTCAAAAATCTGGTAACCCAAAAATTGGATTCTATTGAAGCACCCGCGTTGCCGCTTAAAACAAATACTGCTTACCAAAATGTAAAATGGCTGCTTGATTATCCTCTTTTGCTTGCTATTGGAGGCGTCTTGCTTGTCGCAGTCATTATAGTTTGGATTTTTTTCGGTAAAAGAATCAAAGCGTTTTTTAGAAAAAGAAGATTATCAAAGAATCACGAGGCTTTCCTTAATAAATTTACTTCCACAGTTAGTCTGTTAAGTTCCGACTTCTCTTCGAAGAAAGCGGAAACAACTGCCTTGCTATGGAAAAGCTACATGGAAAAACTAAATGAAGTACCCTATACAAAATTCACCTCAAGAGAGATCATCAATAAAGAAAAAGACGAACGCCTAGGAAATGCACTTCAATTAATTGACCGCATGATTTACGGAGGGAGCTCATACGCGGCAGAATCGTTTGATACCCTTCGCTCATTTGCGAACAACCAATTTAACCAGAAGCTAAAAGAGATAAATCGTGGATAAGTTCTCAGACCCTTGGTATTCGTTTAGTTGGTTTTCTCCCAGCACTTTTAGCGCGTTCACGTGGGCAAATCCACTGCTTTTGTATGGATTGCTGCTTCTACCCATTGCTATTTTATTGAGGTGGCTTCTGCGCTTTTATCTAAATCAGACGTTACCAATCGCACTCGTTAAGAAGGAACTGAAAAGCTCACCTCTTACCGCAGTTAGATTTGTGCCTGATCTACTTATTTTACTTGCCGGTTCGCTGATTGTTGTTGCCCTCGCCAGACCTCAGCGCACGAATGAAAAAGTAGAACAATGGACAGAAGGAATAGACATCATGCTGGCAATGGATATTTCGCAGTCCATGCAAATTGAAGATTTTACGCCCAATCGATTGGAAGCGGCCAAAACGGTGGCACGTGATTTTATTAAAGGAAGAGTGCAAGATAGAATTGGATTAGTTGTTTTCTCTGGTGACGCATTCTCATTAGCACCACTCACTACCGACTATGATCTGCTCAACGCTTATCTTAACGATGTAAATTTTGAAATGATTGAAAACAGAGGTACCGCCATAGGCAGTTCCATTGCAGTAGTTACCAATAGGATGCGAGAGTCCGATTCAAAATCGAAGGTATGCATACTTTTAAGTGATGGCGACAATACCGCGGGAAACATTGATCCTATTACTTCTTCCGAACTCGCTGCCGCATATGGAATTAAAATGTACACTATTGTAGTGGGCAAAGAGGGGCTCGTTCCATTCGGGAAAGACTTCTTTGGCAGGCCTCAGATGGTTGAAAATACAGTTGACGAAACAACGATGCGCAAGATTGCTGCAATTGGTGGTGGCGAATTTTTCCGCGCCACGGATAACCAGGCATTAAAAAGTGTTTTTGAGAAAATCGATCTTTATGAAAAAGCAGAGATAAAGGAAACTCGGTTTAACGATACCAGCGACTTCTACTTTATTTACTTAAGATGGGCGATCATTTTGTTTTTAATATGGATTCTTTTAAAATCCACTTTCATTAGCAACGTGCTACAAGATTAGTTGCTAGGTGTATCTTTTGTCCCTTTCACACCAGAAAGTAAATTTCCAATTGGCTTATACGTAGCGGAGTTAGGCTTTTCTACTCCCAATATTCTTGCAATCCATGCCAATATCAGTGCTGAAACAATAAATACAAGGTGAATGATGATCTCAAAATTGAGAGATTCGTAACTTCCTGTTTCCGTTTCAGAATGAATATCAATGAATGTTTTAAGCAAATGAACACCCGAAATCGAGGCGAGCGAAGACGCCAACTTCACTTTTAGTCGATCGGCATCCAAATGATCAATCCACTGGGGTCTATCTTCTTGTTCATCAAAATCAATTTTACTGGTAAAAATTGAGTAACCACCGATAATTACGATAATAAGTAAGTTCATTACCATGGAAATATCTATGAGACCAAGAATCATGAGCATAGCATCTACCTCGCTCATCACAGTAATATTCATGGTTAAAACCACCAATTGCTCAATAAACTTATATACGTATAAAAATGAGCCTACAATTAGACCAAGGTAAATGGGTGCTTGAAGCCATCTTGACGCGAATACCAAGTATTCAACAAATGTTTCTATCGCTCTATTAACTTGACGAAAAACGCTTATATTATTTTTTCAATTAACACGCAAAAATATAACTTTTATTATTATACCTACCTATTTGGGGGAATTATTATGATTTTGAGCTGTCGGCTACCTATTTCTAAAACCCTTGAACTACAATCGCGCAAACAGAACATTCAAAACAAAACAGAATCAGTACTTGCATATTGACAATTAAGCAAACGAATTTCTTGGCGAACACTAGATTAAGTCGGATCTAACAATCAAACCGAATTCAAATTTACCTTACTGTTGCTTTTCAAATTTTATGATCCTGGTAGTGGTAGAGCTTGACACTTTTAACAAATAAATACCTTGGGAATAATCGGCCACATTAACTTGAGCTTCGCTTCCATACACCTCTTTCTGAACCATTTGGCGTCCGGTTAAATCAACTATTGAAACTTCCTTCTTTATCGATTCTTCACCTAGTTTTATAGTAAGCCAATCGATCACCGGGTTGGGATAAATTTCAATCTTACTTAAATCATCTTGTAGATCTCCTGTAACCACCAGTGCCTTTTCTAACGAGAACTCGCTTGCACAGTCATCGGCATTCACCTGTAATTTATAAGTTCCAGATTCAGTTGCGTTCAACGTCTGGCCTGTAGCACTAGGTAACAGTTTATCATTTAGAAACCATTGATTCCCGGTTGCACTATTCGAAGTTAAAATGAACCCTGAACCGCTAAGAATAGGGGCTTCAATAATCGGCTTGATGGGTTTGATACAAAAGCTTTGCTCCGAAGAAACTGCAGCCAGAAAATTATCATTACCTGATTGTAAAGCCAAAATTTTAACGCGCCCCGCTTTCAATAGCGTTACTTGCGTTTCATTAATGGAGATTTTATCGGAAGAAAAAGAAAACTTTACTGGGAGTCCAGAGGTAGCAGTAGCAGTAAGTTCGATAACGCCCGATCCAAAGAGTTTATCGGGTAGTTGTAAGAAGGTTAATTGTTGACTCGCTTTTGCTACTGAAATTGTTACTTGTTTCGAGGCCGTGGTATAATTCGCAGCATCGGTTGGGGTAAAAGTAACTGATAGACTCTGATTGCTTCCTGCATTTAGCTTTGTTCCAATTGCTGGCGAGTAGGTAAAAGTTCCATCCGTTGTTGAAGTTGCGTTCAACTGAGTCGAACTCAAACTTGTTCCATACACTATTTCATTAGGGTTATTCCAGGTAACAGCTGGTGTTGCTTTGGCGACTGCAATATTAAGTTGTTTAGTAGCCGTGGTATAATTCGCAGCATCAGTTGGTGTAAAAGTAACTGATAGACTCTGACTGCTTCCTGCATTTAGTTTTGTGCCACTTGTGGGCGAATAAGTAAAAGTTCCTTCCGTTGTTGAGGTTGCATTTAATTGAGTGGCACTTAAACTTGTTCCAAACACAATCTCGGTTGGATTGCTCCATGTGATATTAGGTGTTGATTTGCTAACCGCTATCGCCACTTGTTTGGTAGCTGAATTATAATTAGCGGCATCGACTGGAGTAAAAGTAACTGATAAACTTTGGTTACTTCCTGCGTTTAGTTTTGTGCCGCTTGCTGGCGAATAAACAAAAGTTCCGTCTGTCGCGGAAGTCGCATTCAATTGAGTGGCACTTAAACTTGTTCCATACACTATTTCAGCGGGAGTATTCCAAGTAACAGCTGGTGTTGCTTTGGCAACTGCAATATTAACTTGTTTAGTAGCCGTGGTATAATTCGTAGCATCGGTTGGTGTAAAAGTAACCGATACACTTTGGTTACTTCCCGCATTTAGTTTTGTTCCAATTGCTGGCGAGTAGGTAAAAGTTCCATCCGTTGTTGAGGTTGCGTTTAATTGAGTGGCACTTAAACTTGTTCCATACACAATTTCATTTGGGTTATTCCATGTAATAACTGGAGTAGCCTTGTTAACAGTTATTGTAACTTGTCTGGTAACTGAATTAAAATTAGCAGCATCGGTTGGTGTAAAAGTAACTGACAGGCTTTGGTTAATTCCAGCATTTAGTTTTGTGCCGATTGCAGGCAAGTAGGTAAAAGTTCCCTCAGTCGTTGAGGCAGCATTTAATTGAGTGGCACTTAAACTTGTTCCATACACAATCTCGGTTGGGTTATTCCATGTAATCACTGGAGTAGCCTTGCTAACAGTTATTGTAACTTGTTTGGTAGCTGAACTAAACTACCCTCGCCTAGAAGGCGAGGGGTTGATGAGATCACTTCGGCTTGAAGCCGACTAAAGGCCATCGGAAACAGTGAAGTCCTCATCTTTCTTTTCTTTATCTTGATTCTCTATATA
>JBIKRT010000075.1:0-21770 GCA_044349005.1 Cyclobacteriaceae bacterium
GTATAAGCATCAACCTTATTGCTGACAAGTTGCTCTCCAGCAGAGCTTGATTCCTCTTCAGGCTGACGCGCTAATTTTAACAAATTATCGCATCAAAGTCACCAACTATTTTTCAGTACATTACCTTTTTTAAAAGCTTCGGAGAATTTGCCCGGATGAGCATAACCCAATTTGCTAGCCACTTCTTTAATAGGTAATTGTTGACTTTGAATCATTTGTTTGGCATACGCCATTTGTTTGCGAACAAAATAATGGTAAAGAGTACAGCCGTAGGTGGATTTAAAATCGGCCTTTAGCTTGGTTTCAGAGGTGCCCACCTGGCTCGCCAGTTGGCTAATGCTTGGAAATTGCTTGAAAATAGCTTCGTTTAAGAGGTACTCAGCCTTCACTACCCTTCGTCTATCGCGCTCAGGCAATGTGATTGTAGCAGATTTCAAAGAACCCTGATTTAACTCGTTTATGAAGGAAGATAATAGTTCAAGTAAACGGCTCTTTAACAACAACAAATCGCTCACCCCGCTTTCATCTTTATCTAAGATGCTGTTCACTAATTTGAGGTAAACCTCCTTTTTGCTCTCCAAAAAATTCGACACAAAAAGGTATTCGCTGGAAGAGTTGAAAAAATCCGCAAGAATGGGATTTTGCATCACACCAAGTTTAGCAATATTTTGGTACAGCCATTCATTTGTGAAATAGATATTTATGAAAATGGATTTTTGCCCCTTGAAATGCGAGTTAAGTGCCTGCGCGCCAGCCTTTACCAAAAACAAGGAGCGATCTTGGCTTTCAACATCGTAATTAACCTTCGGGAACTTGACACATCGACTATCTTTGTTAAGGTACAGCGACAGGGAATGGTATATTGCTTCTATCCCTGGTTCATAGTGCAACTTAAAACTCAGGTTTTTCTTTACTTCAAAATCAGCAAGAATAAGCCACAACCCCTCTTCTAACTTTTGATAATGCCCGGCTCCTTTAAGGAACATGTTGTTGATCGCAAAAAATTTTCTTTTGACATCATGCTTTATAAATGGCATGTAACTAAAGCTTGCTACAATTAGCTCAGGTGAGTTGGCGATATAGGGCAATTCGTAAAATCCATCGTTATAAGTGAATAGGTATTTTTTGATTCGACCCATCCAATTGGCCACTATGTTCTTAATACTTATTTTCACTTTTATCTCGTGATTTTTGGTTGTACCTTCTTAAGCCGGAAATTTAATACCCAACTTTGTGAAAAACCAATTGATAAGCGCCTAACCTTGGAAGTGATTTGAGAAATAGGGCATCTTTAAAAAATTTTCTTTTTGGTTGCTTAGACCTCGCTACTCATGTGATAGTCTCTTACGATTTGGTAGAATGATTTACTAATGATGAATTTTATCCCCTCCGAATAGAAAATATCAATATAAACCAACATTAACTTTTTCCGAATGTCTGTATTTGAAGACAAACGGAAAAACCAGCCCAAGAACAAGCGAATACCCTGCAAAGGCAAACCAGATTGAAGGCCAATTTCGAATTCCATCAGTGGTAAAATAATCCACTACCCAACCGCTTAAAGTACCTCCAAGAAATGCACCTATACCATTCGTCATTAACATAAATAATCCTTGAGCGCTGGCACGAATGGATGGATCGGCTTCGCGTTCGATATACAATGAGCCAGAAATATTGAAAAAATCGAATGCCATTCCGTAAATAATCATCGAAAGTATCAATAAGATTAATCCGTCCCCTGGATTGCCTATCCCGAATAGCGCAAAACGGAGCACCCAAGCAAAAATACTTATCACCATCACCCACTTGATTCCAAATTTTTTCAAGAAAAAAGGAATGGTGAGGATAAAAAGGGTTTCCGAAATTTGAGAAACAGACATCAAAATACTGGGATGTTTTACTCCGAAAGAATCGGGATAACTTTTCCCGAAATCATGTAAAAATGGTTCTCCAAAAGTGTTGGTTATCTGTAAAGCCGCCCCTAACAGCATAGCGAAAATGAAGAACACCATCATCTGCTTTTCTTTAAATAATACGAAAGCGTTTAACCCGAGCGAAGAAAGAAGAGAGCCATCTTTTGTGCTGCGCGTGGGTGGGCAAGTCGGCATCGTAAAGGCGTATAAGCCTAATGCTAAAGAAGACGTTGCACTTACATAGAGTTGCACCGGGCTTAGCGTCCAGTCGAAAACATCAATTGCCCACATTCCAAAAATAAAACCAACTGTTCCCCAAACTCTAATCGGTGGAAAGACTTTTACTATGTCAATTCCTTCTTTTTTTAAAGACGCATACGAAACTACGTTGTTAAGCGCAATGGTGGGCATGTACACCATGGAATACAAAAGAATAACGTAGTACATGGTGTCGTAGTCAGAAACTGAAGCCGCCCAAAAAAGCAGAAGACTCCCAACTAAATGACATAACCCGAGAAGTCGTTCGGCATTGATCCATCGATCGGCCACAATTCCAAGAAGCGCTGGCATTACTAGTGATGCAATGCCCATCGTGGCATAAATTTTACCAACTTGACTCCCTGTAAACGCTAACTTAACTATGAGGTATCCACCTAACGAAATCAACCAAGTTCCCCAAATGAAGAACTCCAAAAAATTCATTAAAATCAATCGGGTCTTAATGTTCACAGGGTAGCTTTGATGAAGATAATCAATTCCGTTTGCTCAGTTCATCGCGAATCTTCGCAGCCTTTTCGTAGTCTTCTTTTTCGATGGCATCTTTCAATAAATCATTCAACTTCTCGAGCGAAAAATTTTTATAGTCATCCGTCTTTTTTGAAGTCTCCTTTTCCTTCTTTGCCTTAGGTTTTGCCTCTGGTTTCAGCTCGGTTTTTTCTTTTTCTTCCTCTTCTTCTTCATCGGTCAACACAATGCCAGCCTCCGCTAAGATTGTTTCATAGGTGGATATAACCGCATCGAAGCGCAAACCAATAGCTATGGCATCGCTGGGGCGAGCATCTATTTCTGATTTTTTGAGGCCATCGGAGCAGACTATTTTTGCAAAGAAAACGCCTTCTTTAAGGTCTGAAATAATGATTTCATCTACGTGAAAATGAAATGAATTTGCAAATGACTTAAACAAGTCATGGGTCATTGGGCGATTGGGTATAATCTTTTCAATCTCAATGGCAATCGCCTGTGCTTCAAACATTCCAATGATAATTGGCAATCTACGGTTGCCTTCCTTTTCACCCAATACCAAGGCAAATGAGCCGGATTGTGATTGACTAGACGACAGACCAAGAATTTCGAGTTTTATTTTCTTCAAGAGCTTAAGAGCAAAATTGAAATTAGGAAAAATTTACGTTAACGATAACTGAGCGCTATTTTATTTTGCTGCTTTAATTGCTGCTGTTAGTTTAGGTAATACGTCAAATGCATCTCCAACGATACCATAATCGGCCGCTTTAAAAAATGGAGCGTCCGGATCCTTATTGATTACCACAATAAATTTGGATGAATTTACACCTGCCAAATGCTGGATAGCACCAGAAATTCCAACCGCAATATAAAGCTGAGGTGCCACCTTAATTCCAGTTTGTCCTACATGCTCATGATGAGGCCTCCAACCTAAATCTGAAACTGGCTTACTGCAGCCAGTTGCGGCATGCAGCGATTTAGCCAAGTCTTCGATTAATCCCCAATGCTCAGGCCCTTTCAACCCACGCCCACCGGAGACTACAATTTCAGCTTCGGGCAACAACACTTCACCAGTTGCTTTTTCGGTGGAGAGGATCTTAGCATTAAAATCAGTGTCTGAAAGAGTCGGATTGAAAGCAGTTACCGAAACCGGAGAACCTACTTCTTTTAATTCGGCAGCATTCTTTTTTATCACCAATACTTTTTTTGCGGCAGTCAATTCCACGTAAGAAAAAGCCTTACCTGTATAAATGCTTCTTTTGACAACAAAACCGGACGAAGTGTTGGGCAGCTCCACCACATTAGTGGCCAAGCTCGCTTTTAGCGCGATGGAAACCAATGCCGCAACGGGTGTCCCTAAACTTGAACCCGCTAAGATGAGATGATCCGCGTTTTCTTGACTTATAGCCTGTATTAATACCGCAGAATACGCTTTGGCGATACCTTGGTTGAGTCGCGCATCGGCCGCATGAAGAACTTTCGTTGCCCCATATTTTCCAATACTTTCAAGATCGGACGAATCAACTGCTCCCATGGCCACCGCGGTCACCGCTCCACCCATTGCATGCGCAAATGCGACTGCCTCCAAAGAAGTCTTTTTTACTTTTCCATCGGCACTTTCAACAAACACTATACTTGACATATAAAAGATTTTTATTTTTGAACTTGAGATTTATAAAACTTTGGCTTCATTTTTCAAGAGCGAAACAAGTTCGCCCACATTATCTGCCGAAACCATTTTGACTGCCCCTTTGGGAGCTGGCAATTGAAACTTTTGGCTCTTTACCGTACTTTCAATGGCAACGGCATCAACCACTTTCAATGGCTTTGTGCGTGCAGACATAATACCACGCATATTCGGAATTTTCCACTCTGCAATCGGCTCCTGACATCCTGCTACCAAAGGTAATTTGGCCTCCAGAATCTCCTTCCCCCCTTCAATTTCCCTCGACATCTTCACGGTTGTACCTTCTATTTCTAGTTTCATCACCGGTGAAAACGAAGGTAAACCGAGCATCTCCCCTACTAGGCTATGAACCACACCACTGTTATAATCAATTGATTCTCTACCCATTAAAATCAAATCAAAACCTTGTGCATGGGCTGCAATTTGTGATGCTACAAAGAACGAATCGGTAGGTTCGGAGTTAACGCGGATGGCGTCATCTGCGCCAATCGCCAACGCTTTCCTAATAGTTGGCTCCGTTTCCGCCAAGCCAATATTGATTGCTGTTACCGTGGCGCCCGTAGCCTCTTTCAATTCAATAGCCCGAGCCAAAGCATAGTCATCATACGGGCCGATGATATATTGGACACCGGTGGAGTCGAACTTGGTATTATTATCTGAAAAATTGATTTTGGACGTGGTATCCGGAACATGTGTTATACAAACTAAAATTTTCATATTTATCAGAACTATTTGAATTATACTATGCTAAACAAATGAATTGTAAATTTGGCTCAAGATAAAAGGATAAAAATTTAAATCCGAAAATGAATGAATGCAGAGCGAATAAAACTTCTAGAGCAATTTTGTGAAGAGAATCCCAACGATCCATTTAACCTGTATGCGCTTGCCTTGGAATATCAACTAGATGATCCTAAAAAAGCAACCCTGCTGTTTGAAAAACTCTTACATGACTTCCCAGAATATTTGCCAACGTATTATCAGGCCGTAGAATTCTTTGGCAATCAAAACGAGCTTCCCCGAGCAATCGAGATAGCTAAAAAAGGGATAGAAAAGGCAAAACTCGCGCGAGAAGGTAAAACGTTAAGTGAGCTAAAAAGCTTGCTAGAATCGATAGAAGATAATCTCTAAAAAAAATGAGTACCGAGATTGCTCCCAGTACTCACCCCTTTCAACCAAAAGATCCTAGCTTATCTTCTTCCTTTTTTTGCAGCTTTTTTAGCGATCTTCTTAGCAACCTTTTTAGGAGCGGCTTTCTTGGCTACTTTTTTAACAGCTTTCACTACTTTCTTAGCTGCTTTAACAACTTTTTTAGCCACGGTTTTTTTTGCTAACTTCTTGGCTACTTTTTTAGAGGCTATTTTTTTCGTAACCTTCTTAGCAGCGACCTTCTTTGCTGTTTTCTTAGGTGCTGCCTTTTTAACGATTTTTTTAGGAGCCGCCTTCTTCGCGATCTTTTTAGGAGCTGCTTTTTTCGCAACCACTTTCCTAGCAGGTGTCCCATTTTTCTTAGCCTTAGCAATCTTCGCAGCCATCAAATTCAACGCAGAACCTGCCTTGAACCACTCTATTTGCCCAGCGTTGTAAGAATGATTTACCTTGATGGTATCTTGAGTACCGTCCTCGTGGTTCAACACAAGAGTCAATTGTTTGTCGGGAGCAAATGCGTCTAAATCAGCAAAGTCAATGCTATCATTTTCTTGAATTTTATCATAGTCTGCCTCGTTCGAGAACGTGATAGCAAGCATTCCTTGTTTCTTCAAATTAGTTTCATGGATACGGGCAAAAGATTTTACAAGAATTGCCTTGATACCCAAGTGGCGAGGCTGCATAGCGGCATGCTCGCGCGAAGAACCCTCGCCATAGTTTTGATCACCTACTACAAGCGTTGCAACACCAGCCGCTTTGTAGGCACGTTGTGTAGCTGGTACTGGTCCATATTCACCTGTCAATTGACTCTTAACACTGTCTGTCTTTTCGTTGAAAAAGTTGGTAGCACCCGTAAGCGTGTTGTCAGATATATTATCTAAATGACCTCTGAATCGCAACCAAGGGCCGGCCATTGAAATGTGATCTGTAGTGCACTTACCTTTTGCTTTAATTAGTAACCTCACTCCACTCCAATTTTTGCCATCGTAGGCTGGGAATGGACTCAGTGCTTGCAAGCGTTTTGATTTTGGATCAATATTTACACGTACACGACTTCCATCTTTAGCAGGAGCAATAAAGCCTGCATCCTTCACTGCGTACCCTTTCGGTGGAGCTTCTGCGCCTTTCGGCTCATCCAGTTTTACTTGCTGACCTTCTTCGTTTGTAAGTGTATCGGTCAACGGATTGAAAGTCAAATCACCCGCAATAGCAAATGCAGTTGTGATCTCAGGAGACGCCACAAATGCATGTGTATTGGGGTTTCCGTCATTGCGTTTTGCGAAATTTCTGTTAAATGAGGTGATGATAGAGTTCTTCCTGTTAGGATCGTCCGTATGCCGCGACCACTGGCCAATGCAAGGGCCACACGCATTGGCAAGTACAACGCCACCCATCTTACCGAATGTGGCCAAGTATCCATCACGCTCAACGGTAAACCGAACTTGTTCTGAACCTGGTGTAATAGTGAATTCTGCCTTTGCTTTTAACTTCTTATCTACAGCTTGTTTTGCTAAGGAGGCGGAACGTGAAATGTCTTCGTATGACGAGTTCGTACAAGAACCAATCAAACCTACTTCTAATTTCTCTGGCCATTGGTTTGCCCTAACTTCACTCGCAAATTGGCTAATTGGAATCGCGCGATCAGGAGTAAAAGGCCCGTTCACATAAGGCTCCAGCGTATCTAAGTCGATCTCAATTACTTGATCGAAATATTTATCGGGGTGCAAATAAACTTCTTCATCGCCTGTTAAATGGTCTTTGATTTTGTCGGCAAGTTTGGCTACATCTGCGCGGCCAGTGCTAATTAAGTAGTCGGCCATTTTTTGGTCATAACCGAAAGTGGAGGTGGTAGCACCTATCTCTGCCCCCATGTTACAAATAGTCCCCTTTCCAGTGCAAGAAAGTGTTTGAGCACCTGGCCCAAAATATTCGACAATCGCACCCGTGCCACCTTTCACGGTTAAAATTCCAGCTACTTTCAAAATCACATCTTTGGCGGACGTCCACCCGCTCAATTTTCCGGTGAGTTTTACCCCGATAAGTTTGGGGAACTTTAGTTCCCAAGCCATCCCCGACAT
Source organism: Cyclobacteriaceae bacterium (assembly GCA_044349005.1). Lineage (GTDB taxonomy): Bacteria > Bacteroidota > Bacteroidia > Cytophagales > Cyclobacteriaceae > ELB16-189. The sequence continues at coordinate 7,569 of JBIKRT010000075.1, forward strand.
AACATCGACTGCATCAGCCCCACCCACACCAATCGCCAGCATCCCAAGGCCACCAGCGTTTACTGTGTGAGAATCAGTACCGATCATCATTCCACCTGGAAATCCATAATTCTCAAGCACCACCTGATGGATAATACCCGCGCCTGGTTTCCAGAAGCCAATACCGTATTTATTTGAGACAGACTCTAGAAAATTAAAAACTTCGCCACTGGCTGTAATTGAATCTTTTAAATCTTTTTTCGCACCGTCTTTTGCTAAGATCAAGTGATCGCAATGCACCGTAGACGGAACCAATACTTTTGGAATGCCACCAGACATAAATTGGAGCAACGCCATTTGAGCCGTAGCATCTTGCATCGCCACACGATCAGGGGCGAAATCCACATATGATTTGCCACGCTGAAAAGCAACCAGCGCTTGGTCGGTATGAAGGTGTGAGTAGAGAATTTTCTCGGAAAGAGTAAGGGGTGTACCCACCACTTTTCTTGCTTTGGCAATGCGGCCAGGAATAGCTGCATACAAAGCTTTGATCATGTCTAAGTCAAATGCCATAAGTTTTGTTATTCGGTTGAAGTGCTAAGCTACTAATTCAAATGATATACTGCAAAGTAAATTCATTTTAACATAAATGACCTACTTGCGTTATGATTAATCTGTAACAATTGATATGGTAGAGGTATATAATTTTTTGGCCGCGTGGCAACTTTTCCCCGAAAAGGGGACTTATGAATTTGGGAACAGACCTAAATCCGGAATCTACAAAATTGAATTGAGCGGAACGGGAAAGGAAATTGCCGTGAGCATGAATTGGGTTTCCATTGAAGATCAGGCATTTTCATCCAACTATGCCGTATTAATGGATGGAGGCGAGCATGCATTTGAAAACAAAGAGGTAGCCGATTTTGCGAGTGTAAAATTGGTCGACTCTGCCCATTTTGAAACCAATTTTATAAAAAACAAAAAACTTATCCTTCAGGTAATTCACGACATCACTCCCAAAGGATATCTGAAAGTCACCCAAAAGAGATTTAACGATGACGGGAGTGAGATCGTAAATACGGAAATCTATCATAAGCAATTGAGCGTTTTGCCTTACTCTGCCTCCGTGGCGGGTGCTGTAATAAAACCAAACGAAGAGGGTATAATTAAACATCAGGCACTTAGCGCGATGGAAGAGCAAACAAATATGCAGCTTACCCAAATACGCCAGCAAATTGAGCTACTGGCCATACAAGCAAAAGAAATTCAAAAAAGGAAGGAACTCTCTATGCTGATCTACGATGCTAAATTGAGTTTTGCACCCGTGATTGGTAAAATCTACTACCTCTATGAGAAAGAGGACGGGGCTTATTTAGTTTCTTTGATTGGACCCAAAGAATGGGGAAGGAAAACTCCTTATAAAAATTTTATTTCAGCTATTCAGTTGCTGGCAGATCATACTTGGAAGGAAGTTTGATTCGGTGCTGGTTTGCTCAAAGAATTTAAAGATTGATTTTCAAAATTAAAGATATCTTCATTTCTGTTCAGCTTCAAGTCTCAAGCTACAGGCTACAAGTCATGGAGTAAAGCTACCTCGCGTGTGGCGTTTAGCCTGTGGCTTGAAGCTATTTACTATTAAACCCACTCAATTTTATCTCCGTCAATTTTCTTTTCGTGTCGAGCGCAAAATCACCTTTCATCATCCAATCATAGTACGATGGCTCTTGCTTAAGTACCTCAAGCACTGGCCTTAACCTATGCTTGCCGAAATTAAAAACAGCTTCCCCTTTGTCATTTCGCACCATGCGGCCTGCCAGATCAACACTTTCAGACGAAGTTAAACTATGAAGCGATTCTACATTACCTTGAATAGTGCCTAGTGGGTGACCTAGCCCGTCAAACGCTTGTTGGTTTTCATACCTTTCAACTTGTGCCAATAATACTTCAAGCGTTGCGTGGGTATCCGCTTCGGCAGTGTGAGAATCTTCGAGTGTTTTATCACAATAAAATTTATATGCTGCCGAAAGGTTTCTTTTTTCCATGAGATGGTAAATCTTCTGCACATCTACTATCTTTTTGCGGCTGTAGTCAAAATCCATTCCTACACGCAGAAATTCTTCTACTAACACCGGCACATCAAATTTTAAAATATTGAATCCGGAAAGGTCAGCACCTTCAAAAAACTTGTGATAATCTTTCGCCACATCTTTAAAAGTTGGCTTGTCTTTTACATCGCCATCGTAAATCCCATGAATGAGGGCAGATTCTATCGGTATCGGGATGGTGGGATTCAGCACATCTTTCTTGGTAAGACGCTCGCCACTGGGCATCAGCTTGATCACAGCAATTTCAACAATTCGGTCAGTGGTAGTATTTGTGCCCGTGGTTTCGAGGTCAAAAAAACAAAGGGGTACTCTCAGATTAAGCTTCATAATTAGTTTAAAATTCAAAGATTTAAATCCAAAATTAAATAGTTCGAATAGTTCGCCAATCTTGAATTTGGAATATTGAACTTCGAATTTTAGTGCGCGAAGGTAGCAATTGCACGATAGAATTGCCCCGAAGAAATGCCTATTCTTTTTAATGTTTCTTTAGCTGCTGTGATGCATCGAAGATTTTCTTCACCCGAGATTTTTATTGGGAATTTTTCGTTTGTGCTTGTCAAAAGAGTAACTATTTCACCATCAGTTGTATGAGTATAGTTCTTGAAACTGATAGTTAATACATCGGTGCGTTCTTTCTTAGCTATGGTAGCAAGGGATTCGCGATCGTCCACAATTAAAATTCCACTTTTGGGGAGACTATCGGCAACCTTTGAAATGGCCATTACTTCATTTTTTTCTAAAACATTGGTAACCACCATAAGATGTGGCTTAAATGCAACGAGCGCGGCAGTGGATTTGGGTTGGCTAAGAATTATTAATGGGGCATTGGTAAAGTTCAATGATTGAAAATTAGATAGCTCATTTTCAGCAATATAGTCGGCTTTCTTATGATACTGATTTAACACGTGCTTCACCATTTCAAACAGGGTGTTCGCGTGTTCGCCAACGAAGGCCAGACGTTGCTTATCTTGATTTTTTGAAAAAATAAATTCCAAGGTTGTGAGTGTATTTTCATTCATATATCGGCTAAAGTAATTATCAATTATCAAATTATCAATTGCTTATAATTTATACACAAGTTTGGGTGCGATTTGTTCGTAGATTGTTTAGAACTTAAAACATAAGGGAACTACGTTTGCATCCCTTAATTTAGAAAACGCAACCCAACAACCACCTTGTAATGGAGCAACGATCAACGACACTGAGGCTCGGCTCTGCACTGAGCGGAGTAGGCAAAGCAAACAAGTTTGTTCGGGATATTTCCGAAAGCTTGGGAAAATTGCCTCCTCAGGCGCTTGATCTGGAAGAAGCTGTTTTAGGTGCTTTGATGTTGGAAAAAAATGCACTTACTGCTGTTGTTGAGTTTTTACGTCCCGACCATTTCTATTCAGAGCAGCACAAAGAAATATACACTTCCATAATCGATTTATTTTCAGCTTCCGATCCGGTAGATATGCGCACAGTGGTGGCTCAGTTGCGTAAGAATGGAAAGCTGGAGATTGTCGGGGGTGCTTATTATATAGCCGAACTTACCTCGAAAGTGAGTTCAGCCGCTAACATTGAGTACCATGCCCGTATCATTATTGAAATGGCCATTAAGCGTGATCTAATCCAAATCGCTTCTCAGGTTCATCAAGATGCTTACGAAGATACAACCGATGTTTTCGAACTACTCGATAAAACGGAGCAATCCATATTTAAAATCTCAGACGCGAACCTTCGCAAGAACTACGACAGTATGAAGTCGTTGATGTTCATGGCATTAAAAGAGCTTCAAGAGAAAAAGAACCATAAAGATGGCCTTACGGGAATACCGAGTGGTTTTTCAAGATTGGATAGAATTACCTCTGGCTGGCAGAAATCGGATTTAGTAATTATAGCCGCCAGGCCGGGTATGGGTAAATGCCTAGGCAAGGGCACAAAGGTATTAATGTTTGATGGTTCGCTCAGGAAAGTAGAGGAGGTTTTGGAAGGCGAGTTATTGATGGGTGACGACTCAACACCGCGGAAAGTGTTATCCATTGCGCGTGGCAGGGAGAATATGTACTGGGTTCACCAAAATCACGGAATCTCTTATCGCGTAAACGAATCTCACATCTTGTCACTCAAGCGAAGCAGGAAAGAGGGTGGTCATGAACATGGTCAGGTTCTCAATATCGAACTACGCGATTACCTAACCAAATCCCCGAAGTTTAAGTCAAATTACAAAGGATACAAAGTAGCAATTGAATTCGAAGAGAAATCACTATCTGTTGAACCCTATTTTTTGGGTCTTTGGCTTGGTGATGGCCATTCCTACAGTTCAAGGATAACGAATACTGACAAAGAGGTAGTTGATTATTTAAGCGGCTATGCGGGTGATCTTCAGCTCGAATTAGTGACATACGAGCAAGCAGGTAAAGCGAACAGTTATGGTATAACGAAGGGATTTCAAGGCAAGCAAGACTCATTCTCTATCCAGGGTTTGCTGCGAGAAATGGATTTGCTAGAGAACAAACACATTCCACAGCATTACCTAGTAAACTCAAGATCCAACCGACTTTTACTTTTAGCGGGCTTGATTGATTCGGATGGTCATTACGACAATGAAAACCATGTTTTTGAGATTACTCAAAAGCGGGAGGAATTGGCCACTCAAATCAAATTTTTATGCGATACATTAGGATTTAAAACTTCGTTGCGAACCAAGAAGGCAACGCTTGCGGACCGCGATTTTGAGGCCGATGTTTACCGAGTTCGGATCAGTGGCGATTTGGATAAAATACCGACCCGAATTGAACGAAAAAAGGCAAGGCAACGAAATTCTGAAATAGATTGGCGTCACACAGGAATTACCGTAGAGTTTGACAAAGAAGATGATTACTACGGTTTTGAAATAGATGGCAACCGTCTTTTTTTATTGGAAGATATGACGGTCACCCACAATACGGCATTTGTTGTTTCTGCTTTGCGAAACGCAGCGGTTGACTTTAATCATGCGGTGGCGATATTCTCGCTAGAGATGGCGTCACTTCAGTTGGTGAATCGCCTGATCTCCGCGGAAGCGGAATTGGAATCCGAAAAAATAAAGAAAGGAAACCTCCTTGATCACGAATGGACTCAGTTAGTTCATAAAACAAACCGATTATCTTCCGCACCTATTTTTATTGATGATACACCTGGGCTTTCTATTTTAGAGTTTCGGGCAAAATGCAGGCGACTAAAAGCAGAGCACAATATTCAGTTGGTCGTAATAGACTATTTGCAATTAATGAAGGGGGAAGCAACAGGTAATCGCGAACAAGAAATTGCCTCCATTTCGCGCGCTTTGAAAGGAGTAGCCAAAGAATTGAACGTGCCTGTTATAGCACTCTCTCAGTTAAGCCGTGGGGTGGAGACCAGAGGCGGGGACAAGCGACCTCAGCTTTCCGACTTGCGTGAATCAGGTTCTATCGAACAAGACGCAGACATTGTAATGTTTTTGTATCGCCCTGAATATTACAAAATTGATCAAGACGAAGACGGCATGCCAACTCAAGGCACAGCCGAAGTTATAATAGCCAAACACAGAAACGGATCACTTGATACAGCCAAGCTCAAATTTATAGGCAAGTATACAAAGTTTGCAGACTTAGACGATCGCCCGACAAATGACAATCCATTCTCAGGTATGATCACCAAAGAGAGCAGACTTAACAGCTTTACCGACAAACCGTCTCCGTTGCCACCAACTAGGCCAGACGATGAGCCTCCCTTCTAATTCAAGGCCAAGAATTTGAATCTGTAATTTTTCATAATTGCTAATTCATGATTGATTCACGTAATTCGTAATTTCAAATCCGTAATTAATTCTATGAAGGCACTCGTATTGACAAGCCCTGGAAAAATTGAATTAGTGGAGGTAGCGAAGCCAACTTTAACGGCTGGCAAGGCACTTGTTAAAATAAAATCAGCTGGGTTAAACAGACGCGATGATTGGATCCGAGAAGGCAAATACCCGAATATCCGTTTTGGTGTCACGATGGGTTCAGATGGCGCTGGGGTAGTAGAAGATGTATTTGAAGAGTCTGACAGAGAGTGGATCGGAAAAGAGGTAATCATAAACCCAAATATTGATTGGGGTAACGACCCCGATGTACAATCTAAAAATTATACCATTTTGGGCATGCCCAACAATGGCACCTTTGCAGAATATGCGATGGTAGCAGTAGATAGACTTCAACCCAAACCCGCACACTTAGATATTCTTCAAGCAGCGTCCTTACCACTGGGGGGATTGACGGCCTACCGAGCGCTATTCCGCAAGGGAAAACTGCGATCTGGCCAAAACGTGTTAATCTCGGGTTTCGGTGGCGGTGTAGCTCAATTCGCGTTCCTCTTTGCAAAAGCAGCCGGGGCCAATGTGTATGTTACGTCTGGTAGTGATGATAAACTTGCGCGTGCCTTAAAGTTAGGTGCAAAAGGTGCTTATAATTACAAAAAGGAAGCTACTTATACCGACCTATGGAAAACAAAAGGGGGGTTTGATTTGGTAATCGATAGCGCGGGTGGCGACCAATTGAACAACTTTATTAAAGTGTTGAGACCTAACGGCAAGATCATTTTTTATGGCGCTACCAACGGTTTGCCCGCCAAAATTGATCTGTATAAAATGTTCTGGAATCAACTCACCTTAGAAGGTTCCACAATGGGCAACGATGCGGAGTTTGCGGACATGCTCACATTTGTAAGCAAACATGAAATAAGACCTATCATTGATTCCATCAGACCATTTTCCAAAATTATAGAGTCTGTTCCCGATATAACGAAATTAAATAAGGTAGGTAAGATTGTGTTTCAAGTATAGGCAATCGTTAAGATGTCGCGGAATTTGTTGGACATCCGTTCATCAATGATAAACTCAAGCAGATTGATTTGAAATTCATTTAAAACAACTCTTTTGGGATGAAAATAAAAATAATCGCATTTGATGCCGATGATACCTTATGGCACAATGAACAGTATTTTCAGGAAGTGGAGAAGAAATTTTGCCAACTCCTAGAAGAATATAATCCCCAGCATACTATTTCTCGGGAGCTGTTACAGATTGAGATTCAGAACCTAGGGCTGTATGGATATGGAGTAAAAGGGTTCATGCTATCTATGATTGAAGCGGCCATTCAGATTTCAAATCATCAACTTCCAGCGGAAGCAATTGTTAAAATCATTGATTTCGGCAAAGAACTCTTAGAAAAACCCATCGTTCTTGTCGATGGAGTAGAAGATGTATTAGCAGCCCTGAAGCCGAATTACAAATTAGTGGTGGCTACCAAAGGTGATTTGTTGGATCAAGAAAGGAAACTTGAGAAATCAGGGCTCAGTCATTATTTCCATCACATCGAGATTATGAGTGAGAAAAAAGAAAACGACTATAGCAAGTTATTGAAGCACCTCGATATACATCCGTCAGAATTTTTGATGATCGGCAATTCACTTAAGTCTGATATACTTCCTGTGCTCAACTTGGGTGGAGTTGGTATACATTTACCTTACCATGTCACCTGGGCGCATGAAACCATCGATGTTAAAATTGATCATCCTAATTTTAAGAAAGCAGAAAAGTGGAACCAAGTAATTGACTTAATTCCGAAGGGCTAAATCAGTTTTCATTAAACTCACGTATCAACATTCTAAACTCGTTGAGCATCATTGCAGTTGCACCCCATACTATTTCTCCAGCTATTTCGAAATGTGGCGCCATCAACTTAAATTCATTCGCTACAATAATCTCCTTTTCTTTAATTGATGTATCGTGAGTCAACTCAGAAATTGAACATTCAATAATTGTATCCACTTCAATGGGGTCAGGTAGGTAGACTGGCTTAGACGAAGTGAACGCAACAACGGGCGTCACCATAAAATTGCTGGGTATCACAAAAAAATTGGTTAATCGCCCTACGACTTTTATGTCCGACTGCCTCACTCCTATTTCTTCCTCACATTCGCGCAAAGCGGTTTCAATTTCTGTTTCGCCTACTTCCATTTTACCTCCTGGTAAACTTATTTGTCCGCTGTGTGCACCTTTATAAGTGGCGCGCCTAGTCAAGGGGAATTTTATGACACCATTTTCTTCGTATAACAAGATCAGTACACTACCCGGCTTGGGAGGAACTTTATGATCAAACTTTAGTCGGGATGAATTTGTCGGAACAGCACGCAGTGGCTCATGCGCGAGTGCACCGGGCAATGGCATCGTTAATCGTTGTGAAAGCAATTCGATAAATCGCTGAAATTCTACTTGCATTGCTTAATTAACTCAGCAGTTACCATTTTATCTCCTAGCTTTTCAGATTCGCTGAAACTCTCGCACGCTAATTTCTGTTTGCCGTTTTTTAAGTAAGCCGTGCCAAGGTAAAAATAAATCTTGTCGATGAATGAATCCATTTCCACTGCTTGCTTCAATAGTCTTTCTGAATTTATAAAGTCTTTATTTAGCAAATAAAACAATCCCTTATTGCGGTAAGCCCACCCGTTGTATGGATCGAGGCCTATGCTTTTGTTGATGTCGTTTTCAGCTTCTGCCATTTTATTCTGTTGCAGATAGATGAAACCACGGTTGTTAAGAAAATAGGGCTGATCGGGCGCGAGTTGCAATGCCTTATTAACCATTGTCAACGCTTCGTCCAATTGATTTTGTTCTATTGCAATGAGGGCAAGTGTGTTGTAGATGTTCGGCTCTTTTGAATCTAACAAAGCAGCTTGGTTCAATTCTAGTTTCGATTCCTCCCATTGCTTCATATAGAATTTTACAGTCGCTTTATTTACGAGGTAATCCACTTTCTTTCCATCCAATTCAATCGCTTTATTGAATGAAGACAAAGCAGCGGGAAAGTCTCGCATTTTAGTTTGCACCAAGCCTTTCGTAAAATAAGCGACCGCTGTATCGGGTTTTACTTTTATGATTTTATCTAAATCAGCAAGCGCACTAAAATACTCTTTCAATTCATAATTAGCATTGGCTCGATTAAAGTAGGCAGGAAGGAAATCAGCTTTACATTCTATCGCTTTGTTGTAGAGTTCAAGCGATTTATCAAAGCGTTTTGTTTTAAAGTAAACAGTGCCAAGGTTGTTAGCGGCATCTGCATAGCATGCATCAAGCTTCAACGCTTCGCTAAAGTAGTAGGCGGCTTGTTCGTAATTGGTTGCTTCTACGGCAAGATTTCCTTTCAAAAGAAACTGCTGGAGTTTGGTTTCCTTTCTTTCAGAACAACCGATCAACAATACAACAAAGACTATGAGGTAATTTTTCATTTTGAATTCCATATAATGCTATTAACCTAATCACGGCTAAAATGTTAAAGAAGTTCAAACAGAGCTAATCTTTCAAAATGGTAAACTCCACTCTCCTATTTAGTCTGCGGTTCTCCTCCGAATCACCAATGGCAATGGGTTTTTTACCGCCATAGCCTTTTCCTTGAATTCGGTTGGCGTTTATGCCTTTCGAGACAAGATATGCTTTCACTTTGTCTACGCGCTCTTGCGAGAGATTTTGGTTAAGCCTGGCGTTTCCTCTGCTGTCGGTGTGGCCTCCCAATTCAATCTCAAGTTTAGGGTTCACCTTCATTAAATCCACCACGGTGTTTAGTTCATCGTATGAATCGGCCAACAAGGTACTTTCACTCACCTTAAATAAAACGCTTTTCAGGTTAACGCTCACACCTATCTCAATTGGCTGAAGTTTAAAGTTTAGCTCAATCTTAGTTGAATTGAGCTTTGTGAGATCCATCTTTTCCAACAACGTTATGTAGCCGGCTGCTTCTATCTTTAGTGTATATGATTGACTCGGCTTTACCTGTACTTCGTACAAGCCTGTTGATTCTGACTGAACCGCGTAGTTTGCGTCTGCCTTCAATAGCAAATCGGCCTCTACCCCACTTGTGTTTTTAGAGTTTGAAATGCGCCCAGTTAAGATAATGAACCCATTGTCTGGCTTTTCTATTTTTACCGATGGTTTTTGACGCGTTGAATCTACATTTACTTGATACAGCTTCACATCGCCATATTCGTTGCTACTTGAGGTGGTGGTGTATAACGTAACCGATTCATTATTGAACGAGCGGAAGTAAAGTTCGCGCCCTTCGGTATTCACGGCTGCCCCAAGGTTTTCGGGTGTGCTCCAATTGCTCCAACTGTCGTCTTGTCGTTTTGATTTATAAACATCATAACTACCAAATCCGCCTGGTTTATTGGAAGAAAAATACAGGGTTGTCTTATCGGCAGATAGAGAAGGACACAGCTCTTGAAAAGTGCTGTTGATGGAAGGGCCGAGACTTTTTGGCTCAGACCAATTTTCATCATTGCCCTTTATGCTAACATAAAGATCTTCCACGCCCACCGTTTCATAACCCTCTGCGGAATAAAGCAAAATAGAGCCGTCATCGCTTACATAACCACTAATCAAAAGCGATTTGTTGAGAAAATACGGAATACGAATGTTTTCGGGGAAAGTCCACCCGTTTTCTGATTTGGTAGAAACAGAAATTCCCTGACAGCTAACTTCTTTATCTCTGGCATAATGATTCATAAGAAAAACAGCATTTCCATCGGCTGAAAAGCCTGCTATTGAGTTAAAACCACTTGCATTTAAGCTAGCACCCGCATGTATGGGAACTGACCAATTCTGCCCCTGCCATCGGGAGAACCAAATATCGCCCACGGCTTTTTTGCCCTCCAGATTTTTGGGATGCCCCACCACGGTGAAGTAAAGGGTGTTGCCATCTGGTGAAAGAATAGGGTTTTGTTCGTCATACAACGAATTTACGTTAGTCAATGCTTCTGGCGTAAACCGCGATTGAGCAAAACAAAGCTCTGAAACAAGCACAAAAAATAGCAATATGAGTCGGATCATAACACAAAGATGAACCATCAGTAATCAATTATCAAAGCCATTCATTATCTAGCTTCGGCTGACCCAGCAATTGTCTTTAAGATAGAATCGCCAAGGTAACAGCGCATCTTGCCCGGCATAATCAATGCCTATACGTGGACTGGCAATTATATTTCCTTTCGGGATGTGAATACCTTGATCTTCGATCCAAACTTGATCGCCCATCAATGAACTAGTATTCAATTGTTTGTCGATACCCATTGCTTTGCAAAGTTTACCAGGCCCCGAGGTAATCCGCGAAAGCGAAACTGCTTTTGAACGTTGCAGCATTAAATGACCACCCTTCAACGGCTCAAGGGCGCGAATGAGTACCGCATCTGCTATTCCTTCCTTATTGGTAACCACATTGAACATGTGATGAACCCCATAACACAGATAAACATACGAAACACCTCCATTTTCGAACATTACAGCATTTCGAGCAGTTTTTCCTTTATAGGCATGGCAGCCCTTTTCGCTTTGCGAGTAGGCTTCGGTTTCCACTATGATTCCACTGGTTGTGCCCTCGTTCTGAGTTGTAACAAGCACTTTGCCGATAAGGTCTTTTGCTACCTCCACCACATTTGCCCTGCCATAAAAGCCTTCGGGCAGTTTATTAGGTTTCATTTCACGATAAAGTCTTCTAAATTTGCGCTCTCAAATTTAAAAACAAACCAAAACAATAACCCATGAAAAAGTTTTTAGTAATCGTTTTAGTTGCGTCCAGCATAATGGTGCAAGCCCAAATTCAAACACCCGCGGCAAGTTCTGCTGCCGTGGTATCTAGCGTGGTTGGCTTGACCGATGTTAAGATTGAATATTCTCGACCAAAGGCAAAAGGGCGTAAAATATTTGGAGAAGGAGCTGACTTCCTGACTCCTTTTGGTTCGATTTGGAGAACAGGTGCCAATAATGGTACTAAAATTACATTTAGCGATGAAGTAAAAGTGGAAGGTAACGTAGTTCCAAAAGGAACTTACCTATTGTTTACCTGGCCTGGGGCCACAGAGTGGACAGTATCACTTTATAAAGACTTAGAAATTGGTGGAAATACCGCTAATTATGACAACTCAAAAGAGCAAGTGCGTTTTAAAGTTAAGTCTGAAAAAGTGGCTGAAAAAGTAGAAACATTTACTATGGCAATAACCGATATTGCCGATGATAACACCAGCGCAAAGATTCAGATAAGTTGGGAAAACACTTCGGTAAAATTCTCAGTTGCGGTTGATTATGATGCGAAGGTAATGGCAGCCATTACAGCCGGAACAAAAGTAAACCCTGCTAATTTGATGGCGTCTGCTCGTTATTTTTATGACACTAAGAAAGACTTGAAGCAAGCATTGGCTTGGGTGAACGAATACTTTGCTACTGGAAAGTATGAAAATGAATTCTGGAATATAAACTTTAAAGCGCAGATCCAAAAAGCATTGGGCGACAAAGTGGGTGCCACTGCAACTGCTCAAAAATCGTTGGATCTTGCAAAGAAAGCGCCAAGCGATTTTGGATATGTTAAACTGAACGAAGACTTAATTAAGTCATTGAAATAAAATAACTGAGTAAAAGTTCAAAAGCCGTCTTGCTGAAGTGAGGCGGCCTTTTTATTGCTCTATTTTTTTGTATTTCCATCGCTTATGCGACCAGAGCCATGTCGCTGGGTTCTTCAAAATATCTTGTTCCAGCCTTTTGGTAAATGCTTCTGAGATTTCGGTTTCGGTTGTGAGTTGCGGGTATGCGAATAGCAATTCTGGCCGTACTTCGTAAAATCCTCTTTTGATCCGCTTCACACTCATATACACCACAGGATAGTTAAACTTAACGGCCAATTTCTCGGGGCCCATAAACACCGGTGTTTGTTGATTCAAGAAGTTCGTCCAGTAGGCAGTATGCGCCCAAGCAGCTTGGTCTGCAATAAAAGCAGTGGCCGTGAGCTTATCCTTGTTGGCGATCATTTGGCGGGTTATTCTATCTACTTTTACGAGTTCCACGCCAAAGCGAGTGCGCATGTTTACAACCATAGTATTGAAATGCGCATTTGCCAGGTGCATGTACGGAACCACTAATTTAAAGCGGGTGTTAATTGAAAAACTAGGCCCGCCCCACTCCCAGTTGCCATAATGGCCTAGCACAATAACAAGGCTTTGTTGCTCTTGTTGATACTTCAAAAGCCAATCAGGAAGATGGAATACGCATCGCTCCGCATATTCTTGCTTGGTCATTTTCATCGTTTTTAGAGTCTCCACAGTAAGGTCAGCCAAAAAGCGATAGTATTCTTTGGCGATGAATTCAATTTCCTTGCTCGACTTTTCGGGAAAGGAATTTATAAGGTTAGCAAAGACAACCTTCTTTCGATACCCAAACTTCCAAACAACAAAAAAGAGAAGATCAGAAAATTTATATAAAGCCCAAAAAGGAAGCGAGGCGATCAAATAAATGATTGGATAAACAAGATAGAAAACCACCGCTTGCATTATCTCTCAGGCAAAAGCCGCTGCCACATCCAAGGTGAAGTTTTTGATGGTCTCAGTAGTTAACACCCCTTCCGTATGAGTTTGCACCAACACAAATTCGCCATCGTTGTTGACGTATTGCTCTAAGGTATTTTTGTCGGCATCTACAATCCAATATTCTTTTACCCCATGCGAGGCATAGTCATTAAATTTTATATTGCGATCATTTTTCTCTGTCGAGTCGGAAAGGATTTCCACCGCTAAATCAGGTGCTGGAAAATGCATTTGTTTTGGAGTGAACAGATCTGATTTTTCTTTTGAGAAAAATACGATGTCAGGTTCATAGTCATTACGGGTAAGGGAGATCATCACTTTTTCAACCCCTACTTCACCTAATTTATTGTCATCGACAAAGGTGGATAACAATTTGGATAACTTCATAGAAACTCGCCAATGCCTCCTCATCACGGGCGAGTGGTAAACGATGTTTCCGTTTATAAATTCGGCTTTCATGTTCTCGTGGATCAATTCATAAAACGCGGTTCGTTTCTCGTTTTCTTCCTTCATCTCCTTTTCAAGGCGTCCAAGAATAAGCGACAACTCGGGCAATTGCTTGAGTTCAGCAATTTTTTCAGCGATGTGATTCATAGTCAAAGCTACAAATTCTGACTAACGTTTTACAAGTTGTTGATATTCAATTGCAAACCGAGGTCGTCAGGTGTGATATCAAACTTATGAATTAGCTTTTTCATTTCCATTACTTTCCGCTTTCTTTTTTGATCCAGAA
>JBIKRT010000145.1:0-6531 GCA_044349005.1 Cyclobacteriaceae bacterium
ACTATATAGAGAATCAAGATAAAGAAAAGAAAGATGAGGACTTCACTGTTTCCGATGGCCTTTAGTCGGCTTCAAGCCGAAGTGATCTCATCAACCCCTCGCCTTCTAGGCGAGGGTAGTTTAGTTTCTTTTTTACTCATAACATTCTCTTCAATTGGCCAAAAGAAGATCACCGTTGAGGATTTCACCACGAAAAACACCTTTGCACAAAAATCAGTTTCAGGAATTAGATGGATGAAAGACGGCAAATTCTATTCTACCCTTTCGGGGAATAAGATTTCTAAGTACAATGTAACCTCAGGCGAAATTGCCGAAACCTTGCTTGATGCCGCCACACTTCCCATCAAATTGAATATTCAAGAATACGCGCTCAGTGAAGAAGAAAAAAAGATTTTGTTACTCACTGAGTACGAGGGAATATACCGCAGGTCTTTCAAAGCAGAATATTATGTGTATGACGTTTCCACAAAATCGATAAACAGGCTCTCTACCAAAGGCAAGCAGCAGTATGCTACTTTTTCGCCCGATGGATCGAAAGTCGCCTTCACACGTGACAACAATTTGTTTGTTGTCAACCTTTCTGATCTAAGTGAAGTGCAAATCACCACCGATGGAAAATTCAATTTTATAATAAATGGCAGTTGCGATTGGGTGTACGAGGAAGAATTCAGTTTCGCCCAAGCATTCTTTTGGAGCCCTGACGGGAAAAAATTAGCTTATTATCGTTTTGATGAAACTAATTTTAAAGAATATAATTTACAGAAGTGGGATGGTGGAAAGCTATATCCAACTGATTATCGATATAAGTATCCGAAAGCAGGCGAAGATAATTCAGCGATTGAAATATGGATGTATGATGTTGTGTCAAAACAAAAAATAAAAGCGGATCTAGGCCAAGAGAAAGATATCTACATTCCCAGGGTGCAATGGAGCCAGAACCCGAACGTGCTATCTATACGTAGACTAAACCGACTTCAAAACACACTCGACATTATCCACACCAACGCTTCCACCGGTGAATCAAAAACCATTCTTACCGAGAAGAGCGATACTTACGTGGATGTTAATGATGACTTAACGTACATGGCAGATGGCAAGCAGTTTATCCACGGAAGTGAACAAAAAGGATTTTATCATCTCTATCTGTACACCATGGAAGGTCAATTGGTTAGAGCCCTTACAGCAGGCGATTTTGAAGTAACCGATTTTTATGGGTTAGACGAAAAGAATAAAACACTCTATTATTCCTCCACCGAAATTTCACCACTAGAAAGACATTTTTATTCAATTTCATTTGATGGTAAAAACAAGACGAAACTTTCAGCACAGGCAGGAACGCATTCGATCAACCTTAGCAAAGACTTTCAGTTTTATATCGACAACTTTGGTAGTGCTACGTTACCATTGCAGGTAACTCTTTACAAAACAAAAGCGAACGAGTTGATAAAATCCTTGGAAAAAAATGAAAGTTTAATGAATACCGTACAAGATTATAATTTGTCTGCTAAAGAGTTCTTTTCATTCAAAACAACAGACGGCACTCTTTTAAATGGTTACCTACTTAAACCCGCAGCGTTTGATGCCACTAAAAAACACCCTGTACTAGTTTATCAATATAGCGGGCCAGGATCGCAAGAAGGTGCGAACCGCTGGGGCGGAGGGCATTATTACTTTCATCAAATGCTTACGCAACAAGGCTTTATCGTAGCAATCATTGACCCGCGCGGCACGGGCTTTCGGGGTGAAAAGTTTAAGAAGATTACCTATAAACAACTTGGTAAATATGAGTTGGAAGATCATATTGAAGGAGCGCGATACTTAAGCAGTTTAAGTTATGTCGATGCCAATCGACTAGGTATTTGGGGCTGGAGTTATGGCGGTTATATGTCATCGCTTGCTATGACAAAAGGAGCCGGGGCATTTAAAACGGGTGTAGCAGTAGCCCCCGTTACTAACTGGCGGTATTATGATAACATTTACACCGAGCGATTTATGCAACGGCCACAAGAAAATGCTACTGGTTATGATGACAACTCGCCCACCACTTATGCTCATAAACTGACCGGAAATTTTCTACTGATTCACGGCACGGGAGATGACAACGTGCATTTTCAAAACTCAGTGGCACTCCAAGAGGGCTTAGTTGCTGCGGGCAAGCAATTTCAATCTTTTTATTATCCAGATAAAAATCATGGAATGGCTCCCGGCACAAAATCACGAGCGCATTTGTATAATATGATGTTCAACTTTCTGTTAAAGAATTTATAATTGCGTGTAAACCATGAGTGATTTTGTTGAAAGACGAATCAAGCGAGTAACCATTGCCGCAACTGCAAGCACTTACCTTGTTGCCATTACTTGGCCCATAAGCCCCTTCATTGGATGGTTATTTGTAGGCACGGCTGTTTACTTTGTTTTTTTGCGGATCTACTTCTTGAAAATGGTAGCGCCAAAAAGAACGCCATTGTCAGCAAACGCTAAAAAATTTTTATTCCCCGGCTTTAATAAGAAGCGAGCAATTTTTATTGTTGTGATGGCAGCTGTAGGAATATCTTTGGTTCTTTTTAAGCAACTAAGCGAGATTAGTTCAATTCAAGAATTAGTTAGCCGAGATAAAATAAATCTTGAGAAAGGAATACAATTTTACCAAACCCAACAATATGATTCAGCGCTGACCTGTTATAATTCCATAGATCCATCAAGCGAGGAGTTTAAAGAAGCGCTCTACAATAAGGCACTCATTTACTACGATCAGAAAGAATATCCCAAAGCCATCACCATCGTCAATCAGTGCATCAAAAAATATGACGATTATGGCACAGCTAAACAATTGCTGGGAGATTGTTACTCCGTTCAAGAAAAACAAGACTCTGCCCTTTTCTATTATGAAATAGCTTATGAGCAAGGCGAGCGCAATGCGCAACTATGCCATTGGCTTGGTTATTTATTTGACTCAAAACAAGACGTTGACCAAGCAAAAAAATATTACAAGGAAGCAGTAGGTCTCGATAGCAGCAGAGTTGAAATTTATGAGCGGCTAGCAAACATAGACGCCACTGACTCTTTGCATTATTTAGGGTTAGCTAAACGCTGGCGCGCGAAACAATGACGCCAGTTATCTCGCCTGAATCAAATCGGTATTTCATTGCTATTATACCACCTGAACCAATTTGCGAGGAGCTACAACAATTGAAGTTTCTTTTTAAAGATAGATTTTCAAGCAAAGCATCGTTGAATTCTCCACCCCATATAACTCTTCACATGCCATTTGAATGGGAAGTAAAAAAGGAGAAATTATTAAAAGATAAATTGACAGATTTCTTCTGTTCCGCAAAACCATTTGAAGTCACCCTTCGCGATTTCGGTTGTTTTGAGCCCCGTGTCATTTACACAGCTATTGAGAAAAATGATGCCATGACAGAGCTTCAAAAAAAGCTATTCAAATTTTGTAAGACAGAGCTAAATCTATTCAATGCAAATTTCAAGGCGCTACCCTTCCATCCACACGTTACGCTCGCCTTTCGCGATCTAAAGAAGCCTATGTTCTATAAAGCATGGGAAGAATTTATGACAAGAAAATTTTCAGCGACTTTCTTGTGTACTAAAATTACCCTATTGGAATATGCTGGTAATCACTGGGAGATACTCCATCAACTTGATCTCTCAACATAGCTCGGGGCAAGCATTACAAGGGCTCTGTTTTGATTTTTCCTTTAACACTGATTAGCAAGACCCCCGTGAGAATAAATGAAGTGCCCACTAATTGTAGAAAAGAAACAGGCTCACCAAGAAAAATAAATGCTTGAAAAATTGTTGATATAGGGCCTATGCTGCTAATTATGGCAGTGTTGTTGGCGCCAATCCGCTTTATTGCTTCTGAAACAAGATAAGAAGGAATTACGGTAGCAATAACCGCCATGAGTGCGCTATAGAGATAGACTTGCATCGGCAAATTAGAAAGCGATTCGTGAGTTACCACCACAAAGTGGATAATTACCCCGAAAGCAGCAAAGCTCATGGCATAGCTATTAAACTTGGCTGCTCCCACCAGCGGAATTAATCTTCCACTACCAACAATATAGGCTGCATACGTGAACGCACACGCAAATATGGCTAGTGCGCCAAGGTAAAACTCATCATTTATATTTTCTTTTAAAAATAGTTCTTTCGAAAATGCGATTACAAGACCAACATAACACAAGGCTATAGCAAACCACTGCCTTAAGTTGATCTTGCTCTTATAAATAATTAACGATAGTAAAAGAACAAGTGTAGGATAGATAAAAAGAATTAACCGTTCCATTCCTGCGGAAATGTATTGAAGCCCAATAAAATCAAGCAGACTGCTAACGTAATATCCAAGACAACCTACAAAAGCTATTTTTAGCCACTGCCTGCCAGTGAATTTTATATTGTTTTTTTTACCCGAAAGAAAAAGTGCCGAAGGGATGAAAAAAGGCAGTGAGAATACCATCCTTAACGTTAAAAGAGTTACGGAATCGATTGAAGTATCGCGATAAGCTAACTTAACTAGAATGGCTTTTGAGGAAAAACAGATTGCACCAACAAAACAGATTGCAAATCCAATCAAAAACTGCCTACGCTTCACGTTATTAATAGCCTTACTAGCATTTCTCCTCACGTAAAAGATGTATTTTTGTATCCCCAAATAAACATGGTTACCAAAAGAGTTAACGAAAGATATATTGGGGTCAATTAGTTAGTTACTATGAAACTACCAGCTGAAAACTACAAAGGAATAGAATTTATACGCATTTCTTGCTTGCCGGAGGACCAAAGGCAAAAACTAGAGACTAATTTCAGCAAAAGCCGAATTATCAAAATTTTGAAAGGATCTGAACTCATAAAAGATTGCATTCAGTTTTCCGACTATTCCGATTGGTACGCAAAGAACTTCAAAATTGAAATTACTCCTTCCAAGCCGCTTTTGAAAAGAAGCCTTTTGTTGCCCTCATTTAAGGCCAGAAAAGTTCTTGGTTAGCATTGTTTTAATTGGGCAACGCCCCTAAGGAGTTAAACCGTAATTTTTTCGATTAAAAGCCGTTGAACTTTTTGCTATTCTTGTGTAATTCAGAGACTTGGTGACGCGCGCCAAAAAGTTGTCCACATCTATGTATCGTTTGTTCTTTACTCTAATTATCTGTTTATCAGTACTTTAAATGGTAACCTTCTCTTAATGTTGATAAATGATAAAATTTGTGGATTACTATTTTCATATTTGCTTGCAATTATATAACTAGTTGAATTTGAACAGATTTAACTTAAAAAAATGAAGCAAATTTTAGCTAGTATTATTCTAATTTTTTTATGCCAGAATTCTTTGGTTGCACAAAATGCCAGAACGATAAAGGTTTCGGAATTGGAAGCCATCCTAAATGCCAAAACAGATAAAATTCAAGTGATCAATTTTTGGGCAACGTGGTGTGCCCCTTGTGTCAAAGAAATGCCGATTCTTGAAAAGGCTAATAATGAAATAACTGAAGCAAAGGTCACGCTGATAAGTTTGGATTTAAACTTGGATCCCGCGCCCGAAAAAGTATACCGTTTCATAGAGAGAAAAAAGCTGGCATCCACCGTTTTTTTACTGGATGAAACAGATCCTAACTTTTGGATAGACAAAATAGATAAGCGGTGGTCAGGAGCATTGCCCGCCACGCTGGTTTTAAACACCAAAACTGGAAAAAGGCAATTTGTGGAACATGAGTTGGCGGAAGGTGAGTTGGAAAGTCTAATAGCAATGGTCAAATAGAAAAAGAAAGCATGAAAAACCTTGGTTTAAAACTAATGATACTAGTAATCGCGATAGCGAGTGTTCAATCTACGAGAAAAGGATATGAGGTGGGTGATGTTGCGCGCGATTTCAGCTTGAAAAATGTGGACGGTAATCTGGTTTCACTTTCGAACTATAAAGAAGCTAAGGGATTTATTATAGTATTCGATTGCAACTCGTGCCCAGTGTCCAAGCTTTACAATAAAAGAATCATAGCGCTTCATAAAAAATATAGTTCAAGCGGCTTTCCGGTAGTCGCTATTAATGCAAATGACACTGAAAAATCGCCAGAAGATTCTTACGAGCAAATGGTAAAAGAAGCAAAGGAAAAAGAATATGAGTTTGCCTACCTATATGACCAAAGCCAAGAAGTTGCTCGTGCCTTTGGAGCTACGAATACGCCCCAAGCCTTTATTTTGGTAAAAAAGGACGCTGTCTTAAAGGTTGCCTATATTGGCGCAATTGATAATAATGCACGTGATGGATCGAAGGCGGAAAAAAAATATGTTGAAAATGCTGTAGATGCATTGTTAAAAAATCAACCCTTCTCAATTACAAAAACGAAGGCTATTGGCTGCGGTATTAGGTGGAAAGATGCTTAAAGCATAGTTAGAATTGGTAATGTACTGAAAAATAGTTGGTGACTTTGATGCGATAATTTGTTAAAATTAGCGCGTCAGCCTGAAGAGGAATCAAGCTCTGCTGGAGAGCAACTTGTCAGCAATAAGGTTGATGCTTAT
>JBIKRT010000076.1:0-21618 GCA_044349005.1 Cyclobacteriaceae bacterium
GTATAAGCATCAACCTTATTGCTGACAAGTTGCTCTCCAGCAGAGCTTGATTCCTCTTCAGGCTGACGCGCTAATTTTAACAAATTATCGCATCAAAGTCACCAACTATTTTTCAGTACATTACCATTAAACTCAGAGCTTAAAAAAGATATTTTTTTTGTAAAGCCAATAACATAAAAACCATTCGCAAGAAAAAATACAAAGCGAAGTAATAACCAACATTAATTGGGTGGGTACACTTGCAAGCATCATCAATCCATTTGTAATGGCACCAACATAGCCATTAAACCAACGGCTTGCAACAATTTCAATGAAGAGATAGATGAAAATAGAATTCATGCCTACAACAATAAAAAGGAATATTTTTTGTTTGTGGCCTTTTATATCGATCCACCAATAGCAAATGGCAAGTGCTATTAAACACCAACCTCCTGAAGCAAGTGTAAACGAACTTGTTGCTATTCGTTTTATAATTGGTGTAATTGTCCAATCCATAAAATAACCTATAGCGAGGCACATAACTCCTACAACTAGTAATGCATTTATTTTATGTGCGTTGTTCTTGGTGTTTAACAAAAGTTTACCTGCTAAAGCGCCCCAAATGGTATGAGCCGCTGTGGGTAGGCAATTAATCGCTACCCAGCCACCATCGTTAACTTTGTTCATTAATAGCAGGTCGATATAATTACCTACGTTATGTTGATCTACAAATGGTTGGTTAAATCCAGGTAGGTTAGTATAACGATAGATAAATTCGGTAGATAAAAGTAACCCTATGCTAATGCCAATTTGCGTTGTGGTCGAAAACCTAAAGATCAAAAAAGCTAATAGTGTAGTAAAAGAGAGTTGCGTAAGCACATCCCAGAGTTCAAATGACAGGCCATTTGGCCTAACAGCATAATCCAACACTCCCCAGAAAAATAAAAGCCCACAGCGCTTCAATATTTTTATAAATTGTTTATTCCATGTAATTCCTGCTTCGGTTTGTTTGTGGAGCGATAAAGCCATAGCGGTGCCGGCCATAAACATAAAACCCGGTTGAATAAGATCCCAAAAACGAAGGCCGTTCCAGGGGTGATGAAAAAATTGGATGAATAAACCTTCAGTAAAAGTGCCTTGGCTTGCTTCAAAAAGGTGTTCAAATAGGCTTGTGCTTTCAAGCACCAGTAAAACCATGATTAATCCCCTAAGGAAATCGAGCGAAAGTAGTCTATCGGGTGGCGTTCTATCCATGGTTAAAAGTAATAAAGAACGTATAAAGAACTATTTTAAATAGTAGATTTGTTGTGGAGTTAAATAGTAATTATGGCCAAGTCTTCCTTTTCTGATTTAATACAAAGTGAAACTCCTACCCTTATCGATTTTTCGGCTGAATGGTGCGGCCCCTGTAAAATGATGGCTCCAATATTGGCTGACCTAAAATCTAAAATAGGCGATACAGCAAGGATCATAAAAATTGATATTGATAAAAACCCACAACTTGCTACTTCATACCAAGTGCAAAGTGTACCCACCCTTATTCTGTTTAAGGGAAGTAAGGTAATGTGGCGTCAATCGGGAGTTATCACTGCCGCGCAAATAAAAAAAGCAATAGATCAGTTTGTTTAAAGCCAACCAAGACTAGTAACCTGAGTTCGGGTTAAGCAGCAAGCAAAAGTTGTTGTTTAAAAGCTGCGATGATCTTTGGGTTAGACTCTTCAATATCTTTTTTGATAGAGGGTTTTTTCGGGAAGAAAGAATACGCAGCAATGGCCGCCATGATGTTGAGCAGAAAACCGCTGATGGAACGGTGCCGGGTGTGCTCCACCTGACAAATGTTTTTGAGTTCGTCATTAACCGTTTCAATGACAGAGCGTTTTCTCAACAACAGTTTTTCTTCATTGCTCAAGGCTTTTGATTTCATGTTCCTTCTCACCGCTGTGATCAATTGTATCCCATTTCCGAAAAGCATGTCGCTCAATGCTTGGGATATGTAGCCCTTGTCGCCAAAGAGTTTGCCGAACAGGTCCTTTGTCATGGCAGTGATGGCCTTGGCGTTGCGATCGTCCACATTGCCTTTGGAGAGATAAAAGGATTGTATCTCCCCTTTGTCATTGATGATAAGGTGCAGCTTAAAACCAAAGAACCAGCCCACCGTTGACTTACCCACCTGCGCAATGCCCTTGAACACCTTGTTTCGTTTGATGCGTTTGTTGTGGCAGACCCGCAGCACCGTTGAGTCAATGAAGCTGATGCCCGTACATTCACCACGGCAGCAATGGTGGAGGAACAACATGAAGGCAACCGCACAGCGGTGGCTCAGTTCGATGAAGCGGTTGTAAGACACCAACCCGGGGAAATAGCCCCTCATGTGAACACAGATGTACTGCTGATAGAAATGTTTAAAATTACGGTATTGGCCACCGTGAAAACCGATCAACAAGGTGATCACTTCTGAATCACAAAGGCCAGTTTCCCTGTTGCGTTTCTTGTGGGCAGGGTCGAGGAGTCGATGGTGTGCAAACTCTTTCTCAAAAAGGCCGCAAAAGTCATCAACATTTACAAAAGTTTCAATAATTTTAGAATGGAAAAGGGGCGTGGCTGTCATTGATGTATTTGTATGATTGTCAAATACTTAAACATCAAAAATCATTCTCCTTTTCTCCTTAAAGCAAACTATTTAAAACTGTTTTCTTATCCTGAACTCAGGTTAGTAATTTCAAAAAGGCTTTGTACCTTTCTTGCATGCAACAAGAACGCTACCTATCCCTAGATGTGCTGCGCGGTATTACCGTAACGCTTATGATCATTGTAAATACACCCGGCAACGGTAATACCACCTTTGCACCTTTATTACACGCAGGCTGGCATGGCTTTACTCCTACCGATTGGGTATTCCCCACCTTTATGTTTGTAGTGGGCAATGCTATTAGTTTTACCCTTGGTAAATACGAAGCCGTGGGGAATGCGGATGTGTTTAAGAAAATAGTTAAGCGCACATTCATTATTTTTATTCTTGGGTATTTAATGTATTGGTTTCCATTTGTAGCTCAAAATGAAGCCGGAGATTACATCTTATCACCCATTGCCAATACCCGTATTTTAGGTGTTTTACAGCGTATTGCCCTTGGCTATTGCATTGCCTCATTAATAGTTCATTTTTGGAGAGACCGAGGAGCAATTTATTTTAGCGTACTAGCATTACTCAGTTATTGGGCTGTTATGTACTTGTTTGGCGATTATACTTTAACAGGAAACGCGGCACTGCAATTCGATAAATTTTTGTTGGGCGATGCTCATTTGTACCATGGCGAAGGGATAGCGTTCGACCCAGAAGGCGTTTTAAGTACACTTCCTTCTATTGTAAATGTATTAGCGGGCTACCTTACGGGAAGGTTTATTCAACAAAAGGGAAATAACCATGAAGCAATCGCAAAAATGATGATGGTAGGAGCTGTTTTGTTATTCATCGCGCTAAGCTGGAACATGGTTTTCCCAATCAACAAAAAACTTTGGACAAGTTCTTTCGTGCTTTATACCGTGGGGCTTGACTTGTTAGTATTGTCAATCCTTGTTTACATAATTGACATTGTCAAAATTAGAAGTTGGACTTACTTCTTCGAGGTATTTGGTAAGAATACGTTGTTTATCTATTTGGTATCCGAAGTGGGCGTGATACTACTATACTTTTTTAATTGTTATGGTTGGATATTTGACCACGTGTTTTATCCCTTGGCGGGTGGTTACATGGGGTCGCTACTCTTTGCCGTTAGCTGGATGCTTTTCTGTTGGTCAGTAGGCTACTTTCTCGATAAGAAGAAAATCTATATTAAAGTTTAATGAAGCCAACTTTTAATTGGGTTATAGACTTTCTCTCCCCGTATTTATCACAACTCAAAAATGAGTATTGGTTTATTGGAGGCAGCAGTTTGTCGCTTCAAGAAATAGCAGTAGAATTTGCGGATATTGATTTGCTAACAAGCAGAGAAGACGCAATAGTGCTAATGGAACAATTGAAAGAATATAGGGTTTCCTATCCACTGCATACAGATAACCATAAGTATCGATCTCAATTTGCACGGTTTTTAATTGCCGGTTATGCAGTTGAGGTAATGGGCGATTTAGAGATTAACTATAATGGCGATTGGGTTCATGTGATGGATACGATTACAAAAACAGAACGAATCACCATAAACCATTACGTGCTGCCTGTTCCATCTCTGCAAGATCAATTAACTATTTATACACTGTTAGACAGACCGAAAGACATTCATGAGATACGGGGTATATTGGACAAGATGGGAGTTAATGCTTAGCTCCTTTTAAAAAGTAAACTTTACTTTTTCGTTTAAAAGCCTAAATAGTTATTGTAACACATTTCAAAAAATCTTTTAAGGGTTTTTAATTCGTGCATTCGTGGTACGTGGGTCATAGTATGTATTTTGTATACAATTGCCACGAATTCGCGATTAGAAAATAAATGTTGAAGTGCCTCCTTTAGGTGAGAAAAAGTAGTGTATGCTATTCGGCTTTTTTATTTAGCCATTGCCAAAGTTTGCATTCTTAAAATATTCTTTTGTTATTTGCTTAACAAAATATAAGCAAATGGGGAAAGAATATTTAGGCGAATTCGAAGAACTGATCCTTACACTTGTGGCGGTGTTGCAATCAGATGCCTATGGTGCCGCCATTGCCGAAGAGCTAGAAACGCGCGTAAAGCGCGATGCAAACCTTAGTGCCATCCACGTAACATTGTATCGATTAGAAGATAAAGGGTATGTTAAATCCTCTTTTGGAGGATCTACAAATGAAAGGGGAGGGAGGCGGAAAAGGGTTTATACAGTAACCAGTGCTGGTATGGCAATGCTTAAGTCGATGAAAGAATCGCGCTTAGAGCTATGGAAATTGGTGCCACAGTTGAAGATAACATAGAATGAAGGCCACACAATCTTGTTGGCAGATTAGATGCCTCCGTTTGTTCTGCCCCCCGCACCTGCTCGAAGAAATCGAAGGCGACCTGCTTCAAAAGTTTGAGCGCGACCTTAACCCGTCAGACCGCTCGAAGCGGTCTGACGGGTATTGGCGAAGAAGGGCCAAGCGAAGATTGCTATGGAATGTAATTCGGTTTTTTAGGCCGGGGATAATTTTCAGAAATAAGTTTTCTAATCAAACGAACCAATTTCATATGTTGAAGAGCTACTTCAAATTTGCTTTCCGTCATCTCGCGAATAGCAGAATGTTTACAGCAATTAACTTGTTGGGACTTTCGGTAGGATTTAGCGCTTTCTTTTTGATCGTTCAGTTCGTAAGTTTTGAAACGAGCTTTGACCAGTTTCATTCAAACAAAAATGAAATCTATCGGATTGGTCTTGATCGATACGAGAACGGAATTTTGAAGGAACGATCCTCCCGGAATTTCTCTGGAATAAGGAGACTGCTCAAAGACCATTTTCCAGAAGTAAAAAATTACACTGGCTTCATTAAGATTCCCGCTAATACGGGTTTCTTGTTTCGTCATCAGGGGAAAATTTATAACGAGCTCGGGGGAGAGCTAAGTTCTGATTCTTCATTTTTTAAAGTCTTTCCATCTCTTCTTATCTCTGGCAATCCATCCAGTTTGCTAAAAACCAAAAATGATCTAGTAATCTCAGAAAACGTTGCTAAAAAATTATTCAAATCAGAAGATCCCATCGGAAAACATTTGGAAAGGATTGACGACCATGATAGTGGTTCTGATTTCGTTATTACGGGTGTGTTGAAAGACATCCCAGAGAATTCTCATTTACATGCAAACTTCATTGCTCACATTGATGACTCATGGTCAGATATGACTGATTGGAAATCAAGTGGCCTTTCAACTTACATAACGCTACCAGAAGGAACCGATCCGCGACAAATAGAAATGAAGCTAAATTCGATTCTCCGAAAGTTGGAAGTCGAAAACCCAGACATCATTGGCGCAGAGGTTTTTCTTCAGTCTACTACCGAAATTCATTTGCAATCAAATTTGAAAGACGAGCTAGAATTCAATGGTAGCATTGTCCTTGTTTATGCATTGGGTTTTATTGGCCTAATAATACTTGCGATCGCTTGGATCAACTATATCAATCTTGAGACCGGTCGATTTACTTTGCGCATCAGAGAAGTTGGCGTAAGACGAATTATTGGATCGGCAAAACATCAACTACTCCTTCAGTTTTTTATTGAATACAGTTGCCTGGCTCTTGCTGCTGTTTGTATCGCTGGCCTAATAGTGTATTTTTTCGCACCATATTTTAAAATGGTTACCGGTCTCCAGATTGATAGTTTCTTTGATTGGGATAACAAGGTCGTAATAGGTGCCTTGGCTGTGTTTGCGTGTGGATCTTTTTTGGTCGGGATTTATCCGGGTGTATTTCTGTTTAAGTTCAATTTGATAGCGAGCCTAAAAGGTAAGTTGTCTGGTTTAGCAACTGGCGTTTCGTTTAGAAAGTTTCTTGTGTCATTCCAATTTATCGTCTCGATGGTATTAGTCGCGTTAGTGATGGTTATCAACAAACAACTTGATTTCATGCGGCACTCTGATAAAAAAATCGAGACTGACCAAATTCTTATTTTAAGGAATCCAACAGCTTATTCGGGAGAAGACTTGAAACTAAAAAATACTCACTACGAAGTCTTTAGAAACAAAATCCTTCAAAATCCTTCGATTAGTGAAGTAACAAGCTCCTCGGCTGTGCCTGGTACAGAAATAGGTTTTAGCTTTGTTAACCTGATAAAGAAAGATACAAATAGTGTATTCGATCCAACAATTTATAAAACATTATTTGTTGACGATTATTTTATTTCAACGTATGGATTAACTCTCAAGGCAGGAAAAAATTTTACTCAGCCAAAAACAAACACTGATTGGATTGAACCCTGGACAGACAGCAACTGGACTGCTATCATTCTAAACGAGCGCGCTG
Source organism: Cyclobacteriaceae bacterium (assembly GCA_044349005.1). Taxonomy (GTDB): domain Bacteria; phylum Bacteroidota; class Bacteroidia; order Cytophagales; family Cyclobacteriaceae; genus ELB16-189. The sequence goes on from JBIKRT010000076.1 coordinate 6,927, forward strand.
CAAGGGAGCTCGGATTTCATTCTCCGGCTGATGCAATCGATCAAATTGTTCACTACAAACTCTTTGATGGGTTCATGCCGTATAAAATTGTAGGAGTGATTTCAGATTATCATCATGAATCCGTCAAGAAGAATATCTTTCCAACTGTTTTTGTTTCTAACTATAGAACATTCCAGCAGGTTTATTATTCAATCCGAGTTCATGCGAAAAGTGACCCAAAGCAGATACTCAGTTTTGTGCAGGCCGCTTGGAAAGAAAATTTTCCTGACAAGCCATTTGAATACTTCTTTCTTGATGACTATTACGATAGACAATTTAAGTCGGAGTTCTCGTCAAGCCGAATCTTTTTATCGTTTGCCGCAATTGCTATTCTTATCGCAAGCCTTGGGATTTTTGGAATGACATTGTTTGAAGCAAATGCACGGCTAAAGGAAATCAGTATCCGCAAAGTTTTGGGCGCTTCCGGCAATACCATTGCTGCTTTGCTCTCCAAAGGTCATTTCAAGATTATCCTGTTCTCCCTTGTTGTCTCGGTACCTTTGATTTATTTTATAGGCAATCAATGGTTATCAAACTATCCAGTTAGGATTAGATTGTCTTTGCTATTCTATATAGTTCCATTTTTAATTGTGCTATTGACCGTTGCTTTTTCTTCTGCTTTCCAAACTTTTAAAGCAGCCAACTCAAATCCTGTTGACCATCTAAAAAGTGAATAGGATGATCAAAAAAATACTTTCAATACTCAGATTCTTCTGCCCTCCCCACCTACTCGAAGAAATTGAAGGCGATTTGCTGCAAAAGTTTGAGCGCGACCTTAACCCGTCAGACCGCTCGCAGCGGCCTGACGAGTATTGGCGAAGAAGGGCAAACCGTAAACTTCTTTGGAATGTAATTAGGTTTTTCAGGCCAGAGATATTGTTGAGGAATAAGTTTTCAATAAACCTAAATCAACTTCCTATGTTCAAAAATTATTTCATCACCAGTCTGCGCCACATCCGCAAAAGTAAAGTGAATTTTATCTTTAAGTTGGGCGGATTGTCATTGGCCATTTTCAGTTTTCTGGCGATCGCCATTTATGTGGCGTTTCAATTTTCGTCCGACACCTTTCATGATGACTACCAAAATATTTACCGCGTAAACTCTCAACGCACGGAAAATGGTGTGATAGAAAAATATGCCATTACCCCGTTTCCACTTGGCCCTGTTCTGCAACAGTACATTCCAGAGGTAACTTACATGGCGCGCATTCGATATGCAAACCATGTCTATTTTCGCCTGGACAAAGAACTAATCGATTGCGAAGGTCTTTTGGAGGCAGACAGTTCGCTGTTTAATGTATTGACATTCCGGTTTATCAAAGGAGACCGAACGGCTCTGCAAAACCCCAATAGCATTGTGCTTACACGTACCATGGCTAATAGGCTCTTTGGTACCACCGATGTTTTGCAACGCACATTAAATATTAATAATAATCCGAATCTGTATTAGGTCACAGCCGTGATTGAAGACACAGAGCCAAACTCGCAAGTGTTTCTTAAAGCGATCATGCCGATCCAAGACCAGATTGAATTATCGTCAATCAGTATAGCGGACCCGGTAACATTTGTCGATCAAGCAGCAACTCTCTTTGTCCGGCTTTCAAGGCCCATCACGCCAAGCTTCATGAAAAAAGTAGAGGCCGCGTTAAATCCTTATATTAAAAAATCTGATCGCATAGAACATGGATTTGAGGTTTCCTTTCAACCAATAGCCGATGTTTATCTCGGACCGAATTACAGGAACGACTATTTCAGAAAAGGCAGTCCAGTGTATGTTTATGCCTACTCTGTGTTGGGAGTTTTGTTACTGGTGGTAGCGGGCATTAACTATGTAAATTTTTCCATTGCCGATTTCGGCAGTCGTTCGCGCGAAACCGGTGTGCGCAAGGTACTTGGTGCTCGCAAACATCAATTGGTAGCACAAGTAACCATTGAAGCCTTGTTGTTTAGCATGATGTCCCTAGCTGTAGGAATAGGTCTGCTTTATCTACTGTTTCCCAAAATATCCGAATCACTCGATACTGATCTACGTTTTGGTATGCTTATACAGCCCAACGTCTTACTAATAGAATTTACAGGATTGATCGGTTTACTCTTCTTCTCCACCTATTTCCCCGCACGCCAGTTCGCGAGTACAGGAGTACTTCAAAATCTAAAATCAAAATCGGGTGGATACAACTCAACACTCAGCCAGGTTTTGCTCTTTGCACAATTCACCATTTCCGCTATTTGCATTTGCTGCACGTTTATGGTTAGCCGACAAATTGATTTTATTCACAACAAAGAATTAGGATTTGACCGAAAGAACCTGCTTGTGCTCTCCCTGCCTTGGGAGTTTACCGTAAAGAACATGCAAACCTTTAAACAAGAACTCAAACAAGTTTCAGGTGTAACACATGTGTCGAACAGTTCCTTCCGGATTGGTTCAGGCTACTGGAAAGACTGGTACTTTGTAGAACAAGATGGCAATCAGGAAATGAAACAGGTGGAGTTGTTTGAAGTATTCTCGGATGACGAATTGTTCTCAACATTAGGAATAAAGCTTTTGGAAGGCCGAACCTTCAATGCTAATATTCCTTCGGATAGCGGAGCTGCTTTTATTGTGAATGAATCTGCTGTTCGTGAGTTAGGATGGAAAGAACCCATTGGAAAAAGGATCTACGCCCACCCTGAAGACAAAGGCAAATGGGATGGAACGATTGTAGGTGTTGTTCAAGACGTTAACATCAGTCCGCTGTATGATAAAGTCAAGCCACTTATTATGCGATTGCCTTGGACGAATGAGTACCCAGATGGATTTATTTATGTGCGCTATCAGGGCGATGAGAAATCAGTAGTCAAATCGATCGAAGAAAAGTATAAAGCTGTTATGCCAGGCTATCCGTTGGCATACAGATTTGTTGATGAATTGTATAACAGTCGGCATGAGAAAGAGAGCAAGGCTTTCGCTTCACTTCAATTCGGGACGTTGGTGATAATACTAGTCTCCATGTTAGGGATTTTCTCAATGGCAGCTTACATGTCTGTTAAGCGGATGAAGGAATTTGGCATTCGAAAAGTGTTGGGTGCTTCCATCACGCAAATCTTCAAACTACACCTCGGCTACTTTGTCCGGCTGATGCTAATCTCCAATCTCGTTGCGTTACCGCTTGCCTACTGGCTCATTAAAAATTGGTTGAGCAAGTTCGCTTATCGCACAGAACTTACTTATTTTCCCTTTGCATTAGTAGGATCAATTTCTTTCTTTTTAGTGATTGTGTCAGGAAGCTTTTCGGCTTGGAAAGCTGGGCGTACAAACCCCGTAGAGGTTATAAAAATGGAGTGATATAAAAAGTATTTTTCGTTTGCTCCAAGTTTTCTGCCCACCGCACTTGCTCGAAGAAATTGAAGGCGACTTGCTTCAAAAGTTTGAGCGTGATCTTAATCCGTCAGACAGCTCGCAGCAGCCTGACGGGTATTGACTTTCGTTTTCCAAAATACTTCTGCCCATTGCATTGATTTAGAATTCAAAAATCTTTTGCTATTTCTTTAACAAAATATATACTAATCCGTATATTTGTATGACAAAGTATATAGATATGAACAAAGAATACCTAGGTGAGTTTGAAGAATTAGTGCTTACAATGGTGGGAATACTTCAGGAAGAGGCATATGGAAATGCCATTGTGAACGAAATAAGACAGCGTGTGGGCCGCGAGTCTAACTTAAGCGCGGTGCATGTAACACTCTATCGGTTAGAAGATAAGGGGTACGTAAAGTCGAGTATGGGCGGGGCAACCAATGCAAGAGGAGGGCGAAGAAAAAGAATTTTTACCATCACCAATGTAGGGCTCGCAATGCTGCGTTCCATTAAGGATCAGCAAATGCAACTATGGAAATTAATACCGCAGTTGAAAATAGTGGGTGTGTAGTGTTTATGAAAAATGAGGAGAACTAACCCCAAACAATTGATGGCCCTTCGCTTCCTCGCTTGGTTTTGCCCGCCAAGCTTGTACGAAAGTATTGAAGGCGATTTGCTAGAACAATTTGAAGAAGACGTGCAAAACCTAGATTTAATAAGGGCGAAGCGGAGATTGCTACTGAACGTGCTCAGGTTCTTTAGACCAGCGATTTTATTGAGGAATAAGTTTTATGTGGAACTGAATCAAAGTTATATGTATAAAAGCTATTTCAAAATTATGGTACGCCATCTGGTGAAGCAAAGGTTCTATTCTACCATCACCATTTTGGGATTAACGGTGGGCATAACCTTTGCCTTGCTCATTGGCATTTTTATTTGGGGTGAAATGCAAGTGAACACCAGCCTCAAAGACATTGATCGCCTTTACTTGATGGAAACCAAGTATAAAGCCACCGAAGGAAATCAACCTCCGTTTTTCGTGCCGGCTCTATTGGGTCAACAAGCTATCGAGCAATACCCCACAGTTTTTGAAAAATACTATCGCTTTCGTGACCGCAACATCACTGTTTCTAAAGGGGACAAACATTTCCGTACACAAAGTATGATTGGCGATTCTACGTTTTTCGAAATGTTCGGGTTCCCCGTTTTGTATGGCAATGCCGCCAATGCGTTGAACAGCCCTAACTCCATTGTGATTACCGAAAAAATAGCACGACAGTATTTTAATAGAGCAGATGTTGTGGGTGAAACACTAACCTTAAGTACCGAGGTAAGCGGCCAAAAGGAGCATTTGATTACCGCGGTGATAACCGATGTTCAGAAAAAGAACTCCGTAACAGATTTTATGAATTCAGATGCTCAAGTCTTTTTGCCACAAGACAGCCGTACAGATTTTAACCTAGGGTTTCAAGACGAGTGGAACACAAGTATCATTACATATATCAAGCTGACTCCACTTGCATCGCCCGCTGAAGCGAAGGCTATCCTCAACAAAATATTGTTGAAAGATGCTCCTAAAGCCATTAGCGAAGATAAAACGATTGAGTTAAGTCCACTGAAAAATTATTACTTGGTAACCAATCATGGAGTCGTTCAAAAGCTTATCGCGTCACTTACCGTAATTGCGCTGTTCATACTGTTGCTTGCTGTAGCTAACTTTATCAATATATCAATTGCCAATTCCTTTTCTAGGTTGAAAGAAGTAGGCGTGCGCAAAGTGATAGGAGGCGTAAAGAGGCAGGTATTGGTGCAATTTATTTCTGAGTCGTTGCTGCTTGCTATATTTTCTGGCAGTCTAGCGCTGTGTCTTTATGAAATGCTGCGGGGCTATTTTGGTGAGGTTTTAGCTGTATCATTACCGAGCATACTCGAAATGAATTCTTATTTTTGGTTTGCGGTTGCCATGGGCATATTGCTAATTGGTCTACTGGCCGGATTTTACCCTTCTCTTTATTTGTCTTCCACAGAAACCATCGAATCGCTCAAAGCAAAGTTTAAGTCTGTAAAAGGTACGATCCGTTTTTCACGGAGCTTGGTAGGCTTCCAGTTTCTGGTTGCCATTTTTGTTTTAACGGTTTCGCTCATTATGTCTCATCAGATTTCCTTTTTCATGGAAGCCGATTTAGGCTACGATAAATCGAACGTATTGATCGTATCGTCTGTTCCACGAATGTGGACGGAAGAAGGAATGAATAAAATGGATGCGGCCAAAGAAGAGTTCCTGAAATCGTCAAAAATAAAATCTGTTTCTCTTTCGTGGGGTTCGCCTAATTTTCAATTCGAACCGTTCAGCGCAAATATCAACCTCTCTGGTCAACCTATTGAAAAAGGAGTACTAACCACCCTGGCCGCAGCCGATGAAGATTACGCCAACGTCTATGGATTGAGAATTTTACAAGGAAAATTTTTCTTTGATGGTACGGAGAATTTTCAAGCGAATCGATTGGTGTTAAATGAATCTGCTCAAAAGGCGTTGTCTGCAAAAGTTGGGGATAAATTGAAAATACAATTTTCTGATAAAGAGTTTACCGTTGTAGGGGTGGTTAACGATTTTCATTTTGAATCGATGCGTGAACGAGTAAAGCCTGTGGCGTTTACCCATAATCGCGACTTCCAAGCTTTTCGGTTTTTCTCGTTCAAATTAAATCCTGGCAATATTTCTGAATCTATCACTGAGTTGGAGAACCTTTGGAAGTCGTTGTTTCCAAATGATCCCTTTGTGTATTCATTTAGCGATGAACGATTGGCCATTGCATATCAAACCGAACTTCGGCTTAAAAAAGCTTCCGCCATTGCCGTTGTGCTGATAATTTTCATTGTATTGACAGGCTTACTGGGTTTGGTTTCATTGAGCGTTGCTAAAAGAAACAAGGAGATTGGTATCCGAAAAGTATTGGGTGCTTCGGCTTCAAACATTTTGATTTTGATTTCTCGCGAGTATACAATTTTGATGGCCTTTTCATTTGCAATAGGTGTGCCAGTTAGCTACCTGTTTGTTTCGCAGTGGCTAAAGGGTTTTGCTTATCATATGGATTTGAGCGGATGGATGTTTATCATTCCTATGCTTGTTCTTTTTGGGATAACAACACTCATTGTTTGTGCTCAGTCTTTTAAGACGGCTATGGCCGATCCCGTTAAATCTCTAAAGTATGAATAAGCATAAGCCACCTCTCCTCGCCCTTCGCTTCCTCGCTTGGTTTTGCCCGCCAAGCTTGTACGAAAGTATTGAAGGCGATTTGTTAGAACAGTTTGAAGAAGACTTACAAAACCTAGATGTAACAAGGGCGAAGCGAAAACTGCTATGGAATGTAATTAAGTTCTTTAGGCCGGGGATTTTATTAAGGAACAAATTTTCAACAAACATAATCGACAATTTTATGCTATTCAATTACTTTAAAGTGGCTTCGCGCTTAATAATTCGCAACAAAACCTATTCAGCTATTACTGTTTTGGGGTTGGCCTTTGGCCTGTCGAGTGCCATCCTGCTATTCCTTTGGATACACAAGGAGTTTACCTACGATCAGTTTCATACAGATAAAAACAGAATCTTTGTTGCGTGGAATAGTGAATTGGATAAAGGTCAAATAAACTGTTGGCTTACTACTCCACGTATTTTAGCACCCACACTTAAACAAGAATATTCAGCCATTGAAAGTACCGTTAGCTATGGAGCGTATGGCTCGAAACATTTATTCACTTCTGGCGAAAAAAGGGTTGTAAAAAACACAGGTGTGTTTGTTGATGCACCATTTCTCACCATGTTTTCATTTCCGTTGCTGAAAGGCGATGCATCAAAAGCATTGAACAACTCCAATTCGATTGTACTGACAGAAAGTTTTGCGAAACAATTGTTTGGCGATAAGGAAGCCCTTGGCGAAACGTTAACAATTGGTGAATCGGGTTATACTTTTCCATTTACGATTACTGGGATTTTAAAAGACTTGCCCGACAACACCGATTTTCGGTTTGACTATCTTTTGACTTGGGGATTTTTAGAAAGCTTGGGCGAAAAAGATACCCATTGGGGAAATAACTCAGTGAAGACGTATATCAAGTTGAAAGAAGGAGAAAACATAGACTTCTTTAACCGCGCCATAAAAGATATTGCAAAACCACACTTGGACGCAGGAAGCACCGTAGAGTATTTTGCTTACCCGTTAACTAAGATGCGGTTGTACTCACGATTTGAAAATGGCATTCAATCGGGAGGGCGGATTACAATTATTCGCATGCTCGGTATTCTTGGAGTTTGTTTGATCGTGATTGCCTGCATCAATTTTGTAAATCTCAGCACGGCACGAGCGCAGAAGCGAGCCAAAGAAATTGGCATTCGAAAAGTAACAGGCGCGATGCGCCTCCCGTTGATCGCTCAATTTTTGTGCGAGTCCATCTTGATCGCGTTTTGTGCCGGATTGTTGTCTATCGTCATTGTTTATGTTACAATTCCATCGTTCGGTTCATTAGTGAATCAGCCGTTGACATTGGAATTTGATAATCTCGCTTTCTGGTTAACATTCATCTTGCTCGTGTTGGTTGTTGGAATTTTAGCGGGCGGCTACCCCGCGCTTTATCTTTCTTCTTTTCAACCGGTTCGCGTGCTCACAGGCGCACCAATCACGCGAGCCAGCCGTAATACACTCCGACAAATGCTTGTCGTATCTCAATTTGGATTTGCCGTGGTGATGATCGTTTCGGTGATCGTTATCCGTAATCAAATTGAATTCGTTCAAAATAGAGAAGCTGGCTATACAAAAAATGGTCTCATCTATCTTCCTCTCACGGGCGATTTAGAAAAAAATTATCCCGCTTATAAAAATGAACTTGTTTCATCGGGTGTGGCCACTTCAGTGACAAAAACAAGTGCGCCTATAACTGAACATTGGAGCAACACAAATGTAATAGAATGGAGTGGCAAAGATCCGCTGGACAAGACATCTGTAGAGCGGTTTAATGTAGACGCAGACATTGTGGCCACGGCAGGCTTGAAAATTGTTCAAGGAAGAGATATTGATCTACTTTTTCCTAATGACTCTACTGCGGTTCTTTTGAATGAAGCCGCTGTGAAACTAATGGGCTTTAAACAACCTGTTGGCGAAATCATTATTGACAACGACATTGAGTGGCATGTAGTAGGTGTGGTAAAAGATTTTGTTTTGGCCTCTCCATACCAAAAAATTTCCCCGATGGTTCTTCAAGGTGGTAAAAAGAAAATGTTTGGTGCAATTCATATTCGCATGAACGCTGATCGTCCGGTGCAGCAAAATTTATCTGCAATCTCAAAACTATTTAAAAAATATAATCCCGCTTATCCATTTGAGTATCATTTTGTGGATGAAGAATACCAATACAAGTTTAATGATCTCCGAACCACTCTCACCATAGCAAGCCTTTTTGGTTTCATAGCCATCTTCATTTCATGCCTAGGACTGCTGGGGCTTTCTACGTTTATGATCGAATCGCGCGTAAAAGAAATTAGCATACGCAAAGTGATGGGTGGTTCCGTCAGCAGCATCGTTAAATTTTTAAGTGTGGACGCCTTGAAGCCAATTGTGGTTGCCATTGTATTGTTCAGCCCGATGGCATGGTGGGCGATGAACTGGTGGCTGCAATCTTTCGATTACCGCATTTCGCTTGAACTTTGGGTTTTCCTTTTTTCTGGAGCCATCATTTTAACAATTGCCTTAATAACGGTAACCTGGCAAACAATAGGTGCAGCGCGCGAAAATCCCGTAAAAAGCTTACGGGCTAATTAGTGTTTAAGTGTTTAACCCGTCAAACCGCTATGACCGGTCTGACGGGTATTGGCGAAAATTTCAATAATCTGTATCCAACCCTAACCGTTCCTTTAACTCAAGTAAGATGGGATTTTTTTCGGCTAAGTAATCAAACTTTTCTTTGTTGGTGTAAGCCACACGTTTGGTTTCAATGGCTTGCATCACTCCAAAAACATTGATGTTGCTGTTGTTTAGTTTATCGCGTAAGTAGGCCGTAAGCTGAGTGCGTATGCCTTGCAATAGTGGCTCTTCTACCAAGTTGGCCAACTGTATTGTAATTTTGTTTTCGTTCAGATCAAAGCCGCGTGTTAATATACTATATTCCCCCGCTTGCGTTTTTTTTAGTTCGGCAAATTCATCCCATACTTTTGTCAGGTCTTCGAGGCGGATGGATTTGTTTACTAAAACTGTTTCTTGAACCGCCTCCACACCCTTCTCTTCTGCCTTTGCAATTGGCTTAAATATGTTTTGAAGATTGAGCGTTGACTTGGGTCTCGCGCTTTCTTTTGGAACAACTGCTGGAGGTGCAGTTGCTGCAGGTACAGCAATAGATTCAGTTTGTTGCTTTTGCTCAGCCGCGGGGGTGGTTATGATTTTTGGTAAAGAGTCTAATTCAATTTTTTTTTTAATCCCTCCGTGGAAAGAGCGGTATCAGAGGATTTTAAAACTGAATTAATATGAGCCATCTTCATCAATGCTAACTCAACGGAGAGTCGTTGGTTTTTGCTAGCCTTAAAATGAATGTCGCACTGATTTGAAATAGTGAGCCAAGAAAGCAGTAGCGAAGGTGACGATGCACGCGCTTGCGATTGATATTTTTGCTTGGTTGCTTCGGGCACTTCCATCAAACTAATGGTGCGGGCGTCTTGCGATACGAGCAAGTTTCTAAAGTGTTCGCTTAGTCCCGAAATGAAGTTATGACCGTCAAAACCTTTGCGCAAAATTTCGTCTAACAGTAAAATGGGCTCGGTTGCACTTTCTGCCAGCAGGCCATCGGTTATTTTAAAGTAATAATCGTAATCCAGAATGTGCAAGTTGTTAAGCACATCTTTGAAGGTAACTTGTGAGCCCGAAGAGAAGGTAACCATCAGATCGAATATCGAGAGACCATCGCGCAAAGCACCATCGGCTTTTTGGGCAATCAAATGCAAAGCTTCTTCCTCTGCTTTTATTCCCTCGCGGTCAGCGACTTTTTTTAGCTGCCTTGCAATATCAGAAACCTGAATTCTATTAAAATCAAAAATCTGACATCTAGATAAAATGGTTGGTATAACCTTGTGCTTTTCGGTGGTGGCGAGAATAAAAATTGCATACGAGGGAGGTTCTTCTAGCGTCTTCAAAAAAGCATTGAAGGCCGAATTCGATAACATATGAACCTCGTCAATGATATATACTTTGTATTTGCCAAATTGGGGAGGATAACGCACCTGGTCAATCAAGTTTCGGATGTCTTCAACCGAGTTGTTAGAAGCGGCATCCAACTCGAAGATATTGAGGGAATTGACTTCCACTTTCTCTTCAAAGCCATTGATCATGCGCGCCACAATCCGGGCGCAGGTCGTTTTTCCTACTCCCCGAGGGCCACAGAAAAGTAATGCTTGCGCCAGCTTATTATTGTCGATCGCATTTTTTAGCGTGGTGGTAATGTGCTCTTGCCCAACCACTTCCTCAAAACCGAGTGGCCTATATTTACGCGCTGAAACAACGAAGCTTTCCATTTGAGCTGGCAAATTAATACCAAATCAGTCAACAACGCTGCAATTGCGATAAAAAATAGTCAATAGTTTCACTAGACATCAACCCAGAACCCAAGTAGCTTTAAAACAATAATCGATACAAGTTCAACATCTAAACGCGCCCACGAGGAGGAATCATCACCTACCCCAAAGAGCCATTCGATAAAGATACCAAGCCCTGTTTACGAAATGAGTGGGACGACTAGGGAACAGAGATTTATTCGAAGTAAAGCCAAATAAGAAGAGACGCCATTCGTTACTTTTGTGCATGAAGTGGTTTAACACAGTAGCACTTGTTTTTCTTGCCGTTGTGGGATATACACAAGATAGTTTGCGGAGCAAACCCTCATTTAGCTATTCACTTTTTGGTAACTACGGTTTTATTTTTGCGCACTCGAACGATGTAGAGAATACTGCGAATTCTTTTCCTATCGGACTGACGACCACACTCAATTGGCAGCGTTCTGATAAGCAAATTCTAGATCAATACAATTGCTTTCCACGACATAGTCTTTTGGTTGGCTTTTACGATTTCGACAATTCTATTTTAGGCCGAGGTTTTAATTTGGCGTATTCACTCGAGCCCCATTTTATGATCAACAACTACCTGAGTTTTTACCCCAAAGTTTCCATTGGGGCAGCCTTCTTATCGAACCCAAGCGATCCCATAAAAAATCCGACCAACAACTCGTATAGTTTGCCTGTGAATGCTTACTTGGCGTTGGGCACTGGTTTACGATGGCAGTTTTCTTCTTCGTGGGCGATGAGTATCAACGGAGAGTACCAACATGTTTCCAATGGCGGGTTGCGCGAACCTAACAGAGGCATCAATTGGCCAACGGTAGGTTTGGGGATTGAGTATTCCCCAAAAGGGTTGGCGTTGAAAAAATTTGCAAGAACAAAAGAGCCCAACGAATCTTTTCGCTCTTGCAGAATGGACATGAGCATTTTTGGCGTTGTAAAAGGCGGAGATTTTAGCGGTGAACGAAAATACTACCCGATTACCGGAGCAAACTTTACTACAAGCTGGCAAGTGAGTCGGTTGCATGCCTGGACGATAGGCACCGAGTTTTTTTACGACCAATTTATGCTAGAGCGGCTGTCATCAAACGGAACATCTGTCGATGGGTATCGTGGTGGTTTTTTGGCAGGCCATGAATTTCTGCTGGGCAAATTTGTTTTTAGTCAGCAGTTAGGAATCTATTGGTTGGGGCAAAACAATAACGGTTTAGTCTATCATCGTTGGGGATTGAATTATTACTTCACTTCTAAATGGGCACTGGGTATAAACTTGCGTGCCCATAAACAAGTTGCTGACTTTGCGGATGTACGCTTGACCTATACCTTTCAAAAGAAATAAAGGGATTAAAAACGGAAAGCCATCTCAAAAACATAGTTAAGATCCTCCCACCCACGGCTTCAATTCTTGCAACGAACCTTCTAATAACTGCCCTTTTAGACAGCCTCTAGCTTTTTTTATGGATTGTTACTTGCCTGTTGGTTTTTCATTCTGTATTCTTCCCCCCACTTAGCCATAGATTGCATTATTGGCGACAACGTATGCCCAAACTCGGTTAATGTGTATTCAACCCTTGGTGGGATTTCAGCATAAATTTTCCTGCTTATTAACCCATCATCTTCTAATTCTCTCAACTGCTGAGTAAGCATTGATTGAGTAATTCCCTTTATACTTCGCTTCAATTCCCCAAACCTTGCCGGAGAGGTGAGATAGATAGCATTAATTAAAATTGCTTTCCATTTTCCACCTAAAACTTGCATGGTTGCAGTTACAGGACAAGAATTTTCGTCAAAAACAAAATTTTTTTCGTTTTTAAATACTTGATTATCAACAATAGTATTATTTATCATACTTACACATTTTAATTGCCCTAGTTGAATTATACATATTAACTCGGAATGTTTGCACTACTAACTATTGGTGCAACTTACTAAACGACTATGCCATTAACGGACAACCCAATCCTGCTGAACCAATAGCTGTTGCAGGAATGTGTGTTCTTTGCTTGACGCTGTCATTTTTTTGGTTACTGTTTCCAAATCACGTTAATATTAGAAAACCCATTGGACTGTTAATTCAAATTTCTGCTATTCTGGCAATGACAATTTCATTATTTCTGTTTACGACTATCGACCACGACTTAATAACAAATCTTGCATCGGTCTTCGGACTTATTGCCACGACTGGGACATTTATCGGGCTTTTCAAGGCCAAATGGTATGGCCTCTTTGCATTTGGACTTCTTAATATACTTCTTGTAGGACTGAATAATTATGTTTATTACAACAAAGGACTTATTGTCTATTTGCCGATAATTCAGAAAATTAGTTTTGTGACATTCATAGTTTGGGTTTGTTCCATTGACATTAAAATTTATCGTGCGACATTAACGACACTTTGAGCAAGACAACATAGCCGCCAACACTGCTTATGCAAAAGCTGGTGACGTGTTGAATTTACGTTTTGTTTTCATAACTTCGTTCTGCTTGTGGGACAGGACGCTGTTTCAAATTCCCGCTACACAAATCGTTAAGTGGCATTTTTGAGAGACGACCAAACAAGAAGTAAACTGACAATTAAACTAAATAAATATGTTCGGAATCAAGCACATCAAATTTGACTCAATGACTTATGTTCTTCACTTTAAAAATGGGAACATTGCAAGGGAAGGACGAGGTCTTTCATTTTTTTATTTTGTTCCCAATAGTTCCATAGCTGCGATACCAATGGGGAGTAATGACCTTCCGTTCGTATTTAATGAGTCAACAAACGACTATCAGACTGTTACCATACAAGGCCAGATTAGTTATAAAATAAACAATCCAAAAACGTTGGCGGACGTTCTCGACTTTACTGTAAACGACAATGGACAGTATAAAAAAAATGATATTGAAAAGTTAAATCAACGTATAATCAATGAAGCACAAACCGCGACTTCATCTTATATACACAGCATTAAACTAAAAGACGCGATACGTTCAGCAAAGGGCATTGAGGTAAAGATATTAGATGGATTGAAATCTTCCCAAGCAATTGGAATGCTTGGAATCGAAATTTTAGGGGCTAACATTTTAGCTATTCAAGCTACTCCAGAAATGGCAAGGGCTTTAGAAACAGAAACAAGAGAGAAACTTCAACAAGAAGCCGACCAGGCGATCTACCAGCGGAGAAACTTTGCGGTTGAACAAGAGAGGAAAATTAAAGAAACTGAATTGAACACTGAAATAGCTGTAGAGGAAAAGCAGAAGCAAATTGCTGAAAAGAAAATGGAATCTAATGTACAAAAAGCTGACAATGACAGAAAGCTTCGTGAGATGAAAGTTCAAGCTGACATCTCAATCGAAAACCAACGAAAACTTCTTATTGAACAAAAGACCACTAACGATAAGAAGGAGGCAGAGACTCAAGGCTATGTCATTGAGACAACATTAAAACCCTATAAAGACATTGACTGGAAAACTTTGACTGCATTGAACAATAATCCAGACCCCAAATTCAATATCTCATTAGCCTTTAGACAACTTGCAGAGAATGCAGGTAAGATAGGGAACCTAAATATTAGCCCCGAACTACTTGACTCTATACTTAACGACAGGAAAGATGAGATGGTCTAATAAATCCGGACACAAATATGACATAAATTTGTGTTTCTATGGAAAAGAAAAACCGACCTCGTAAGTATGATGATCAGTTTAAACAAGAAGCTCTTCGTCAAGTAGCCAGTG
>JBIKRT010000014.1:0-64421 GCA_044349005.1 Cyclobacteriaceae bacterium
GAAAGTAAATCCACTTGTCTTTTTAGCCCAACTTTTTAATTGCCTTTTTTCGCTCGTTAAAACCACAAAATCACAAATCCAAAATCTTCTAATCCTAAAATTGAGTTTTTAAGGGACGACTATGTAAGTAGGTAGTCTTTGCCGAGGTGCAATCAGTTATTGATTTTGTGATTGACCCACTCTCTTGCATTTACAAAAGCTTCAATCCAAGGACCTACTTCGTCCTCTTGTTTTGAACGAGTATAGTACGGCCAATTCCATGGAAATAATGTGCGTTCGATATGAGGCATAATAGCTAGATGCCTCCCATCTGTTGAAGTCAGTGCAGCTACAGCAAAGTCTGAGTCGTTAGGGTTACCTGGATATTCAGGATAAGTAAATGTTGCCGCTATGGCGTAGTTTGTTTGATCTTTTAACTTGAACATCCCCTCGCCATGAGCAAGCCAAACACCAAGTCGCGAACCCTCATAAGAAGAAAGCATAACGGAGTTGTTCTTAGGTACATCGATGGTAATAAAGGTGGATTCAAATTTACCAGAGCCATTATGATGCATTTTTGGATGTTCAGCCATTGGTTTTTCACGATAGACTAACCCCAATTCCATCATCAATTGACATCCATTACAAACACCTAAACTCAGCGTGTCAGGTCGTGCATAGAAATTATCGAGAGCCGCCTTGGCTTTTTCATTATAAAGAAACGCACCGGCCCAACCTTTTGCTGAACCTAGCACATCGGAGTTGGAGAAGCCACCGACAAATACAATCATGTTTACGCCACTCAAATCTTCACGGCCTGAGACGAGATCGGTCATGTGCACATCTTTAACATCAAAGCCAGCTAAGTAAAGTGTGTAGGCCATTTCACGATCACCGTTTACACCCTTCTCCCGAATAATGGCAGCTTTTATTCCGGAGGGAGTTCTCCGTTTCGCGTCAATACCATACGTGCTAAACTTGCCTTCAAAGCGGGATTGAAATTTATATGACAGTGTTTGCCTGAAGATATTTTCTTTTCTTAAGTCAGCATGACCTTTGGTTCGCTGCAGTTTATCGAGCAGATAGGACGTGCGAAACCAACTTGCTCGCAAGGATTCAAGATTCAAGATTTTAGGTTCAATATTTTGAATTTTTAATTTTGAGTCTTGAATTACATTGCCAATAACTAAAAAGTCGATTCCTGTCAATGCTCCTTCAACTGCTTCAACATCATCTACCTGAATCACAACGCCTGGCCGTTCGCTAAATAAAACTTTAATGAGATCATCGCCTAATCCCGCAAGGTTAACATTCAACCCGATGTTAGGTGTTGGGAAACACATTTCCAATAACGTAGTGATTAATCCACCTGCCGAGATATCATGACCTGCCAACACGAGCGATGAATTGATTAACTGTTGAATAGCACTAAAGCAACGTTCAAAGTATTTTGAATCTTGAATTGTAGTTGTTGAATTCCCTAAGGCATTTACTACTTGCCCAAAGCTGCTGCCACCAAGTGTTAATTCATTTTTGGAAAAATCAATGTAAATCAATTTCGATCCAACGATCGGTTTAATATCGGGAGAAACTGTTTTACGAATATCCGAAACTTCGGCTACTGCGGAAATGATAACAGTGCCAGGCGAATAAACCACTTCTCCTTTCGGATACTTTTGTGTCATCGAAAGTGAGTCCTTTCCGGTCGGGATGTTAATACCCAATTCAATTGCAAATTGACTTACCGCTTCAACGGCTTCGTACAAACGAGCATTCTCACCTTCGTTCTTGGCTGGCCACATCCAGTTGGCACTTAACGATACGCCTTTCAATCCATGTGTCAAGGGTGCCCACACTAAGTTGGTTAACGATTCAGCTATCGCCAGCTTGCTTCCTGCCGTTGGACTTATTAAAGCCGCTGCTGGTGCGTGACCGATGGCTGTGGCTATTCCTTTGTTGCTCAAAAAATCCAACGCCATTACCGATACATTATTCAGAGGCAGTTGAATTTCACCACACGTTTGTTGTGTGGCAACTTTTCCGCTTACCGATCTATCGACTTTGTTGGTAAGCCAATCTTTACACGCAACTGATTCTAGTTGCAATACTTGGTGTAAGTACTCTTCTAGTTTCGAAGCATCGTATTTTATTTCTTCGAAATTCGATTTTACGGTAGTATCGGTAATGATCGTTTTGGGTGATGAACCAAAGAGATTGCTTACTTCAAGGTCTACTGGCTTAGCACCCGTTTTTGTATCCACGAAAGTGAAACGTTGGTCGCCAGTGGCTTTGCCGATAAGATAAAAGGGAGCACGCTCGCGTTCAGAAACAACGCGCAACTTTTCCACATCTTTATGATGAATAGCAACGCCCATGCGCTCTTGCGATTCATTGCTAATGGTTTCTTTGTATGATAACGTAGGGTCGCCAATGGGTAACTTATCAATATCGATTGTACCTCCGGTGTCTTCCAATAATTCAGTAAAACAATTTAGATGACCGCCAGCACCATGGTCATGAATTGAAACTATTGAGTTGTGATTATTTTCTACCATCGCGCGGATGGCGTTCATCACACGCTTTTGCATTTCGGGGTTGGAGCGTTGGATGGCATTGAGTTCAAGTGCATTGCCAAACTCGCCTGTAGTTACGGACGAAACAGCAGCACCCCCCATGCCAATTCGGTAGTTATCACCACCCAATAAAACAATGGCATCGCCTGCTTGAAGTTTTTCTTTCTGGCTGTCTTTTTCTTTACCAAAGCCAATGCCACCGGCCTGCATAATTACTTTGTCGAAGCCAAATTTTTTGCCGTTTTCAAAATGCTCGAAGGTTAACACGCTTCCGCAGATGAGAGGCTGGCCAAATTTATTGCCGAAGTCGCTGGCACCATCTGATGCCTTTATTAGTATTTCCGCAGGGGTCTGGTACAACCACTTTCTAGCCTCAAATTTTTCTTCCCACGTTCTGCCTTCGGCTAGGCGCGGATAGCTCGTAACATACACGGCTGTTCCCGCCAACGGAAGAGAGCCTTTTCCTCCTGCAAGGCGATCGCGAATTTCTCCACCCGAGCCAGTGGCTGCTCCGTTAAAAGGTTCTACCGTGGTAGGAAAATTATGTGTTTCCGCTTTAAGCGAGATCACCGAATCGATGTCTTGAATTTCGAAGAAGTCGGGGATGTCTTGACGAGCGGGGGCAAACTGTTCGATGGTTGGTCCTTTAATGAAAGCTACATTGTCTTTGTAAGCCGATACGATATAGTTGGGATTTTCTTTTGATGTTTTTTTGATCAATTGAAAAAGGGTGGATCCCTTTTCTTTTCCATCGATCACGAAAGTGCCATTGAAAATTTTATGGCGACAGTGTTCTGAGTTTACTTGCGAGAAGCCAAACACTTCGCTATCCGTCAACTTGCGACCTAGCTTTTTGCTTACGCCCTCCAGATAAGTTATTTCCACTTCACTTAACGCCAATCCTTCTTTTTCGCTGTAGGTTTTAATATCCTCAATTTCAAGGATGGGCTCGGGTTGGTGGTCGATGGTGTATAGATGCTGATCTAGCGAAGTATATAAGCGTTGCAGCATAGGGTCATGTGCGGCTTTCTCATCTGTTACCTCAAAAAATTCTTCCATCCTCCCAATTCCGCTAATTCCCATGGTTTGGGTAATTTCCACGGCATTGGTGCTCCAGGGGCTTACCATTTCCTTTCGCGGGCCGACAAAAAAGCCCAAAACCGTTCTGCTTTTCATGGGTTTTGCCCCACCCAAAAGCCAAACTAGCTTTTGAATGTCCTCTTCAGAAAATGAAGTTGCAGTCCCAACCCCGTAAATGAGGTTCGGTTCGGTGCGGAAAAAAAGTATCATGGGATGCGATCAGGTGAATGAAGGCGCAAAAATAAGGGTATTTATGGAAGAATGAAGGGAAAATGGAGGGTAATTCGTATTGCAAAAGAGATATAAAACACTGTTACTCGCTTTCGGACTATGGGAAAGGGATATAAATATCCCTTCTATGAGCAATGAAAATAAAGCGAAAACTCAGCACGTCACCCAGCTATTGCATCGGCACAGTGTTATGGGCAGGTGGCTTTCGTTATTTATCTTGTCCGTTTTATTAAAAATGCATGGTCTATTTTTTGGAAGCCAACTTTAGGGTAATAGTCCATTGCCGCTGGTGCAGAAAGAAGTAATAACGCTGTCTGTTCGCCTATTTCATTTTTTGTCAGTTCAATAAGCTTTTTTCCAATCCCGCTTGCTTGATAGTCTTTTCTAACGGCAAGATCAGAAAGATAACAACAATAGCAAAAGTCAGTCAATGAACGTGAAATACCCACTAGTTTATCGGTGTCCCAGGCAGTTACAATTAAATTAGAGTTGGCATACATTTTTGCAATTCGTTCAGTGTCAGCCGTTGGTCTGTTAATGCCCGAGCTATTGTAAACGTCAATGATTTGGTCTATGTCTGGGGTTATGTCCGTTCGGTAAGTTATTTCCATTTTGTTATTCCGTCTTTGTCTATTGTCGGGGAAAGGTTTGTAGTCGCCTCGCTTGGCGCAGTGTCCGTATACGCGGTTCGTTTTTGTTTAGTCTATATCCAACCTAATTGTTTTACCGTCATTTCACTTTCAACAGTGCCTGTATGCAAAGTTGCTTTTGGTTCAAAGAGAAGGTTAAATACAATTTCGCCATTTGTATGAGGTCTGTGTTCAACTCCTCTGGGAACAATTAAAATTTCTCCTTCCTTGACTTCAACTGTTCTGCCATCTCGAAAGTCCATCAAGAGTGTCCCTTTAAATACCATAAAAAGTTCGTCTTCATTCTCGTGGCTATGCCAAACAAAGTCGTTTTTAAGTTTACAAAGTTTCACATATTGTCCATTGAGTTCTCCAATAATGTGGGGTGTCCATTGTTTTTCAAATAATGAAAACTTTTCCATAATGTTGATAGAATTGATTTCTTGCATATCCTTAAATTTTTTAAAGTTTTTGACTTTTGTTGTGTCTTTATCCTCGGTTGGCATATTCTCCCACCACTTCAATGCGTTTGCAAATCTAAGATTTGCCCAATACAAAAATCCAAAAAATTAGATTGCCAAAACAATCCATCCAAATCAAAGATTTGATGACACCGTGACTTAGTCGCAGATCGCAGACTGCGCCAAGCAGAGTGTTAAGGGAGGTTGCTATTTAATTCTACTTATGAATTATCATTTAAACTCAACGATTATTTTTTTTCTGAAAAAGAAAAGAAAAGCATTTTTGAAATGAGCCTTAAAAAAGGGGCGTTTTTTCGCGAAAGTGCAAAAGCAGCTAAATTTCGATGTTTTTTTCTAGGAAAAATCCTAGAAAAATTAGTGATTTTCCTAGATGAAAAAACTGAAAAAAAGCTACTGTGGGGTGTGTTTCAGTCGTTGCTATGTTCGCTAACAAGCAGACCAAAACAAGCGCGCTAGACAACGATTTTCAAAAAGTGAACTTCGTAATTCGGATTTAACTAGCTTTGCAACTATGATAGAATGGACGATTGTGCTAAGCTTGGTTGCCTTTGGCCTTCTGCTGCTGGTGGTGGAGATCATCTTCATTCCGGGCACCACCTTGGTAGGCTTATTGGGCTTTGTGTTTCTGGCCATCGGCATCGCGCTCAGCTTTACCTATTTCGGAAGCACCACGGGCTGGATCACCACCGTTCTTTCAACCCTAGCCTCGGTAGCAGCCCTCTATATTTCTTTTAATTCCAAACTATGGAAACGCTTTTCGCTGAAAAGCACCCATCACACGAAAGTGAATGAAGGATTATTGAATGGCCTGGAAGTGGGGCAAGAGGGAACCGCTGTTTCGGCCCTAAGACCGATTGGCAAGGCCGAATTAGGGACGCAGCAAGTTGAAGTAAGAACGCACGGAGAATACCTCGACAGCGGCACAAAAATTAAAATCGTAAAAATTGAATTAAACCAAATAACTGTAGCACCAACCACTTAAACTTATGGATTCTTTGATACCTCTTTTTCTCATCTTCATTTCTATTATTGGGTTTTTCTTGTTCATGTATTTCGTACCTGTCGGCCTGTGGATTACAGCAGTGTTTGCGGGCGTGAAAGTGACCATTGGCGAGTTGATTGGAATGCGCATTCGCAAAGTGCCGCCCAGCATTATTGTTAACTCGTTGATTACCGCTACCAAAGCAGGGTTGGATATTACCACGCGCGAATTGGAGACGCACTTCCTTGCGGGAGGCGATGTGCCTAATGTTATCCGCGCTTTGATTTCTGCCGACAAGGCAAATATTAGTTTGAGTTTTAAACAGGCTACCGCCATTAACCTTGCGGGAAGAGATGTGTTTGAAGCGGTGCAGATTTCAGTAAACCCCAAAGTAATTAATACGCCACGTGTGGCGGCTGTGGCTGCCGATGGTATTCAGTTGATTGCCATTGCACGTGTTACGGTGCGGGCGAGCATTGCACAGTTGGTAGGAGGGGCAGGAGAGGAAACCATTCTGGCTCGTGTGGGCGAGGGCATTGTTACTTCTATAGGTTCAGCCAAATCGCACAAAGAAGTGCTGGAAAATCCGGATAAGATTTCGAAGCTTGTTTTGTCCAGAGGATTGGATGCTGGAACTGCGTTTGAAATTCTTTCCATTGACATTGCCGATGTGGATGTAGGGGCGAATATCGGTGCCAAACTACAAATTGATCAGGCTACAGCCGATTTAAAAGTGGCCGAAGCGCGTGCGGAAGAACGCAGAGCAATGGCGGTAGCATTGGAACAAGAAATGAAGGCAAAGGCGCAAGAAGCACGTGCCAAAGTAATTGAAGCAGAGGCGGAGATACCAAGAGCCATTGCCCAAGCATTTGTAAGCGGTAATCTGGGCGTGATGGATTATTACAAAATGCAGAATGTGCAGGCAGATACAGAAATGCGCCAGTCGATTTCTGGTTCAGGTAAAGGCGGCCAGTCGCCAAATCCCACTAAATAATATAAGTTGCTAACCATGATGAGCCACAAGCCGATGGAGACGGTTTGTGGCTCATTGTTTTTTAAAGCACTGCCAAAATCGTTAATGTTTTCTTGTTGAAATCAATTGTTGCTCCCGCCTTTTGCCTCAATAGCGTTTGCGCAATGGGTGAGGCCGCTGAGACAGCGAAAAAATGCTCGCCATCAAGGGTAAGTTTTCCCGCTGGTATGGCGATAAAATAATTTTCTTTATCTGTTTTTACGATGCTTCCCGGTTGAACACGATCAGATCGACTTTCAAAATTTATTTTCTCCAGTTGTTGTTTCAATTTTTTGGCTTCATTCAACTGAGCAGTCTGCTTTTCAATTTCCAGCTGAGCCATTGCCCTGCCCGTCTCATATTTATCTCCTGAACTACTTTTGGTTTCCTCGTTGGCAGATGCTTGTGCGCCCTGAATAGCCTCCTGGCTCGTAGTTATCTTTTCTTCTGCATAGCGAAGGCAGAGTGCTATCAATGAATTTTTGAGGTGTGCCAGGTTCTCCATGCAGCGTTTAGTTAAAATGAAATCGCCATTAAGATACTACTCTACACCCAAAGGCATGATAATTTCAGCGATTCCCCCGCTAAGGCGGGGCAGGCTATGTGGCAACAAAAAAAAATTATTAACACATGAATTACAACCCATATTTTTACAACTTTAAACTTAACACTATTACGTTGTCAAATATTTCTATTATCGCTAAGTATTTTCCTGATTTAACACCGACTCAAAAAGAGCAGTTTGAGAAATTAGAGTCGCTTTATCGCGAAAGGAATGAAAAGATCAATGTCATTTCCCGCAAGGATATCGACAATCTGTATATCAATCATATTCTGCATTCGTTAGCCATCGCAAAAATCATTTCGTTTAAGCCGGGGGCTTCTGTTTTAGATGTGGGTACTGGGGGTGGTTTTCCGGGCATTCCGTTAGCGATACTTTTTCCGTTAACCAATTTTCATTTGGTGGACTCTATTGGTAAAAAAATAACGGTGGTAAAAAACGTAGCCGAAGGGCTCGGCCTTGCAAATGTGAAAGCAGATCAAATTCGGGCAGAGGAGATAAAAGCTAAATATGATTTTGTGGTGAGTCGTGCCGTTACGCGTATGAAGGAATTTTATGGCTGGGTAAGGAATAAAACCAAAGAGAAATCAATTCACTCGCTTGACAATGGAATTTTATATTTGAAAGGTGGCGACTTAGACGAGGAACTGGATGAATTAAAGACGAAGTATGCGCTGTATTCGTTGCCAGATTATTTCGAGGAAGAATTTTTCCTAACTAAGAAGGTCGTTTTTATTCCGCTCTAAAAGTGAGACAATGCAAGCCCGATAAAAGTAGCAGCTAAACACAACACCACGCTCAAACAACTATATCCGATCGCTGAAATCGTGAATCCAGTTTGAATCAGTGTTAGTGTTTCGTTGCTGAACGTGGAGAAGGTACTAAAGCCGCCACAAAAGCCGACCGTCCAGAATAGTCTGGCATTCGAAGATATTAAATTGCCTCGATCTGCAAGTCCGACAACACACCCTAAAATTAAACAAGCAATTACATTGATTATTAAAGTAGCAAATGGAAACGTTGAAAAATGATAATAATTGATCCATTTGCCTAGCAGAAACCGGGTTACGCTTCCCAACCCTCCGCCAACGAAAATCAAGACTAAACTTTTCATTACCTCTTAGAAAATCTTACAGTCTTTAACTCATCTGTTTTCAAAATATAAATCCCTTTGGGCCATTCACTAACGGAAAGCGTAGTCTCCTCTGATTGGTTTACGCCTGAGGTCACTAGCTGGCCCATCGAATTATAAATTTTCCAGTTGGATTTCGATTTTATTACCAGCTTATCATCCGCGGGAATAGGATAGACCTGAACCTCCTCGAGTTGGTTCTCTTGCAGACCGGTTATTATCCCTGAAGAGATCTGAGAAGTTGGAATTATTTGTTTCGGCAATAGCTTTGAACTCCACGACAGTTTGATAACTGCATCCCCAGCATCTTCAAAATACTCTATCACCAACCCATACTTTTGCCCTGCATTCAGTTTGATAGGAAACGAGACTTCCTTTACGGCTTGGGGTACCCATTGGTTGAGAACAAGATTGCCGTCAATAGAAAGTCGAGAGCCATCGTCACTAGCCAGATAAATAATATAGTCGTCCGTCAAAGGGGGCGTTAAGTCGCCCACCCACTTTGCGGTAAAATTATCTTTTGTGATTACTGCATTTGGCGAACCACCACCCCAGCTGAAGTCTATTTTCGGATCGCGCCTGGCAAATGTAACAGGCCCATCAAAGGTTCGTTTCTGGTTGGTATAATACGTGCCAATAAAACCATTTCCATCCCCAAGCGGCACAAGGGTATAGTTGGCTTTGAAGGTCTTGCTTGCAGTTGGCGTGTCGAAGGAATATTGCCGAGGAAGCCCTGCTTCTGTCCAGGCGTTAAACACGTAAAATTTTGAAGATGATGTTTGACTTACTGGCCCCTCAATAGTGCGGGTAACTCCCACCACTCCGTCTACTGTAGCAGGTGTTGTTACACTTTGCCCATCGAGCAATAAGGTGAGCCCTGAAGGCTCGGACTGCAAGATGAACTGAACTTTTTGCGGGAATAGGTCTTTGTAAATTGTTTTGGTTAAGCCATCTTTATCAGTTGCTGTTAGCAAAACCCGATACCAAACATCGTCATCGGCTTCACCAATTCTCGGGATCACGTAAGTTCCAGAAGATATACCCGAAATACTTGCCATAGCGGGATGACTGTGTTCTTCATGATGAAAGTCTATTTTCCAGGATAACTTTGCATTGGCAAGTATTCCATCTTCTGCATCGATAGCGCTTCCGCTGAACGAAATAGTTTGGCCCGCCTGATAAAATTCGGCATTGTTAGGCAGTGCTGCTGTAAGCGAAGGCACCGGCCGGGTATTGTTTGTTACTTTTAATATTACTTCTGCTGTTGTTGCTGAGCCAAGGGCATTGGAAACGATGCATTTTAATTTGTTTCCATTATCGCTTAGTTGAACGTTCTTAAAAACATAAGTTGCGTTGGTAGCTCCGGTTATTGCAACTCCATTTTTTTGCCACTGGTATTTTAAAGGTTGGTTACCCGATGCGGTGAAAATAAACTCCACATCGTCACCTATTGGCGAGGTTACATCTTTCGGTTGGCTTGCAATGGTTGGAATGCCAGAGCCAGTATAGTTAACTTTCCAGAGGGTTCCACTGGTAGTACTGGTGTTGTCAGCCTCTGATCCACCACCGATGCCTGCTCTCGCCAAATAATACATCGTTCCATCGGGCGCAACCACCATCGCCAATGGCCGAGTAACACCGGTGGAAAATGTTTTTACTTCGGCAGTGGTAGGGTCAATGTAGGCAATGTATCCGTTGCAATAATCGGCAAAGAAAAACTTCCCCACGTATTCGTCAGGAAATTGCTTTTGAATAGGATTATAGAACATGGCACCCACTACTGCACACCCCTGATTAGCGCCAGTCCCATGTCGATAGGCATAGATGGGATCGATATAGTTGAGAGGCGGTATTTGTGCTACAATTTTACCTTCAATGGTTGGCCAGCCATAATTTTTTCCTGCCTGAACATCGTTTACTTCCTCCCAAGTTTCTTGCCCTACTTCTGAAACAAAGACTTTTCCAGTGGTGGGTTGGATGTCCATAGAAAAAGGATTTCTAAACCCAAGCGCCCAGATAGCTTGATACTTTCCAGTTGTTGAACTAATAAAGGGATTATCTATTGGTATTAAATTGTTTGGGTCCGGATTGATTCTAAGCACTTTGCCTAGCAATGAAGTAAAGGATTGAGCACTTTGAGGCGATGAACCATCGCCAACGGAAATATATAATTTGCCATCCGGCCCGAAAACAAGGTCGCCCGCGTTATGTATGGTGCCCGATAATGCATCCAACTCAAGTAGAATTTTTTCACTGGTAGGTAAGAAATAATCACCGTTCGCGGTGAAGCGACTCACGCGGTTATGATTCTCGTTTTTTACGGTATAATAGACATAAAAAAAGTGATTCGTTTCAAAGTTTGGATCCAATGCCATGTGGCCTAATCCCCTTTCGTTATAATTGTCAACTTCGATAGTAAAGAATGGATCTGCTTTCAAAATGCCATTTTCAAAAACTCTGATTTGGCCGCTCTTAAAGGTGATGAAAATTCTTCCATCTGGGCCAATCACCATATCAGTAGGATCTAGATTTTGCGCAATTAATTGCTCTGCAAATCCGGCAGGTAATTGGCTGGCTTCAGCAACCAAAATGTATAGAATGGCTGCGGCAATTAGTACTACGTTTTTCATTTCAATGGATTTGAATGCATTTTAATCATTCGCGTCATCAATTCAAACGTTTGTTCTTTGAGTTGTTGCACATCTGCAAGGTTTAGATCGGTAGTAGTTATCTCTTTTTCGATAATGATCTTGATTCTGCCTGGCTTAAGACTCAATTTTCCAGGCGGCATTAGGTTACCAGCGTTGATAATTACCATTGGTAAAATAGGAGTTTGAGTTTCAATGGCAATTCTGAATGCGCCATCGTAGAAGGGCTGAAGTAGTTCTTTACTTCTGTTTTGTGTGCCTTCGGGATAAATAAGAATAGAAATTTTTCTCGACAAAACACTTTTAAGATGCTCTATACTTCGTTTTCTGCTTTCGTTGCTGGAGCGATCGACAAATACACAAGCATTCGAAGCAATCCAGCCGAATATGGGCAATTTCGCTAACTCCTTTTTTGCCAATGGCCTAATTTGCGTGGGCACCGTCAGGCACATTCCGGGTATATCCAAAGGCGAAGTGTGATTACTGGTGTATATGTAAGAACCATTCGGTTGGATATTCTCTTTACCAATAATTTCATAAGAGATGAAATTGAGTTTGCTGAACGTCCAAGCCCAAAGTTTCAAAAATTGATAGCTGATATTGCCATATTTTTCGCCAAGCAAAAATGGAAGTAAAATCCCCGGAAGGTAGAGAATCATAAACAACAGGAATACAAAAACCACCCAACCTGTGTAGATCTTCCGAAGGATTAATTTTACAGAATTCACAATCAAAAATTAATCCGCAAGTTCAAAAAACGGTCGAATCTTTCAAGAAATGAGTTTCCTACTTCTTCACCCAATAATCCATCACGGTCACTTTATCAACGTGTGGACCAACTAGCGCAACAAAAACTTTGTGATCAGGGTTAACAATGTAGTCATCGCGGTCTTTGTCGCTGGCAAAAGTAACGAAGAAAAAATGAGTGAGCCCTTGATTCAAATTCTCAGGACTGCTGTTCGTTCCCCATTCAAATCCTTTTATCAATTTTATTTTGGAAGGTAAGGCTTTAAAGGCCTCTTCGATTTTGGTTACGTCTTCTTTCGTACTCGTGTCTTTGAATTTGAACATAACGGCATGACGTAGCACATTTGGTGAAGTCTGGGCTTGTGCGATAGTAGTGGCCATGGAAATAAGCAAGATGGAACAGATGGTTAAAATTTTCATAGGTTAAATTGAAGTTAGGCGACTATTGTTTTTGCTTATGTATTGTACTTGGTTATACCTGGCACAGCTACCGCATAAAATCCATCAGCATCTGGAAGCGACAACGGCTTGGTATCCCAAGTAAAGGAAGAAGGCGCTAATGAAAGCCCAGAGTTTAGTGCTTTATCCCATTCAATTACCTGACCGCTGTAGGTAGCCATTCTACCTAATATCGAAGTCATTGTGCTTTTAGCTCCGTTCTCTGCGTCAGCAAATTTGTATTCCCGTTTGGCGATGGCTTCAAACAACTCGTCATGTTCTGTCTGATATGGATTGTTCTCTTTGGTTTTATCGTATTGATATAGCACTTTTCCCGTTCTGTCTTTAATGTTTGCATCACCGCAAAAAATAGAACCTTTTGTACCAATAATCTGCTCATCCACTTTGCTCATGGTTCCTTTAATGTGGCGGCACTGACTGTTGAGAATACTGCCATCGGCATACTGAAACTCCACGTAGTGGTGGTCAAAAATTTCGCCAAACTCTTTTCCTTTGCGAACCTCACGGCCACCCATGCCTTGAGCTTTTACTGGGTAGCTGCCTTTAAACCAGTTGATCACATCAATATTATGAATGTGCTGTTCTGTGATATGATCACCACACAGCCAGTTAAAATAATACCAGTTGCGCATTTGATATTCCATTTCAGTTTGCTCGGGCTTACGCATGTTTACCCAAACCCCTTCGTTGTTCCACCACGCTTGCGCGGACGTGATGTCGCCAATCATTCCGTCCTTACATCGCTTGTAGAGCTCGCGATACGAGTTTTGATAATGTCGTTGCAAGCCCACCACTACATTTAGCTTTTTTTGCTTTGCGAGCTTGGCTGCTTCTAGCACACGATTTATTCCTACGGGGTCGGTGGCCACAGGCTTTTCCATAAAAATGTGCTTGCCTTGGTTTACCGCCTCTTCGAAATGGATAGGCCTAAAACCTGGAGGTGTTGTCAGTATTACCACATCTGCCAACGCAATAGCCTTCTTATACGCATCAAAACCAACGAATTTGTTTTCCTCCTTTACCGCAATTTTATCTTTTACATTTCCAGCTGTGCCCGACCAATCGGAAAGATCATCTGCATTTAGGCTTTTATAACAATCGTCTAGTCTATCTTTGAAGGCATCGGCCATCGCCACAAGTTTTACATTTTGCTTGGTGAGCAATGCCTGCATGGCTGCACCTGTGCCGCGACCACCGCAGCCAATCAATGCAACTTTAATTGTGTCATCAGCGGATGAATTGAAGAATTCTGCTTGCGAAGCAAAAGGTGCGGCAACTAATGCGCCTGCTAGCAATGAAGACTGTTTTACAAATTCTCTTCTTGATTGATTTTCGGTGTTCATGGGTATTGATTTTAAGGCAACTAAGGTACTGATTTTTTAAACAATCGATTGAGATTTATCCTTTTTAATGTTAAGGGGAAAAACAATAACGTAATTTTTGGAAGGGTTTTTGCTTCGAAGTGCAAGTCGTTCAAGAGAAAAACAGAAATAATTTAAATGTCATTTAAACGTTGTGCTTAAAAACGGTGTCAATGTACAGAGTGATATAAGTAAAATACCTGCATAGATGAAACTAACCACTATTTCAGTATCAACTTGTTATAAGTTGTTCGTCAAAAAAATAATAAAAGTGCTTGCTTTTACGTTAAATGATGACACGAAAAAGAGCAGAACGATAAAAATAAGGAAAGCAGATTATGAATATTGAAGGGATGAAGTTGGAAGGCGAAGTTAGGAAAAACGTAAATCCCCCGCTGGGGGATTTGCTTGGATTGGTGTTCGGTTTACTTCTTTTGTTTTATGCAAAAGATATTGTTGAAGCGGTTTGGTCTGTTTTTCATTTGCCGTTTTAGGAAGGGAGAAATAAGTGCGGATTACTTCAAATAGGCAGCATAAAACTTTTCAATTTCTTCTTTACTGGGCTGGGCGACTGGCCGTACCACTCTAAAGCCAACATAGGCTGCGTCCGTTAACCACCAACGACTCTTGGGTATTTGAGGGTCGCGCTGGTTCCATTTTGCTTCGGACGGAATGCGGTTGGCACTTCTCAACTCTTTTGGGTCATCTACATAAGAACCGCCACGCACCGATTTTTTGTAGCGAGAGACGGGCGGATTGAGGGGATCTTTGTCGCCACTCTTTTGATAGAAGTCCGCTTCATATTGATCAAGTGTCCATTCGCTCAAGTTTCCCAGCATATCATACAATCCCCAGGCGTTGGGTTTTTTAGACGCGACTTTGTGAAACTTCGCATCGCTGTTCTCGCGGAAGTAAGCATAGTCTTTTAACATACTTACATCATTCCCGAAAGGATATTTAGTAGTACTTCCTGCACGGCATGCGTACTCCCATTCTGCTTCCGTAGGCAATCGGTAAAAGAAGCCTGTTTTGAAATACAGCCACTTGCAGTACATAACGGCCGCCTGCTGGCTCATGCTATTGGTGGGATGTTTAAAATCACGACCCATGCCCCAGGTCAGGTCGATATATTGGGGCGTAGGGCGCGTAACCCCATCAATGGTTTTGCTTTGTGGCAGCGTGTTGTCTTTAAAGAAGGCGTCCCACTCAGCAAATGTTACCTCATGGGTCTCCATCCAAAAAGCAGAAATTTCAATTTCTTTTTGAGGGCCTTCATCGGCATCGCGTTCAATTTCAGAGGCGGGGCTCCCTATCAAAAATTTTCCGGCCGGGATGGGCGCCATGGCGAATGAAACTGCGGTACCTTCAATTTTTTGTTCGTAGGGTTTAAAGGATTGCCCACTTAAACTAGCGATGCTGATTAAGTTTACGATAACTGTTAATCTCAAATAACGAGTCATACTTCAATATTCGATGTTTAAAAATAGATGAGGCCAACGTTCAATTTTGAATCTTGAATTTTAAATCAGAAATTATTTTTTTCTCATCAAAGCCATATAAAAACCATCGAATCCTGCTGATGGCAAAATAGTGGCTTCTTTAATGAATTCGAATTTATCGCTCGCGGCTAAGAATTTTTTTACCTGCTCTTGGTTTTCAGAAGGTAAGATGCTGCAGGTGGAGTATACCATCAGGCCATCTTTTTTTACCATTACACTATATTCCGTTAATATTTTTTGTTGAAGTATTTTTACTTCGTCAATGAACTCAGGTGACAACTTCCACTTTGCATCTGGATTCCTTTTAATCACACCAAGCCCTGAGCAAGGAACATCTAGCAATAAACGATCGACTGAATTTTCTAATCGTTTTATTACTTTGCTGGAGTCGATTAATCGGGTTTCAATATTTCCCGCGCCTGCTCTGCGCGCTCTTTTCTTAAGTTCTTCTAGTTTCCACTGTTCTGTGTCCAACGCAATTATTCTTCCTTTGTTTTGTAAAAGTGAAGCCAAATGAAGCGTTTTGCCTCCCGCGCCAGCACATGCATCTACCACGCGCATGCCTGGCTGCACTTGTAAAAAAGGAGCAATACTTTGCGACCCAGCATCTTGCACCTCAAATAAGCCATTACGAAATTGTTTTCGTGTAAAAATGTTTTGCCGCTCGGCCAAGATCAACGCATCTTTAAATTCTTTGGGTGCTTCTGTTTCGATATTTTCTTCCTGCCGAAGTTGATGCTGTAATTCTGCTCGTGAAATCTTGAGGGTATTTACCCGCAGCACCACTTTTGCTTGTTCATTCAAAGCCGTTGCTTCTTTTTCCCACAATTTTCCTAACTCGGCCTCACCTAATTCGTCTAACCAATCAGGCAATGACTCGCGCAGTTTGCGCGTGGCTTGGGCTTTATCATAATTTTCCCAAAAATGCTTTTTGCTTAGATGGGCAAAATCTTCCCATGCTGGATATTCCACTTTGTTCCACATACACCAAGCACCCAACAAACTCCAAAAGTCCTTTTCATCTGTTTTGGTAAGCACACGAAACAGCCGATACCAGCGCACAATGTCGTAGGTGGTTTCTGCAATAAAGCGCCTATCGCGCGCACCCCACTTAGGGTTTTGTTTGAGGGTTTTTTCGATCACCTTATCGGCATACCTTCCTTCCAAAAAAATAGATTCGAGTCCGTCAATTACTGCTTCACACAAATTTCGATGAAGTTCTTTTGGGTTGCCTTTTCGTATGGGAGTTTCATCACTAAAAGGCGTGCGTTCAAAACGCGGTTTGGTTGGTTTCAATGGTTGTATGTTGATAGTAGTATGTTGATCGTAAACTGATTGGCCCTAAAAACGAGTAACGAACTTCCGACAACGATTTTATGCTTCGCAATTTTTTCGTAATTTAGTCCAGTTTAATCAAGGATTTTAATTCACCCAAAAAAACTTCCGTTATGCAAAGAAGAAATTTCATAAAAAATGCGGTGGCAGGGGCTACTTCCGTTGCAGCGCTGTCAACGGCTATTTCCATTGAAGCAGCTTCAATGACTGTAGGCAAGCCATTTAAACTAAATTTTGCTCCTCACGATGGAATGTTTAAAAATCATGGCGGGGCGGACTTTACTGATCAAATAAAATGGATGAACGATCAAGGGTTTAAAGCGATTGAAGATAATGGCATGTTGGGACGAAGTGTTGCCGACCAAGAGAAAATCGGGAAACTCCTTGCTTCTCTCGGAATGACGATGGGTGTTTTTGTAGTGGATGGCGGGGAAAATTGGAAGACTTCCCTGACTACGGGTAAAAAAGAGTTTATCGATAACTTTGTAAAAACCTGTAAAACGTGTGTAGAAACCGCCAAGCGTGTAAATGCGAAATGGATGACTGTCGTGCCTGGCTTTTACGACCGCAAACTTCCACACGATATTCAAACAGCTAATGTAATTGAAGCTTTAAGACGAGGCGCAGAAATTTTTGAACCTCATGGCCTGATAATGGTGCTTGAACCGTTGAGCGATACACCAGAATTATTTTTGCGTGGCTCCGATCAATCGTTTATGATTTGCAAAGCAGTGAAAAGCCCGGCTTGCAAAATTTTATATGATATTTATCACATGCAGCGCAACGATGGCGATTTGATAAACACGATTGAACGTTGTTGGGATGAGATCGCCTATTTTCAAATAGGTGATAACCCTGGCCGCAACGAGCCAACCACAGGGGAAATTAATTACAAGAATATCTTCAAGTTTGTTTATGACATGGGCTTTCGAGGCGTGTGGGGAATGGAGCATGGCAATTCAAAAAAAGGGAAAGAAGGAGAACTGGCTGTGATTGCTGCGTATAGAGAAAGTGAGAGTTTTTAAAAGCCACAAGTTTATGAATGCTAAGATATTGTTAGGCAGTCTCTTTTTCATTTTCATTTCCCTTCAATCCAACGCACAGTTCGATCGTCTCTTAAAAAAAGCCCAAGAGAAAGGAAAGCAATTGGTCGAAAATAGAACCGATAAAGCCCGGGAAAAGCTAGATTCTACTGATTTTATATTTGCCATTTCGGTACTCGATAATTCGGGAATAATGAACGTTCAAGACTGGGGAGAAAACATTGCGAAAGGAGCAGACAATTTAATCAATTTAAATAAAGATGACGACAAAGTCACACTTGAGCAAAAATTAAGAAATACAATTGATGCGGCTGAATTAGCCTACCAACAAAGAAAATACAAATTAGCAGAAGGCTTCTTGCTAGACGCAAAACTTGGCTTCGAGACAAATAAACTAACGAATAGCATAAACTATAGTAAAGTTTATGCAGACCTAGGGCTTTTGTATGCCACCATGGGTAGATATAATACTGCTGAGTCGTACACGAAAGAAGGTTTGTCCATTCGGGAGCAATTACCTGGCAAGGCGAGCAAAGCATATTCTTCTTCACTTAACAACATTGCGGTGTTGTATCAAGAAACTGCTCGTTACAACGAATCGGAAACTACTTTTAAAGAAGCTGTCGATTTGATTAAAAAGCAATACGGGGAAGGCAGCCAAGAACATGCCGTGATATTGAACAATGAAGCGATCTTGTTTTTCAAAATAGGGAGGGTAGAGCAAGCCATACAGAAAATTCAAACTGCTGTTGATTACCTTGAAAAACAAGATAAGAAAAATATAAGAAATCAAATTGCATTACAATCTAACTTAGCGTTGTTCTATCAATCTAATTCAAAGTTTGCCGAGGCGGAAGCCATCTACCTGAAACTTCAAAAGGTGGTAGGATCTAAAAGTCCCTACTACGCGGGCATACTTGATAACTTAGCATTGCTCTATATCCAGATGGGTAAACTTGATAAAGTAGAGACTTATTTTAAACAAGCCGCAGATGTCTATAAATCAAAGTTTGGAGACCAGAACCCAAATTACGCCAAAGTGCAAAACGATTTGGGTAATTTCTATCGCATTCAAGGTAGATTTGATCAAGCTGAAAAGACTTTAACGGAGTCGCTAACCATTCGTACCAATGCGTTAGGTGTCAATCACCCTGACCTTGTAAAATCGCAAGAAGATGTAGGTATTTTGTATTGGAAGAAGGGTGATCTGCCAAAAGCATTTACTTATCTGGAACCCGCGATGGATAAATCGATTGATTTTATAAATCGCTATTTCCCGCCCATGAGCGAAGCGGAAAAAACGAGTTACTGGGATGTATTGCAACCTCGCTTCCAGCGTTTCTACAATTATTGTTTGGAGGCCGCAGCTACCAACCCAACGGTGGTAAATGAAATGTACGACTATCAAATGGCAACTAAAGGGTTGCTGCTGAGTTCAACCAACAAAGTGAAGCAAGCCATTCTAAAAAGTGGTAATATCGAATTGATTAGAGATTACTCGGCTTGGCTTGATAAAAAGGAAACGCTGGCTCGACTGTACGCGCTTGCGAAAGAAGAATTGAAAGAACAAAAAATTGACATTGCATTGCTGGAGCAGGAAGCGAATTCATTGGAACGTTCGTTGTCGCAGCGTTCTACTGAATTTTCGCAAGGGTATGCAACGGAAAAACTCAACTACAAGCAAGTAAGTTCGCTCTTAAACGATGCAGAAGCAGTTGTTGAATTGATACGCATAAGGTCGTTTGATACTGGGTTTACCAGCGATTCAAAGTATGCCGCGCTCATCCTCACAAAGAGCTCGCCACAGCCTATTTTAACAGTCTTGGACAATGGAACCCAACTGGAAACCCGCTATTTGAAATTCTATCGAAATGCTATAAAACAGAAGATAGACGATCCGTATTCGTTTGAGCAATTTTGGTCTAAGATCGATCTGTCAGTGAAAGGAAAAAAAGTTCTTTATGTTTCGCCAGATGGGGTCTACAATGAAATCAATATCAATACTTTTAAGAACCCAGATGGAAGGTATGTAATCAGTCAGTATGATATAATTAACATCGGGAATTCAAAAGATTTAATTGCCTTAAAATCCCGAAAGGCAGTGGCATCAAAAAAGCAGGCATTCTTATTGGGTTTCCCCGATTATGGTGGCTCATCAATAGCTGCGTTGCCCGGCACTAAAGTGGAGTTGAATGGCATCAATACTATTTTGAAAACTTCCGGTTATCAGATCAGCCGATATGAGCAGCTGGAAGCTACAGAAGCCAGAATAAAAACCATCGGGGGTCAATCACTTGTTCATATCGCTACTCACGGATATTTTCAGCAAGATGTGGAGAGCGTTTTGGCGATTAATCAAGAAAGTGCTAAGAATAATCCGCTGCTTCGCTCGGGGATTCTTTTGGCTGGCGCGGCCAAGACGTTATCAGGCGAAGTAATACCCAATTTGAATAGCAATGATAATGGAGTGCTTACCGCCTATGAAGCAATGAACCTAAACTTGGATGGAACGGATTTGCTTGTGCTCAGTGCATGCGAAACGGGCTTAGGCGATATTAGAGCGGGCGAAGGTGTTTACGGCTTGCAACGCGCCTTTCAAGTGGCCGGTGCGAAAGCGTTGCTAATGAGTTTGTGGAAAGTGGACGATACCGCCACCCAGGCCTTGATGACTAACTTCTATACCAATTTAGCGAAGACGGGAAACAGATCACTTTCATTCAAACAAGCACAACTTCAGTTAATGGCTAAGTTTAAAGAGCCTTATTATTGGGGGGCGTTTGTAATGACGGGACAATAAATAATTTAGAATTTAAGATTCAAAATACAACATCTTCAATGCGAGCAACGATTACCCATTAACGAGTAACTAACAACTAAACTAAATGACAATCGAAAGGTTCAATAGAATATGGGAAACGACATTTCAATTTTCAGTTACATTAAGTGATAAATTATGGACTATAGAGAATTTATAGAAATTAATCCGAACATTCGATTTGGAAAGCCTTGCTTAAAAGGCACACGGATTTCTGTTTATGATATATTGAGCTGGTTGGCTTCTGGCATGAATAATCAAGAGGTAATGGATGATCACCCACAAATAAATAACGACCAAATTCTTGCTTGTCTAGCATACTCAGCTGATAAAGAGAGAAAAGCAACAGTTGCGTTATGAAATTGCTAACAAGCTTTTAGATAATTACCAAAAAATTAAACAAATGACAGTTGACTCCGATCTGGGGTTGCTTGAAATTTATTGAATATGACGCTCGAACAAGCCCAAGCCCAAGTAGATCAATGGATTAAAACCAACGGAGTTCGGTATTTTAATGAATTAACTAACACCGCTATTCTTACTGAGGAAGTAGGAGAGGTGGCTCGCATTATGGCAAGGCGGTATGGAGAACAATCCGAAAAAGAGTCTGACAAGAATAAAGACTTGGGAGATGAATTGGCCGATGTATTATGGGTTTTGATTTGTTTAGCAAACCAGACGGGTGTTGATTTAACAGAAGCGTTTAAGAAAAACGTAGAGAAGAAAAATATGAGAGATGCAGACAGGCATCACCAAAACCCAAAATTAAAGTAGAGAGGTTTGCCGTCAAAAAATTTAATGACCAACCAGCACACCATTCTTCAATCTCGGCAGCACTTTATATTCATCTATTTTCAAACAAAACTCAAAATCCTGATAAATATTAAGTCTGTTCAATCGCTTTACGTGCGATGATTCACCCAAAAATTTAGCCATATCATCCTTGGCGAGATTATATAAGTGTTGCGCAGCAAGTGGTGCGTCACAATCGAGACCCAGGTAATCTCTTAACTTATCTACTACTGCTCCAGCAAACAAGGTATCTTCCAAGTTAACTCTACCTTTCCATCCTGCACAGACAATCAAAACCGGATTTTCACCTAACAACAGGTAACGAACAACCGAGGTAAGGTTAAGAAAGGAACCAATAACTACTTCTTTTGCATCTCTTGATTTTTCAATCGCCTGCGTTCCGTTGGTTGTAGTAAATGCGAGCTTCATGCCCAGTACTTGATTGTCCATGTATTCAAATGGAGAATTACCTTTATCGAAGCCTTCTACTTTTTTCCCCTCACGCTCTCCAGAGGTAATGTAACCTCGGTTTTTCATTTTCAAACATTGTTCTAGATCGGCAAAAGGAGTGATGCTCTCCACCCCATTTGCAAAGGCGGTGACCATACAAGACGTGGCGCGCAAAATATCTACCACTACTACGGTGCGGTTGCGCACATCATACAAGTGCATGAGTTCGGGGCTAAGGCAAACGTCTATTGTTTTCATCGTAATGATTTGATGATTTGAAGAGTTGGTAATTTGAAAATGGAGTTTAGCAGGTAATCTTTCATATCAGGATCATTCAAATCTTCAAATTGCCTTATCTTCAAATTAATGGCGTTTTGCTCACCTGCGCCTTCAGCGCTTTGCCCCGTATGTCAATAAAAATTTCAGAGCCTGGCGATGCAAATCCCGTGGTTACATAACCCAACCCAATGCCGATGCCCAGCATCGGTGACATAGTTCCGGAAGTTACTTTTCCAATTACCTCCCCCAATGCATTTTTTAATTGATAGTCATGACGGGGAATTCCTTTATCGATCATTCTAAAACCAACAAGCTTTTTGGTTACGCCCTCTTCTTTCTGCCTTTTGATGGCTACTGAATTAGTAAATTCCTTTGTGAATTTAGTGATCCAACCAAGTCCGCCTTCAATAGGCGAGGTGGTATCATCAATGTCATTTCCATACAAACAGAAGCCCATCTCCAACCGAAGTGTATCTCTTGCCCCTAAACCAATTGGTTTAATGTTTACATCAATGCCTGCTTCAAAAATGGCATTCCAAACTTTTTCTGCTGATTCGTTTTCAACATAAATTTCAAAACCACCTGCTCCAGTATAGCCCGTATTAGATACTATTACATTTTCAACTCCTGCGAAGGCGCCAACGGCAAAATGGTAGTACTTGATAGCAGACAAGTCGATCGTAGTTAACTTTTGAACAACACTCGCTGCTTTGGGGCCTTGCACGGCAAACAAGCAAAGAGAATCGGATAGGTTTGTCATCTCAACACCTTTTGTGTTGAACTTCGAAATCCAATTCCAGTCTTTGTCAATATTGGATGCGTTAACGACTAAAAAATAATCATTGTCCTTAATTTTGTAAACGATAAGGTCGTCAACAATACCCCCCGTTTCATTTGGCAGACATGAGTATTGTGCTTGTCCATCCACTAATTTACTGGCATCATTGCTGGTTACGCGTTGAATTAAGTCAAGTGCATGTGGGCCTTTCAATGAGAACTCGCCCATGTGTGATACATCAAAAACGCCTGCCGATTGACGAACAGTAGTGTGCTCCTCTATATCCGAAGAATAGCGCACAGGCATATTATAACCTGCAAAAGGAACCATTTTAGCACCCAATTTTTCGTGCAAATCGTTGAGGGGAATTCTTTTAATTTCCATAGTTTAAAAATGTTTGCAAAAGTAATCAGAGATTTTTGTTGCGCCTAATTTGGAATGACTTGAAAAACAGCAGGATTAGCCTGAACGAATTTATTAAAGTTGGCTGGGCTGGTCATTAATTTCAATTTGTCTAACGATTCTTGAGCGTAGTCATCGAACCCTAAGCTTGCTGCTTCAATGATATATGCTTTCATTAGCTTTATAGACCCCGGGTTGGTAGACACAGCTCCAACTAGCAGATTAAATGCTTTCAGTTTGTCGGAGGATGCTTTCTTCACAAAGGAAATTCCATCAATTGTAGCCTCTTCATTAAACGGGTTACTTCGCGATAGCCATTCGAATGTTGATTTGGAATTGTTATCCGATTTTTTGGAAACCAACGCTTCAAAATAAATTTTGTCGCTTTTATTGATCGTGCCGTCAGGCAATTCTGTCAATTGCTCTGCCAAGGTTTTAAAATCCCTCGCAGATGCCAAGAGTTGCAAATTGAATTTTAGAATATCATTATAAAGTGCTTTGTCCTTTAATGGAACTCCCTGAAGTGTGCTGATCAAATCTGCGGCTGACTGCGCCTCATCCAGCTCAAACAACTTTTTACTTCTATCCAGAATTGCCATCGCTCTGAAGTCTGAATTGGCGATGGAATTTAAAATTGAATTGAAAAGGACTTGATCTTGTAAGTTAACTCTAAAGCGAATGAATTGGCAGCGTTGAGGATCGTTTAGCTCGCTGATGGTTTCTTTGGAGGCTGAATAGACTTTCAAAAAGGAAGTAGCAATGGTTTGGAGAGTAGTGTCTTTTCCGAGTTTTAGCTCTGTCCACGTGGCTATGGCTTCTGTTTCATTTCTTAGTTCAGAGAGAGCAAGTGCTTTTCCTAATCTAGCTCCTTCAAATTGTTGGTCAATAGCAAAGTTAAATTCTGTTAAAGCTACTTCCGCATTACCTTGCTCGAGCGCCCACAAACCAAGGGTGTTATACATTTTCCCGCTTCTATCCAAGAAGGCATTTTCACTTAAAAAATTAAAGGCTTTATTAACTTCGCCATTTGCATAGTAAGACTGGGAGATTGCATCCAACAATGCAGCTTTATAGTATTTATTTGCGGGCCGTCTGGCAAGGACAATTAATGACGTTAGCAATGTTGTGTCAATTTTATCAAATCTATTTAAAATGTAATTATTCAAGAGAGTGGCCTCATAGACAGTGAGCACTGTATCTTTCGCAGCAGGTAACTCCATATTCAGTTGAACCTTTTGCTGATTGGCCAACACCAACGCATTTGTTTTCGCGCCCTTTTCAGCTTCACCAATTAGTTTGGCAACGGAATCGACTGGGTATGGAAACTTAAACTTTGCCATTACTCCTACTAGATTTGTTTCCGCAACTGATCTGCTGGAATAGCTATCTTTTGCTTTTTCTAGCATAATGAGAGCGGAGTCTCGCAAGTTAAGCGCAGCATAGCTTAGGCCTAGCGCATTTTTTACCTTGCCACTAGAAGGAAAATCCTTCATGGCTTGAATAAGTATGTTATTGGCAAGCAAGTTTTCTTTATCTCGCTGATAGCTAAGACCAAGATTTAGATAAGACAATTCAGTTGGGCGGGTATCTGCCGCCTTTTCATAATGTCTTTTTTCATTTTTTAACTCTAGCCGCTGCGCTGCCAAGCTGGCCAAGGCATAATGTGCATGATGATTTCTATTTGAATACAACAACGATTGGTCGTAATAGCTTTCAGAAAATGCCGTCTCACCATTGTAAAGATAAACATCGCCAATCGCGTTGTAATAGCCAGCAAAGAATTGATTGACAGAGATGGAATAAATTGAATATGCGAAGAACGTAAAGGTGGCTATCAGGCCACCGAACCTGAAAGTAAAGTAGGGCATTGTTTTCGGGTTGTATAGAATTTTAAACACCTGCTGGTTGTTGGCAAGCATAGATGTGAAATTGGCAAGAACATAACAGAAAAAGATAATTCCATAGCCGAGATGGCTATACATAATCGTATCTTGAATTAGTTGAAGAGGCGGATCATTAGCGGTGCCAAGAAAAAAAGCAATGGTGGCAAAGCAAATGAGTGCCAGTGAAAGGAATAGATAACTTCCAAAAGGATTTGCAGGAAGAATGTTCGAATAAAGCTTTTCGCGCTGGCGAAAGCCCCACAAGCCAAGCACAGCCGAGATGGTCAACAGCAAGAACATGTTAATTGAAAGTAAATCCCACTTGATAAATCCTTTTCGAGTAGCGTAGGTGAGCGAAAGGTTTAGCAGGTATATCGCAGAGATAATAACAAAGTGCCTAAGACTTTTTGTTTGCCTTACACCCTGTGAAATAATGTTGACAAAAAAAGCTAAAATCTCGTGCGCTACCGTTAAAATGAAAATAATACTCAGTATAGTTCCAGCAATTATTCCATTGGAAGCTAGGTGTAAAAAGGGATCTTTAGTTTTGCTGAAAAACAAGAATGCAATAAACAAGGCAAAAGTTAGTAAAGAGAAACACGCAAGCCTAGCTTGAAAACTTACATTTCGATTGAAGAAATGAAAATAATAACTGACACCACCAAACAATGACAGCACGGCAATTGTAGGCACCTTGTTGGAGAGATCAAATAAGAACGTAGTTTCTAATCGAAAGCCGACAATAAAGAGAATGAAAAGTCCCATGCCAACAAAATACCAGAAACGACCAAGTGTGGTAATAATACTCAACAACATAACCATAGCGATTGTCAACACTCCAAGGAAAAGATAGGAAGTAAATCTGTTTACTGTGAACGCCCCTCCTTTAAGGTACTCAAACAACAAATAATTATCTCCAGTAGTTGTTAGTGTAATTCCGGCAAATGAAAATGAATGTACTGCTATCTCTTGCGTCTCCAGTTGTTGATACTGTTCAGTAGGTATCGCTGGCCCCGGTGTTTCGTAATACGATATCCAAAGTAACGCCAGAGCAGTAATTGCAAAGAATGTTATCGTAAAAAAAATACGTTTATAGACAGTAGACCAGGTAATCCAAAAATTAAGTTGATTTAACATGAATTATGAAATGAGTATAGTATAAAATTCAAGTTTGTTAATTGACAGAAATTAAAATCAAAAAGGGGAACTTTATCGAGAGATAATATTGAATTCAACGCGTCTATTTATCTGTCGATCAGCTTCTGTTTTCTCATCGATAATTATTGGTTTTGAGCTCCCCACTCCCAATGCATCAATACGATCATTAGTCAGCTTATATTCTTGCATTAAGTAAGCCTTTATGGCAATCGCACGATCTTGCGAAAGCTTGAGATTGTCTTCTTCTTTTCCTTGTGCATCGGTGTGGCCAATGATGTTAAGTTTTACTTTTGGATGGTCAACTAGAAAGGTGGCCAATTTACCAAGATCATGGTGCATGGCCGGAAGAATATCTGCTTTGCCATTTTCAAATTCGATCGTTTTAAACTCAATACGTTGATTGATTAGTTCAGCCTCTTTGTTCAACGTAGTGTCACCACTTAGAAATAATTTCTCCTCGATTCTAAAAAAGTCATCACCTTGAATTATCAAGAGATAATTTCTTTTGTTAATTAAACTAAAGTCGAATGATCCATCTTCCCTCAAAAATTTTGGAGCTACTTCCACTCCCTTATCTAAATCAATGACAGACGCAATTCCAGTTTCTGGCATGCCAGTGCTGGCATTTTTGATCACTCCACTTAATTTTGCAGTAGCAAGTGGTTGTGCTTCCATAGGAAGTGGAAAAGAAAAGAGGTCTAAGTTTTTAAAATTACTTTCCTCAGATCTCGCGTAATAGAGGTTGGATGATCTTGCATCGATCGTAAAATAATACTCGCTCCCATTCCCATTTACTAAAGGGCCGATGTTTTTTGGCTCCGTCCAGTTGCGCTTTCTGGTAAATGCAGATTTATAAATATCAAACTGGCCAAAGTTAAGAGGCTGAGCATTAGAGCTGAAGTATAATATATTGTACCGATGGTGAAAGAAAGGGCTCACGTCATCACCTCTGGTGTTAATTATCGGCCCGAGGTTTTTCGCTTTTTGCCACACTCCTTTTTTATCTTTGGTAGTGTAATAGATGTCGGATTGACCAAAACCATCTAACCGATTAGATGAGAAATAAAGTGTATCCCCTTTATGTGTTACGGACGGTTGTGAATCCCATCCGCTGCTGTTAATCTTACTGCCGAGATTCTTGATATTACCCCATGTGCTATCTTTTTTTAGGGTTGCTTCATACAAGTCACAGTCTCCACTGCCTTTTGGTGCATTGCATCGAGAAAAATAGAGTTTCTTTCCATCATTGCTTAAGCAGGCTGATCCTTCGTTATAAACTGTGTTTATTGTCTTTAGCTCAACCGCGGTGGTCCATCTGCCATCTATTTTCTTGCTGATAAATAAATCTTCATCGTATTTCCGCCCTTTACCTTTGTTGCGTTTGGAAGTAAACAGCAAAATGGAGTCATTATTTCCTACCACGGGACCGTAGTCCTCTTTAAGTGAATTCACATCTTCGCCCATGTTTAATAGAATGTCAGTAGGCGTTTTCAGGGTGTCAATTTCTTTTCGATATTTAATCAGTTCATAATAGAATTCGATGGGGGCGTAATATTTTTTCTTATCTGTTTCCAGCGAGTCATACTCTTTTAACAGAGCAGCGTAATTGTCTGCATTTGGTTGGTGATGTTTTACAATCAACTTATACAATAAAATGGCTTCGCCCTTGGGACCGTATTTCAGCGAAAGACGGGCTAGTTTTCCGAGTGCATCGGGGTTCTTCCGAAAATTTTCAATTCCGAAATTCTTAACATAGGTCCTCAGCTTTGGATATAGTTGTTCGTCTTTGCCTTCTTTTGCCAGTTTCCTGATGGCTTTTAGCTCCTCTTTGTTTTCATAGTA
Source organism: Cyclobacteriaceae bacterium (assembly GCA_044349005.1). Classification (GTDB taxonomy): domain Bacteria; phylum Bacteroidota; class Bacteroidia; order Cytophagales; family Cyclobacteriaceae; genus ELB16-189. The sequence continues at coordinate 28,154 of JBIKRT010000014.1, forward strand.
AGGTATGACATTTACGTTCGGGAAGGTGAATATGTCAGACTGGCTGTAATTAGTGAGCGAATCCCTGGTTTTTACCACTGTTGCAGATTTTATTTTTTTCTTTCCAAACTGTGCATTCGTTGATGACAAAAAACCTACCCAAAATAAGAGAATTAGGATTGATCGGTAGCTTTTTACACAGTTCACGTATCGTTCGTTCATAAGCAATTCACGAAAGTTGAAGCTTTTTTATTGCATTTACAACGCTGTTGGCACTCCAATTGACTTACGAATATCCAAAATATTTTTATTGGAGACACAACTTTTTTGTGTCAAATTGGCATTTATATCATGTTTAATACACTAGAAGTTACCCCTATTGTTCAAGAAGACTCTGAAGAGTTGATACAATTGATAAATCCGGAGCAGGATTCTGATATCAAACCGGAGGATTTACCTGCGGAATTACCTATTCTACCTATCAAAAACACCGTATTGTTTCCGGGTGTCGTGATCCCCATAACGGTAACCCGCCAAAAATCGATCAGATTGATCAAACAGGCCTATCAAGGAAATAGGATTGTGGGCGTTTTAGCACAGAAGAACAAAAACGCGGAAGAACCTACTACCGAAGATCTTTATAAGTTTGGAACTATTGCGCGCATCATTAAAATGATTGTGCTGCCCGATGGTAATACCACGATCATCATCCAGGGAAAAAACCGCTATGCCATTCAAGAATTTTTACAAGAAGAGCCATTTTTAACCGCACGTTTTCAACTTCAGCAAGACATTGCGGTTGATTTGAATAGCAAAGAATTGAAGGCGCTCGTCCAATCATTGAAAGATGCTGCATTAAAGATATTAAAGCTAAATCCAGAAATTCCACAGGAGGCTCAAATCGCATTGGAGAACATTCAAAGCATTGCATTCCTCATACATTTTTTGGCTTCTAATTTGAATGTAGATGCCACGGACAAACAAAAAATATTAGAAATAAATAACCTTTCCGACCGCGGTACGCTGCTCCTTCAATACATGCTGAAGGAGATTCAGATGTTGGAAATAAAAAGTGAAATCCATAAAAAGGTACACACCGATATTGACCAGCAGCAGCGCGATTACTTCCTGAGACAGCAAATAAAAGTATTACAGGATGAATTAGGCTATGATGGGCCAGATAAAGAAGTAGAGAAACTGCGCAAGCGAGGGGCAGAGAAGAAATGGTCGCCACAAGCAGCCGTTCATTTCAGCAAAGAGTTGGATAAATTGCAACGCACCAATCCACAAGCACCTGATTTTCCAATCGCCATGAACTACGCTGAGTTTATGCTCGATTTACCTTGGGATGAATTCACCACGGACAATTTTGATCTCGCCAATGCCAAGAAAGTATTGGATAAAGATCACTTTGGGTTGGAGAAGGTAAAGAACAGAATCATCGAATACTTGGCCGTGCTGAAGCTAAAGCAAGATATGAAGGGGCCAATTTTATGTTTGTATGGCCCGCCAGGCGTGGGTAAAACTTCGCTCGGTAAATCAATAGCAAAGGCCTTGGGCAGAAGTTACGTGCGCATGTCGTTGGGAGGTGTTCATGACGAAGCAGAGATTCGCGGCCACCGCAAAACCTATATTGGCGCCATGCCGGGCAAAGTGTTGGCTAACTTAAAAAAGGCGAAATCATCCAATCCTGTTTTCGTATTAGATGAAATAGACAAGGTGCGTTCTGAATTTAGAGGCGATCCTTCATCGGCATTGTTAGAGGTACTAGATCCGGAACAAAATAATGCTTTTGGCGACAACTATTTAGAAGTGGAGTACGATCTATCTAAAGTGCTATTCATAGCTACTGCCAATTCATTAGATACCATTCAGCCGGCTTTGCGCGATCGAATGGAGATTATTGAATTAACCGGATATACGGTAGAGGAGAAATTGCAAATCGCGATAAAGCACCTTGTGCCGAAGCAATTGAAAGAACATGGTCTGAAGCAAAATCAAGTTAAATTTAGCAAAGAGGCATTATTGAAAGTAATAGAGTTCTACACCCGTGAGTCGGGCGTAAGAAGTCTTGAACGCAAGATTGGTTCAGTGGTAAGAAGCGTTGCAAAGTCAGTGGCCATGGAAGAAGTCTTCGAAAAGGAAATTACGGCTGCATTTGTGGTGAAAGTTCTAGGCGTAGAGATTTTTGATGAAGAATTATATCAGGGAAATGATACGGCCGGTGTTGTTACGGGCTTAGCATGGACACAAGTAGGTGGCGATATTTTATATGTAGAGTCAAGTGTGAGTCGCGGAAAAGGTGCGCTGACGATATCGGGGCAGCTGGGAGATGTGATGAAAGAGTCGGCAGTAGCTGCGTTGTCATACCTTAAATCAAATGCGGAAGCGTTGGCTATCGATCATCGGATTTTTCAACATTACGATCTGCACATTCACGTGCCAGCAGGGGCAGTGCCCAAAGACGGACCGTCAGCAGGCATTACCATGTTAACCTCCTTGGCGTCCATCTTTACGCAACGTAAAGTAAAGGCGAACCTGGCAATGACGGGCGAAATTACGCTACGCGGAAAGGTGCTTCCCGTAGGTGGACTCAAAGAGAAAGTATTGGCCGCCAAACGAAGTGGCATTAAGGAAATCATAATGAGTGCCCGCAATAAGCGCGACATACAAGAGATAGAAAAGCATTATTTGAAGGGCTTACAATTTCATTATGTAAATTCGGTAAGTGAGGTATTGGATATTGCCTTGCTAAAAGATAAAGTAGCTAAGCCTATTGAATTTGTAATTGAGGAGGTCAAGAAATAGACCACTGTGTAATTTTTCGCCTTCTTATTCCCTCAAAAAAGAAATCATTTTTCTAGTTACCAATGCAGGCTTTTCCAAATGGGGAAGATGCCCGGCATCGTCAACTGCTAGGAAATCGCATTGCAATCTTCTTCTCAAAGAATCGCTATAATTGAACGTAACGGTTTTATCGTCTCTGCCCCAAATTAATAATACTTTTTTACGGTATGAATTCAGCCTGTCATAATTGGCGAAGATGCTGTCGATGGGGTAATTAGTCAGCGTAGAGATAATGGCATGACGAAAGCCTTTGTATTGCATCTGCACTTTGTAATCATTAACCCAATTGGGGAATTGTTCAGGATATTTAAAATCCGCTAGTTGCCCGTTTGCTTGTTTGTCGGGATCAGTTGCCATTCTATAATTGACGAGTACCTCAGGAGTAGTGATATTTGTAAATCGATAAACGGGGTCTACAAAAATAACTTTGTCGATCAGGTTGGGATAGTGTGCTGCAAAGTCTGAAACCACCGCTCCACCGAATGACAGACCAGCCAGCGAAATGGGTTTCTTGAGGTTCAATTTTGAAATCAGTTCAAACAGTTGCCTTCTGTAAAATTTAGGGTTATAGGTAACGTTTGGGCGATCCGAGAATCCTCTGCCAAAATAATCATATCGAATTACTTTAAATCCGCTTTTTGCGAGACTGTCAAATGTTGCTCCCCAAATGTACCCTGGCACACTAAACCCATGCGCCAACACAATTGTTTTTGCTGTATCTGACTCGGCAATTTCATAATGTGTAATGCCGTCAGTCAGTTGAATAAAATTACCGGTTATGCCTTTTCTATCTTGTTCACCCAGCGTTTTTGTTTCAACATTTTTTATTAAATAATACACATAAAGACCTAAAGAAACAGCAATCAGTAACACCGCAAGTCCAATTAGCAGAGTTTTGATTTTCTTCATTTGATATATTGGTTAGGTGCCGGAAGTATAGTATAACAAGTAGTGCAATATTTCTTTTTCTTTTCTTCTTGAAAATCAAAAATAGCCATTACAATTAGAATTAAAACTAAATGTAGCTCTATCACATCTTTTAAATTGTAACGATTTCCCCTACCATGGCTGACATGAATTTATTTTTAAGAAATTTTCTGTTGTTGAGTATACCGATTTTATTTTTATTTGGCTGTAAACATGCAGGAGGTGACAAAGCAAAAATTACAATCAGAAGCCGAAGTCAAACTAATGCTGAAGTTAGAGTTATACATTATGCTGCTTTAGACCAGCGAACTATTGCAGAGTCCAAAACCGACTCTACTGGATCTAGCTTATTTGAAATAATCTTGCAAAAGCCGATGTTTGTCAACATTCAAATAGGAGAAAAATATAGCGAAATTTATCTCGCGCCTGGGTATGATTTACAAATCAACGAAGCGGGTCAAGAATATAAAATACCATTTACATTTTCAGGTAAAGGAGCGAACGTAAACAATTATATCTCTTGGGTGAATACAGCTGTTGAGGGTATTAAATGGGCCAAAGGTAAAGGCCTAAACGAATTGACTTATGAAGAATTCTTAAATCGATTTGATTCTTTGAAAACGACTATCAATAGGTTTCATAATAGTTACATCGATTCGGTTGCTCTTCCAAACGACCTTTCTGTCAAACTCCAATACAAGAATAGCATAAAATTCTTCGAGGTTGCACAGGAATATAAATTCTACAAATTAAACGATCGACTAAACAAAAAGTGGGAAGCGCAAAATAATGGCAAAGATTATCTAGAAGCCAAAGTATCTAATGAGTTTGAAAATTTAGCAAAAGAAGTTCCGTTTGATTCCACTCTTTTAGAAGATGGCTATAATGACTATCAGACGCTCCTTAATTACTATTGGCACAGTCACATTAATTTAAGGGTAAGCGAACAGCTACTTGTTTCAAAGGCACAAGCGAGTTTGATGCCTTTGATGGCTAATGCGTTGATAAAAAAGGGTGATTACCCAGAAGCGATACGTGAGTTCTTGATTGCATTCGATCTGCAATACAGATTCAGAGAAAATGGCATCACGCCTGAAACCGATTCGGTATTCAATAGCTTCAGAGAAACTTATCACCATTCCGTCTATCTCGCAGCATTAAACAAAGATTATGATGCATGGCTTGCTATAGCGCCTGGTAAACCTGCACCAAAATTAGAAGGTTACACACTTGACGGAACGAAAGTATCGATCAAAGACCTTAGAGGGAAAGTAATTTACATGGATGTTTGGGCGACTTGGTGCGGCCCTTGCGTGGCCGAAATACCCGCTTCTAAAAAGTTACAACAAGAATTTGCGGGTGACGACAGGATTCAGTTCTTGAATGTCTCCGTTGATAGTAGAAAACCTGATTGGCAAAATTTTTTAGCGAACGATAAAGCTTGGAAAGGGCTTCATATTAATATTAAAGCAGATAAGATCGACTCCCTTTACCTTCGCTATAAATTACTTGGTGTTCCGACCTATATTTTAATTGATCAATTAGGAAATATTGTGAATATGAAAGCACCTCGCCCATCAGAAGCTCAAACCATGACCGAAATAAGGAAGCTCCTAGCCAAAGAACTTTAGAAAACTCGTCACCTTCTAAGCAAAAATACATCCGCTGCTGGTAGCGATATTGGGCATCAAAACTTGATTTGAGAATTTTTATTTTTCATCTGAAATCAAAAGACACGCGGGAGTAGCAAAGGTCAGCAAATAGTCGACATTTCTTTTCTTTACAGGTTGGAAATCAAAAATAGCTAATTATTTTAGGACGAACGTTTTAAAAATCATTCAAATGACAAGATCGACCATGTTTTGCTTGATGCTTCTGGCTTTTGCGCTGATGGGTCAGCCATTTCAAATAGCCGCACAACCCCTTACCTCTAAGCAAATCGATTCGCTGGTAAGCAAGAGTTTTGAAAACATGCCTGCCGCTGGCATAGCGGTAGCTATTGTAAAGGACGGTAAGGTAATCCATTCAAAGGGATATGGAGTAGCCACCTTAAGAGGGAAGGAGAAGGTGGATGAAAATACATTGTTTGCCATTGCTTCCAACAGCAAATCATTTACAACAGCGGCATTGGCCATTCTGGTGGATGAAGGAAAATTATCATGGATCGATAAAGTGGTGGATTATATTCCTGAGTTTAAAATGTACGATCCGTATATAACCGCTAATTTCAACATACAGGATTTACACCGCAGTGGCATGGGCTTAGGGGCGGGAGATCTTATGTTTTTTCCTGACGGAAGTGATTTCACCGTAAAGGATGTGTTAAAAAGTTTTCAATATCAAAAGCCAGTGTCGGCTTTTCGTACCAAGTTCGATTATGATAATTTGCTTTATGTGGTGGCTGGCGAAGTAGTGGCGCGCGCCAGCGGCATGAGTTGGAGCGACTTTGTGGAAAAAAGAATCATGAAGCCGTTGGGAATGAATAGGTCAGTTGGTGTATATCAAAATCTAGCAGATAAAAAGAACACAGCTGCGCCCCATTCGGTAGTTAAAGGTGAACTGAAGCAACTGGAGCCATACACAAAAAGCGATGGTTCGCTCGGTGCCGCTGGCGGGATTTATTCCAGCGTGAACGACCTCAGCAAATGGCTGCTCATGCACTTGAATGATGCGAAGTATGGCGATAAATTACAATCTCAACTGATTACTCCTGTCAATCACAGAGAAATGCTTCGTCCACATACGTTTATTGGTTTTACGGTAAAGCCAGATCCGAGAAGCAAACGTCATTTGAACGCGTATGGCCTCGGCTGGGGAATTGAAGATCAGCTTGGCACGATTGTCATTAGTCACACGGGAGGATTGCCGGGCATGTTATCTCGCACGGCTATGGTGCCCGAGTTAAATCTCGGTGTGGTGGTGCTTACCAATACCGATCCTGGCGGGTATGCGTTTCAAACAATTTCTGGCGCAATCCTGGATTCCTATTTAGGCAAACCAGCAATGGATTGGATAAGCAGAGCAAAGAAAAATATTCAGGAAAGTGAAAACGAAGGAGACTCGGTAACCACAGCAGTTTGGAATACCGTGAAAGCAGCTTCTTCTAATCATCTAAAGCTCGAAAATTTCGTTGGTACTTATCGCGACAAATGGTTTGGTGATGTGAAGATCGCTTTGCGGGACGGTCAACTTTGGTTTAGCGCAGTGCGCTCACCAAAATTGAATGGCAAAATGTCTTTTTATAAGTCAAACACCTTTGCCATTAAATGGGATTACCAAGATATGCAGTGCGATGCTTTTGTTTCGTTTTCATTAGATGAAGAAGGAAAGGCTACCGGCATAAAAATGAGAGGCATTTCACCTAACATCGATTTTAGCTTCGACTTTCAGGATTTAGATTTGCAGCGATTAGCTAACAAACACTAGCGTACCTCTATTTTAACGTAATTTTTTTGATCCAAGCAGGAATCATTCTAAATTAAACAAACCGATAATGTCGAAAGAAGCGGGTGGGACCAAGAAGCTTGTTTGGGTAGTGGCCGCGATATTATCAAGCTATGCTGTAGTTGTTTTTGTGCTGGCACAAGCGTGGTATTATGATCAGATGGTGGAGCCATTTCATTTTTTTAATGATTTGGCGGAATGGAAACAATTAGACAAAGTTGCCCATGCCTTTTGGACTTTCAACGTATGTGTGTTTGTTTGCCGAATACTCAGGTGGGGTGGACTAAAGGAGAATACTCCGATCGGAACATTGATTGGATTCTTGATTGTTTCAACCATCGAAGTAATGGATGGCTTCTCAGCGGGCTATGGTGCTTCACTATTCGACTTGATGGCGAATGCACTTGGTTGCGCTTTGTTTTTTGTGCAACACAAAATTTGGGGTCACATTAAGCTATACAACAAATTTTCTTTCCATTTTACCTCGTTTGCCGCGCTTCGTCCGAGCTTGTTAGGAGACGGCTTCCTTCAGGAAATCATTAAGGACTACAATGGCCAAACGTTTTGGTATAGCTGGAGCCTAGAAAAAAAATGGTGGCCGTCTTTTCTCTCAATTGCTGTGGGCCTAGGGGCTGAAGGCATGGTGTTCGGTCGCGATGAACAAAATGCGGTGCATAATTTCTCCCCATACCGGAAATTTTATTTGTCATTAGATCTGAATCCAGATTTTTTCCAATCGAAAAAAACGTGGGCTCAAATCATGATTTATCCGCTAACCCTTTTTAAATGCCCGGCACCCGCCCTTGAGTTTTCATCGCATGGAGTAAGATTCCACTGGCTTTACTTTTAGAACGAGGGCAATAGCTTTTTAGGCGTAGTCAAAACGTGACAACACCTCTGCGGTTTCATCACGTCTATTCAACATGTTTTATGATTCAAGTGCCTTAACACCCGGTAACACTCTGCCTTCAAAGTATTCGAGCAAAGCACCACCGCCAGTTGATACATAGCTCACCTTGTCTTCAAAGCCAAATTTGGCTACTGCTGCCGCTGAGTCGCCACCACCAATTAATGAGAATGCTCCTTTTTCAGTTGCCCGTACCACCGCTTCCGCAATGGTTTTCGTTCCATTTTCAAACTTGGCAAACTCAAACACACCCATAGGGCCATTCCACAATATGGTTTTTGATTCTTCTACCACTTTTGAAAATACAACGCATGCTTGCGGCCCGATATCTAAGCCCATCCAGCCGTCTTTTATAGCGTTGTTGTTGGAGACTTCAGTGTTTGCGTTGGCATCAAATTTATCAGCAATAATCGAGTCAATCGGCAAGTGCAACTCAACACCTTTTGCTTTGGCCTTTTGAATAAGTTCTTTTGCCAAATCAAGTTTGTCGGCTTCTACCAATGAATTACCAATGCTGCCGCCCATTGCTTTAAAGAACGTGTAGGCCATACCACCACCAATGATGAGGTGGTTTACTTTATCCAACAGTTGTTCAATAATTAAAATCTTATCTGAAATTTTTGCGCCACCCATTATGGCGGTGAAAGGCTTTTCCGCATTTTCGAGCACTTTCTTCGCATTGTCTAACTCAGCAGCCATTACATAGCCAGCTGCTTTATCTTTAAAGAACTGCGCTACAATGGTGGTTGAAGCATGGGCGCGATGGGCAGTGCCAAATGCATCGTTCACATAAACGTCACCTAGCTTCGAGAGCTTTTCCGCGAAAGCGAGATCGCCTTTTTCCTCTTGTTTATAAAACCGAAGATTTTCTAACAGAAGTACTTCACCGGGTTTAAGAGCTGCTGCTTTTGTGATAGCTTCCTCACCGATACAATCATTGGCAAACTGCACCGAGCGACCAAGCAATTGTTCCAGTGTTGTAATGGTATGCTTCAACGAAAATTTGTCTTCGGGCCCCTCTTTCGGTCGTCCTAAATGTGACATAAGTACGCAGCTACCGCCATCCTTTAAGATCTTATTTAATGTTGGGATAGTAGCTCGAATGCGATTATCGTCTGTTACGTTAAAGCTTTTATCTAATGGCACGTTAAAGTCTACACGAATAAGCGCTCTCTTTCCTGAAAAGTTGATGTCGTTGATTGTTTTCATTTTCTCGTTATGGGTTGTCTTGGTTAGTTGGTTGTTACTCTCGCGTAATTTGTAATTTCTAATTCGTAATTGATTTCAGTCGCCAAAAGAAATGCCTAGCCCTTTTGCTGCCTTTACCAGATCTGAGTTTTTATCCACAAAGCTTGGCTCGCGCGTAGCTTCTTCTAGAGTTACCGTAGTAATGGAATTGTTTTTAAAAGCCACCATGTGACCTGATTTTCCTTCAATCGCAAGTTCACACGCCTTCACTCCAAAAAGTAATGCAAGCACCCTATCAAATGCTATAGGGCCACCACCGCGTTGCACATGGCCTAGCACAGTTTCGCGTATCTCGGCAGTACAGCCTGCATCTTTCAATTGTTTTGAAAGTTGGTAGGCAACTCCGCCAAGTCGCACATGCTCCGAAGTTTTTTCTCCTGCCGTGGCGGTGACAGTTCCGTTTTTCGGTTTGGCGCCCTCTGAAATTACAATGTTGACAAAGCCCCGTCCATTCTTGTATCGCGAGTTAATTCGTTTTACAATTTTATTCACATCATATGGAATTTCTGGGATGAGGCACACTTCGGCACCGCCAGCGATAGCCGTATGCAATGCGATCCAACCTGCGTCTCTCCCCATCACTTCCATAATCATGGTCCGGTTATGACTTTCAGCGGTGGTAACTAGTTTGTCGAAACTGTCGGTCGCAATTTGAACAGCGGTTTGAAAACCAAATGTCATATCGGTACTGGATAAGTCATTGTCGATTGTCTTTGGTACGCCAATCATAGGGATGCCCTTGTCGAAAAGTACTTTAGAGATTTTCTGAGATCCATCCCCACCTATGTTAATTACTGCATCAAACTTTAATTCTTTGAGTTTCTTCACCAAGTCATCCGACCGATCAATGAATTTTTTGGAGCCATCGGGCTGAATGACGGGATAGTTAATTGGATTGTCTTTATTAGTAGTTCGTAAAATCGTTCCGCCTTTAACATGTATACCCGATGTCATTTTGCGGGTAAGCTTCACGATTTCTTGAGGTTCGCGGAAGACGCCATTAAAGGCCTCAATGCTTCCATATACTTCCCAGCCTTTTTCTTTTCGAGCCCGTTTGGCGATGCCTCTGATAACCGCATTTAACCCGGGGCAATCGCCACCTCCTGTGGTTACAAGTATTTTTTTTACGTTTTCCATATTTAGTTTTTTTTGTTCACAGTGATGAGGCCCGCTTCAATCGATCGTTAATAGCTTTCCCCAGACCAATGTCGGGAACGAACTCTGCTAAAATAGTCTCTATTTCTAGTTTATCCAATTCACGCAGAGCTGCGAATAGATTTCTGGCGGCTTCTTCCATATTGCCATTCTTTGAAAGAACTCTTTGATTTTCGTTTTTAACAGTTTCAAATGCTTTTTCAAAAGATATAATTCCTACTTCACCGCTAAAATGGGTTTTTAGCAAGTCATTTAGATTACCAAGTAGTAACTTCTTTTGGGGCGCATAGTGGCTTGCCAATTGCCCTGGTGATTTGGGGTTGGAGCTCGCGTTGAGTTGAACAGTTACTGGTCCGATTTCGTGTTCTATCTCTTCTTGGCTTAGACCGCCCATTCTGTAAATGAACGGTTCATCCTTATCAAAACCTACAATAGTCGATTCTACGCCTACTTCGCAAGGACCTCCATCTAAAATATATACTATCTTATCTCCCAATTGATCATTTACATGTTCGGCCGTGGTTGGGCTTATGTAGCCGAAAGGGTTTGCGCTTGGAGCGGCCAGCGGAAATGGTAATTGCTTTAACAACGCTAAGGTGAGCGAATTATCAGGATACCGAATTCCGACCAAATCAAGACCAGAAGTGACGAGATCGGGGATGTTTTTTTTCTTAGGCAAGAGCAAGGTTAAGGGGCCGGGCCAAAATTTTATAGCGAGTTTTATGGCACTTGCATTAATACTATCGACATATTCGTTGGCCTGCTCCAACGAGTGCACATGCACGATTAAAGGATCAAAGTGAGGCCGGTTTTTTGCTGAGAATATCTTCAGTAGGGCGTTTTCGTTGAGTGCGTTTCCGGCCAGTCCATAAACTGTTTCGGTGGGAATAGCCACCAACTCACCTTGCATTAAAAGGGTTCTTGCTTTGTCAATATCGGTGCCTATTTCAGCCAAGAATGGGTGTTAAGTTAATGGTTATTCGTAACTCGTAATTGCTCATTCGTAATTCGTAATTGATTCGTCTTCTCCACCATTCTCATAATCGATTGGTTATTGTGTGTGAGCGATGCGATTGTTTCAAATGACACCCATTTCAATCCGGTAGACTCATCACTGATTGCCAACTCCACCGAATCGTTCACTTGAAAAATATAACGAACATCGTAATGATCGTGGGCAGGAAAATCTTTCCTTTCGGGAATGGGATGAATATCTAAATCAAAAAAAGTAGTTGAAAGGGGTATCAAACCGGATACGCCCGTTTCTTCCAATGCTTCCCTTCGCGCAACATTCATCACCTCCGTTTCGCCATCAGCATGGCCGCCTGGTTGCAGCCATCTTTTTAATTTGGCATGCTCAATTAACAGTGCTTTAGAAAAATCTTGATTAACTATCCACGCTGAACCGGTAATGTGGCCGGGTAAATGATTTCGGTAGAAAGCCCGTGCGCTGCTTAGCAATTCAATAAATTTTGGAACAAACAACTCTTCTTCTCGGTAAGAAGTTTTATACGATGCGATTTCAGTTAATAACTTTGTGGACAAAATTTAAAATTTGATGCAAGTATTCACTTCAAGTAATTTTAACTTATTGAATGACTACCGTTGCCTTATTAAATTTCCCGTCTTCTAACTTGCCTATCTCTTCGCCACCGCCAGAATTATCCTTGTCGCCTTTTTTTACCAACAAATAATACTTGATTGACTTCATGTTTTTAAATTTGGTAATCCCTTTCTTATCTGTTTTGCCAGTGAATACTGCGTTTATCTCTTTTTCATAATCTTCTTTCTTTTCGAAAAGCCGAACTTCTGCATCGCTCACCGTATTTCCGGTTTCATCGCGAACGGTGAGTGTCAAAGAGGTTTTAAATAATTGCCCGAGTGCTAGTGTGGCAACAAAAATAGCGATCAGTGTAAGTGAATAGCGTGGCTTCATAACGAGGTTTATTAGTTTTCAAATTTACACTTTCAAACCTCAATTACCGAATCTTCAAATTACTGAATTATCAAATTTTCAAATTACCGAATCAACACCACACCTCCCCTTTGTTCCTGAATGCCTTTGTCCGGACGGAATGAACTGATGTATTTTATCGAATACGCATACGTTCCTGGGGGAAGCGGCTGACCTTGGTTATTGTACGTGCCATTCCATTTGAAATTCTTGTCCTTCGACTCATAAATTAATTCACCCCACCTATTAAAGATGGATACCTCAAATTGATCGGTAATAAAAAAGCTATACACAAAGAAGTTTTGATTGGTAGCTTCCTTGCTTCCCGGCCTGAATGCACTTGGCGCCACCAGTTTGGGTATGCACTCATTCCTGACTTCCGTTTTGTCGGATGACGTGCAGTTGTAACTGTTCGTTAAATCAACTCGATACAGCCCTGGGCTTGTGACGTTCAATTTTTGTTTGGTTTCGGCAGAAAGGAGTACTTCATTTTTATACCATTGATACTGCAAAAATGTGCCTGGGTTCAATTCAACTTTGGCTGTGGCCGGATCTTTGTTGTCGGGATCGGCACAGATTATGGCAGCAGGCGGCAGATTGCCGTCTGGAATTGGATTACGTACGATGGTAATCGATGGTGCCGACTTACAAGTAGCTGATGCAGTAGAAGAAACCGTCACTTGATACCTGCCTTCCGTTGACTGATTGATAATGGCCGATGTTGCCCCCGCGATGGGGCTGCCATTCAACGTCCAAGCGTAATTCACACCTGTGCTGGGCGTGGAAGTGGTGGTAAGCGTGAACTCTTTTCCATCTTTGCATGGAGGGGTTGAGCTAAGAGACGCTGTGATAGTGCCAACTACAGTGGCATTAAAGGCGGGAGTGGATGAATAAGTACAGCCCGTGTCGGTATCTCTTAAACTCACATTGTATGCACCTCCATCACCTACCGCCAGCGCAATTTGTTGACCGACTAAACTGGGCTGAGCCACGCCTCCTTTTTGCCAAGAGTAGAGGTAGTTTCCAGCGGGAGTGGCGGTTAGGATCACTTGATCGCTGCAAGGGTCGCTTTGTTTTATTGTCGGATTAATTACTGTGAGATTGTACGATGATGAAAAAGAGCAAATGGGCGAAACTCCGATTTTTGTGGCAGTTGCTACATAAGTCCCCGAAGCAATGGCATTAATGGTGGTAACATCATTTAAAATTCCACCACCAGGTAATGTCCAGTCAACCTTATAACTTCCCGGAACCGAAAAGTTTGCCGTGAGTGAATTACAAGATGCATTCGGAGTAATGGAAATAGTTGGATTGGGTGTTACAACGAGCTGAGTGGGATCTGCTGCTATACAACCCGCAGCATCTTTGGCTTCTATTGTCCAGGTGCCCTGCGGCAGACTCAATGGCAAAGCCGATGAAATGGGGGAGCCAACACCCGTTCCCGTTGCTGTGTAAGTTATTGCACCGCTCGGTGCGCCATTGACTATAACTGTTACCGATGAAGGATCACAAGCTGAGTTAGTTGAGGCAATAGTCCATGTAGCATCTGTTAATGCAAATGATTTTGAAATAGTACAGCCCGAAATTTGGTCGGTAACAATTCCTGAAAAAGTACCAGCCAGTCGATTTGAAAAAGAAACTGTTGTGCCTGCCGGCTGATCGATGGCTTGTTGGTTAAATAAAGTTTCAGGTGGCGTTCCAGGTCCGGTAATGAAATAGGAGTAGGCACCACCTGCAGGTGTCGTATTGTTTATCGTGAGCTCAATTGTGCCTGTCGGCAAGGTACATCCGCTAGGGATGGTTCCGCTTAAGGTAAAATCAGGAGACACGTTTACCGTGAAAGTGGCTGCATCTGTTACCGTGCAAGTAGTGATCGGATCGGTTACAGTAACGGTGTAGGTAGTTTTACTTGGCAGCGATGTGTCAACGGCTTGTTGTTGGATTGTTCCGCCATTGCTTACCACTCCAGTCGTTTCATCTTTTAATTTCCATACATACGTGGCTCCTGGGTTGCCAGCATCTAACACATTTACCGCATTGTCTTGACAGACGGTTTGATCAGGGCCGAGGTCAAGTTGTGGGCGGTTATCAACCACTAAACTGTTGGCTCTCGAAAAACATCCGTTTACATCGGTGTTAGTCACCGACACCGCTAAATCCCTGTTGACAACAATTGTTTTGGTGGTTTCTCCGGTAGACCAAGTATAGGTTAAGCCGCTCGTATTAGGTCTGTTGGCATCTAGTGTTACAGGGCCATTACAAAGAACTGTTGCAGCCGATAAAGATGGTCTGGCGGGCGGATCGAAAACTGTAACTTTCGCGCTGAGGGTTGTATCCAAGCTGCATCGATTGTACACTCTAAATGTTACATTGTAAGTTCCCGCCCTTGCATAAAGGTGCGCTGGACTTTGGTCGGTCGAACTGGCGCCATCGCCAAAACTCCAGGCATATTTATCGATCGAATCTGTTCCTTGCCCTGTAAACTTTGTTGAATCGCCCACGCAAACGCCTGTGAAACTGAAGGCCGGCCCACCAAAGCCGTTGCCTTGTTGTTGCCTAAAGTTGGGTAGCCCTAATAAACTCGTGGTGCCCGTAGCCAGCGGAAATGCATCGGCTTGCAGGTTAGACTTAAGTGTAAGATCGCTTCCCGGAACAATTTGTGATAATGAATTCGCATCTCTCACCGCCACATAAATTGCCCCATTTGGCGCGGTTTGAATAGCGCCTAAGTTAGGCGCAGTAATTTTGGGTGTGAACAAAGTCGATTTACTTAGCGAATCGATCGCGAACTCCACCAGTTTGGAAGAGGCGCCATTATTCACCGTGGCATAAAGTTTAAGACCTTTCTTATTACTATTTGCGAATTCAACTCCATAAACTGTTCCTGCCGATTCTTTTAGGTCGAGCCGATTGTTGGCATCGTCTTTACTAAATTTCACAATACGACCCGTAGTGTCGTTCAGGTGAAACAATTCAATGAAATTTCCACCATTATAGGATAGAGGCACCGCCAGCGTGTTATTTGGACCTAACCTCATATATCCTTCGCCACTGCCCTCGCACTGCGAATGATCGGAGCCGATGCTTGAAAAAACAGGTGATCCTATTCCCGCTTGGGTGATTCTATAACTTCTAAAAAAGCTATTTCCATATTCATGAAAAATTACCCAATTGCCATTGGCGGTTATTCGCTCAGTGCTTTTTGAAAATAGCAGCACGTTCTTTTGTGCGATGTCACCTTTTCCACCATTTAATTTCCAATCAAACAAAGAATAGCGAACTTCATTATTCGAACCCGTTTCGTTCAATGCTTGTGTGGTAAAAATGTAATAGAGTGTTTCGTCTCCCGGCACGGGAAAAATCAACGATGATTGTGAAGAAAGCCCGCCAGGACTTCCACCAAGGGCAGTTCCATTGGCAGTTACCACGTTGGTTCGATCGTACACATTGGCTCCATCTGTATAAAATATGGTTTGACCATTCCTATCGCATACAATGGCACAGCCTTCAGGCGCAGTCATCCCACCATCGGCCAAGGCTCGGTTGGTGGTAAAGTCGATGCCCGCCTTGTTTCCAAAATACCATTTATTAGATCGTTGATCGTTTAGTCCGTATTCTTTCACATTGACACCAGCCGAAACAGCACAGCCAAGGCCGTCCGAAACAGTTAAATAATAGTAGCCAGCACTATCGGGCCTTAAAACCAATCCTCTTTGTCCGTTACTCCAGTCAGATGAAGCAGGCGTACCGCCTTCTACTTTCGCAGTCACTGAAAATTGAACAGGTAAGGCTTTGCCACGTTTAGGGGGAAATTCATCGCGGCAAGCGGTTGTATCTTGCACTAGGGTGATTTTAAGCGCAAATGCTCTTACATTTACGGGTATGGTTGTTGTCCTTCTTTGCCCTTGTAGGAAGGCAGTTACGGAAACATTCGATGTTCCTGCGTTGGCAAATGTGTGCACGGGGCTCCATGCTTTTGAAAAAGAACCATCTCCGAAATCCCAGACTACACTGTCGGCATTGGGTGTTACCGTTGGATAAAATGCGGTGGGGGCATTTTGGCAAGCAGTTATGGGTACAAAGCTGGCGACAATGCCTAAGTCTTTCTCGGGTAAAAAAGAAGGGAATTGTGTTCCAATAAAATCAATAGCACCCAAGGGTTGTGGGTCAAATTTTACCTCGCTGGGAATGGTATCAGTTTTTGTAAAACTCCCAACTTGAAACTTTCCTGCGGCAGTTTTATACAAATAATACATCGCACTATCGGCACCCACTTGCAAGCCGAGGCTTTGAGTCGGTTTCAAAGAGGCTGGTAAAACGGAAGTTAGCGTAATCGATGGATTCTTGGAATCATATTGAAGAACATCAGCTGTTATCCCTGTATCTCCAAAGTAAGAAAGATAAAGATACTGGCCTTTTGCATCCCATTCAATATCGTAAATAGCCTGCTGAGCGACCATGGGTTTTCCAGTGTTGAAGATATAAGAGTCAAATGTGAACAGTCCGGTTGTATTATCAAAGTTGACAATTACGGCATCGTCATTCCCCGTTTGAGGTGCCACAGCGATTTTTCTAATGTTCGGTGATGCGGGATCGATTAGTGAGCTAACCGCAAAGTTTGCCACCGAAAGAGGAATACCACTGGGTGAACCTATAGAAGTTGTCGTTGTAGTAACAAACAACCCAGTAGCGTCAATTAACGTGGCAGAATAATCAGCGGAGCTATTTCTATGAGTAATCAGCCAAAAGTCAATACCATTGGCATGCGGTAGAATTGTCATTCCTTCCGATCTCCCTGTAAGGCCAACAATGGCTGTGTTTTTTGATGTTACATTCCCTAGAGGAGGATTTGGAAAAACATCGTTTCCGGATTTTGTCATGTCAACAGTGCTGACGTTGATTGCGCCTCCTACAATGTTGTCTGCTGAATTGGTAAAAATATAATACTGGTCCTTTGAGCCTGGCACAGCACAAATTGCCACAGGCTGGTTGGCTGCAGCGGTGCCATTTAGCCCCGTGCCATTGGGCATTTGCAGATTGCAGGCATCATAAACCAGGTTCCCATCAGTATAAAACAATAAATTTCCATTGGTTGGGTCTGTTGCCACGGCACTTCCCCCTGTGCCAAAAGGGGTTGCTTTGTTTATAACAGCCTCCGCTTTGCTAGTTCCCCGGTTAAATTGAATACCGTTGATGGTGTTACCAAAGTACCAATTTTTCGTTGTTAATTTTTGTGAAAACGCCTGTTGTAATGTGCTAAGAAGAAAAATGAACAATAGTAATTTTCTCGTGGTTGAAATAAACTGTAATGCTTTCATATCTTTCACATTCTTCACCTTTCTGCCGATCGTTTCGATTTCCAAATTTATAACGCCAAACTTTGCTAAAGTAATACAATTTGGCATAAAATATCGTTATCAGTTCAAATCGGTGGTATTTGTTGGTAAAGGCTTTTTTTAATGTTATTAAACGATTTAATTTGCTCTAATGGAGGACGATAAACATTCGAGGTTCGTGAGTAGGCTGGCTCTTTTTTTTGTTTTAGTGTTTGTTTGCTTTGAAAACGCGACTTTCGCGCAAGATCCTCAATTCTCTCAATTTTATGCCGCTCCTTTATATCTGAACCCGGCTTTTGCAGGTTCAACCGGTCAAAATAGGGTAGGTCTCAATTACCGAAATCAATGGCCGTCCATCGATGCCAATTTTACCACCGTTTCCGCTTACGCAGATTTTTATTTAGAAGATTATAATAGCGGGGTAGGGGTTTTGATTAATAGTGATCGCGAAGGATTGCTTGGACTTCAGTCCATTAGCGTTGCTTTTCAATACTCGTATGATTTGCAATTGACAAAGAAACTTTCGTTCAGACCGGGTTTCCAAGCTGCCATTTACAATCGGTCGCTCAATTTTTCTAAACTCACGTTTGGCGATCAATTTGATGCCGCAACAGGGGAGGTTGTAAAACCGTCTTCTGTCGATGGCCTAAGTACCGGCCAGTCCATCTTTTTTCCAGATATTGCTTTTGGCGGAATGGTTTTTACCAAAAACTATTGGGTGGGCGCCACGGTTTCGCACATCACGCAGCCCAATCAATCATTGGTGGGCGAAAATAGTCCTTTGCCACAAAAAATATCCGCCCATGCGGGATATAAGTTTTTCCTGAAGCCAGGCACCATGAAGATTAATAACTATTCTGTGAGGCAGGAACGAAGTGTTGCCCCAACAGTACAATACAGGCAGCAAGGGTTGTGGAGCCAGATGGACGTGGGAATGTACGTAACGCTGGAGCCGATTATTTTGGGAACATGGTATCGGGGTATTCCATTCAAGACGGTAAATGGCATTTCGAATAACGAATCGATCGTAATGTTAGTCGGTATTACGAAACGAGGCAAAACAGATGTGCTGAACATCGGCTACAGTTACGATTATACGTTGTCGCAACTGGGTTCGGCAAGCGGGGGCGCGCACGAAATAAGCATTGTTTATTCATGGTCTACGCGCGATCCGCGCAAGCCGCCTAAGGACAAGTTAAGAATTCCGTGCCCGGAATTTTAACTCGCTAGCATGTTCTGTTTCACTTTAAAAATCCAATAACAATTGAACGTCTGCGGTTTTACATTTGTTCGAAATGGAGTAAAATTCGACTATCCAATTGTTGAAGCTATTCAATCTATTCTTCCCATTTGTGATTCATTTTTAGTGGCGATCGGAAATTGCGAAGATGGAACAGAAGAGTGGATACGAAGTATCGGCTCGTCTAAAATAAAAATTATTCACACGGTTTGGGATGATAGCTTGCGCGAAGGCGGTCGTGTGCTGGCAGTAGAAACAGACAAGGCTTTTCAGGCGATCACAGAAGAATTTGATTGGGCTTTTTACCTTCAAGCGGACGAAGTAGTGCATGAATCATCGTTGCCGATAGTTAAGCAGGCCATGTTAGATAATCTCCATAATCCAAAAGTAGATGGGCTGCTTTTCAAGTACTTTCATTTTTATGGATCTTACCAATACGTGGGGGAAGCCTACAGCTGGTGTCGTAGGGAAATTCGTGTAATACGGAATCGGAAAGACATTTTTTCTTATCGTGATGCGCAAGGATTTCGCAAAAAGCCGAACGAAAAACTTCGAGTTAAACTCATTGATGCGTACGTCTACCATTACAGTTGGGTGCGCGATCCACGGGCACTGCAAAGCAAAGTGGAAACGTTTCATAAGCTTTGGCATGACGACCAATGGGTGGAGAAAATGGTAGTGAAGGCCGAGGAATTCGATTATGGAAATGCCGAAGTGCTGGGATTGTTTAAGGGCACGCATCCGGCAGTTATGAACGAGCGGATTGCTAGGCAAAGTTGGAGTTACTCGCACGACATTTCTCGAAATCCAAAAACCTTTAAATTTCTTTTTAAGCGGTTTGTAGAAAGACTTACTGGATGGCGAGTGGGCGAATACAGAAATTACAAATTGGTGGGCTGACTGTAACGGCTACTCTTCTCCATTGCCTTCCAGTTTGCAGTAATTGTCCATTCCAATATGAAGTAGTGCATCGCCTGCATTAACAACAGGATTGTTGTTCAAACCAACCACATATCCTTTTGATGGTGATTTTACCAACTCTTTAAATTCCCCGAAAGGGTCGGTTAAGGTCCCAACGGCTTGATTCCTTTCAACCATGTCGCCACACTTGATAAACGACTGAAAAAGTCCAGCTGTTCTGGCCCTTGACCATGCCGAGTTCCAAATGATTTTGTTCTCTACTTTTGGCGCTGGCGCAAAATCAATCATTTTAAGATGTTTCATCAGGCGAAGCGTCCCTTCGATACCCTCTTCAATGGCATGTTGATCGAAGCGCACCGACTCGCCACCTTCGTATACAATTATGTGCTTTCCTTTTTTGGAGGCCGTTTGGCGCAGTGAGTGTGGTCTAAAAGGTGAATCGATGGTAAAAGGCGCATGAAAAGCATTTGCGAGTTCAACATTTAGCGAATCTTGCATCACACAGCGCACTTGTGGGTAGTTGGTTCGCATGGCTCCTCCTGTATGGAAATCAATTCCGTAATCAATAGCAGGAATAATATCGTGGGTCATATGGTAGGCCACACGCGAGGCAAGCGATCCGGTCTTACTTCCCGGAAAGGATCTGTTAATATCTTTTCCATCTGGTACTTCTCGCGAATAGTTCAAAAACCCATATACGTTTATAACGGGCATGCATAAAACGGTACCTCTTTTAACACGATGAAAACCATTGTCGATAATTCGTCTCACTATTTCCATTCCATTTATCTCGTCTCCGTGCATTCCTGCCGTAAGGGAAAGAACCGGTCCGTCTTCAGGTGAGCGATAAACATAAATAGGGGTTTCGATTTGCGTTCTGGAAGGCAGTCTCGCAATATTTATATTGATCTCCTTGAATTCTCCTTTTTGTATTTCGTGGTCAGCAATGATCATAATTAAGTTGAAGATTAAATGATTCGAAAATTTAAAATTCTTAGTTTGACTTTAATCTGAGATTCAATCATCAAATTAAGAAATCTTCAAACTATTGCCCCTTGTTCCCACTAGGAAACTCGGATTGAGATGAACGCTGCGAATAGACTTTAATCTGAATCGCATTCACATCTTCAAATTAATACATTATCACCTTATCAAATTGATTACGCATTGATCCTATCTTTTTGAATTTTCTTCTTCCCTGCATGCTTCTCTATGTATTGATATATTTTACTGGCAATGTCAACCTTGGTTGCGCCTTCAATTCCCTCTAAACCGGGCGAAGAATTAACCTCAATTATCAGCGGTCCTCTCGCGGAGGGTAGCATATCAACACCTGCAACCGCGAGCCCCATTTTCTTCGCAGCTTCAATGGCAGCGTGTTTCTCATTTCGGTTGAGCTTTATTACCGTAGCAATACCACCGCGATGAAGATTAGACCTGAACTCACCATCTCTAGCCTGCCTGCGCATGGCACCCACCACTTCATCGTTCACCACAAATACGCGAATGTCAGCTCCTTTTGCTTCTTTAATAAATTCTTGAACAATTATTCGAGCTTTAACGCCATGAAAAGCTTCAATGACCGACTGCGCAGCTTTTTCATTTTCGGCTAACACTACGCCTAGCCCTTGAGTGCCTTCCAATAATTTGATTACTACGGGAGCCCCGCCTACAGCCTCAATTACTCCTTCGGTATTTTTGGAGTAATCCATGAAAATAGTTTTTGGCATGCCAAGGCCAGCTCGCGATAATATTTGCAGACTTCTTAGTTTATCTCTGGAACGGATTAACGCCTGCGATTCAACAGCAGAAAAAACTTTCATCATTTCAAACTGACGGACTACAGCTGCACCGTAAAATGTTACGGAAGCCCCGATACGAGGTATAATGGCATCGAAGTAATCAAGCTTGCGCCCATTGTACCATACCATCGGGTTCTTCTTTTCGATGAGAAGAACGCATTTCATGTGGTCAATAATCTCTACTTTATGACCTCGTTTTTCTCCCGCTTCTTTTAGTCTTCTCGTGGAATACAGTTTGGAATCTCTCGAAAGGATGGCAATGTTCATGCGCCTTTAAATTTACTTTTGTAGGACAAGTCTTTCTCCGTTACATCGATCAGGAATCGCTTCCTTAGTATTTTCCTTCCCAATAAAATGGGAAAGCGTAATTTATCTCGATCACTCAGTGAAAATTCGGCTCTTATGGTTTGATTATGAATTGTAATGGTCGTCCTTATGATATATCTTAATTCCGCCTCGCCAAAAGAGTTTTTAATTTCACGTTGAGTGAACTTAGTAAAATGATATTTAGTACCGGTAAACTCCGGGTGTTCTGGATCTAATAACACGAATTCCAAATTAGCATCATTTACATTTATCCATGAACAATGAAGACTGCAGGTATAAGCGCCCGTATCAATCTTCGCATGAATATTGGTAAGCCCTAACCCAGGCAGGTCAACTCTATCCGATCGTCCTAAAATTTTCATACCGTGCGGTAAACTAGCTAATAATTGTCAAAAAAAAAGCCCCAAAACGGGGCTTTCTCTTCTTTTCTTAACAAGATTATCCTTTTGTTACACTGAACCCCACTTGTACATTTTCCCATTTGAAAACAACGTGGCCATTTTCGATAACGAACGTGAACGTTTCAACAAACTCGCTTGGTTTTCCTGATTTTACTTTAACGCGAAGTGCGTCATTCTTTTGATTATAATCATACGCTTCCCATTGGCCTTTTGCACCAAATTTCTGGAAAATAATTGTCCATTCGCTCTCACCCGGAATGCTAAATAGTTCATATTTGCCAGCAGCCAGAGTTTGTCCTTCAATTTTTGCCGCTTTATCAATAACAAAAACGGTGGCTTCGTTTGCCCCTGTTCTCCATACATCGCCATACTTTTCTATTCCTCCGATCATTTTACGGCCTTTTGCAGAAGGCGCAGAATAGTCAACTTTAATTCCAACTCCATCAATGGCTCCTTCAGTTAACTTAGGGGGGCTAGGTCTTTTGCTTTTGTCTGCCTGACCTAGAACGCTTGTCGCAAAGAAAGCGACCATAACAAATACACTTAATACTAAACGTGTCATATCTAATTTTTTTTCGTGAAGATAGTAAAAAAATGCCCCGATTTCTCAAGGCATTTTTTATTAAATTATTACCTGTAAACTACAGTTGTAAACGAGCTTGGTTAGATTAAGTTTACCTAATGTTTCCTTTTACTCTAATTTATCTCCCAAATGGATTTAAGTTTGACAAGGCCCGCTTGCCGCCACCCATTTTGTTCATGGTTTTCATCATCTTGCGCATGTCTTCAAATTGTTTGAGCAACTGATTTACTTGTTGGATGGAGGTGCCACTTCCTTTTGAAATTCGTGTTTTGCGACTGCTATTAAGTATTTCGGGGTTTTCTCTTTCTTTTAATGTCATCGATTTTATGATTGCCTCGATGGGTTTGAATGAGTTATCGTCCAGGTCCACATCTTTTACTGCTTTACCCATGCCGGGTATCATACCTAGTAGGTCTTTCATGTTTCCCATTTTCTTAATTTGCTCCAATTGAGAGAGAAAGTCATTGAAGTCAAATTGATTTTTGCGGATCTTTTTAGAAAGCCTGGCAGCTTCATCTGCATCAAACGTTTCTTGGGCTTTTTCCACCAAGCTCACTACATCGCCCATTCCTAAAATCCGGCTGGCCATACGATCTGGATAGAAACGATCCAGCGCTTCCATCTTTTCGCCAGAACTCACAAACTTGATTGGTTTTTCTACCACTCTTCTGATGGAAAGAGCTGCCCCACCGCGTGTATCGCCATCTAATTTTGTAAGTACCACTCCATCAAAAGACAGGCGATCATTAAATGCCTTTGCAGTGTTCACCGCATCTTGGCCGGTCATTGAATCGACAACAAAAAGGGTCTCAGAAGGATTTAAGGCTTCCTTTAGTTTAGCGATTTCGTTCATCATCGCCTCATCTACCGCCAAACGACCCGCAGTATCCACGATCACAATTCGGAAATTGTTTTTCTTGGCGTGTTCAATCGCTGCTTTCGCGATTTTGATGGCATCTTTATTTTCGGGTTCGGAATACACTTCGACACCCACCTGCTGCCCTAGCACTTTTAACTGGTCGATGGCAGCAGGTCGATAGATATCGCAGGCTGTTAAAAGCACTTGGCGGCCTTGGCGCTTCAAATAGGCCGCTAGTTTGCCTGAAAAGGTAGTTTTACCCGAGCCTTGAAGACCTGCAATCAAAATGACAGCGGGGTTTCCTTCGATTTTAATGTCCTCACTTTGGCCACCCATGAGCGCGGTCAGCTCATCGTTAGTGATTTTGGTCATTAATTGCCCGGGCGAAATAGCGGTAAGCACATTTTGACCCATCGCCTTTATCTTGATTTCGTCCGTTACCTCTTTGGCGACTTTATAATTTACGTCAGCATCAATGAGTGCCTTGCGAATGTCTTTGATGGTGGCAGCAACGTTTATTTCGGTTATTCGGGACTGGCCTTTCAATGTTTGGAAGGCTTTTTCGATTTTGAGACTTAAACTATCGAACATGAGTTAATTTCTGATTTGAAAATTTGATGATTTGAAATGATTGGCAAAGGTAATGGCTATTTTTTAAAAGAGAAATCGCAAATAGTTGGTAAAAAGCCAACTTTTGAGTTGCTTTGCCATTGTGAACGTTATCAGCAGGAAAACACTGGCAGAGTTTTATCAAAAACATGCCGATTCGTGCGAACCGCTTGAGACTTGGTATAAAGTATGCCGTAAAGCTGAATGGCAGAATTTCAATGAAGTTAAGGTTGCTTTTCCATCGGCTGACTGGATTGGTGATGACCGAGTAGTATTCAATGTGAAAGGCAATAAATATCGGCTGTTGGTGAGATTTAGTTTCAGGTATAAATCGATTCAAGTAAAATGGATAGGCACTCATGCAGAATATGATAAGTTGAATGTTTTAACACTATGAGTTATGAAAACATGGACAGTATTAGAAAGTAAAAAGGACTATGAAGTAGCCTTGGCAAGGGTGGATGAACTGATGGACATAAACCCTGTTTTGAAATCTGACGAAGGAAAAGAGCTAAAATTATTGTTGCTTTTGGTTGAGCGATATGAAGATGAGCATTATCCTATGTGCTCGCCCGATCCTATTGAAGCTATTAAAATCAGGATGAATGACTTAGGTCTCACGCCAAGCGATTTGATTGCCGCCATTGGTGACAAAGGAACGGTATCAAAAGTATTGAGTGGCAAGATTGCCCTGTCACTTCGGATGATCCGTAACCTAAGCACGCTTTTGCATTTACCGGCCGAGGTGTTGATACAAGAAGTTAAGCTGAGGGTGGCTTAACGGAAATTAAAGAATTAAGAAGACAACCAACGAAATTGAATAAACGAATAAGCTTCCCCAGCCTTAAACTCGTTCTTTTCTGCGGGCAGTTCCAAAAACCCATTTACTTCTTTCAAATTCACAAAATCACCCGAACCACCACCTGCAACTGGGTATGCCATTAGTTTACCTGCTTCGTTTTTTATGCTCGCTTGCAAGAAGTAGGTGAGTGCAGGTTTAAATGAAAAATCGTTTGCCAAAACCGCCTGTTGGTTTTCCGCTTCAACCCCCCAACTTTTCAGCAGCCAAGGCTTAACATAGCGATGGAAACACATAAATGTAGAAACGGGATTCCCCGGAAGGGCGAAAATCCACGCCTCACCCCCAGCCCCTCTCCGCGGGAGAGGGGTGACCGCACTTGCTTGGTTTGTGTCTTTATTGCTGATTGCCTCGGATTTTAAAGGCTCTCTTTCAATTGAAGTGGGGCCGCGCCCAAACCACATAGGCTTGCCCGGCTTTTGACTTACTTGATGAAACATTTTTTTTATGCCCAATGATTCCAACACCGCAGGCACAAAATCGAACTTGCCTTTCGAAACACCGCCCGACAAAATAATGATATCAAAATCGGAGGCGATTTTATCCAATTCGGTTTTTAAGATTTCTTCATTGTCGGTCAGGTGAAAAAGCGTGGAGTGGCAGCCCATTTCTATCAAAGCTGATTGAATTGCATGCGAGTTGGAAGTCCTTATTTGATATGGCAAAGGTTTTTTATCAATGCTTACCAATTCATCGCCTGTTGAAATAATCGCAATGGTGGGATAGGAAAATACTGTCACGCTTGTTTTGCCAACCGAAGCAAGTAAGGCAATCTCGGCTGGAGAGAGTTTTGTTCCGGCTTCCATCAAGACGCTGTTTTCTCTAGCATCCATACCTTTGAAGTGAATGTTATCGCCCTCGTTCACGGTGCTTATTTTTATGGAGGCGATGCCATTTTCAATCTCCACATCTTCATACCGCACCACTGCATTTGCGCCTTTGGGCAGCATCGCGCCAGTCATAATCTCAAAGCAATTTTGGTTGCTCGCTAAGGTTGACGCTGGCTGGCCTGCGGCTTGAGTGCCTTCAACTGAAAACAACTTTCTTCCTAGCTGAAAAGCCTTTGCGTCAATCGCGATGCCATCCATTGTGGCGCGGTTAAAGGGAGGGAAATCCCGATCGGCAAAAATAGATTCGGCCACTATTCTGCCAGTAGCACGTTCTAGTTTTACAACATCTTTTTTGGGTTTGAACAGGTTAGATTGGATAATGTGGGTAGCTTCAGTTACGGAAATCATATTTTTAATTTGAAAATTGGCCGATTTGAAAGTGTGAAAATGGTAATGACGGTTTAATTAAGTTAATTTGAGTTTAAGCTGCAAGATACAGGCGTAATGCTGCCAGTCGTGAATCGATTAACAAACAACGAATAATGGGAATGAAACTCTCTCACGTAGACAACAAAGGTAATCCGCAAATGGTGGACGTGTCGGATAAGAAAATAACCAAGCGCATCGCGAAAGCACAAGCAACGGTTCATTTGGGTAAATTGATTTTAGATCAAATTCAAAACAATGAGCTAATCACCAAGAAGGGTCCGGTTTTTCAAACGGCAATTATTGCTGGAGTGATGGCTGCCAAACGTACATCTGACCTTATTCCGTTCTGCCACCCGCTAATGCTGGAAGATTGCCAAATAACAATAACTGTGAAAGGCGAACGTGCCTTGATTGCAAGCGAAGCGAAAATAACATCGAAAACAGGAGTAGAGATGGAGGCCTTAACCGCGGCCTCGGTTGCTGCCCTTTCTATCTACGACATGTGCAAAGCATTGAGCCATGAAATAGTCATCGAAGAAATAAAGTTGATGGAAAAGACAGGGGGTAAGAAGGATTTTAAACGATAACCAAGCATCTAAGATCTTACTACTTGATACTTAAGTCTAACTACTTACGTCTAGGTCATGAAAATTTTTAAAACACTATATGTTCAGGTTCTAATTGCCATCGCACTCGGAGTGCTTGTAGGCTATGTTTTTCCGGGCTTTACACCTACAGCAAAACTCGTCAGCGATACATTTATCAACATGATCAAGATGGTAATTGCCCCCATTATTTTTCTAACTATAGTTTTAGGCATAGCTGGCGTTGGCGACCTGAAAAAAGTTGGTAGAGTAGGAGGCAAAGGGCTCTTGTATTTTGAGATTGTAACCACTCTTGCTTTAGTGATTGGTCTAATAGTTGCCAATGTGTTAAAGCCAGGAGCGGGATTTCAATTACCAGAATTAGACGCATCCTCAGTTTCGCAATACGCGGAGAAAGCTAAGGATATGAATTGGGGCGAATTTATTTCACACATGGTGCCCGCCAATATTTTCAAAGCCTTTGGGGAGGGCGACATTCTACAGATACTATTCTTCAGCATCTTGCTAGGGATTGCAATCACCAAGATAGGGGCGAAACGAAAACGCTTATTAAAAACGTTTGAGCGCTTGTCAAAAGCAATGTTTCAGGTGATGAAAATGATCATGGTGATTGCGCCAATTGGTGCATTTTCGGGGATGGCATATACCGTTGGTAAGTTTGGACTAAGTGCACTATTGCCGTTGGGGAAGTTGATGGTGTGCGTGTACCTCACCATGGCCGTTTTTATTTTTGTGGTGCTGGGTTTAATAACAAAGTATTTTGGTTTTAGTCTTTGGAAACTGCTGGTATATATAAGAAATGAAATCTTGTTGGTGCTGGGCACCTCCTCCAGCGAAAGCGCCTTGCCTAGTTTAATGGAGCGGTTGGAGATGGCAGGCTGCAAGAAAAGTGTGGTGGGTTTAATTGTGCCCACGGGATATTCATTCAATTTAGATGGCACTACCATTTATTTGAGCATGGCAGTTATCTTCTTAGCCCAGGTATTTCACGTAGATCTTTCGCTTGGGCAGCAGTTGACCATTTTAGGCGTATTGATGATTACCAGTAAGGGTGCTGCGACTGTAACGGGCGGTGGATTTATTGTTCTTGCGTCTACTTTATCTGCCATGCAAATTATTCCGGTGGAAGGCTTGGCGTTGTTGCTAGGCGTGGATCGTTTTATGAGCGAGGCCCGCAGCATTACCAACTTGATTGGTAACACGGTGGCAACGGTAATCATCGCGAAAAGCGAAAACGAAATTGATATAGAAGTGTATAGAAGAGAGGTGGAGGGTGCGTAGAAATTAATTCTTTTTCTTTAACTTATCCAATTCCGCCTCCACAAATTTTCTCGCTTCCACTTCATCTTTAACAGCCTGCGCCATTTTCCTTGCATGCTGTTCCGCCAGTCTTGTTTGGGTCATTGCTGCCTGCGCACTTGCCTCGGCTTGCTTCCTTTGCTCCATTGCATCTTTCTCTGCTGCTGTTGCTTTTTGTCGTTCACGTTCGGCCGCTTGCTTGGCTGCTTTTAATTCTGACTGGCATTGTTGACAAGCCTTTTGATTTTCGGTTAAGCTATTGTTTCCTTGCACGGCATTCTGTCTAGCGACTTCCGCAATCTCTTTTTGCCTCTCGGCTTCCATTCTAGCCCTATCTGCAGCTTCCTTTTCTCCCCTCGCCTTCATTTCATTTAGCCTTGCTACCTCGCCTACAGCGATGGCCAGCCTCTCTTGTTTCCTTGCTTCTGTCGCTTGATATAAGGCAAAAATCACAGAACAAATTGTTACTGCAATCAGTAAAGCAATGATTAGGTTCTTTTTCATAACTCTCGAATTTTAAATCTCAAATCTTAAATCAAAATTAAGGATGAGCGCTCACCCATTCTTCCCCATCTTCAAAAATTTCTTTTTTCCAGATGGGTACTTTTTCTTTTAGTTGATCGATAATAAATTGACATGCCTCAAAGGAAGCTTTTCGATGAGCAGTGGACACCGCAATGACAACAGCCACTTCGCCCACGTTAAGCTTCGCTAGGCTATGGCTGATCGCCCACGCCTTAACATCCCACCTGTCGATGGCAACTGCTGCTATTTTTTGAATCTCAGCAATGGCCATGGGTTCGTAGGCTTCAAATTCCAACCGAACTACCCGCTTATTTTTTTGCTTATGAAAATCGCGAACAGTACCAATAAACACATTCAAGCCGCCAGCGGTTGGGTGTTTGGCCGCTTCAATTACTTTTGAAACATCGATGGGCTTGTCTGTTAATTTAATCATAGTGTTAATTCAAAATTTAAGGTTCAAGATTCAAAATCAAACCGACAATAATGAACCTTGAATTTGTACTATTGAATAAAAATCAACCTCCGCTCACAGGTGGTATCAACGCAATTTCATCCGTTTCCTTTAGCGTGGTAGCATCTTCCGCATAAGCGCGATTGACTGCAATGAATAGTGAGTTCAGTTTATCGAGCGATGGGTACTTTGCGGATAACGCTTTTCTAAGATCGGCAACGGTGGTTCCGGCTAGCTCCATGGTTACATTTTTACCGCTCATAATATCGGACGTAATACCAAATGTTTTTATTGTTAGTTGCATGTTCAAAGTTAGTTTTTATCGGTCGATTGTCAATAGACCATAGTCCGCGGCAATACGCTATACTATCATCAACTGTTGACTATGCCCATTACTACCGACATGAAACTTTATTACTATCTTTCGAGGTAAAAATTTATGAATTCAACTTCCCTTTTCGATAACCACGGTCGCCCGATTAATTACCTCCGGTTAGCTGTTACCGACAGGTGTAATTTGCGCTGTTTTTATTGTATGCCCGAAGAAGGAATTAAGTATTTGCCAAAGAAGGAGTTACTAACTTTTGAGGAGATAGAACGATTGATCGCGATTGTCGCTAGTTTAGGAATTTCGAAAATAAGGCTGACTGGTGGAGAACCTTTTGTGCGAACCGATCTGATGGCTTTGATAAGGAAAATAAAGCAGGTTGACGGCATCGAAGAGTTGCACCTTACTACCAATGGTATTTTAACAGCCCCCTATATTCCAGAATTGAAATCGTTGGGTATTGGTTCTATCAATTTAAGTTTGGATACGCTGGATCGCGATCGCTTTCTAAAAATCACTCGAAGAGATGAATTTGTCAGTACTTGGAAAACATTTGAGTCGTTGATGAAACACGGTATTTCGGTAAAGATCAATGCGGTGGTGATGGAAGGAAAAAATATTGAAGATCTGATTCCAATGGTGGAGCTCACGCGCAACTACCCCATATCAGTTCGCTTTATTGAAGAAATGCCGTTTAATGGCGAGGGTAATCATTACCCTGTTTTAACCTGGACGTACAAAAAAATAGTAGCTCATTTGGAAGCGCATTTTGGAAAACTTATAAGAATGAGTGATCCCAACAATTCAACAGCCTATCATTATCAAGTTCCGGGGTATGTTGGAAACATCGGTGTGATTGCGGCTTTTAGCAGGACGTTCTGCGGCACGTGTAATCGCATTCGCGTGACTGCTCAAGGTATTTTGAAAACCTGTTTGTATGACGATGGCGTGTTGAACATCAAAACCCTTTTTAGAGCAGGTGCTAGTGATGATGAGGTTATCTGGGAACTAAAAAATGCCTTTGGCCATCGGGCTAAAGATGGTTTTGAGGCCGAGGCTAAACGGACATTGCATCCTGCAATAGAA
The DNA here is from genome assembly GCA_044349005.1 of Cyclobacteriaceae bacterium. Lineage (GTDB taxonomy): Bacteria > Bacteroidota > Bacteroidia > Cytophagales > Cyclobacteriaceae > ELB16-189. The sequence goes on from JBIKRT010000014.1 coordinate 59,105, forward strand.
TCCATGTCGACAATTGGAGGATGATGGGAAGTTACAGGTTGCAAGTCGCAAGTGTTAAAAGAGACTTACAATTGATCTATATGAAAAAGTTAGTCACGTTTTTAATCTGTTTTATTGGCAGTGCTGTCTTTGCTCAAAAAGAAATCAAGCCTACTTCTGAATTTACAATTTCAGGTGAGGTGAAAGCGGCAGTAAAAATCACGTTCGATGATTTAAAGAAATATAAATCGCAGTCGATCGCAGATGTTATTATTACAAATCACTTGGGAGAAAAGAAGAGTGAAGCAAAGGGATTGAAGGGAATCTTGTTGAAATCGGTAGTAGAGAAAGCAGAGATAAATGCCGAAAGCCCCAAAGTTTTGAGTGAGTATTATTTTGTTTGTAAGGCGAATGATGGTTATAAAGTAGTGTTCTCGTGGAATGAATTGTTCAACACAACAGTAGGTGAATCAGCCTACATTATTACAGAGAAGGAGGGCAAGGGTTTAGATAAAATGACTGATTCAATTCTGCTATTATCGCCCAACGATTTTAAAACCAGTCGAAGACATTTGAAGGCATTGGCATCTATTGAGGTGAGAAGAGCAAATTGATATGGAGTTTTTTTTGCTAGTATTTGGGTTTTTCCTCATCGCCTTGGTTTACTCTTCGGTAGGTTTTGGCGGTGGCAGCAGTTACCTCGCGTTGCTGGCTTTAAGTATCTTTTCGGTTGCATTTCCTGTTATACGATCCACCGCATTGTTTTGTAATATTATCGTTGTATCTGGTGGTGCAATCATTTTTTATAAAGAAGGGAAATTGCTTTTTAAGGATGTCTGGCCTTATTTGGCTAGTAGTGTGCCGGCAGCATACATCGGTGGCTTTTGGCCAATCAAAGAGCATACTTTTTTTGTTCTTCTAGGATTTACATTGATACTAGTTCCCTTTTTACTTTGGTTTCAACCTGAAATCAAAGGTGTTGCAAAAAAGCCAGCAATTCCTGAAAAGAACTCTATCAAGGCACTACTTGGCTTTTGCATTGGGTTGCTATCTGGCTTGGTGGGCATTGGCGGAGGAATTTTTCTTTCGCCCGTCTTACATTTTTTCAGGTGGTCAGACGCAAAGGAGATTTCAGCCTTGGCCAGTGTGTTTATTCTTGTTAACTCCATTAGCGGCTTGGCGGGTCAGTTTTATCGTGGAGTTCCTGAAATGAAGTTATCGTTTTTACTTCCTTTGCTGGCGGCTGTTTTTGCTGGAGGGCAAATTGGTTCCCGACTCGGAGCGAGAAAATTTAATCCCATCTATATAAAAAGAATTACGGCCTTGCTTATCTTGATAGCCGGATTGAATATTTTAAAAGACCATCTATGATACAAAAAAGTACGTTCGCTTTCGCATTGTTGTTAGTCAGTTGCTTCGCTTTTGCGCAAGAGCCGCCACGAGTCAATCCGATCATTAAAAAATTCGGAGGTGTTTTTGAAATTCCTTATGCAGTAGAAAAACCCGATCCTTCTTTGTTCTATAAAATAGTTATTGAAGTACAAGATATGCGCAACAAGCCCGAGGAAGTAAATTGGGCGTTGAATAACAGCGCACGCTTAATAAATCTCCACGTAATGGGCGGTGTACCCTTTGATCATTTAGATGTGGTGTTGGTCATTCATGGTGAAGCAACTTATGCAGTAATGAATAACGAGGCCTTCAAGGCAAAATACAAAGTGAATAACCCGAATCTTGAGCTTTTCAAAGAGTTACAAGCTGCTGGTATAAAGATGTTTGTTTGCGGTCAATCGCTGATAAACCGTGAAGTAGATCATAACAAACTTGTGCCCGAAGTTAAAATCGCCACCTCTATGATTACCACCATGACCACACATATGATGAAAGGGTATGTGCCGTTAAGGTTTTAGATCTACTTGCTGAAGCCTACGACAGCTCAAAACAAACCTGAGACTTATTTTCTGCGATTCAGAAAGCTTCAAACAAGATTGAGACCTACTTTCTGCGATTCAGAAAGCCTAAAACAAAAGTGTGACCTATTTTCTGAGGTTCAGAAAGCTCAAAACAAAACTGTGATCTACTTTCTGAGGCTCAGAAAGCTTAAAACAAAACTGCGTGCTACTTTCTGAGCTTCAGAAATGCTAAAACAAGGTGGAGAAGGTCTCTTTTTTTGGATAAGCTTTGTTTTATTTCCTAAACCGATCAGCTACTCGCAATTCTTTGCTTCCTGCCGTGTATTGGTAAAACCCTTGCCCGGTTTTCACACCTTTATTGCCTGCCTGAACCATGTTGACCAATAACGGACAAGGGGCATATTTTGGATTTCCAAAACCGTTGTGAAGAACCTGTAAGATAGACAGGCAAACATCCAACCCAATAAAATCGGCCAATTGCAACGGCCCCATGGGGTGAGCCATGCCAAGTTTCATAACGGTGTCAATTTCGTAAACCCCCGCCACACCCTCGTATAATGAATAGATAGCCTCGTTAATCATAGGCATTAAAATGCGGTTTGCCACAAAGCCAGGATAGTCATTTACTTCCACCGGAATTTTTTCTAGTTTTTTAGACAGCTCAAAAACCTTTGTGGTGGTTTCATCGCTGGTAGAATAGCCACGGATTACTTCCACCAACTTCATCAACGGCACGGGGTTCATAAAGTGCATACCAATCACTTTTTCTGGTCGCTTGGTAGCGGATGCTATTTTTGTGATGGAGATGGAAGACGTGTTGGATGCCAGAATGGCCGAGGCAGGAGCATACTCGTCTATTTCTTTAAACAGACTAAGTTTAATTGTTTCGTTTTCGGTGGCGGCTTCAATTACTAAATCAGCGTTGTCAACACCTTCTTTCACTGACGTTGCCGTAATGATGTTTGCCAATGCGCTTTCTTTAACCGCTGCCGTAATGGTTGCTTTCTCTACTTGGCGGGTTAAGTTTTTTTCTATGGTAGCCAGCCCCTTGGCAAGGGAAGCTTCATTAATGTCGATCAGTGTTACCGAGTACCCATATTGAGCCACCACATGGGCTATTCCGTTACCCATCGTTCCAGATCCGATTACTGCAATTTTTTGCATAAAATGCGTTTATTTGTTTATTGTAAAGATATGGCTTCCATGGGATCGGAAAAACCTAAATCAAGAATTAAGAATCTTTCTACGAGGTTTTTGAAATTTTATAAGTTTGGAACAGCCTTTGTTATTCTGAGCTTCATCGTAGGTTACTTTGTTAGCAGCTATTATACATTTAAGGAGAATGGAAATTATTTGAATTTCTTGATGCCATTAACTTGGTTAAATGTCGTTTGGATTTGGCTGTCAGTAAATAGCAAAGTATTCCACGTAGAATTTGATGACGAGTTTTTATATGTCATCCAAAAAAATCAAGATATGCTCATACCGCTTGAAAACATTAAAGATGTGGAGATTGTCTCCCTTGGTGGGGTTTACAAAATAACCCTGTACGCAAAAGATCAACTGGGTGATTTGATTTATTTTAAACCTTCTCTTTTATATCCTTTCAACTTTAAATCAAAAGATAAATTGGTGGATGTTCTCCGCCACAATATTGATGAAGCCAAAAAGAAGTTGAGGGTGTATCAGAAAAATGCGTTGTACAGTTAAGAAATCAGAATGCTATTTAAACACTGATTCGGTCGATACCGAAAAGCCCTGAATAGCAACCGAATCTACCCTATTTGATTTAACTTTCACTAGCAATTCATATTGCTTTTGTTTCAATTCGTATTGCTCAATGGTTTCCTTTTCAGGATCGATAATCCAATATTCCGTTACACCATGTTGTGCATAATCCCTGAATTTTATCTCGCGATCAATCTTTTCGGTGGAAGGGGATAAAATCTCCACAATAAAATCAGGGGATGGGAAGAGCATTTGATTATCGGTGAACGTGTCAGCAATCTCCTTTCTAAAAAAACAAATATCGGGTTCATAGCTGTTGCGGGTTAGCTCAATCATTACTTTTTCAATACAAACTCGTCCACCATTGTTGGTTGTTTTGATATGGTGCATGAGGTGGTAGAAAAGATTAGAACATACTCGTGAATGCTTCAATTGTATAGGCGAATGGAAGATAGCTTCGCCATTTATGTATTCAGCTTTGTCGGATTCTTTTATCAGGTTGCAAAAAGCAGTTCTCTTGAGGTTATTCTCATTTAAAATACTATACGCTTCATTCATCAACAGAGCCAGGTCGGGGCTTTGCTTTAGTTCTTCTAGAATTTCACTATGAGTTCGCATACCATCTAAATCAATATTTTAAAAGTAAAAATTAAGAGGGGAATCTCACGCTCTTATTTATCAATTTTTACTACATTCAATTTGCCTTCACCGCCAGCTAACACAATTAATTTTCCTTTCCTGGCTTTGCGAATTACATGAAGTGATTTTTCATCTGATGAAGCACTCCAATTTTTTCCGCCATCGTATGAAACGTCTGTTCCTGTTGGGCCAGTTGCCATCAACGCGTTTGAAGTTATATATTCAACACATTCGCGGTAGCCGCGAGTAGGCGTGATGGGTGAATTCCAACGCAAGCCGCCATCCAACGTATAAAACACATGGTCTTTCTTCAAACTGTCTTGTTGGAAATCCCCTCCAACGATGACAGCGGTTTTTTGATCTTTGCTAAACGCTACTGAAAAAATGCCTTGCGTTGGTTGTCCTTGTAAAATGGGTGTTTCAGTTGTTTTCCAATTTGCGCCTTTATCGGTTGAGATCCAAAGCCGCGAAATTTTTCCGCCCGTGGCAATTATCACTGCTTTATCTCCAACACAACGCACGGTAGTTCCGCTTGCAGCAAAGGATGCCTCGCCCTCGTTCAACAGCGGTCGGTTTGATTCTGGCTGCTCCGTCCAAGTTTCACCTTGATCGAGTGTTTTTAGAAGTAACATTCTTGAGTTAATCGGGTCACCAAAAATGATCCCCTCCTTAGCATTCCAAAAATCAACGCCATCAATAAAGGCGTTTTTGTCATTGTTTACGTATACCTCTTGCCAATTCTTCCCGCCATCGGTAGTTTTAAGGATGTGGGCAGGTGAACCTGCGTTGGCAATAATGGCAGTTGTTTTGTTAAAAGCATAGATCGATCGAAAGTCTAGCTTTTCATATCCTTTTAATTGAGTAAAAGTCCAATTTTTACCTCCATCGACTGACCGCCCAAACCAGCCTTTACTTCCGCTTACCCAAGCAACGGTAAATGGCTGAGAATTTTGACAGGTTGTAAATATAGATGACTGTTTTGAATTTTGCATAGTTGAACTGAAACGGAAGCGGGCTCTGCTGAGGAGCAACCTGCCAGGGTTACGTTCAACCGACTG
>JBIKRT010000077.1:0-20969 GCA_044349005.1 Cyclobacteriaceae bacterium
GAGGTTTCATGAAATGAAAAAAGTTTAGTGAAACACGTTTCACTAAACTCCTAAAAATTCCTTTCAACTTATTGGTTATCAGAACAAATCTTCAACATCCACCAACCATTTTTCAGTAATATGCCTAAAAAAAAATGCAATTAGCTCAGCAACATTTTTCGTTCCAGTCTTTTGAAATAGTCGTTTGCGTTGATCCTCAATGGTGCTTGGTTTTTTACCTAAAAAACTCGCAATTTGTTTAGCGACAAGTCCTTTACTTAAAAGTTTGATTAGTTCGCGATCTAGCTCAGTAAAAAGTAATCTCTCCATTTCAGCGGCTTTTGCCAGCAAAGGTTGAAATCTTGGTGGCCAATAATGGCCATTTTTGCCGATCGCTTTTATGCAAACATCTATTTCAGTTAAACTAGTGTTCTCTTTTAATAGGATTGAATTTACTCCTGCCCTGATAAGCTCGAAGAGCGTGTCGTCTCCGTCATAACTGGTAATACCAATAATGCGCATATTAGGGTAAGAACTTTTTGTTTGTCGAATAAATTCCATGCCATTCTCACTCCGCATGCGAGCATCTGCGAAAATTAAATCTATAGCATTTTTTTTTAAAAAGGCGGCTGACTCTTTTACGCTGCAAATCCCTTCAGCTTTTTGTATGTATGGTATTTTTTCAAGCAAGGCCACAAAAGCTTCACAGAACATTTTTGTATCGTCCATTACTAAGCATCTCATCTGGCTAGGAGCTAAACGTGAAATATTGTTAAATATACCACTTAAAAGGGGGTCAACGCAACCCCTTTTTTAGGGGGTTTGCATTGCTTTGTTCATTGTTATCAAATTGATTTGTAAAAAAACTAAAAATATGAAAACAAATTACCAGTTAGGAAAAGCAGCGAAGACATTAAAATTCTCAACGATTTTTTCTTTTTTGTTCTTTATGTTGGCGATCGGATGTTCGGAAACAAATCAAAGCGTGTAAGATCTACGCCAGAATTGATCGATGGACGCTTGAAATTTTCAAATTTTCAAACCCTTGATGAATTCATAAAATCGAAAAGTAAGGATAACAAACCTGATATTTCGGAAATTGACAATGCATTGAAACCGTTAAAATTTGTTTCCCATGACAATTACTATAATTCAAGATTGGAGGAAAAGAGAGAGATTAACGAAACTGGCAGGGTTGTTTACTATGACGAAATTAGTCCATATCTTTCCAAGGAAGAAGATTCAATTAGGCTTTCAAAAATTGAAGATGTTGCTTTAGCAGCACTAATTAATGAAAGCCAAGAGATTCAGTTTGGGGAAGATGAAGTGTATCGAGTTCAGAACGATTTTGTCTTTAATTTCAAGAAAGATCAGCAGTACCTAATTGTTAATTACTACAAAGCTCTGATGGACGGGATTGCAAAAAAACCTGAAGGATCGGAACCAGTTATTTTCAACGGGCTGAAAGTTTACAAGACGGAAATAAAAATTAAAAGTTTAGGAGTGAGAAACTCGGAAAACGGACGTACTGGGATGGATTGCTTTCAGAATCTAGGAACCGACACAAGATTTCAAGGTACACTAAAATGCGCGTGGTATTTCTTTCGCACAACCGCTAGTATAGAAACACTAATATGGAAGAAAACTGGCAGGAGATGTTCTTGGGGCTCATGTAATGATGTTTGGGAGATTCAACAAGCGAATAAATTAGCGCAAAATTTTGATGTCTATGCGTTCCTTGGTAATCGTCCCGCTGGTAGATTTACACTAAATCAAACATTGTACAATGTAAATGCTGTCAGTTATTCTTTTTCAACTATAACAGGATGGAACACACCCAAATATGATTTTTCAGGATGGATTTGTCATACTGCCGATTATAATGGACGATATTTGTCCTGTCAAAATGAATTTTTTGATTTCCCCTTCCTAAATTATAACCCAATTACATGTCCTTAGCGTTAAGTTTTAGGTCTATACTGGTGAGGTGGCAGCAGCCACCTCTTCTTTTTTTTGTCGTAGTCTGCTTTTTGCTCTGTTCACCACAGGCAAGCATTTTTGCGCAAAAATTTTATTTTGGTGGCAATCCTTATTTATCAATTTATCGATATAATCTAACCTACTATAGCTATCCCGAAATTTTTAGCAAGCGGTTAGGAATTAGCAATTTTTTTTCCGGAAACCAAGGGTTTCATGTTGGTTATCAATTTCGTAAGAAGAATTTCTTAGAGGCTGCTTATGGCATTCAGTACTATCCGGAATACGCGACTGACAAACTTTTTGAATCCTTAGAGGGTTACAATGAAGCTTTGAAATCACTTAACTTTATCATAAGGTATAAACGCACTCTTTTTTCTTACCCGCTCACTATTTTAGGGCAAAAAAGACTGCCACTACAATTCTATGGCGTTGGTGGTATTTCATTGCAACATAATAGCCCAAAAAACTTAGGCACCACTACAATAGTTTATGAATGGTTTGACCCAACAACTGGAGCGGCTGTATCCAAAATTACTGGAGAATATTTTCGAACGGATAAGAATAAATACTACTTGCATGTTGGTTTGGAGGCGGAGTTACCTTTGTACAAAAGCCTAAAACTAACGGCAAATTATGTTTATTTCTTCAGTCTCGATCCCGAAAAATATACTATTAACCGCTTTGCTGGTCAGGTGGATGGCGTGCCGGTGAAAGGAGAACGCTACTCAAACGGAGGTGGACAAAATTTTTCGCTTGGTGTTAGATGGTATTTTCCGGGAAGCACAGAAACGGAGAAAACACCTGGCACTTCATTTTATGCGGCAGCGGAGTACCTATTATTTCAAAACCAAAACGTACCGCAAACAACGACTACGTTTCAGAGCAATGCCAATAGTTCTGTTGCATTATTATTTGGTAAGCAAAAAAATGAACACGTCATTGAAACAGGAATAATTCCCCTACCCAGTATTTTACAGTATAATACACAGGGTGGCACTGGCAGTTTGGTTGACGCCTCAAGTACGGAACGCAGAATATATATCCCTGCGCGCTATAAGCGCGTTCTTCCTCTCTTCTTTAAATCGAAAAGTCAGAATGTTGAGTTTATGCCTAGTGTTGGATTAGGGGTACATGTTCCATTAAATTTTGATTATTTCGGCTCTTTTTTGCCCAATGGAGGACTAGCTAGTGACTATCAAAGAGTCCATAACTTTGTTTTAGGTACTGAAGGTGGTGGTGAATTGGTTTTGAATGCGGAGAAGGTGGCATTTTCTATTCAGGTTCTTTATTTGTTTGGCTTCTCACCAACTCGCGAGCTCCAAATTCTTGACAGCAATGCCACCCCAACAGGAAGATTTATTTCATCCACGCCAACTGGGCTTCTCCAAGGATTTTCCATCAGATACAAGTTTAACGAGCGGTAGAATCTCAATCTATGCTTAAAGCGCTACTTGTTGTCTGGCTGCTTGCAAAAATATTTAAAACCGCCCATTGCCTTACACTGATGAAGATCGATTTGTGTATGTTAGGTAATCTTTTTTGGTTTCAATAAAAAAAATCTTTCATTGGAGATTTCCCTCTGGCAACATGGCAACGTGCATTTTGCTTCGCCCTTGCTCTTCCACGCAGAAATCAGCATCTTTGAATCTTGAACGATTTTATGACGAAGAAGAAAGTAGCTATACTATACGGTGGTCGATCGGTGGAGCATGGAGTTTCAATTAATTCCGCAAGAAATATTTTTGAATTTATCGATAAAGATAAGTTTGAACCTGTTTTGATTGGCATCTCTCAAAAAGGCGGATGGTATCTTAACTTCGAGATTTCGAAAGAAATAGAGGCTGGAGAAGCACTGAGCTTCTTGCTCGATCCAGCTAATCCCTGCTTTAAGACCAGTGCAGGCTTCGAGTTTTCTGTCGATATTGTTTTTCCTATTTTACATGGCACCGATGGCGAAGATGGCAGCATTCAAGGTTTTCTGAAAGCCTTTAGTTTGCCGATGGTGGGGACGGGCGTATTGGGTTCATCACTTTCAATGAGTAAACTAGTGGCAAAACAAAAGCTGGCTCAAGCCGGGCTGCCCGTGTCGGAGTTTTTGTTCTGTTACTATTCAAACCGAAATGAATATCCGTTTGCTAAAGTGAACGAAAAATTAGGGTTGCCCTTCATGGTAAAGTCGGCCAATCTAGGCTCGTCTGTGGGTGTATCGAAGGTGAAAAGTGAAACCGATTTTTTGTTGGCAGTAGAGGAAGCTTTTAGATATGACGATTGTGTTCTTTTCGAGAAGTTTATTGAAGGGCGCGAAATAGAATGTGCCATTTTAGGGAATGATCCCCCAAAGGCATCTTTGCCCGGGGAAATTATCGTGAGCAACAAGTATGATTTTTATACCTTCGATGCAAAATACGTAGATGGCGATGCCGTATCGATCGATGTGCCAGCGAAAATCACTTTATCAGAATCAGAGTTGATACGCGACATTTCAGTTAAATCGTACCAAGCACTAGCGTGCGAAGACTTTGCTCGCGTAGATTTGTTTTTGACCAGTAAAGGTGACGTTTTCGTTAATGAGATTAATACCATTCCTGGCTTTACCAATTCGAGCATGTTTCCGATGATGTGGAAAGAACGAGGAATATCATTTACCGATCTTATCACAACCCTTATTGAGCTGGCTACTGAGCGCTATTCTAAACTGAATAGAATACAAACTACCTTTGACTCATCACTTAAATTTTGATGCCACTAAAACTGCCTTTTCAAGATAATAAAATAGGCTCCCTATTAGCCACCATTGGGATTGCTGGCGGCAGTCTGTTTTTTCTTTTGATCGTCTACTTTTATGTCTATTTGCCATACGTAACTAATCACGGAAACCATATTGAAGTGCCGGATTTTACGGGCATTGATCAACATGAACTCCAAAAAGTGGCAGTACAACACAAACTTCGCTTCGCAATTGAAGATTCAGCCTACTCGGCCGACCATCCGCCCTACACCGCGATCCGCCAGTTTCCCAAGGCAGGTGTAAAAGTAAAAGAAAACAGGCTGGTGTACATAACCATTAACAGAATAACAGCTCCTACCATGCCTATTCCGGATTTGCTCGATCGGTCACTGTTAAATGCCGAAGTAATGCTGAAAAGCAATGAGCTTATTCGGGGCAACGTTTTTTACGAATCGAAACCCTTCCCGATAATCTATGAAATGCGTTACAAAGGCAGAACAATTCGCGCAGGCACGCGCGTACCCAAAGGATCAATTATTGATTTAGTGGTGGGGGATGGAAAGGGATCTTCCGATCTCGCTATTGGAAGTCTGGTTGGCGATTCGTATGATCAAGCTGTTTTTAAGTTGGCTGGCTGGAACCTTCATTTGGGTAGAATTGAAATTGCCCCTGGCATTGATACTACCGGCATGAAAACATTCGTTTATAGGCAAGAACCAAAAGAAGGTGATTCTGTTCGTGTGGGGGATCCAATTAATCTTTGGATTGGCCCTAAAAACTATACAGAGGAGCCCATTAAAAAGGACCAGAACTAACAAGCATAAATGCGGATAAGTCTTTTTGTAGGAGTCGCGCTAACTTTGTCAGTCGATCTGTTTGCGCAGGTTACCCTAACGTCTATTCCTAGAACAAACCTTTCCGACACTAAATTGAGTAAAAATGGCCGCGAGCAAGCGGCAGCACCGTTGACGCTTCCTTTTTGGGATGACTTCTCCTATTATTCGAAAAAGAGACCAATTGAGTTTTTGTGGGAGACCTATGCATCGGTATCCATCAACGATGGCATGGCGGTAAACCCGGTATCGTTGAAAGTGGCTACCTTCGATGGCTACGATGCAAATGGAAAGCCCTATAAATCGGGCGCAGATATACTGGTGAAAGGGTTCGGTGATGAGTTAGTTTCCCGGCCTATTGACCTAACGCTGGTGCCAAACGAGAAAAAAGGTACTGTTTATCTTAGCTTTTATTATCAGGCGCAAGGAAATGGTGAAGTGCCTGATTCAGGTGACCGATTGGTGGTTTCGTTCAACGGTCTTCAAGGCTGGGAGGAAGTTGAAACAGTGGATGTTATAAACGCGAGCAACTTTACTTTTAAAAGTATTTACGTTGATCCGAAGTTCTTTCATTCAGGCTTTCAATTTCGAATAACAAACTTTGGTAGGCTCTCTGGTCCTTATGATACATGGAATGTCGACTATGTTTATTTGAACATGGATAGGACGGCAACCGATTCGTCTACACCAGATAGAGCTATTGCTAAACCGCTCACTTCGCTGTTGAAAGACTATTGGGCTATTCCATACAAGCATTTTATAAAAGATTCAGTTAACAATTTTAACCCTCCAAGTTTTGGTCTTTATAATTTCAAACAAGGCAATAACCAGCCATTAAATTACTTCTCTTACGATACTATCATTATTTATAAGAATGAAGTTAAATCGAAAGCGGCCCATGCACTAGACAGCTTTAAGAGTATTTTACCATCACTGGTGGGGCTTAATTTTAGAACTCTCCCGATCTCTAAGTTACCGTTAGCAAGGTACTTCGATAAAAAGGCTGATTCTGTAACAATCAAATTAAAAATTGGACTCACTTCAAGAGATAACGACCCAACACGAGATTACACAGCAAACTATTCCCCCGTTGATTTCAGAAATAACGATACGATTCGATCTACCTATACTCTTTCAAGTTTTTATGCCTACGATGATGGTGAAGCAGAATATGGGGCAGGGGTGAACCAATCAGGGGCTGAGCTAGCCTATCAGTTCAACATGAAAACAACAGAAGCAGATGTGCTAAGAAAAATCGATATTTACTTTCCGGATTTTGGCGATCAATCTAGTCAGGTTTTTGAATTGCGAATTTGGAAAACCCTTTTTGATGCAACCCCGATTGTCCTTTACAAGCAAACGGTGCCTGTGAAACGAAGTGCCAAAAATAAATTTATCTCCTATGCGCTAGATCCTGCTCAACCGGTGAGCGTGCAGGGTACTTTCTACGTTGGCTGGAAACAAAATACCACCGCTCGGATGGATGTTGGGTTTGATGCGAACACAGATAGCGCGGACAGAATTTTCTATAATACGTCTGGCACCTGGACTAAAAATACTGACCTGAAAGGAAGCCTCATGATACGGCCAGTATTTGGAAAAGGCACTACAAACGTTGTTACCGAAGTTACGAAAGAAAGCAAGTCAATAGAAATATATCCTAATCCAAGCCAAGGAGTATTTTATGTTCCAAACGTGGTTGAACAAATTACTGTTTATGATTCTTTTGGGTCACCAGTTGATTTTTTTTCTGAAGATCAATTAGAACGCAAGAAAATTCAAGTAATAAACCGCAACGGATTGCTTATCGTTCGAATGCTAATCGACAATCAATGGGTTTCCCAACGAATCATTGTGCAAGACTAACGTGTTAAGCAGCTACCTTACTTCTTTTCCAGCGTTTTTATCTGAGGATTTTTTTTGATGATTTCGAATTGACTTTGTATCTCTTCTAGTTTTTTCACCGTCAGTTCATAAACTTCCGATTGTTGATCGGTGGGTGGCGCATCGGCACTGAACACCTGACTTTCCTTGCCCAACGCAAGTAAACGTTCCAGCACTTGAGCTCCACTTCTAAAGATATCCCAACGGGCACCGGTTTGATTGACGTCAAATAGCGTGGCTTCCAATTGATAAATTCTTTCTTCCAGTGCCAGCCCTTTTTTATCCATTTTATTTTTTAACAAGGTAGCTCGTACTTTTTCCATTTCATCAACTAGCTGCAAAGCGGTCTTAGTAGCACTATACAATTTTACACCTAAACGGTATTGACTGTCCATACTTTCGTTATCCGATTTTGTAGTAGGATCTTTGAGAAGCGTTAGGTTTTGCTTGTATTCTTTGCCGTGTGCTTTCAGCACTATTGTATAATTACCTACGGGCACCATTGGTGGTGTGAGCCCTGGCCCGATATCAAGGTCGGGAATAAACAAATTTCGCTCTCCTTTTTCATCTAACTCAACCCAATCTTTACCTCTTGGCTTAGTTCTTAACTTAGGCATGATGTGCTCTTGCAAACGCAAGTTCCACCATACCCGTTGTATACCAGCTTGATTTTTAGTCTTTAGTTTTTGCACTAGTTCCCCATTGGCATTTATAACCAACAACTCCACACTGTCTTTAGATTTTTCTTTTAGGTAATATGAAATGACAGCACCGTCCGGTGGATTTTCACCGTTAACAAAGCTGCCTTCTGTTTTTATGCCGTTAACTTCTTGGAAGCGATAGGTATTGCGCAAGGGGAATAGATCAGCGTCTTTCTTTTGAACCTGTTCGCTAAACTCGCGAATAGGGGTAATGTCATCCAGAATATAGATGCCCCTTCCATAAGTACCAATCACTAAGTCTTTAAAGTTTTTTTGAATTTCGATTCCGTAAATCGGAACAGGGGGTAAATTATTTTTTAAGTGAATCCAGTTCTTCCCATCATCGGGCGAGAAGTACAATGACTTGTCAGTCCCTAGCCAAAGCAATCCTGCCTTTGCGGGATCTTCTTTTATTTGATTTACAAAGTTTGAATTGGATGCGGGCAACTCAATCTTAAGTCGTGTCCATGTTTTTCCAAAATCAATGGTTTTGAAAACATAGGACCCAAAATCATTTACGTGATGTGCGTCTACCGATAAGTAACAGGTGCCAGCTTCGAAATTGGAGGCGTCAATATTCCGAATAGTGCCCCACTTGGGTAGTTCTTGAATATTTGCCGTTACGTTGGTCCATGTCTTTCCTCCATCTTGCGTTACATTTACTTGCCCATCGTTACTCCCAGTCCATAATACACCTTCCCTCACAGGCGATTCAGCCATCGAGTACAAGGTACAGCCGTCCCACGTCATGAGATTATCATTCGCAATGCCGCCTGAATTTTGCTGATGTGTTTTGTCATTGGTTGTCAAATCTGGGCTGATCACCTGCCAACTCTGCCCAACGCTATTGGTCTCGTGCACAAATTGGCTACCTACCCACACCCGGCCTTTCACATGTTTGGAAAGCACCATGGGGAAATTCCAATGCCAACGGTACTTTGCATCAGCGGGCTTAGAGCCAATTTGCGTTTGTGGCCATACGCGTACATCGCGAGGATGCATTGTTTTTAGATCAAAAACATCTAGTCCCCCATCATAGCAACCGCTCCAAACAATCGAATTGTCGAAGGGATCTGGCTGAGCGAATCCACTTTCGCAGCCACCAATGCCATGCCATGCACCCAGCGGAATTGAGTTGCCCCCTAAATAGCGGCTTGGACCTCGATAACTCCAAGCATCCTGGCGATTGGAGTAAACGTAATAAGGTACTTGGTTATCGACCGCAACATGATACATCTGGGCAATTGGAAGATTGATGTTCTTCCAGGTCTTTCCTTCGTTAAAGGTCATATTCAAACAACCATCGTGCGCGCAGAGAATACGCTTCCCGTCTTTAGGATCGAACCACATATCATGGTTATCGCCCCCAGGCCCCCATTGATTGAATTTTTTATCAAAGGTTTTTCCACCATCCGTAGATTTCATGATACCTACCGAAATAGTGTAAACTGTGTTTTCATCGGCTGTAGAAACGCGCAAGCGAGTGTAGTAGCCCGCACGCTGACCCATGCCATGATGTTGATGCACCAGCTTCCAACTATCGCCACTATCTTCAGAGCGATAAAGCCTTGGCTCTTTGTCTTCCACTAGCGCATAAACCACTTTTGGGTTTGTAAACGCTACGTCTACCGAAGTCTTTCCAACAGGATGGCTTGGCCCGCTTTCAATTCCATTTCGCAAGGGTTGCCATGACTTTCCTCCATCTTTTGATCGGTAAATGCCACTTGATGCCCCACCACTTGTGAGCCCCCATGTTTTTATTTCAACTTGCCACATGGCTGCATAAAGTAGGTTCGGGTCTTTCGGGTCAATCGCTAAATCAGAACAGCCGGTATTTTCATCTACAAAGAAAACCCGATCCCAGTTCTTTCCTCCGTCAGTTGTTTTATATACGCCACGCTCTTGATGCGGGCCGTGCGTATGCCCTAGCGATGCTACATAAACTGTATTAGTATCAGTAGGGTGTACCACTACGCGGCTAATCCGGAAGGTCTTTTCCAATCCAAGTTTTCTCCAAGTTTTGCCCGCGTTAGAAGACTTATATACTCCATTGCCCACCGCGTGCGCTGGCCTGATCAAAAAAGTCTCTCCAGTACCAGCCCATACCTGGTTTGGGTTGGAGGGAGCAATCGCCAACGCTCCAATAGAGGAATCCTCGGTATCATCAAAAATTGACTTCCAAGTGATGCCCATGTCTTCTGTTTTCCAAATGCCACCTGATGCAGCACCAGCGTAAGACACCATTGGGTCTCCGGGCACACCTACTGCCGCAATCATTCGATTGCCGTCAGGGCCAATAAATCGAAACTTCAGAGACGAGAAGATCTTGGGATCAAAAGACTGGCTTGATGCTGAAATATGCGCAATTACCAACAACGTAGCGAATAGAGTTACTTTCATTTTTACAAATCTTTAATTAACAGTTATCTAAATTAATTTTTTTCCTGCAAAAAGCAATAAAAACACTATTTGCTTATCGCTGGCGCAATGATATCAATAGGATTAGGAGTAAAGCATAAAACAAAAATCAGCAATGCCATCCAACCCAACACTTTTCGTCCGAACGTTAAAGGTTCTTCTATTTCTGACGGAGGATGGTGAATACCTGCGAAGCGCCCAATTATAAAGAGAAAGAGCATAATGTCTAAATGACCATTTAGCAATGGAACGAAGCCCGCAATGGTATATTGAACTGCAAAGATGGCGACCGCGATGGTGAGTGTATTAGGTTTCGAAAGATGTAAGCCTTGAAAGGACAAATAGTAGTAAAAAATCAAAAGGGGTATATAAATGATCAAATCACTAAAAGGTGTTTTAGGAGAAAGAAGTCCTGTGCCTGCATAAAATAATAGACCTATGTAGATAAAAGTGGAAACCCATTTGTGACGCTTCGAGCCGATCAACCCATATAACACGTGGCCTCCGTCTAACTGACCAACTGGAAGCAAGTTGATAGCAGTGAAAACAAGGGAAAGGAAGCCGGCAAAAATAAAAGGGTAGTGCATAATCTCATGTACATTTGGCACTAGGGTAGGGTCTGGGGCGATTTTCTCTAGCATCAAAAAAAGTAGATTTTTACCTACTACAACATCGAAAACATTCGGTGTCATATTTTCTGGCTTATAAACGAAGGAGGCGTAGTCTGCTCCGTACTTTTGGTACTCGGGATGAAATTGATAGATATACTCTAGTGGCGGCAAATGAGTATAAGCGTAAACAAGCACAATCAACGCGGCAACAAATCCGGCCAACGGCCCTGCAATACCGATGTCAAAATGCTGTTGTTTTGATCTAACGTAACCTTTTAATCTTATGACTGCGCCAAAGGTACCAATGTTAAATGGGATTATCGCTGGGGGAAAGGGTATGTAATAGGGTAACGTGGTCCTTATTCGATAAGAAATGGCGGTGAAATAATGCCCAAATTCATGAGCCGTAAGAATGAAAAGAAAAGGAATCGAATAAGAAAAGCCGCTCAAAAAATCATTCCAAGAATAATCTTTCATTAAAATGGATTTACCATAAACCCATTCTGCTCCGGCTATTGTTGTGGTAGCTAAGGTTACAAGAAATAATCCCGAATGGATAAGAGTAGTTTTTAACTTGGCGTTCATTAAAAAAGGGTGAAAGTCATTTCGGGGTGAGTGATCAAGTGAGTTTTGATTCCTAGTTTTTCAGCACCTTTTAGATTACTGACATTGTCGTCAAGAAAAATGGTTTCATCGGCAACTAGGTTGTTTTCCGAAAGCACAAATTCAAATATTTCCGAATCGGGCTTTCGCATCTTCATCAAATGAGAATAATAGGCTTTGGTGAAAAAGTTATCCAATTCAATGCCACCGGTGTTCTTTTTTACAATACTTGAAAAATGGTTTTTATGAATTTGATTAGTGTTGCTTAAGAGAAAGGTGCGATAGGTGCCATTTAACTGATTTAGCAAATCAAGTCGTTTCTTAGGTAAGTCTCCAAGCATTTGATTCCACGCGTTATCAAAAATGGAATCGGAACAGGTAAGTCTTAAAACATCTTTCGCTTGGGTTCTAAACTCGTTGTCGGTGACATTCCCCTTTTCATATTCTAAAAACAAACGCGATTCTCCAAGGATCGATTTGATCTTAACTTCCGGAATGCCAGTCAGCTTGGAAAAAGCTTCGTGCGTTCTCTGCACATCTAAATCGAGAAGTACGCCACCGAGATCGAAAATTATGTTTTTAAATTGAACTTTAGGCAAAGCATTGTGTATTAATCGGCAAATATGTAACATTGCGCCTCATTTAGCAATTACCTAATCAGTAATTGGTTTTCGGGCCCTTAGCTCAGCTGGTTAGAGCATCAGACTCATAATCTGGGGGTCGTCAGATCGTTCCTGACAGGGCCCACTTCTTTTTTAATTTGATGTTAAGCGAAAGTTACTTTAACATCCTTTTCGGTTGGCTTTTGAAAGTAATTTCAAAATAAAATCCTGAGTTCTTTAATGAAATCAAAAAATGTGTTAAAATTGAGAGTTAAACCTAATAAACCATGAAATTCACTTTTCTTAAAACTGTTTGCGTATTTGTTTTCCTTGCTTTAGGACTTTGGTCTTGCGGATCTTCTTCAAAAGAGGATCAATCAAAATCGGACGAATTTAAAGAAGCAGAAGAATCATTGAAAGATGGAATTCAAGATGTCGTATACAATATTCCTTCACCCCACGAAATACCTTATTTGCTTGAATCTACCGGGGCTGATTTTAATCAAAGCTTGGTTAGTGATAGAAAAAAAGCCGAGAGCTATCTGACTAAACCGGATAAGGTCGCGTTGAACCTAGGCGTATATGCGTCCGATATTGGTTATTTAAGTTCGTATGACAAAACACAAGAAGCGATTGATTATCTAACAACAGCAAAATCGTTGGCGGATCATATGGGCGTTATCGGGTCTTTTGATACGGATATCTTGAAAAACTTTGAATCAAATATTTCTAATAAAGATTCATTAGCTGCCTTGTTAGATAGGGCCATAAAAAAGACTGATGTCTATCTTAAAGATGATAGCAGAAACAAGTTGGCAGCATTGATGGTAACAGGTAGTTTCGTGGAAGGGTTGTATATTACTACGGGAGTAATTTCCAGCTACCCTAAAGATCTTCTGCCAAACGATCAGCGAAATGTAATTTTAACTCCCTTGGTAAGGATCATTTTAGAGCAAGAAAAATCGGTGAACGAATTAGTTAAAATGTTAGGGGCAGTGCAGCCAGCTGAAGAACCAATAACTAGTTTGTTGACTGAGTTTACATCGTTGCAATCCTATTACAAAAATTTAAATATCAATGAGCAGATAAAAAATAACAAAGGAAGCGAGGTGTTAAACGATAAAAATTTAGCTGAGATAACTCGACTTGTTTCTAAGTTGCGTAAATCAATTACCGATTAGCAATCAGATCGAATTATCTTCTAAAGGATTGATACAACTTATCAATCCTTTTTTTATGACCTTTTTAACAAGATTTATTTATCTTTAGCTGACTTTAAATCCTAACTAGCAATGAGCGAACCAGTACTTAAAGCCATTATGCGCCTTTTTGCACTTGTGGCTAAAGAAGATTCAGTAACAAAGCAAGAACGAGATCACATCGCCACTTTTTTGGGGGATCATTTAAACCAAAAAACTGTTGCTTCCCATTTGGCGATTTTTGACGGCTATTCAGCCGAATTTTCGAAATCTAATGCCCTGCAAGAAGATCATCTAATTGAACAAATTTGTGCTGGTATCAACAAAGAAGTTGACCAAAAGCAGAAGACGGTTATTATGATCGAGCTGATGTGCATTGTGTTGGCAGATGGCGTTATTTCCGAAGGGGAGGATAAGCTGACAAAAAAAATAGGAAGCTCGTTTAATCTCTCAATAGACGATATAAACCTGATCAAGACCTATGTGGTGAGCAATTCTACCCAAGAGTCTGAGCACGATGACATTTTAGTTATCGATTCGTCTCAACACCAGGGAACATTTAAGCATATCTACCGAGAACATTTAGATGGCTTTATTTCCATCCTCTTTATGCGAAGTACCAGGCTTTATTTCTTCAAGTACATCGGCAAATCGGACGTGTATTTAAATGGTGTTCCGCAAAAATCAGGAAACATTAATGCGTTAGCCACGGGCAGCAGTATACGATGGGAAACCGCTCATCCTGTTTATTATGGCGATATTTTAAATCAATTCAAAAAGTATTCAAGCTCAAGTAGTTTTACATTTGAAGCAAAGGATATCTACTTCGAGTTCAAAAATCATAAACTCGGCCTGCGGGAAATAAATATCGCTGAAGATTCTGGTAAGCTGATTGCACTAATGGGTGCAAGTGGTGCTGGCAAATCAACGTTACTTCACGTGCTTAATGGAACTGAGAAGCCATCAAAAGGTGCGGTGCTGATAAACGGAATCGATATTCATAAAACACCCGAGAAGATTGAAGGTGTTATTGGTTTCGTTCCCCAAGATGATTTATTGATTGAAGACTTAACAGTTTATCAAAATCTTTATTTTGCTGCAAAACTCTGCTTCAGTCACTTGGCCGAGAAAGAAATAGATACCCTTGTAAAAACAACGTTGGATGACTTGGGCTTGTCTGAAACCAAGGACTTGAAAGTTGGATCACCCTTACGGAAAACGATCAGCGGTGGACAGCGAAAAAGACTAAATATCGGCCTTGAATTGCTTCGAGAGCCAGCAGTGCTATTTGTAGATGAGCCTACTTCGGGACTTTCATCCCGCGATTCAGAAAATATTATAGATCTACTTAAAGAACTTTCGTTAAAAGGCAAATTGGTGTTTGCCGTAATTCATCAACCCTCATCAGACATCTTCAAAATGTTTGACAAGCTGGTGATACTGGATACAGGCGGCTACCAAATCTATTACGGTAATCCCGTGGATGCTGTTACCTTCTTTAAACGAAACATTAATCTCGTTAACAGCGAACAGGGCGAATGCCATTCATGCGGAAATGTTAATCCTGAACAGATTTTCAATATCATTGAAACGAAAGTGATAAATGAGTTTGGTAATTTTACTAACGAACGGAAATTCCTGCCCGAACAATGGAATAGTTTTTTTAAAGCTAAAACGATCGTTCCGAAAGTAGTGCCCTCCGAGGAAGTTCCTCATTCTTCATTAAGAATTCCAACATGGTTTAAACAAATGTATCTTTTTTCATTAAGAGATATGCTTTCGAAGTTGAGTAATCAGCAATACTTGATTATCAATTTAGTAGAGGCGCCCTTGCTAGCGTTCATACTCGCTTTCATCGTTCGTTATCATAACATCGATGATCAGTTTAGATCTGGGTACTTGTTTGGTAAAAACCTCAATATTCCTGCCTATTTCTTTATGAGCGTTATCGTTGCGCTTTTCATGGGGCTTACGGTTTCAGCAGAAGAGATTATTAGAGATAGAAAAATTCTTAAACGAGAATCTTTTTTACACTTAAGCAGAATTAGCTATATAATCTCTAAAATCTCCATTCTCTTTTTTATATCAGCTATTCAAACACTTTTATTTGTTACTGTCGGTAACTACATGTTGGAAATTCATGGGATGTTTCTAATTCATTGGTCTATACTTTTTACGGTGTCTTGCTTTGCTAACTTATTGGGTCTCAATATTTCTTCCGCGTTCAATTCTGCCGTAACTATTTACATATTAATTCCAATACTGCTCATTCCGCAGCTCATTCTCAGTGGCGTTGTGGTTAGATTCGACAAGTTAAACCCAATTATAGGGAATACGGCTACGGTTCCATTTGTGGGTGACCTCATGGCATCTCGATGGGCATTTGAAGCTTCTATGGTGGCGCAATTCAAGGACAATAAGTTTGAAAAAGAATTTTACAAATACGACAAAGCAATGTCGGAGGCGGATTACAAGAAGATTTACTACCTCCCTCAATTAGAAACAAGACTCACTTTTGTGAGTTTGAATTTTAAGAGCTTAGAGCCAGAAATACAACGCGAAGTTGCTTTGAATTTGAATCTAATAAAAAAGGAACTAAGTAGAGAGTTGAATGAGATAGGGGGAGATCTGCATCACAAGAGGTTGGATGGCCTCGGACTTGCAAAATTTGATTCGCTCGTGGCGATTGACACGAAGCTGGTAATAGATGCTTTGAAGAAGGTTTACATAAATCGATACAATAAAGCAGATAAAGAAAAGGAGAGAAAAGTTAATCGGATGACGAACACAACTGCAAAAGAAAAAGAATTTGAGGACTATCGGCTGTCGTATCAAAATGAAGCCATTGCGGAGTTGGTTAAAAACACCCAAGAATCCAATCGAATTATTGAAAAAGATGGCAAGCTGATACAGAAGATTTTTCCAATCTATAAAGATCCAGACCCCGAACACATGGTTGATTTTGACGCTCAATTTTATATGCCTGCCAAGCATTTCTTAAGCCAAAACATTGATACACTTTATTTTAATCTTGCAGTAATTTGGTCGATGACACTTGTCCTTGCGATCGCACTCTATTTTGAGATACTCAGGAGAATCATTGATGGACTTGGTGCTATCTCAAATCCTATCCCAAAGAGAATGTAGGCTATGTTTTATTTTTTGTCAAAGATTTTACAGTTTCTTACAATTCCTTTTGTATTGATTGTGGGTGTTTTGATCGCATCTAGCTTTATCAAAAAGGAGCGGCCAAAAAGAATTCTGTTCAGACTTGGGCTGGGGTTACTGCTGTTCTTTAGTAACGATTTTATTGCCAACGAAGTGATGAAGGCCTGGGAGGTCGCCCCAGTCCGTTTCAAAGACCTAGAAAAACATTATAGTTACGGTATTGTGCTGAGCGGATTTACGAGACTACACGAAGACTATGACGATCGCGTTTTTCTTGGCCTGGATAGAATTACACATGCTGTGCAGCTCTATAAGGCCGGAGTGATAGACACACTATTGATAAGCGGGGGGCCGGGAACGTTGGCGAAGAAGCGCATGTTGGAGGCAGATCAAATTGAACAGGTGCTGCTGATAATGGGGGTAGATAAAACCCGCATACGTAAGGAATCGAAATCGAGAAACACACATGAGTCGGCAGTGGCCGTTGCCGCCCTGTTACAAAATGTGAACCCGAAGGAGTGTCTATTAATAACATCCGGGAATCACTTGCGTAGGGCGAAGGCCTGTTTTGATAAAGCGGGGTTTAGTGCCCAACCTTTTGCTACCGACCTTATATCGCACGCTACAGAATATTCATTTGAAAAATTTGTTGTGCCAAGCACAAATGCACTGTGGTTGTGGCAAGTGTTCTTCAAAGAAACGATAGGTTTCATTGCCTACAAGGTGATGGGATATATATAATTTTTGGCTCGCTTAATTGGCTGCGATTGACCTGATATGAAATTGCCAAATAGATGGATGGTTTTGAAATAAAAGATAAAGTCAAAAAACTTCTTCAAGACGGAAAAAAGTTAGAGGCTGTAAAGTTTGCGAGGGATTTCTTAAAGATTGGTTTGGTGGAAGCCAAGGAATTAGTGGAGGCAGCGGAAAGCGAGCTCATTGCCTCTGGTCACTACACTCCGCGCAAAGGAATTGCCTTCAGTGGACTATCATTGATATTGGTAATTTTCGGTGCAATTGGCATTTTGTTTCTTTCAATAGCTGGCTTTTTATATTGGAGAGACTATCAACATACAAAAGACAGTGTTTCTGTTTCTGGAACGGTGATTAAATTTAACTATGAAGGCAATGCCACTGCTCCTGTGGTTCAGTACAAGTGGAATGGGGCAGATAGAATTTATTCAAGTAATGTTTTCTCCCGCCCATCGGCTTTTGAAGTAGGAGAGATCGTTGAGATGCTGGTCAATGTTAATGATCCTTACGAAGTGGTGATCAATCAAGTAACCGAGCGTTATCTATTTGCGATCGTCTTTGGTTTTATAGGATCTGTTTTTGTGCTGATTGGCGGAGTTGGCCTGAAACTTAATGGGGCATTTTGAGCAGTTGGTGAGTTAGTTGCGCGATATACTTGCAATACCTTTAGAAATCATCGGGTGGTTTTTTCATGTCATTTTTTAAGTGAGCAATTCCTGATAAAATTTCAAAATTGGCATTTTCAAAAAGTTGCTTGAAATGTTTTTTTGATAGGAATAGAATAGGAATTTTTGGAGCAATATCGATGAACGATTCCATCGATATGCACATTGAAGATGAACCAGATGTGTTTACGGAGTTAGTATTGGCGCTCGTGAAATATAAATCATAAATTTTATAACGAAACTTATTTTCCTTAACGTCAATTTGAATAGTCATTCTTAGTCCAACGTTGCTTTCACCGAAAGAATTTGGCAATTGGGTAATAGTGTTACCTCTCAAAAGTAATCTTCCCATTTCTCTATCTTCATTTTGTACCGGATTATCGGGAAACTTTAAAAAGTCAAAGCCCCATTTTTTTGCGTTAAAGAATAAATCATTTTTTGACCTATTTTGGACTTCAACGACACCTTCGTATACTATTTTATTTGACTTAATTGGAAGTTTTAAGTCAGAGGTATCAATCTGAGCATTTGCCACCTTCAACGTTGAGAATAGCATGATAGCAGTAAGAATTTTTTTCATAGACAACATATTAATTCGTTCAAAATTTCGGAATCGCTAAAGCAGCCTTTTTTATTACCACACCGCGCGGCACCCCGTGAGGTGAGAAGTAGTTTCAGGGCCTTAGAAATACCTTACTTAAAGAAGAAATGTAAAACTGAATTTCTACTGGCTAATGTTTTTCTTCTGGTTTTGTGATGCGAATTTTGTGCCAAAATAGTTGTCGCTTTTAAATCGGGTGATTTATTTATATCAGTTTCGATTTGCTTTTAGATTTGTCTCCCTCCACCAGAAGTTCTAATTTGCTTTCAGATGGTGTTCTTTGATAGATTGCTTGCAGAAACTGAGCCTTCATGCAAAACACCTCCGATGTTGGTTGATTTGCTTTTTGATAATGTTTCATGATGGCTTGCCTCATATTCAAAGTGTTTTTTTAAGCGGCCAACCCGGTTTATTTTACTACCTTAAACAATAATTGTAATGCAACCAAAAAAAGAGTATTTATATCCTAATCAGCTCTCGCTTTTTCAATTCTTTTTAAATGCAGAGTCTATTTTAAAAAATCCCATTCCTTTCCATAAAAAGGCATTTGAAAAATATGGAGATACTTTTTCGATTCGCTTCGGCTTTAAAAATCGAATCATTCTTTCAAGAGATAATGAAGTTGCCTTGCATATTCTGCAAAAAAAACATAAGAACTATCAAAAATCTATGATACAAACAGAATACCTTTCTAAATATATTGGTAAAGGATTGCTTAGCGCCAATGGCGATTTTTGGCTTCGGCAAAGACGACTTATACAGCCGGCATTTCATAAGGAAAAGCTCAACGTGTTAACCACCAACATGCACGAAGTTATTGAGCATGAGTTAAAAGAACTACCAACAGATCAATCTTTGGATGTTTTTCCCCTCATGAATAAGTTGGCATTTACCGTTGTTGCAAAATCACTTTTCCATCTTTCGGCCTCTGCCGAAATGCTGGATAGGATAAAGTATATAATCGAAAAAGTACAGGAATTTTTAGTAAAAGAAATACGGATGCCTTATAAATCCTGGTGGTTTAAGCTCAGCGGTCAAATGAAAGAACACCAACTTTTGGCAGAGGAAAGTAGAGCGATAATTAAGAAAATTATACTAGAACGCCAGTCGTCAAAAGATTCTCATGACGATTTGCTTCATATGCTACTCGATACCCGATATGAAGATACTGGCGAGCCAATGGCACTCAATCAACTCATTGACGAAATAGCAATTTTATTTATTGCAGGCCATGAAACCACAGCCAATGCACTTACTTTTACTTTACAACTTTTAGGAATGCATCCGGAAGTTCAAGAAAAAATAGTTGACGAAATCAATCGCATCGAAGCACTACAACTCCCGCTAATAGAACAACTTCAAAATTTTAACTATGTCAATGCCGTTATCAATGAGTCGATGCGGCTTTATCCGCCCGCTTGGATAACCGATAGGGTAAGCCTTGAAGACGATACCGTGGCAGGTTTTAAAATAAAGAAGGACACCTTGATTGGGGTTTCGTTTTATGCGCTTCACCGAAATCCAAACTATTGGGAGAACCCAGAAGACTTTAAGCCAGAACGATTTTTGGGTGAACAAAGAAAAAAATCTATGAATTATTTCTACCCTTTTGGGGCAGGCCCCAGAATGTGCATTGGTATGGGCTTCGCAATTTATGAAATGGCTTTGGCAATAGTTCACCTGGTAAAACATTACCAAGTTATTTCAAACCAGACAGAAATAGCCGTCAACCCATTGATAACGTTAAAACCCAAGGGAAGTAAAATTACTTTTAGAAAAAGATAATGAGCAACCCGTTGTGTAGATTACTTTCAGGTATATATTTTTCCACCTGGTAATCGTTCGCGTTGTGATTTGCTTTCAGATTGTGTTCTTTGGTAACAGACCGGTCACGTCTGCTATAAAAATCAATCTTCTAATTCTGCCTTAACAGCAATTGGTTGCTGATGGAAGTCTCTAAATTTTTCAACACCGCCAAACCAATTGATAACAAACTCGCGATCCAGCCACGTGCTGGTGTCGTTCGCCAGTTCATGGTATGAACTCCAAGGCCAATCTGTAAAATTTTTGCTAAAGCCATGGTGCACTGCATTTTTATGGATGTAGTGGATTACCGTTGGTAAATGGCTGAGAATTTTGACAGGTTGTAAATATAGATGACTGTTTTGAATTTTGCATAGTTGAACTGAAACGGAAGCGGGCTCTGCTGAGGAGCAACCTGCCAGGGTTACGTTCAACCGACTG